>NZ_OY781982.1:0-600000 GCF_963677565.1 uncultured Draconibacterium sp. | reverse complement strand
TTTCCAGGTGCCGCCAGAAACGGAGCTGTGGCTTTTACCATTGATGGAAAAGGCTACGTTGGCACGGGCTACGACGGCGAAGATGAGTTAAATGACTTTTGGGAATACGACCCTTCAACCGACACCTGGACACAGAAAGCCGATTTTATGGGAAGTGCACGTTATGGTGCTGTTGGTTTTGCCGTTAGTGGCAAAGGTTATATTGGCAGTGGCTACGACGGAAATTACCTGAAGGATTTTTATACCTATTCGCCTGAAAACGATTCTTGGGAGCAGATCATTAGTATTGGCGGATCAAAAAGACGCGATGCTGCGTGTTTTGTAATTGGCAGTAAAGCTTATGTAATGTCTGGCCTGGACAACGGCGTATATGAAGATGATTTGTGGGAATACGATCCTTCAACCGGATACTGGACGGAAAAACGTGCTATATCAGACGATGATGATGACTTAAGCTATGACGATGAGTATATTTCAATCGCCCGAATAAATGGAGTTGGATTCTCTGTTAACGGATTAGGATACCTGGCAACCGGAAGTACCGGATCGATGATAAGTAATATCTGGGAATACGATCCGCAACTGGATTTGTGGTCCGAAAAAACATCTTTTGAAGGTACAACAAGAACAGAAGCCGTAGGATTTGCAATTGGTTCGAGAGGTTACATTACCACCGGCCGAAGTTCTACCTACTACTTTGATGATATCTGGACTTTTGACCCGGAAAAAGAGTATGATGAGGATAATTAATAATGTCTGAAAGGACAGTTAGTTATATTTCTTGTGAACGAAAAGCGTCTATTTGTAGACGCTTTTTTTTATGTCGGATTTGGATGAAAGTTTAACTTATAATTACTCCAAATATGTTTTCAATAATTTACTTCGTGATGATTGTTGCAAACGTCTGATCGCCTTTTCTTTTATCTGTCGCACCCTTTCTCGGGTCAATCCAAATCGTTCTCCGATTTCGTCCAGTGTCATTTCCCGACAACCTATACCAAAAAATAGTCTGATAATGTCGTTCTCTCGCTCTACCAATGTTGCTAATGCACGGTTTATTTCTTTTTTTAGTGATTCCATCATAAGTGCGCGGTCGGCGTTTGGTGAATCTTTATTTACCAAAACATCCAAAAGACTCTTGTCTTCGCCATACACGAATGGGGCGTTAACTGAAACATGTCTTCTTGATACTCGGAGAGAATGGGCAACTTTGTCGGCAGGTAAGCCAAGTCTTTCTGCTAATTCTTCCGTTGATGGCTTCCGTTCATGTTGATGCTCAAATTTTGCGATTGCCCTGTTAATTTTATGCAACGAACCTACCTGGTTTAATGGCAAGCGTATAATACGTGATTGTTCTGCAATTGCCTGAATAATTGATTGCCGAATCCACCACACTGCATAAGAAATAAACTTAAAACCACGTGTTTCATCAAACTTCTTACCTGCTTTAAGCAACCCAAGGTTTCCTTCGTTTATCAGATCAGGTAAGCTCAATCCCTGATTTTGGTATTGTTTTGCCACCGATACTACAAAACGTAAGTTAGCTTTGGTTAATTTTTCCAAAGCATCGTGGTCCCCTTTTTTAATTCGTCGTGCTAATTCAACTTCTTCCTCAACAGTAATTAGTTCTTCCTTGGCAAGTTCCTGTAAATACTTGTCTATAGAAGCACTTTCACGGTTAGTAAATGTCGTTGTAATCTTTAGCTGTCTCATATAATTTTCTTAAAAAAGAATGCAATACTACACTGGAAAAACCGAATCGATTGACTACTCCTCGCTGGATTATATATTAATACCTGTCGGTAATAACTATCCACATGTTAGGAGTGAATGCGTTGTAAGTCTTTGTAATACAACGTTCTTTTCCATGCTTTAAAAAGTATGGATTATTATTTATCCTACGATTAGTGACTCCGATTTTTGGAGGAAAGGTGGTTCGATTTTTCCACAGGTATTACTACGAAAGATTTATCGGCTTTGTTGCGATGTACAACGTAAGATTTAAAAAAGGAGGTGCTAGGACCTCCTTAAACTAACTTATGATAATAACACTAACTTACAGGCTAAACTTATAAGATAGCCCAAGAATGTTTTTGATATGCTTTGTGCTGTTTAAATAGGTGTTTAAGCGGTAGTAAACGCCAATTTTATGATGTTTGTTTATTTTATACATCAAACCACCTTGAAACCGCGATTTACTGAATTCTTTGGCATCCAGGTCGTGATACCATTCGTTCAATATGTAAGGTTCCAGGTTTAGCTTTTTAATTTTATACTCCAGTTCCAGTTTGTAACGAAGGTAATTTGTTGCTTCGTTATTGTCGGCAAAATCATCGTCGTTGGTAAAACGGAGCCTGAATTTAGGGTTAAAGTTCTTCCATTTAAAACCGGTTTTTGCATCCACAAGAAAACGCCCGAAAGATTCGTGCTCGTCGTCGCCGTTTATGTTGTAGCCAAAGCGATACCCGGCTCCCAATTTAAAATATTTACTGAATTTATATTCCAGGCCTGTTTGCAGGAAGTACTCGTTCAGCTCGAGGTTCTCTTTGAAACGTATTTCTGGAGATACAGAGAATTCAAGGTCTTTGGCAATTTCAGTTGAAAATTCGGTCTCGAACCAGGTATCCTGCGAAAAGGTTTGGAAAAATGCAAGTGTTACACTCAGCACTAAAATTATCTTCTTCATATACTAAAAGGTGTTTGATTCGCCGTTGGCACCATTAATATCGTGGTACACCTTTATTTTGGCTACATCGCGCAAATAGTTTACTTCTTCAATTTCAATTCGTTTCACCTTTATTCCGGTGCGCTCCTGTATATCGGCGTATAATTCTGCTTTCTTTTTAATGTTAATGTTATTAATGTTTTCGTAATTGATGATCAGGCATATTTCCTGTTTTAAAAGTAAAACCTTTTCCAAAATCCACATGGTTGAAACGATAGCGATATTGGTAAAAAGTAACTCGACATGACTAACTTTCTTGTTTGATAGCGAGTTAATTACGGAGATGCCTATAATTACAAAAAGGTAAGTCATTTCTTTAATGGGAATTGCATCGGTGCGGTAGCGGATTATTCCAAAAATAGCAAACAAACCCAGGGCAAATCCCAATTCAAGTTTTACACTTTCCAACAGAAAGCATAGAACGAAAACGGTCATGCTAATGGAAAAATAGCTGAAGTAAAAATCTTTTCTATTACTGTTTCTTGAGTATATGTAGTTTACTACAATGAAGGTAATGAGAAGGTTTAAACCAAATCGAACAAGTAGTTCGGTGAAATCTTCGGGATTAATAACCTTAATGTCCAGCCACCTGAGCGGCTCGCTGATAATTGTATCCTGTATCTGATCCATAATTATTGTTTTCTATGAAAGTTAATGTTGACTTTATGTGCAGAGGTGTTAACACGATATCGTTTTTAAATTGTTTTTTAAGCTGAAGCAACCGTTCTTTAAATAGATTTCTTTTTAAATCGGGTTCCAGAAAAGCCCGTCCGATGCAGTATTTGCTAAATCCTCTGGGTTTAACCCTGCTTTTGCTCAGTGCGTTGCCTAGTGGCGTTTTTACGTTTGTTTTGCCTTGTTTCAACTCAACAACTGCCATATCTCCAAGTTCCAGTTTTTTCGAGTGAGAATAAGAAACCAAATGAATGTCGATGGTACAGCGCTCTGAAAAATCTTTGTTTACCAGTGTAATGCGTTCGAACGAATTGATATTTTTAACCCGTAAGGTAAAGTTCGACAGGTGAAAGTCGAAATTGGTATTTTGGGTTAAAAAATGCAACTCTTTTGCGGTGAACGAAGCATTTCTGTTTTCTGCAGTCATTCGCAGTTTCTTTGTTTTTCCTTTGTTGTTCTTCTTTTTAATTTCCAGAAATGCCAGTTCAGAATCTACATATTCCCGTTTTCTAATTTTTAGTCGGTTTAACCTGCCATTGTGATGATTGGTATACAAAGAATCGTTACTGGTATCGTAATAAATTGTATTGTATTTATGTTTTCGTTTTCCGTTTATTTCCAAAATATAGTAATCGTTTTTTATGGCTTCAAGGACTTCTTCTAGCTTGCTAACCGATAATTGGTATTTCGAATCAAATCGGTTGAGCAGTGCCACTTCGTTCATCTCATCAAGCGAAATAGCATCAAGCTGTTGTGAAAGTGCAGTTAGTGACATCCTATTTTAATAGCTTAATTGATATCCTGTTACACGCTGAGACAGCGTAAACGTTTTTTGCAATGTTCCGGCTGTATAGGTTGCATCGGAGTAGTATCCGTTTTGTGCTGTGCCGCTAGCCGAACCACCGCTGTAAAAATCATAACTTACGCCTTGATCTAGTTCTGGCGAGCTGAATATAAAAGCCTGAAAATCTTTAGCCGGTTTAAAAGATACCAAATCTTCACCATCGCTGGTTTCTATGTGGCATAAAGTACCGTCTTGTTTTGTGCTACGGAATACAAACACAACACAGTTTATACTCGATGAAGAACCGGGCGCCTGCAACATACCCGAGCTGCCTGCCCCTATTAGTGTGCCACCGGTTTGTATAAACGAATCATCGTAATCGAGTATCCCGTTTCCACTTCCTGTTGGGCCATTTACAATTACCAGGCCGTCACTCATTTCAACCGATCCGTTGGAATCGAGGCCATCGCCCTGGGCATTTACGGCCATGAAATCGGGTGCCAGATGTAAAGTATAAGTGGCAGTGGCAGATTTTCCCCATCCACCGGGACCACCTCCCATATTATCGCCACCGGCTGCAACATTTAGCCCATCGTCGCTCGAAACAATATCAAATGTGCCTCCATTAATGGATAAATCTCCCGATGTACTTTCTATTCCTTCGTACGATTTTGTAATTGCATAATCACCGGTATTTATTGTGAGATCGTAATCCGCATGAATTCCATCGTCGCTGGCCGAAATGTTATAGGTTCCGCCATTTAGCGTAATGGTTTGATCGGAATGAATGGCATCTTCCGCAGAACTAATTGTAAATGTTCCGGTATTTACGATCATATTCACTCCCGATTTCAGCCCTTTTAACGACGTGTCGGAGTAGGAACTGGAGCCATTAGTTGTAAGATCGAAGGTTCCGTTTTCAATCAGAATATCAGTTTCTGCTGAGATGGCATCGCCACCGGCAGTAATATCGATGTCAACAGTTAGAATTTCGATGTATCCACGTGTTTCGTCATTTTCATTGTCTGATTTCAACCCGTCGCCACCGGCAGTAATATTGATCGTTCCATCTTTAATAATCAAGTAATCTTTTCCCCTTATTCCGTCATCTACAGCATTAATTTCAAGCTGATTTACATCTACAATCAAACCATCTTTGGAGTTAACAGCGTCGTTAAAGTTCCCGTTTAGAACCAGTTTTCCTTCACCATAAAGTGTAAGATCGGTCTTACTGAAAATTGTGGCATTGGGTTCTTCATCTTCAACATCGTCGTAATCATACGAGCTGCCATCCGTTAGCTTATTTTCTGTATTCTGGTTAACAACGACAATTACTTTCTCCGCACTTTTGATATAAATAGGGGCACTGTTTGTGCAATTTATATCTACTCCATCGAGCAGTAGGCGGACCAAATCGGTTTCTGCTGCTTCAACAACGATTTGCCCGTTACTCAGATTTCCGCTAAAACTATATGTTCCTGTGGCTGTAATGGTAATTATGCTACCGTTTACCTCAACATTATCAGAACTCTCGGTTACGGAAGTTCCATTTAGAGTAATCGAATTAACATCGGCACTGCTCCATGTATAATCTGAAGTTTTTTCGTGGTCGCCATCATTATTGGCATTTGCATCTGTTATATCGTCTTCATTATCGGCAGCTGCTGAGGCTTCTTCTGTATCATCTGTATCATCATCAACTATTGGAGATGTTAGGTCGCATGCCCAAAATGAGAATAGAAGGATTCCCAGTAAAATCAATAAAGTTTTCTGCTTCATTTTCTTGAGTTATGTATAAAATTTGTTGTTGTATTTTATACAGGAGTCAGAGGGATTACCCTACCAAATATTACAAAAGGATTTGTTCTATGATGCACTGATAAAAAGAAGGGGAAGGTCGGAGTCATATCAGAATATTCAGAATCAAATAAAAACAGCAACAACCTAAATTAGATTGTTGCTGTTTTTATTTGTGCCCAGAACAAGACTCGAACTTGCACGGGAAAATTTTCCCACAAGGCCCTCAACCTTGCGTGTCTACCAATTCCACCACCTGGGCATTATTTTTTTGAACGTGCCTGCAAAACTATAAAATTTCTTGAAACCTGATATGCACAATTTACTTTTTTACGGTGAGCTGCAGCTTTACCCCGTTATTCAATTGTTTCGATCATATCGTTCTTCCAGTTCAACCTTTGTTATTACGTCATCAATAACGGTTACCGTGTAATGAGATGTTTTTTTTACTTGTGGAGTAACCATCGGATCGAGCGTAAGTTTATGTTGGCTGATTTCCGTGCTTTTCAGCATCTCAATTTTCTCGAAAATATAAATGTCGCCGCTTTCCTTTTTAAAAACAGTTGTGGCAGGACCAAATTCTGTTTCCATGGCAGACAAAGGTTTACCAATATATGTTTTTTGTAAATTTCGTTGCGAGCTGCACGATACTAAAACTACTAAAGCAGCAATAAACAATAAGGCTCTCATGTACTTAATTTTGCCCAAAGAAAACCAGAAAAAATGAAATCCACTGTTTTTTAATCCTATTTAACGTTTGTGGTGTTAAAAAATGGTTGTCTTATTGTTATAACTTAACCAACTTGCCAATTAATATTTTTTATCTTTGCAGCGTGTTTTACAACATGTTCTTAAATTAATAGTTCGCTGCAACATGATTCAATTCTTTAAAACTCAAAGTAACAGTATTATCGCAGTTTATTCTGCACAGCCCTTGGGCGAAGAAAATACCGAAAAGCTGGTATGGCTATTTTCCGGAGCCGAAAGTTTAAAACCTCAGCAAATCGATGGCTGGTTTGTAGGTCCGCGTAAAGAAATGCTTACACCGTGGAGTACCAATGCCGTTGAGATAACCCAGAATATGGGTATCGAAGGAATCCGTCGTATGGAGGAATTTTTCGAGGTTGAAAACGAAAAAGCAAAGTTCGATCCAATGCTTCAGGCTATTTATAATGGGCTTGATCAACAGATTTTTGCGATCGATAAAGAACCCGATCCGATTTTGAATATTGAAGATATTGCAGCGTACAACGAACAGGAAGGATTGGCTTTAAGCGACGACGAGATTCAATACCTGGCCGGTGTTTCGAAAGAAATGGGACGCCCGCTTACCGATGGCGAAGTTTACGGTTTCGCTCAGGTGAACTCGGAGCACTGTCGTCACAAAATATTTAACGGAACCTTCATTATCGATGGAAAAGAAATGGAATCGTCGTTATTCCAGATGATTAAAAAGACATCGAAGGAGCATCCGAATAAAATTGTTTCGGCATACAAAGACAACTGCTCGTTTGTGCAAGGACCGGTTGTTGAGCAGTTTGCTCCAAAAACGCAAGATAAACCTGACTTCTTTGAAGTAAAAGATATTGAAACGGTTCTTTCATTAAAGGCCGAAACGCATAACTTCCCAACAACTGTTGAGCCGTTTAACGGCGCAGCAACAGGAACGGGTGGTGAGATTCGCGACCGTATTGCAGGTGGAAAAGGAGCGTTGCCAATTGCCGGAACAGCAGTTTATATGACCTCTTACCCGAGAACGGAATCGATGCGATCGTGGGAACAGGCAACTGAAGAACGTGATTGGTTGTATCAAACGCCGGAAGAAATCTTGATTAAAGCATCAAATGGTGCCAGCGATTTTGGTAACAAATTTGGCCAACCCTTAATTACAGGTTCGTTACTTACTTTCGAGCATTTCGAAAATTTTGTAAAATATGGTTACGACAAAGTAATTATGCTTGCCGGTGGTATCGGTTTCGGAAATAAAAAAGACAGTCTGAAAGACGATCCTGTAAAAGGAGATAAAGTGGTATTGCTTGGTGGCGATAATTACCGCATTGGTATGGGCGGTGGAGCTGTTTCGTCGGTAGCAACCGGTGAGTTTGAAAATGCCATCGAGTTGAATGCTGTACAGCGTGCCAACCCGGAGATGCAGAAAAGAGCTTACAACGCTATCCGTGCATTGAGTGAAGCTGATGATAATCCAATCGTATCGATTCACGACCACGGTGCTGGTGGACACCTGAACTGTTTGTCGGAGTTGGTTGAAACAACCGGAGGAAAAATTGATACTTCGAAATTACCTGTTGGCGATCCAACGCTTTCGCAAAAAGAAATTATTGGTAACGAGTCGCAGGAAAGAATGGGACTGGTTATGAAACCGGAACATGTTGAACTGCTTCGTAAAATTGCAGAACGCGAACGTGCACCGATCTACGAAATTGGTGAAACCACCGGCGACATGCAGTTTACTTTCGAGAACTCGACAACCGGAGAAAAATCGATCGACTGGCAATTGGGATACATGTTCGGAAATCCTCCAAAAACGATTTTGGAAGACGAAACAATTGTTCCCGAGTTTGACGAATTAGAGTACAACTGGGAAGAAATATACGATTTGGTTGAGCAAACCATTCAGTTGGAATCGGTGGCAAGTAAAGATTGGTTAACCAACAAAGTTGACCGCTCGGTAACCGGACGAATTGCCAAACAGCAATGTGCCGGCGAGCTGCAATTACCACTGAATAACTGTGGTGTAATTACACTCGATTACCAGGGAAAAGCCGGATTTGCAACTGCAATCGGTAATGCACCGGTAGCAGCTCTTGTTGACGCAGAAAAAGGTTCGGTACTTTCAATTGCCGAATCGCTTACAAATATTATCTGGGCGCCAATGCCAGATAAAATCAAAAGTGTATCGTTGAGTGCCAACTGGATGTGGCCTGCAAAAAATCCGGGAGAAAATGCCCGTATTTACAACGCTGTAAAAGCAGCCAGCGATTTTGCCTGTGCCTTGGGAATTAATATCCCAACAGGTAAAGACTCGATGTCGATGACACAGAAATACAAAGACGATGTTGTGTTGGCACCGGGAACGGTAATCATCTCATCGTCGGGCGAAGTTACCGATGTGAAAAAAGTAGTTGAGCCGGTACTGGTGAACGACGAAAGCAAAGAGATTCTCTACATCGACTTGTCCTTTATGGAACGTGCATTGGGCGGAAGTGCTTTTGCACAGTCGATCAATAAATTGGGGAAAATTGCTCCAACAGTTGCCGATCCTGCCAAATTTGTAAATGCATTCAATAAGGTTCAGGATCTCATTGAACAGGAACTTATTCTTGCCGGTCACGATGTGGCTTCGGGAGGTTTGATCACTACACTGCTTGACATGTGTTTCGCCAATGTAAAAGGCGGAATGAAAATCGATGTTACTGCTTTTGAGGAAGAAGATCTGGCAAAAATTCTATTGGCTGAGAATCCAGGAATTGTTATTCAGTGTGCTGATAACGATGAGGTGAAAAGACAACTGACTGAGGCCGGAGTTGACTTCCTGTCGTTAGGTTTCCCTGTTCCTTACCGCAAAGTAAGAGTAATGAACCGCACGGTTGAAGCTGATTTCGATATCAATACATTGCGTGATTTGTGGTTTAAAACTTCGTATTTGTTAGACCGCAAACAAAGTGGAGAAGAAAAAGCGTTAGAGCGCTTCCAGAATTATAAAAACCAGGCTTTAAAATTTGATTTTAAAGATTTCACCGGGAAAGCTGCCGATTTGGGTATCGATTTGAAACGTCGCACAGCATCGGGAGTTAAAGCTGCAATTATCCGTGAGAAAGGTGTAAATGGCGACCGTGAAATGGCCTACGCCATGTATCTTGCCGGAATGGATGTGAAGGATGTTCACATGACTGACCTGATTGCAGGACGCGAAACACTGGAAGACGTTAATATGATCGTTTTTGTTGGTGGTTTCTCTAACTCCGATGTTCTTGGTTCGGCAAAAGGTTGGGCCGGAGCATTCAAATTCAACGAAAAAGCACGAGTGGCACTGGAGAAATTTTACCAGCGTGAAGATACGCTGAGTTTAGGTGTTTGTAACGGTTGCCAGGTAATGGTGGAGCTGGGAGTTGTTTATCCGGAACACAGCATTCAGCCAAAAATGTTGCACAACGAATCGGGCAAATTTGAGTCCTCGTTCCTGAATGTTGATATCCAGGACAACAAATCGGTGATGTTGGAAAATATGGCCGGCATGAAACTCGGAATCTGGGTAGCACACGGCGAAGGTAAATTCTACCTGCCGTTTAACGAAGATCAATACAATATTCCGATGAAATACAGCAACGAAGGTTATCCGGGTAATCCAAACGGATCGCATTTTAACGCTGCATCGCTTTGTTCAGATAATGGCCGTCATCTGGTAATGATGCCTCACCTGGAGCGTGCTTTCAAACCGCATCTTTGGGCTAATTACCCTGCCGATAGAAAAGCGGATGAGGTTGCACCTTGGATTCAGGCTTTTGTTAATGCCAAAAACTGGATTGCGGAGAAAACGAAATAAGTAAGTTTGAGATATAAAAAAGCCGCTTCATTTTTTTGAAGCGGCTTTTTTATGGTTTAATAATTTCTATTGTACAATCATTTTTGCGCCCAGTTCATCGGCAACGTCTTTTCCTTTATGCTTTTCTACAATTTTAAGCGCAAATTTGATGGCTACTCCGGCTCCTTTACCGGTAATTATATTTTCAGTTTCTGTCACTGCTTCTCCGGTAATAATTGCCCCGTGAAGTTCATCTTCAAATCCCGGGTAGCAAGTTGCTTGTTTTTCTTTCAACAATCCCAGGTTCCCGAATACCATCGGAGCTGCACAAATAGCGGCCAGTGGCTTTTTAAGGTCATTAAAATTTAAGATTTGCTCTCGCAGGCCGCTGTGTGCTTTCAGATTTGTAGCACCGGGCATTCCACCCGGAAGCACGATCATTTCGATGGTGTCGTAATCCAGGTCTTCAAACAGTGTATCGGCTTTTACGGTAATATCGTGTGCCCCGTTTACTTCCATTGATTTGTTCATAGATACAACGGTAACCTCAAAACCGGCTCTTCGAAGCACATCAATTATGCTTATGGCTTCAATTTCTTCAAATCCTTCGGCTAAATGAACTGCAATTTTCTTCATGGTACTTTTATTTCTACAAAAATAAAAAAAGGCCTTCAAAACTGAAGACCTTTTAAAACCAATACACGTTATCTCTATTATTAATTTTCTGAATATTCGTTCAATGCTTTCTCAAGTTTTTTGCGGGTAAAGAAAATGCGGCTTTTAACTGTACCTAAAGGTAAATCAAGTTTCTCAGCAATTTCTTTGTATTTGTATCCTTCTAAAAACATGCGGAAAGGAATACGATATTCGTCATCCAAAGCATTAATGCTTTTGTTAATTTCTTTTGAACTGTAGAACGAATCTGGCGCAGGATAAACTTTATCTTTCGAAAACATCAGATGGAAATCGTTGTTTGAACCATCGAAGGTGTTTTTTGTTTTTACGTTTCTACGGTAATCATTAATGAAGGTGTTCTTCATAATGGTGTAAATCCATGCCTTAAAATTCGTGTTTTGTGTAAACTTATCACGATAAGTTAATGCTTTCAGGAAAGTCTCTTGCAGAAGGTCATCTGCTCTTTCCGAGTCGGCTGTTAAACTTAGTGCATAGTAATGCAATTTGTCACTCAATCCGAGTAATGCGTTGTTAAATTGAATCTGAGTCATGGCGTCTTATTTTTAATTTGTCTAAACAAATTTAAGTCATTGTTGTCCTTAATTGCAAATAAACAGAGCGATATTGCAGTTGATTCTGTCTATGCTGTATAAAGATTCTCTATAGTGCCTAACGCATTGATTGGTTAAAGGTTACGAAACCCTTTGTTAAGTCTTTGTTTCCTTAGTAACTACCCCTTGTCGAGGGTATTGAAATGTGGTTGTAAAGCGTATATTTGTCGTTCGAATTTGAGACGGGATAAGTCGATAAACAAAAAATCAAGCGTTTTAATCTATCCTGTCTGTTAAAATTCAATTAGTATTATAATGAAAAATCAAAAGTTTAATCATGATGCGCAATCTTTTTTAACTTTCAGAAAGTGGGGAAGAAAGAACTATTCTTCTTTTCTAACTGTCAGGAAACAAGTTGTCATTTCAGTATTGTCGGTGGTTTATTTTCTGTCAACACCGGTAATAACAATGGCTACTGTTCAGGATACTTCTGAAGTTAAAATGGAATACGACCTTGATGAGATCGAGGTAAGTGCGCAACGAACACCTGCGTTGTATTCGCAGGTTGCACGGATCATTTCCGTGATGGAGCGAAAAGAAATTGAAGCGGCGCCGGCTCAAAGTGTTCAGGACCTGTTAGAGTATGTTGCAGCTATCGACGTACGGCAACGGGGAACTGAAGGAGTACAGGCGGACGTTAGTGTTCGCGGTGGTACTTTCGACCAAACGTTAATCCTGCTTAACGGCATCAACATCACCGACCCGCAAACCGGCCATCACAATTTAAATCTTCCGGTAAGTTTAGCCCAAATCGAGCGAATCGAAATTCTCGAAGGACCGGCCGCACGTGTTTACGGACCCAATGCTTTTTCGGGGGCTATTAATATTGTAACGCGGCAGTCGGTAAATTCAGAGGTTGCTGCTGCGGTTTCGGGTGGTAGTTTTGGTTATTTCGATGGAAATCTCTCCGGCTCGTTCTCAACCGAAAAAATGCAACATATGCTTGCGTTTAGCGGAAAACGATCGGACGGTTACACGAACAACACCGATTTTAATGAGCTGAATGGTTTTTATTCCAATCAATTGTATACCGAAAATGGTGTGCTGAAATTTCAGCTGGGTATTTCGGAAAAGGGATTTGGTGCGAACAGTTTTTATACAGCTAAATATCCTAATCAGTATGAAGCAACCAAAACGTTGTTCACTTCATTGAAGTGGGAAGGAGAGGGACCTTTACACTTGGCTCCTTCTGTATATTATAGGCGACATCAGGATCGGTTTGAGACTTTCCGGGAAAAAGGTTATTATGAGAAAAATGAAGATGGCCTTTATGTAATGGACGGTGAAGTTGCAGGATATCCATATATTGATGATGAAGGTAATTCTCAGTTTAGTGTTTACACCGGGCATAACCATCACCTCACCAATGTTTACGGTGCTAACCTGAACTCGTGGATTAAGTGGGCTGCCGGAAAAACTGCTTTTGGTGTTGAATTCCGCCGCGAACAGATTTATAGTAATACGCTGGGAATTGACATGGACGAGCCAAAAGATGTGCCGGGCGAGGATGCGCAGTTCACCAAATCGGATGACCGAAATACGGTTTCCGGATTTTTAGAACATGCCTATTATATTAATAACTGGACTTTCACAGCAGGATTGATGGCGAACTACATTTCGGGAAGTGATTTGGGATTAAATGTCTTTCCTGGAATTGATGTAAGTTATAATGTGTCGGATGCAGTTAAAATCTATTCAAGCTACAACACTTCGTTACGCATGCCAACTTTTACCGATTTGTATTATGATGGTCCATCAAACATCGGTAACCCCGATTTGAAACCTGAAAAGTCGGCCACCCTGGAAGGTGGTTTAAAACTCAGATCGAAACTGGTTCGCGGACACGCTGTATTGTTTTACCGCCACGGAAAAGATATTATCGATTGGGTAAAAGAAGATGCGACTTCGGAAATCTGGCAACCGCAAAACCTTACCGAAATCAATAATCGGGGTACTGAAATTCAGGCGCAGGTGTTGTTCCGAAATGAGTTTGGAAGCCATTATCCAAATATTCAAATCAGTTACCTATATAATAATGTAGAAAAAGGAAATGCCGGTTTTGTGTCGAATTATGCTTTGGATAACCTGAAACATAAACTGGTTGGTTCGCTTAGCGAGCAGCTGGCGAAAGGTTTAACACTTGATTTGCATTTTGTGTTCCAGGACAGGGAAGGAAGTTACACCCAATTTGAGAATAAAATACCTGTTGGAGAAGTTGCTTACGATCCGTTTTGGGTTTTCGATGGAAAACTGAATTACCGGCATAAAAAGTTCACGCTGTTTGCTTCGGTAAACAATATATTCGATAAACAGTATAACGACATTGGCAATGTTATACAGCCGGGCAGATGGTTTAAAACTGGAGTAGCCTTTAAAATCGGATTAAATTAAATTGTTTTAACGCTTGATTTAAAATCTTAATAATTAATATTTTGAGCCGGGAGATTGCTTAAACAGGCAGACTTCCGGCTTTTTACTTTTTGGTGCTTACTTTTTGGATTCTACAAAAATTGTATCTTCGCCGAAAATTAGATAGTCATGTTAAAAGGTATATTAGCAATTTCAGGTCAGTCGGGACTGTTTAAAATGGTTGCCGAAAGTAAAAACAGCATTATTGTAGAATCTCTGGACACCAAAAAGCGTATTCCGGTTTATTCAACCGCCAAAGTATCGGCTTTAGAAGATATAGCCATTTATACATACGAGGCAGATGTGCCCTTAAAAGATGTTTTCAAAGCCATTTCGGATGCAGAAGATGGTGGAGCAGCCATTTCGCACAAATCATCAGGAAATGAGTTAAAAGGCTATTTTGAAAAAGTATTGCCTGATTACGATCAGGATCGTGTATATGTTTCCGATATTAAAAAGGTACTGCAGTGGTACAATACCCTGCAGGAAAAAGACATGCTTGATTTTTCGGAAACAGAAGAGGAAGACACCACAGAAGAACAGGCGGATTAAAACAACCTGTAGTTGTTAACGGCTTTGGGGTTTCCCAAAGATCCGTTTTGTTCAACAAGAATATCAAAAAGTTTTGCAGTGGCCAGTGCATCGCCAGCAGCGCGGTGTCGGCCATTTATTTCTATCCCCAGTTCAGCGCATATTTTTCCTAGTGAATAGGATTTGTGACCCGGTAGCAGTTTGCGCGATAATTTCACGGTACACATTGTTTTACGATTGTAATCGTAACCTAAACGCGCATATTCTTCTTTAATGAACTTATAGTCGAAACTTGCATTGTGGGCAACAAAAGTCCGGCCCCTGGTCATTTCAATAATTTTCTTTGCCACCTGGTAAAATTTCGGAGCTGTTCTCACCATTTCATTGTTTATTCCGGTAAGTTCTGTAATAAAAAATGGAATGTCCATTTCCGGATTTATAAGAGTGGAGAAAGAGTCGGTCACTTCTTGTCCATTATGTTGGTAGATAGCTATTTCGGTAATTTTTCCGTTTTTATAGCTCTGCCCGGTAGTTTCTATGTCAATTATTGAAAACAAAATGTTTAATATTTTGAATTAATTGGTCTTAAATCTTTAAATTTGTTAAAAAATATTTTTAAGCATAAAATTAAGACATATAACTTTTTTTGATTCGTGGGAATTAATTTCTAAATTGCCCTTAGAATTCAACAAAAAACAAAATAAATTCAAAACTATGAAAAAATTTACTCTTTTCTTTTTTGCACTTGTAATGACATTCGGAGTTGCTATGGCTCAGAATTCAGACAACAAGTGGGCCATAGGTGTTGGACCTGGTGTTGACTATAATCTGGAAAGTGAGAATACGGGTATCCTGGCTGATTTTTATATTAGCCGTTATTTGAGCCCGAGATTTGACCTTATGTTGGACAATAGGTTGTCATTTGAAGAGCCTGGAATTGACGTTTTCAATACATTGTTAAATCTTCGCTTGAAACTTTATAATGACGACATGGCCGTTCAACCCTATTTATTTGCTGGTCCGGGTATGATGTGGGATAACATGGAATCAGGCATTAACTTTGATGCAGGTGCCGGGTTAAAATTCCCTGTCAGTGATAATACGGCATTATTTGTAGCAGCTTCGTACGTTAAAGGTATTGAAGGAATGCGCGAGGTTAATGGTGTAGGTGCCGATGTAACTGACGATCACATTATGGTTACCAGTATATTGGAATTTTCACTTGGAAAAGCAAAAGACTCTGACGGTGACGGCGTACCAGACAGAAAGGATGAGTGTCCTAACACACCTCCTGGAGTTCAGGTAGACGAAAAAGGTTGTCCAATTGATTCGGATGGCGACGGCGTTCCTGATTACAAAGATGATTGTCCTGACGAGCCTGGTAAGGCAGAATTGAATGGTTGCCCGGATAGAGATGGTGACGGTATTGCTGATAAAGATGACGAGTGTCCTGATACTCCGGGATTGGCTAAATTCAATGGATGTCCTGATACCGATGGCGACGGTGTTCCAGATCCAAAAGACAAATGTCCTGATACACCAAAAGGTTGTCCTGTAGATGCAGACGGATGTCCGCTTGATTCAGATGGCGACGGTGTAATTGATTGTGAAGATGAATGTCCATCACAACCAGGTCCTGCAAGCAACAATGGTTGCCCGGATTGGAGCGAAATTTCAATTCCAACGATTTACTTCGATTTCGATAGTGACAAGTTGAAACCAGCTGCTACTGCTGAGTTGGATAAACTGGCCGATCAGTTGAATGCCGCTAAAGAATACGATATTGTAATTGGTGGTCACACTTGTAACATTGGTACTGACAACTACAACATGACACTTTCTGAAAAACGTGCTCAGGCTGTTGTTAAATACTTACTGAAAAAAGGTGTAAATAACGCTTATGTAGGTTCAAACAACTATGGTGAAAGCAAACCAGCTGTTCCTAATACAACAATTTCGAACAAACAGAAAAACCGTAGAGCAGAATTTGAAGTAGCAAAAATTCGCAAATAAGCTTTAATTAAATATTTTGGAAAAGCTCTGTCAATCGACAGGGCTTTTCTTGTTTATGGCTGTAATGTATTATCTTTGCGGTCTCAAAAAATAGTAGTTTAATTATGAGTATTGAAAGTTTAGTTCAGACAGGAACCGTTGAAGCAATAAAGTCTTTATACGGTGCAGATTTACCGGAAAACCAGGTACAGGTTCAGAATACCCGCAAAGATTTCGACGGCGATATAACCGTTGTGGTTTTTCCTTTTTTACGATACTCAAAAAAATCGCCTGAACAAACTGCTGAAGAACTCGGAACGTTCCTCGTTGAAAATATTAAAAACGTTGAAAGTTTTAACGTAATCAAAGGATTTTTGAATCTTGTGATTAGCGAAAACTACTGGCTGAATATTCTTAAGAATAGCTATTCTGACCGTTCATTTGGGTTTAAACCGGTTACGGATGAAAGCGAGCTGGTTATGGTTGAATATTCGTCGCCAAACACCAATAAACCGCTTCACCTAGGGCACATCAGAAACAACCTTTTGGGCTTTTCAATTTCTGAAATATTAAAAGCCAATGGTAAAAAGGTAGTAATGACCAACATTGTGAATGACCGTGGTATCCACATTTGCAAATCGATGTATGCCTGGCTACAATGGGGTAATGGTGAAACTCCTGAAAGTACTGGAATGAAAGGCGACCACCTGGTTGGAAAATACTACGTTGAATTCGACAAACATTACAAAGCCGAAATTGCAGAGCTGGTTGAAAAAGGTATTTCAAAAGAAGAAGCCGAGAACCAGACACCATCAATTATTGCAGCCCGCGAATTATTGAGAAAGTGGGAGGCAAAAGACGAGGAAACAGTTGAACTTTGGAAAATGATGAACAACTGGGTTTATGCAGGCTTCGATGTAACCTATAAAACACTTGGAGTTGGTTTCGATAAAATCTACTACGAATCGGATACTTACCTGGTTGGAAAAGAGGAGGTATTGAGAGGCCTTGAAGAAGGTACTTTTACAAAACGCGAAGATAATTCGGTCTGGGCCGATCTTACCGGCGAAGGACTCGACCAGAAAATTCTTTTACGCAGCGATGGTACTTCAGTTTATATGACCCAGGATATTGGTACCGCTAAAATGCGTTTTAACGACTATTCGATCGATAAAATGGTTTATGTAGTGGGTAACGAGCAAAACTACCATTTCCAGGTTTTGGCCATTTTGTTAGATAAGCTTGGTTTTAGCTGGGGAAAAGATTTGTACCACTTCTCTTACGGAATGGTCGAATTGCCATCAGGAAAAATGAAATCGCGTGAAGGCACTGTTGTTGACGCCGACGATTTGGTTGAAAACATGGTAGAGGTAGCACGCGAAATGTCGGCAGAGTTAGGGAAATTGGATTCGCTGACTGGAGAAGATGCCGAGAACACTTTTAAAATGATCGCCCTTGGGGCATTAAAATATTTCATTTTGAAAGTGGACCCACGTAAAAACATGATGTTTAATCCGGAAGAATCAATCGATTTTAACGGGAATACAGGTCCGTTTATTCAATACACCTATGCACGTATTAAATCGGTGCTTCGCAAAGCTGCTGATCAAAATATTACTATCGATGAAAATGTTGTTGTTGAGGCTCTTTCTTCAAAAGAAAAGGACCTGCTGAAACGTATATCCTTATTTTCATCGGTTGTGGAGGAGGCAGGCGAGAACTACAGTCCTGCAATTATTGCCAACTATTGTTACGAGCTGGTGAAAGAATTTAACCAGTTTTATCACGATCATTCGATACTTGGTGAAGCAAACGACAATGTGAAAAACTTCCGTTTGGTACTGGCTTCTTCAGTGGGGCAGGTAGTTAAAAACGGTATGGGCTTACTGGGAGTTGAAATGCCTGAAAGAATGTAAAATCAAAACAAGGAAATAAAAAAGGAGGCCATCTTCAAAGCCTCCTTAATGTCTTTTGCAATTTGATGTTGCACTTCTGATTTAATGGTTGAAAAGAGGTTTGCACTTCCTTCCTTGTCCACTTATATATTCTGTAAAAAGGGGAAAGGTAACCCTAAAATCCTTTTATTTATAGGCTTTCGAAATTTATTTTCAAGTTCATGGTTAATACCCTGCTCCCGAAACTTTGGGATTATTGCAGCTACTTTAGTTTCTATAAAATTTAGTTTTTGACCGAAGACCGAAGTCGGGAGACCGAAGTTTTTAAAGAATTGTTAAATCTTTTTCTTCCGTCTTCTGACTTCTGACTTCCGTCCAGTATATATTCATCGAATTTCATTCGAGTCTTAAACCTATGTATTTCCAATGCATAGTGGTTAAGTTTAGTAACCGAATTAGGTTTTGCAAAATTATCTTTACATCGTTCTATTTAACAAATACTTTATTTATATTATATATAAATAGAAAGTCTGTATTGTATTTAACCGGATAATGATTTAATTTAGAACACAGTAAATACATAAATAACCCGGTGACACAGCTAAAGACCCAGTGTAGTAGGAAAGATCACCCAATTTTTTTAGGAATATAACTATTTAATTAACCTGAGAACAAACATGAATAAGGTAATCTACTTACTAAGCATCACACTATTTTTGCTTGCCTGTTCTAAAGATGAAAACGAAACAGAAGAAATCACTGAATTTGAAATTACCGCTGAGTATTATTTTGTAGCTACAATTGATGGTGAAAAAGTGCAGTTGGAGTATAATATTGATGGCTATGGAAATGGCCCAATATCGGGTGGAGGAACTAACAACGGTGGCTATCAGTATTACGACGGTACTGTTTTTATGAAGGGCCTTTCGGCGAATAACTCTGCCGGAGTAATTTTTCTAAAAACGTTCTCCGACTCTCCTTGGTGCAATCAGATTCTTGAAATGTACAATACCGGTACATATAACTACGGGATAGAGTCATTATCGGAAGAAGAAAACGGTAAAGATGGTGCATTGATTTATTATGTTAATAACGATGGAGTGCAATGGTCGTCGGGATTTCTCCCGGCAACTCAAAATAATAGCTCGTTTCATCTACTCGAATACACCGACTTACAAACTTTCTATTCGAACAAAGTAATGAAAGCCGAATTTGAATGTACGCTATACAACTCAAATGGCGATTCAAAAGAACTTACGAATGGCGAGGTTAAAGGTATGTGTGTAAGTTGTTCCAACTAATATTAAACATTATTAAATATTTTAAAACCCAATTATTATGAAAAAATTAGCTTTTCTATTTACAATTGTTTTACTATCATTTAGCTCTATTGGTCAAGACCTTAGCAATGTATTTTATTTTAGGGGGGGCTATTCGCTACCGTCGTGGAACCACTTTGATGTGGGCAAAGATGGCTGGGTAGATAACATGAGCCGGACAGGTGCCAAATTCGAATTTGGAAATATTTTCCAATTCTCATCCATTCTTAATTCCGACGAAATGGTATTGGGATTAAATGTTGATTACCTATATGCCAATTACAATAAATTTCGCGATAATGACAGTGAGATGGAAATGCACCTCGATATTTTCAGGGTAGGATCGAAAATAGGGCCATCGTTTTCTTACAGCCCTATGGATAAAATGGCCATTGATGTCTATGCTAAAGCTGATTTTGCTTGGGCCACAGTCGCGGTGCCATACTTCGATGATATTGATAATGCCGACGATTATTATTCCGATCCGGTTGCTATTGGTTTCTCTACCGGTTTAAATTTCAGGTATAGTTTGCTAATTGTAGGTATTGAATTTAATACTGTTAGTGCAAAACTGGAAAGTGATGATTACGAAAATGTTTATTTGCAGCAAGTTGCTGATATGTTTATTAACGAAGGCGATGTCTGGCTTACTGATATGCCCGATGAAAAAAAATCGAAATTACCTTGTTTAAATTTTACTATCGGACTGTGCTTTTAGGAGGTGATTATCACTTGAAAAATCAACTCAATAATTTAAGAATTCTTTCAACATAAGTATACATGAGTTCTTGATTTAATTTGTTGTAGTAACAGACCACTATTGATTGTGTTAGGTTCAAATTATTATAAACCGATATTATGAATACAAAGATTTTTTGCTTTCTAAAATCATTAATATTGAATTTGTTATTCCTTGTTTTTGGATATAGCGCAAGCGCAACTCATGTACTTACTCTGGACGATGTTTTTTTTGAAAAGCATACAGGTACAATAGTAGGTTACAATGGTACCGCTACCGATATTGAAATACCGGGTAGTTTTACAATTTTAGATTCTGTATATACAGTTACAACAATTGGAGAACTTGCATTTACCAATTCAATTATTACTAATATTAAAATCCCAAATACGGTTACAACTATTAAACGCGGTGCATTTTGGGATAGTAAACTTGTTTCTGTAACTATTCCATCAAGTGTTCAGCATATTCCCGAGTGGTGTTTCTATAATACCCAAATTGTTAATTTAACCATTCCCGATGGCGTAGTTTCGATTGGAGAATATGCTTTTGCAAATAGTGAGATTATTTCTGTAACATTTGGTAACGACCTTGATTCAATAGCAGATAATGCATTTCCGAATAATAAGATAGCCACTCTTTTAATTCCGGATGGAGTTGAATATATTGGAAAAGGGGCTTTTGGGGGAAATCAAATAGCCAGCGTTAAATTATCAAGCGGGCTATCGTTTGTTAGTTCTGGTGCATTTTCAAAAAACAAATTAACAAGCATTACTATTCCTGAAGGAGTAAAAGTTATTGGCGGTGAAGCGTTTTTTGAAAATAATTTATCAGAAGTTTCGTTTCCCAATAGTTTAGAAACTATCCATTTGAATGCCTTTCGAACAAATCAAATTTCAGAAATTGTATTACCTGAAAGATTAAAATATATTGGCGCAAACGCATTTAACGGAAATCAAATAGATAATGTAACTATTCCTGATAGTGTTACATATATAGGGGGAGGTGCATTTTATGGTAATAACTTAAGTAGTTTGATATTACCCGATGCAAAAAAACAAGGTAGTGTATTTATGTATTGGCTTGGTGGCGAACAAAATACCCGGTACATGGCAAATACTGAAGTAAACAAAATTGGTCAATCCTATACCGCAACTTTTGTCTCGGCAAGATATACGCTAACTCTTGATGATGTTGATTTTGATGAATTAACCGGCGAGATAAAAAGTTACAAAACAAGATATGAAATATACATTGTAATACCGCCTTCGTTCAATGTTAACGGTACCGATGTTGCTGTAACTTCAATCGGCGAATTTGCTTTTTCCGGCGATCGATTAAGAAGCATTGTAATCCCTGCAACGGTTACTTCAATTGGCATGGGAGCTTTTAATAATAACTCAATTACAATGGTAAACGATCAGCCATCAAATGGAATTATTTATGCACGAAATTCTGATGGAAGTGAAGATAGAACAACAATTATATCCTATGGCGGAACTGCGACGGAAATGGATTTTATTCCTCAAGGTGTTACAACAATTGGTGAATTTGCATTTTACGGATGTGACCTCACCAGTGTATCACTGCCAACAAGTATTTACAGAATTCATGAAGGAGCGTTTGAAAGCAATGAGTTTAGGTATTTTGCACTTCCTGTAGCCGAAAAAGAAGGATATAACTTTAGCCACTGGGAAGATAGTTTTGGTTATATCGTTCGTGATTTATCTTCTGTTTCTGCTTATAATAACTATACCGCACAATTTATCGATGCTTCCTTGTATATCCTTACTTTAGATGATGTTACATTCGACGAAACCACCGGTACCATTACCAGCTATACCAATCAAAATGAAAAAAAGATTGCCATACCGGTTAGTTTTCATGTGGATGGTGCCAATATTAGGGTAAAAGTTATAGGAGAAAAGGCTTTTTATGATCATCAACTTGAGGAAGTATCACTTACGGCAGGAACACAAACGATTAGTGAATCTGCCTTTGAGCTAAATTCGATAAGCAGCCTGACCTTACCTGCAGGAATAACAGAAATTGAAAGAGCCGCATTTAATAACAATACAATCAATCAGATAAACGGGCAAGCTTCAAACGGAATTATTTATGCGCGTAACGAAGATGGAAGCGAAGATTTGAGCACCATAATATCTTATGGAGGTACAGCCGATGTTATTGATTTTATTCCAAACAAAGTAAATAAGATCGAGAAATACGCGTTTGTCAGAAACCAATTAACAAGTGTAACAATTCCCAAAAGTGTATTTTTTATTGGAGCCGGTGCTTTTACAGAAAACATTTTAACCAGTTTTGTTTTACCTGATTCTCAAAAAGAGGATCATGAGTTAAATGGCTGGATGGATTCTAATGGTTATTTAATTAAGGCAAACACCACTGTTACCAATTTAGAATCTCAATACGAAGCTATGTTTTCGTCTTTAAGCTACATTTTGAAATATGAAGATGTGGGCTTTGATGAGTCAACAGGCAGTATTACATCTTATTACAACATGGTCGAAAAAAACATTACAATACCGGCCACTTTCAATGTGAATGGAAAAATTGTTGCTATAAAATCAATCAAAAAAGAAGCCTTTGACTATAAGCAACTAACCAGCGTTAATTTCGAAAACGGAATAGAAGAAATAGGTATAGCTGCTTTTATGGGAAATAGTTTGACAAAAATAAGTATTCCTACAAGTGTAACTAAAATAGGAGGGGGTGCTTTTAATGCCAATCAAATCAGTATAGTAAGCGGTCAGGCTTCAAACGGAATTATTTATGCACGTAACGAAGACGGAAGTATTGATAATAGCAAAATTGTATCATATGGTGGATCTGCAAAACATATAGACTTTATTCCAAACAATGTTACCTGTATTGGAGATTATGCTTTTTTAAGATGTGAATTAACAGGTGTAACCCTACCAAAGAGTGTTACCGAAATTGGATATAAAGCATTTTGGTATAACCATATAATGGAACTTGAAATCCCAAACAGTGTAACGGTTATTGGCGAAGAAGCATTTTATGGAAATTGGCTGAAAACTATAACAATTCCAGAAAGTGTTACCAGTATTGGAGTGAAGGCATTTGATAATACCAGTATAAATTCTTTTGTTTTACCAAAGGCCGAAAAGATCGGCTTTTTCTTTAGCCATTGGGAAGACTCAAACGGAAAATCTTTTCAGGCTGATGCAACAGTTACCAATTTAAATCTTTCATATACGGCAATATTTACCGAGGTAAATGTGTATACAATTAAAGCTGGTGATGTAACTTTTAATGAGCAAAAAGGGATTATTACTAACTTCTTAAATTCAACGGAGAAAGACATCTTTATTCCGGCAAGCATAAATATAAACGGACAAGAAATTGAAGTAAAAGGTATTGCCGACAGTGCCTTTTACAATATGCAACTTAATAGTGTAACTATAGCCGAAGGAATCGATTCTATTGGCGATTATGCCTTTGCTTTAAATAATTTAACCAATATCTCCATATTAAAAAGTAGCCAATTAGACTTGCCGGAAATTATTAAGCAGGTAGCATTAAATGGGATTACAATCCCAAATAGTGTTTCCTATATTGGAGCTTATGCATTTTATAACAATAAACTTACCAGTGTAACTATTCCAACAGGTGTAACCTTTATAGGTAGTAATGCATTTGGCGAAAACCAGTTAAGCGGGTTTATTCTGCCACAAGTGCAAAAGGATGGATATGATTTTAATTACTGGGAAGATGAAAGTGGAAACAGAATACAGGGAAACACAGAGGTGAATAACCTTGAAAGTTCTTATACTGCGAATTTAGTTATTACCTCTGTGTCAAATATGCTATTATCCAACTTTAAGATATACCCCAATCCAACCACTCAGGGTATTACTGTGGCTACCGGTGTTGATCAAAGCGTTCCGGTTATGGTTTTCGATGTTGCCGGAAATATGCTTTTGTCCATTCCAATTGAAAAAACGGGGTATATCGATTTAAGCCCATTTGCCGAAGGTACCTACCTGGTAAAATATAAACAGCAAACTAAAAGAATAATTAAACTGTAATAATCAACTTTAAATCCAGAAGGGGCATACGCCCCAATAAATATTAATATGGTACCCGGCAGCCAAAAGGGGCGGCCAGGGAAATTTTCCAAATGCTGAGTACCCTAACAAATCACAAAATGTAATCAAATGGAAGATCGATTTTCATTCCATCTAACCGATGAAGAAAAACAACAAATTGGCCAGGCTATCCAACTCCTGGCCACGGTTCTTGAACCAAAGTTAATGACCCTTACGCCTGAAGAGCGTAAAGAACTGCCCAAAATGGGCGATAAAACAGTGGCTTTTGTTGAAAAAGCTATTGAATATGCACAGCAATACCCACAGTATATGCCTGCTTTTATTGATGTTCCTGAGGCCCGGTCGGATTTCGAGGCCGTTAGGGATATACGAATTATTTATACTGTATTGTTTCGTTTGTGTACCGAAATGGACGACAGTATGACCATAGCCGGAAGTGAGGCTTATACTTCGGCTTTGTCTATCTATAAAGTCCTTAAAAACGCGGCTTCGATGGGGCAGCCCGGTGCCGAAACTGCTGTGAACGAACTGGGCGAACGTTTTCCGCGCGGAAAACGTTCTGCTACACCCGATACTGAATAACTGATATCTTTACCCCTTCTGGATTATTTGTGCCCTTACGGCTTTTCCTGATTTCGAATACCGTGTATTATTTTGCATGAATTAGCTGCAATAGCTGGTAAGCTTTGCTACCGCTTGCGTAAGGCAACAAAAAAGTGTCGTTTACCAGGTAAATTATAGCGTATTTTGGCAAAATTACCGGGAACAGCTTGTTTTTTGCCCCGCTATTCTTGTAAAAAGTGAGAAAATTCTACCAAAAAGCGAGAATTTCCTGGTAAAAAGTTAGGAGAAGCGCATAAAAAGTGAGTCTTCTCTCTCGTTTTTAGTCGTTTGTTACCAAATTCTGTAGGTTAACGAGATAAATTATCGGCTTTTCGGAAGAAAAAGTGAGCCTTATGCAGCAAAACGCGGTGTTGCCGTTTTATAAAAAATCACCCCAACGTTTTGTTAAATCACGTTTACAGCTTTCGGCAATTAAAGGATCATTAATTGCTTTTATTACTTTCTGATCAAAATCGTCGGTGTAAAGCAATGAAAAAACTTCATGAATGGAAAGTGATTGTTTTTTCTCCATTAGCTCCATCGTATCGCCGGGATTAACATGGCCGCTCTGTAACACTCGCACATAAACTCCGGAAAAACCCGAATCAACAAACTGACGAACGATCTCATTATTAGTAAAGCGGAACTGTAATTTAAAACAAGGCTGGCGCGGTTGCGTTACCTGTACCACTGCTTCACCAATTTTATAGGTGTCACCAATGTTTGTTTCTTTTTCATTTAAACCTGCAACGGTGAGGTTTTCGCCAAACATTCCCCAGGGCATTTCCAGATCGGGATAACGTTTTTGCCAAAATTCGTAATGATCAGCCGAATACAGGTAACAGGCTTTGTCAATACCACCATGAAATCTTCGGTCCATTACATTATCGTGCTTCACATCTTCCTTTTCAAGAAAAATTCCTTTATCAACGCTAAATTTATACAAACCGGTTGGAACTTCTTTCCCTTTCCAAACTATGATTCTTGGCTTTGCAATATTTGTTGAGATGATTTTCATATTATGTCATTTCGATCCGTCAGTTGACGGAGAGAAATCTGTTTCTAAATAGCTGCAAAGTTACAGATCTTTCAGTCATTCTTCCTTCAAGATGACAAAGAACTGAGACTGGCTGTTTTTAAGCAATCTTCCGTTCCTTTTTAATGTTCTCGTAAGCCTGATTTACCTTCTGGAATTTCTCCTTAGCGGCATTCTGAACATCTTCGCCCAGGTTACTTACTTTATCAGGATGGTATTTCATGGCCATTTTGCGATATGCTTTTTTCAGCTCCTCGTTGCTGGCAGAAGGCTCAATCTCCAGGATTTTATAATCACCGTCGGTATTAGGAACAAACATGGCCTGTATCGATTCAAAATCGGCATTGCTGATTCCCATCTGATTGCAGATATGCGTAATAAGTTTTTGTTCCGATACGTCCACTTCTCCATCAGCTTGTGCAATGCCAAACAGAAAATGCACCAGTTGCAAACGTGCCGAGTAATTCATGTTTGCTTTTATCTGGTTGCAAACTTCGTTAACAGGAATGGTTTGTTGCAACAGGTCGCGCAACATTTTTATGGCTTCCTGGGCTGAATCTTCGCCGAAGTTGTGTACCATAAATTTTTTCACGTAATCAAGTTCCGACTTCAAAACCTTTCCATCAGCTTTCATTACGGCAGCCACTAAAACCAGCAAGCTCATCACATATCCACCGGTTGTAGTACGTCTTGAATATCCTGATGTTGCTCCGTGCTTAACAGCTTCTTTTCCGCCATCAACCATTGCACCTACAGTAAAGCCTATAATTGCGCCCAGCGGACCCCCTAAAGCCCATCCGAGTCCTCCGCCTATCCATTTACCAAATTTTCCCATATTCTTTTAGTTGTTTATCAATTTTAATGATCTGAGGTATTAACAGTGTTTTATTATCATTTCTAATTTCAAATGTAGCCAATGGACGTTTTTTATCGTCGCTCCATTGTTTCTGAATACGCTCACGTACTTCTTTTGCATCCGATCCGTCGCGCGTTGAAACGCGTTCGATTCGCATTTCCTCGGGAGCAGTCACCAAAATGGTTTGATCCATCATTTTATAAAATCCGCTTTCGAATAATATTGCTGCTTCGTGAATGACGTAAGGACTTATCTGTTTTTCGGCCCAATTTTGAAATTCTTCGCGCACAACCGGATGGATCAAATTGTTCACTTTCTGCAACTCTATTTCATTAGTGAAAATTATGCCAGCCAGCTTTTTGCGGTCGATTGTGCCATTTTGCGTGTAAATATCGGAGCCGTACCAGTCAATAAGTCCGGTTTTTATTTTTTCGTGCGAGTTTACCAGTTCCTTCGCCCAAACGTCGGCCTCAAAAACCGGTGCCCCTAATAGTTTAAACAACTGGCAAATTATCGATTTACCACTTCCTATTCCTCCGGTAATGCCAATTTTAATCGCCATGTGATTAATACGTTTCAATGAGGTATTCTACCGATTCGGGCGTGTAGCGGGTAATCTCAACAAATGAAGGTTTGGTCGCTATTTTAACCGACAAACGACTTTCGTTGTCACTGATGGACGAATAATCGATAACAGCCCTGAAATTAGCAGCAGATATATTGTCGAACTCGCTTAAACCAACCATACAGTTCAATGTAAGCTCCGAGGGGAAAAGTTTAATACTTACATCAGCTGGTTTGTTAACCACCTGTATTGGCAACTTAAGTTGCTTTTCTGTATATTTTTCTACCTCGATTTGTAACAGAACTTCCTGCGGAACCAAGGTTGTGGTTTCCGGATGAAGTAGTTTTATATTTCGATTGATTGTGGCATCAACATTATCGAACGAACGCTTTTCTGTTTGCAGAAAACGAATAGTGTCAACCGTTGATGCCGGGCCTGTAATTTTTACCACTTCTGGTTCTAGTTTTACAGGGCTTTTACGGTTAAACTGAGGTTTGAAATTAACCGACACATCGGCTTTAACTTTAACCGTTTTTGTTTTTAAACTATCGAGAGCAATACGAATAATATCGGGACTTATTTGTTGTAAGCTGATCTCGTTACTTATCTGACTTGAAATTCGCCGCTGCAAAGTGTTCGTAGGGACAAAGTAAACACCGTTATTCGATTCCAGGTTGCGTGTAATATTTGAAAGATTTAATACAATTGGCGAATAGGCAAAACTTAGTTTGTGGCGAAGTAATGTAAAACCATGTGCTTCAACTTTTAAATCGAGCTTTTCGGGTGGCGTGTTTGCCAGAAATTGATGGTTGGGCGGACTCACATAACGCACCGGATACGCAATTGTAGTTGTGTAATCTTTTTCCAGTGCATTTAAAAACCATAATACAGTTGCTATGAATACACAAACTAAAAAAACGACAACACGTTTGTCGTTTTTAAGTTGTTCCACTTTTAAATAGGACGATATTTTTTCAATATTCTTTTTCATTTCGTTGAGTCAACAAAATTAACGAAAAGTAGCAATTAATACCGACAACAAAATTAAGAGACTGTTTAAAATTTATCCATTTATTCTATTATTTGTCTTTTTTACTACTTCTTCGTTGAAAATTTCTTTAAATAGTACTTACTATTCGTATCAATTTCGCCTTGAATTAGTAAAAAATCCTTTATAATATTTCTAAAAGATAAAAATTAAACAGTCTCTGAGCTTGCAAAATTCCTTATGCAAGCTTCGTTTTTTTAATTTTTCGGAATACCTGAAATCAATGGAGTATAATTCGACTCATCAATTACAATGATATTTCCAACTGATATATCGCGGGCTGAAAACAACCCGAGAATACGTTTTCCATCGTTCGACCTCAGGTTACTTGGAACATTTGCCGGAGGAACACTAAACGGACTTCCGGCCCAGGCCTGGTCGCTTAATCCCCAGTAAAAATCGTAGGCTGCCGATGATATGGAAAGTTGTTCTACACGTATTGTATCTCCTTCGTGAAGTATCTGATCTTCCTCTTCCTCTTCCCAATCCAGATAAATTAGCATGTCGTAAATGTAATTTCCGTCAACCAGTTCGTCGCTGGCAAAAGCCAGGTCCTCGCCGTTGTACAAAAACTCATCATTAATGTAAATATCCCATTTGTAATAATGACCCAAACCGGGTGTTTCCTGCGAATTAATAAAAATACCGAGGTATTCAAAATCCCCAATACTACTCAAGTTTACCTTAACCGAATCAAGCGTTTCAACTTCCTGCAGGTAATCTTCTGCAGTAATCTCAGTACCATCAGGCGTAGTAATAGTTAAGGTATAAGTTCTTCCGGGTACTCCCGGGTAGTCAACACCTGCAGGCAGTAAATAAACTCCGGTTGATCCCTGTTCTGCTAAAGTTACCGTGTGAGGTGTTTGTGCATCATCCGTAATTTGAACCACTGCATCATTAATTGCAGGATTTTGTGCTGTTTGATTAACCGGCAATGTACGTTCAAGTTTTACGTAAATGTTATTTTCTGATTTGGTGTTGATGTATGCTTCAACGGCTATCAGATCGATATCTTCATCATTTAAATCCACTTCAACTACGTCTTCGCAAGAGGTTAGTGCGATAACGGCAAAAATGAGGATGATAAATGCTTTTATTATTTGTGCTGTTCTCATGGCTATTAGAATTTAACGTTATAAGTGATGGATGGGATAGGAGCTCCGATTATTGACAAACGGACAAATTCAGTTTGATTTGGATTGTCTTCGTTTGCCTGCGGAGTGATAGAATAGGCATTTCGGCGTCCGTAAACGTTATACACTGAAACGTTGATTGACTGCTTAAAGCGTCGGTTTACGTTCTTTTTAAAGTCGTAGGTAAAAGAAAGATCCAGGCGGTTATAATCCGGTATTCGGTTGCTGTTACGTGCCGAATATTCAAAAACCTGATTTCCCTGAACATTGTATTTGGCAACCGGGTACGAAGTTGGATTTCCCGTGGCATAAACAAAATTAGCAGCAAAATTCCAACGATCATTTAACTGATAACTTGATACCAGCGAAATATCGTGAGTCCGGTCGTATGACGACGGGTAAGGATTGCCGTTGTTGATGCCTTCAATAGTGCGGGTGGTTTTCGACCAGGTGTATCCCAGCCATCCGGTAAGTTTCCCTTCCGATTTTTTTACCAGCATTTCCATACCTTTCGATTCTCCGCTGCCATGCAGTAATTCGGTTTCAATGGCATCATTCAGGAAAAGTTCTGCACCTTCAATATAATCCAGCACATTGTGCATGTCTTTGTAGTAAACTTCAACTGATGTTTCCCACATATTTCGGTGAAAATTTCTGAAATAACCCAGCGACACCTGATCAACTTTAAGTGGTTTTATGTAGGTGCTTGATGGTAACCAAATATCAAGCGGGGTAGGCGACTGCGTATTCGAAATTAAATGCAGGTTTTGCACCATCCGGTTGTACGACGCTTTTACCGAGCTGTTTCTGTCTACCGTATATTTCATACTTAAACGGGGCTCGAGGTTTATAAAAGCATCACCAATTTTGTCTCCTTTGTTATAAACTATGGTTTCAATAATTTCATCTTTATTCAGGTCCTCAGGATTTTCGTAAATATTTACTTCGCCTCTTCCAACCTGTTGGAAATGACTCAGACGCATCCCGTATTGAACTGAAAATCGTTCGGAAATAGCTTGTTCGTTTGATAGGTAGGCTGAACTTTCAAGGGCGTTGTAGTGTGCCAGTTCCATATCAGAGAACATTGAATTTTCGCCGTTAGTATTAATTTTTCCTGGCCTAAAATGGTGGTTAATCACATTTACTCCAAATTTAATGGTGTTGCTCGGATTTGGAAACCAGGTAAAATCAGCTTTCCCGTTGTAATCTTTAATGCGTGAAGACCAATCGAAATTATCTGCCTTATCTCCCGGAACACCAAGGCTATAGTCGTAGTTAGAGAAAATAGCTGAAATATTCATAAAAAGCTTATCGCCGAAGATGTGGTTCCAGCGAGCCGTGGCAGTTGCATTTCCCCAGCGCATGTACATGGCTTCTCCCATTTCAAACACATCTTCACCCATGTAACCCGACAAAAAGATGCGGTTATTGTTGTTAATTACCAGGTTCGATTTTCCGTTGAGGTCGTAAAAATAAATGGTGTTATCTTCCAACTCTTCCATTCCGGCTGCTTTTCCCAACACGTCGTAGTAGGTGCGTCTTCCGGCAAGCAGAAAGCTCCATTTGTCTTTAATAATGGGGCCTTCTAGCGTTAAACGGCTCGAGAGGTTTCCGATTCCTCCATCAAAACCAAATTGTTTTGAGTTGCCGTCTTTTTGACGGATATCGATTACTGAAGAGGCTTTTCCACCATATTCGGCAGGAATTCCACTTTTGTACACCTGGATATCCTTGATGGCATTTGAGTTAAATACCGAGAAAAATCCCATTAGGTGTGATGCATTGTAAACCGGTGCTTCGTCCAGTATCATCAGGTTTTCGTCGGGGCCACCGCCACGAACGTACAATCCCGAACTGGCCTCGCCGCCGCTTTGAATACCGGGCAATAACTGAATGGTGCGGATAATATCCACTTCGCCCATAAACGCAGGAAGTTTCTGAATGGTTTTTACAGGCAGTTTTTCCATGCCCATTTCAATACGTTCAACATTGGCATTGGCTGCTTCGCCATGCACAATCACTTCTTCTACTAATGCCGTTTCTTCTTTTAACGACAGTGAGATGTTTTGACTTTCATTGGCGTTAACCTTTTGTTTAATGGTTTGATAACCAATAAAAGAGACCTGCAGGGTGTAACTCCCTTCAGGAATAGTGAGTGAATAAAATCCGTACGGATTGGATGCTGTGCCCTGTTTAAGTTCTTCTACATAAACAGTTGCACCAATAAGTGCCTCACCGTTTGAGGCGTCTCTGAGGTAACCACTTAAGGTAATGTTCTGTGCTTTTACTGCAACTCCCAAAAAAAGGAGAAGGAGTAACATCGTTGTTTTCATCATTTTTGGCTTTTGTTTCTAATTGTTTTCTGTCAGGATGTTTGGCTGAACATCCTTATTGTTTTTTAGCTTGCACAAATGTAATACAACCGTTATTTCTGTTTTTATTAAAACGACCAACGCACGACATTAATCGATAAACAGTGTATTTTAAGATTTTTACAAACTTGTAATTAACGACAAGCTAAAATTGTGGAAGTTGCATTTGAAGCGATTTTTTTATGAAGATTAGTGATTGATAATCACTCGTTGCGCGTGAGTAAAGGTATCAGAAGTAACCTTTATAATGTAGATGCCGTTGTGCAAATTGTTTACAGGAATATTATCATTTCCATGATTTGTATGATATATTATCTGCAATTGTCCAGATAGATTATAGATGGATATTGTAAGTTGCTGGTTGTATTTCATATCAGGATGAAAAACCTGGAAATGATCAGCAGCCGGATTTGGATAAATAAATGCTGATTCGGAAGAAAAATGACTGGTGATATCGCGCCAGTCGCGAATACCATTTTGGTTTGAATCAGTTAGGGAACAATTACTTGCCATTGAATTTCCCCAGCCGGATCCTTTTATCATATAATCAAAAATATCGTCCAGCCCATCATTGTCGTTATCCGAAAAAAGGAGTTGAACATCAGCCTGATTATCCGCGTTAAAGTCGAACGCTTCAGATAGGTCACTTCGGCCGTCTCCATCAGAATCACTATCTATCAAGTCGGGTAGGCCATCTTCGTCGGTGTCAACCGGATCATAGCAAACTCCACCCATCTCAGGATCGTAAGCATCGTCCCATCCGTTTTTGTTCGCATCGATGTTTAATGGTTCGATGTAGTTATGTTCGTTTTGCCATTCAACGTTATCGGTAATTCCATCGTTATCGCTGTCAATATCAAAATTGTTCGGAATGCCATCGTTATCGGTATCCAGGTTCAATCCGTCCAGGTAATCGGGAAGTCCGTCGTTGTCGTTGTCCAGGTCGTTGTAATTTGGCACTTCGTCCAGGTCATCGTTTTCGGTTATCTCAATAAATACTTTTCCCGCTGCCTTGTATTCATTACTGGTGAGTTCAATTATGTAATAGTCAAAACTAAAGCTGCCGTTGTAATGCCGCGGTAACCTCAAACTAAAGTTCCCGTTCTTTTCCATAAAAAGAATTGCCTCTCTTGGAGAAGCTGCAAAGTAGATCTCAATTTTGTCTCCATTCGGATCGTAGTCATTAACCAGTACATTACCGGTTAAAATCAGGTTGTTTTTGGCAACATGTATAAAAGTATCGTTTTGTGCAACAGGCGGAACGCTCCAACCATTTTCGAATGTAGTAAGTTGCAGTGCTCCTTGTCCGCTAAAAAAACTAAATATAAATAACAAAAGGAACACTCCCGATTCCCATATTTTGCCCCGTGATTTCAATTGAGTTTGTATAACTCAAATTTACACAGATAAGTGCTTTATGTATTTGTGTAAAGTGCTGAAATTAAGCAGTGTAAACTATGGTTTTTCGGGATTTTGTTACTGAGTAGTTGTCAGTATTTTATTCTTGTTTATGAGGTTTTTTGTCGCTTTTGTATCGTGAGTGCTGAGATTAGGAGGATGGATTGCCCAGTCATGAGGATTCATGAATCGATGATCATTGAGATGAATTTCTAACTATTAGCTCTGTTTTCATGGTAATGGTTTCATAGTTGTCCGGTTTGGTTTTGCTGTTTATTTGTTTAATTAATAATTCAGCTGCCTTTTGCCCCATTTCAAAGCCGGGTTGTTTTACAGTTGTAATAGAGGGAGTTACAAGCTCGCTAAAGGGCTCATTACTAAATCCCACTATTGCAATTTCTTCCGGTACTTTTATTCGTTTATCGTTTAGATAGATAATTGCACTTAATGCAGTGGTGTCGTTAGCGCAAAATATGGCATCGGGTTTTTCTTTTCCGGTCAGAATTTTTTTTATGGCATTCAATCCGTCCTCCCGTGTTAAGCTGTTATGTATAATAAAATTGTCATTAATTTGTAGACCGGCATCTTTTAAAGCTTGTTGGTAACCTGATTCACGTTTCGAGTAAATTTGCAGATTCAGAGGTCCGCCAATGTGTGCAATGCGTTTTCGTCCCTGCTGAATAAGATGTTGGGTTGCACGGTATGCACCGCCAAAATCGTCGACAACTATTTTATGCGAAGGAATTTCGTCAACAACACGGTCGAAAAAAACAAGCGGGATATTTCTTTCTGAAAACAATTTCAGGTGCTCATACGATTTGGTTTCCATTCCAATCGACAATATCAATCCGTCAACACGATTAGAATATAAAGTGTGTGCAATGGTACTTTCTTTTTCAAAGTTGTCGTTCGATTGCGATATGGTAACTGCAAATCCTTGTTGGTAAGCAACATCTTCAATTCCGGAAATAACAGATGAAAAAAAGTGACGATTGATAAGTGGCACAATAACACCAATGGTATTGGTGCGCCGGGTACGTAAATTTGCTGCCATTACATTGGGACGGTAACCCATTTCAGCCGCTGCCTTTTTTATTTTCTGCCTTGTTGCTTCGCTAATCAAGGGATTGTCTTTTAAAGCACGCGAAACAGTAGAAGCTGAAATATTGAGCTTTTTAGCGATATCATGAATTGTAACTTCTGATTTTTGTCCCATTGTGGTTTTGTTTAACGACAAAGTTAAGAATATTTTTTAATCAATGCAATCGATTGCATTTTGTGTTTTTCTTCTTACATTTGTTGAAACAAATCGTTTAAGAATAAAAATTATATACTATGGCAACTATTTATGAAAGAAGGTATGCTTATCATCCTGAGGATTTTAAGAAATACGATACTGAAAAAATCAGAAAAGAGTTTTTGGTGGAGAACCTGATGGAAGAGGGGAATGTACGAATGGTTTATTCATCGATTGAACGCTATATTGTTGGTGGCGCTGTTCCTGTTGCAGACGACCTGCCGCTTGAAACAATTGATCCGTTAAAAGCTGAATTCTTTTGCGAGCGTCGCGAAGTTGGTGTAATGAATGTTGGTGGTTCCGGAACTGTTGTAGTTGATGGTACTGAATTTAAAATGAATTACAAAGATGCCTTATATATTGGGCGTGGTAGCAAAGACGTTACCTTTAAATCGGATGACGCGGCAAAACCTGCACACTTCTATTTTAACTCGGCACCTGCACATAAAGAGTACCCAACCAAACAGGTTACCTTGGCCGATGCTAATGTTTTGCATTTGGGAAGCCTGGAGACTTCGAATGAAAGGAACATTAACCAGTTAATGATTAATACTGTTGTAGATACTTGTCAGCTACAAATGGGAATGACCGAGTTAAAGCCCGGAAGTGTTTGGAACACTATGCCGGCACATCAACACACGCGGCGAAACGAGGTGTATTTCTATTTTGAAGTTCCGGAAGAACAGGCAGTATGTCATTTTATGGGAGAACCACAGGAAACACGTCATATCTGGATGAAAAACGAACAAGCGGTTATTTCTCCTGAGTGGTCGATTCATTCGGCAGCCGGAACATCAAACTATATTTTTATTTGGGGAATGGCAGGCGAAAATCTTGACTATACTGATATGGATGTTATTCAACCACAGGAATTGCGATAATAGCTGCACAAATCAATCAATTAACAATTCATAAAAATGATACAAGAATTATTCAACCTAAGCGGGAAAGTAGCATTAATAACCGGTGGAACCCATGGCATTGGAATGGCCATTGGAAAAACACTTGGTCAGGCCGGTGCAAAAATATGTGTTAACGATATTTCAGATGAAAAACTTGAAGAATGTAAGACAGAATATGCCAAAGCTGGTGTTGATGTTTATACGCTAAATTTTGATGTTACCAACGAAGAAGCTGTTGATAAAGGTATTTCGCAAATAGAAAAAGAAGTAGGTAACGTAGATATTCTGATAAACAACGCCGGAATCATCAAACGTATTCCTATTTTGGACATGCCGGTTGCCGATTACAAACAGGTTATTGATATTGACCTGGTTGCGCCACTTATAGTTGCAAAACGTGTTGCTCCAAAAATGATTGAAAACCGCTCGGGAAAAATCATTAATATGTGCTCGATGATGAGTGTTTACGGACGTAACTCAGTTTCAGCTTATGCATCGGCAAAAGGAGGATTAAAACTGTTAACGGCAAATATGTGTTGCGAGTGGGCAAAATATAACGTGCAAATTAATGGAATTGGGCCGGGGTATATTGCAACTGCCCAAACAGCACCAATTCGCGAGGGAGGCCATCCGTTCAACGATTTGGTAATGATGCGTACTCCTGCTAATCGTTGGGGCGAGCCTGAAGATATTGGTAACGCCGCTTTATTCCTGGCATCGAAAGCTGCCGATTTTGTAAACGGACAAGTACTTTATGTCGACGGTGGTATTCTTGCCAATTTCGGATATGTAAAAGGCGAAAACGATATCTAATAATACAGTTGAGAAAAGTGTGTTGCGTAAATAATCTGAATAATTTCAGGTTATTTCCCGGCACACTTTTTTTTCTTCAATAAATCTGAACATGATGAGAACTTCTATTTTACCAATATTTTTAATTCTTCTGATGGTAACATCTTGCACTCAGCGAGCTACTGTTGCTTTAAAAAATCCGTTGGAAGAAGAGCGCACCGACGAGGTGGTTGTATTTACACGGGACGAAATTTCGAACAAAATTGCTTTAATAGACGGAATGCTGCCCGTTTTCAAATTCAGCGGGAAATTGATTCCAAGCCAGGTAGATGATTTGGATGGAGATGGGAACTGGGATGAAGTTGCTTTGTTGATCGATATGCACGCCAATGAATATATTGAAACCGAAATTGAATTGGTTGCTGAAGATGATTACCCGGGCTTTGAGAAACGTACAAATATCCGACTTGGAATTGAACAGGAAGATGGAAGTTACCAAGAAGTTGATAAGTATAAAGCTATTCCTTACACAGAGCCTTTTAAAATAATTGCACAAGGCGAAAGTGTAAGCTGGGAGAACGACAAAATTGCCTTTCGGGTGTACTTTGATTGCCGAAATGTAAAAGACCTTTTTGGTAAGTTGAAGCCCGAAATGATTATCGACGATATTCATACACCAGCTATTCCCAATTATCATGTTTTGAATGATTGGGGCATGGATGTTTTGCACTGTGGCAGCTCGCTTGGCTCTGGTGGAATTGCACTGATGAGAAATGATTCATTGATCAGACTGGGATCAACCGATTTATATGAATATGAGAAAATTGTTGAAGGACCAGTTCGCTCAGTATTCGATCTGAAATATTCGGGCTGGAATGTTGACGGAGAACAATTGGAAGCCGTTGAACGCATTACCATTTATCCCGGAAAATATTGGTTTGAATCGGATGTAACGTTTTACGGATGCTTGGAAGATGATGAGATTGTAACAGGTATTGTTACTTCTCAATTAAAAAAAGAACCTTTCCGGTTTGATGCAGCAGATTTCAAATGTATCGGTACACATGATGTGCAGTCGCTGAATAACGACGAGTTAGGAATGGCTGTTATTGTGCCCAAAAAAGAAGCCGGTAAAATAGGAAGAACCAGCGATGTTAACTGGTTTGAGAGAGGATTTGTTACTGTGGAAGAAAAAGGTTTCAGCAACATTATTTCAGAAACGTATTACATCGGGCAGAAATGTAAAGATGCCCAACCGGCCAAACACTATTTCTTTTCGGTTTGGGGATTGGATAAAGACCAATGGAAAACGGAAGAAGGTTTTCGAAAGTATATTTCTGAAGAGGCACAAAAGCTTTCCTCGCCAATTCAAAAATTGTAGTGGCGATTATTTGTCATTTCGAAGGAGGAACGACTAAGAAATCTGTTCTATTGGGAGAGATTTCTCCTCATTCTTCGTCGAAATGACAATCTGATTCTTACAGAATAATTTTACTTTAAAAATTTCAGAGTTCCCCCTTTTTGCAAATCCTCGTGATTTATTTTTGTTTCACTTTCCTTACCGTTCAATTTAACAGCTGCAAAAACGGATGAAGAAGTGGCTTCTTCGGCTTTCAAAATAAATTTACCCCCTGGATAAAAGTTTTTGTCCAGATAAAGTGTCACCTGCTCAAATATTGGCGACGAAAGTTCGTATTCGTTGCTGCCCGGACACATGGGGTAAAATCCCATCGCACCAAAAACATACCATGCTGAAAGTTGTCCGGCATCGTCGTTTCCGGATAATCCGCCCGGTCCTAAATCATACTCTGTACTTAAAATGTATTTTACTGTTTTTTGTGTTTTGTCCCATTCGTCCACGTAATTAAACAAGAACGGGATATGATGACTGGGTTCGTTTCCGTGCCAGTAAAGTTTATCGTCAATCATCGAATTTAACTTTTCACTGAAGACTTCTTTGCCTCCCATAATTGAGATTAATCCTTCAACATCGTGCGGTACAAACCAGGTATAGTGTTTTGGTGTTCCTTCAGTTATAAAGTACATTTTGGCTTCCGGATCAAAATCGGAGTAAAAACTACCGTCGGCATATTTGCCGTTTACCCAGCCCTGATCTTCATCGAACACATTCGAGTAATTATAAGATCTGCTAATCAGGTCGTTGTAATCGTCGGTTTGCTCAAGTTTATTGGCAACCTGTGCCACACACCAATCGTTGTATGCATATTCCAGTGTGCGCGAAACCTGCTCATCGGTATGAAAGGCATCGGTAACTACATCTTCCAAAGGAATATAACCAAACTGCAAATACGATGAAAGTGCACGTCTTCCTTTACCATCTTTGTAGTCTCCTTCATCAGGTGATTCATAAGCATTTTTACGCATGTATTTGTATGCTTTCTCCAGGTCAAAATCAAAACCTTTCATAGCAGCATCGCTAAGAATTGATGTGCTATGGTCGCCAATCATTGCCGAAGTGTAATTGTTCCACATTGGGAAAATGGGGAGCCAACCTCCGTCTTCAGCTTTTGCCAACAGCGATTTCACCATGTCATAGTATTCTTTTGGTGCTATCAAGCTAAGTAATGGCATCTGTGCACGGAAAATATCCCAGTTTGAAAAGTCGCCGTAATAATCAAATTCGCTTGTATTTTTTACTTCATATTGTTTTGAAAAAGCCGGATAGTCACCGTTTACATCGCTCATTAAACGGGGGTGAAACAATGCATGGTACATAGCGGTGTAAAACTTTGTAAGTTCCTCTTCATTGTCCGATTGTACATCAATACGTCCGAGATATTTGTTCCAGGTTGCTTCCATTTTTTCTTTTGTCCCTTCAAAATCCCAGTCGGCTATTTCTTCTTCCAGGTTTTTACGGGCGTTATCAATACTGGTAAACGAAGTGCCAATTTTTAATTTTACTGGTGAGGCATCTTCAACATTGAAAGTTACGTATGCACCTATTTGTTTTTGATCTTTTCGTTCTGTTGAACCGTGCTCATAATCAAAATCTCCCCATGTACCATATTTAACAATCTCATGATCGAACCTGGCTACAAAATAGCCTGATATACCGGCAGGTTCATCCTGCCCACTGTATATTCTCTGAGCGGGATTATAACCGTACACTTCCTGTTTTTCCAAATCAACCTTAATGTATCCTTTCCCTTCATCGCTATTTATATCCAGCATAATGGTTGGTTCTTCTTCATCTAGCCACGAGAAACGGAAAAATCCACAACGTTTTGTTCCGGTTATCTCTGTAAGGATGCTTTTTTCAGAAAAAAGAAACGACATATAAGCCGGTGAGGCTTTTTCGGTTTGCATAAGGCACATGGTTTGTCGCTGGCGTGGTCCAAAAATAAAACCTTTTTTTATTTGTGTAGGAAATACCGTTACAGAACCATAGTCCTGAGTACATGACCCACTTAGCCAGTGACTTCCTCTAAATCCCTGAACAGTAATTGATCCATTATAATACGGAGCCCAGCATTTATTTTCGTGTGCTATTATTTGTGGAGTCCATTGTGTCATTCCAAATGGCGAAGTAACTGCCGGGATGGTTTGTCCGTTTTGTTCATGATTGCCTTCCTCTGACACTGTTGTAGCGTGCGACCAGGGACGGGTTCCAATTAATGGATCAACGTAATTAATATAATTCTTTTGCGGTTGTTGAGAGCAGGAAAATAAGAGTACAAGTACAAGCAGATACCAGTTCTTCATTTTAGTTAGATTTTGTTTTAGGAATGCCAAAATTAAAATTTTCCGAAAAACCTATTCGCAAATTTTGCTTAAATAATAAACAGTTGAATCCATCCTTGTATAATTTCACCGGTTTCAGGATCGAGTTGTGAACCATACATGCTATGGGGTATCGAATAAATGATCAACATAACTATTGAGGCCACTATAGTATACACAGGGCGTTCTTTTTTGCGGTTCATAATAAATGCCAGTATCCAGAAAATGAATGCAACCAGGGTTTTATTGTCAGTTAAATCCCAGGCAAACGGTACACCGGCCCAGGCTTCTCCAAAAGCATGAAGTTGAACTATTGGTCCCAAAATCATGCCTCCAATCAGTAAAGTTATCAGTGTAACGGTGGTGTAAAATTTATAACGCTGGTGTTTAAAAACGGCCATTATTCCGGCCAGATTACCCAGCAACATAGCAAAAAACATAAAAAAGATATGTGGTACCAAAACAGATGACGGTACGGCTCCTTTAAATCGAATTACTATCGGGGTTGTTTTGAAATATGAGCTTGTTCCTTCTGAGTCCGTGATCTCGAAATAGTACTGAATTTTACCTGCAGCCGGTTGTTCAGGAACCGGAGCAAACCACCCTTTCTCTTCTGTAATGTTAAAAACCTTATTCATAAGGTAAGAATCAACCGGCTTTTCTTTGTACTCAAAGTCAACACTGGTGTACTTATCGTCCGACAGGTAATGTTTGTAGTACAGACGCGCCTTAATATTCCGGTCATCAATTGCCAGTTTTATTTCAGTGTTGCTTCCTATTTCAATACTGCGCACTAATTCAATATCATAATAGACATTGTTAATTTCTACCGATAGTTTTTTGTCATATGTGGGGCCTGTCTTTCTTTGGTATATAACTGCTACAAGAGTGATCACAATTGCAATAAGCCAATAAAATGCTTTTTTCATCGATTTACGGTTATTCATTTACATTGGTGTTAAATCTAATTTTTGCAATCCAAAAGATACCTGTTAAATTAAAAAAATGTTCATCACAATTATCTTTTTTATGCATAAGTTTTTAATTTCAGGTAGTATTCAATTCAGATGCCACTTGTTATGTAATACATAAAATACTGTATGTGATTAATATTAAGTAAACTAACAGTTTCCTGAATAGCCGGAGTTATTGTCGAAATGACAATAGTATGTTATTTAACACATGTCATACATATTCAATGTTTAAATGAAAAACATATTTTAGCAATCGAATCAAGAGTATCTAACTAGTATTTTTGATTGAAACTAAAACTAACAAAGATTATATTACTAACTAACTAACTAATTAAACTATGGATGGACCGTATAGATCATCATAAATGGTTGTAAATTCTTTACAACTATATCTCGAATATTTTTATTCAAATTTCTATTTATTAATACCAAAACTTAAAATCTATGGAAAAAAATCCTTTAAAAGGTTTTTTAACCTTGCTTATGATGTCCATGTTCATGGCATTTTCTCTAGGTTCTTATGCGCAAACAGCTGTAACCGGTACTGTTACCGGTGAGGATGGCGTTGGGATACCTGGTGTGTCGATTGTGATTGTAGGAACTACTCAGGGAACGATCACCGACATTGATGGTAATTACACGTTAACAGTTCCTGAAGGTGCTGAGAAATTGACTTTCTCATACATCGGTATGTTAACACAAGAGGTTGAGATTGCCGGGCAATCAACAATTAATGTAGTTATGAAAGCCGATGTAATCGGTGTTGACGAGGTTGTTGTTGTTGGTTACGGTACTCAAATGAAAGAAGAATTAACAGGTGCTGTTTCTTCTGTTTCTGCTGAAAAGCTGGAGACTACATCAGAAACAAGTGTTGCAAGTCGTCTTCAGGGACAGGTTGCCGGGGTAACTGTTACTTCTGCTAACCGTCCGGGTGCTGATGCTACAATCCGTATCCGCGGGGTAGGAACCATCAACGATCCTGACCCATTGTACATTATTGATGGTGTACCTTCAGGACCGGGTAACAATATTCCTCCGGGAGATATTGAAAGTATTTCTGTTTTGAAAGATGCTTCTTCTGCTGCTATTTATGGTACACGTGGTGCAAACGGTGTTGTAATTATCACTACCAAACGCGGACGTGCTAATCAGCAGCCAAGTATTAATTTCTCTGTTCGTACGGGTGTTACAAAAGCAACAAATCAATACGATATGTTGAATACACAAGAGTATGCTAATGCAGTTTGGTTAACAGCGAAAAACCAGGGCGAAGTAGATTATTCGCATGCACAGTATGGTAATGGTTCAAGCCCTGTAATTCCTGATTACATTTTGCCATCAGGAGCAATGGAAGGAACTGTTGATGAATCTACTTATAGTTATCCTGATAATGTTATCTTCAGAGCAAACAAACAAGGTACCGACTGGTACGATGAAATTTACCAAACTGGTATCGTTCAGGAATATGACCTTTCTGTAAGTGGTGGTGGTAAAAACTCTACCTACGCGTTCTCTGCTAACTATTTGGACGAAGAGGGTATTCTGAAATGGACAGAATTCAAGCGTTATACTATGCGTATGAATTCGGATGCCAAATTTAACGACTGGTTAAAAGTTGGTGAATCGTTACAAGTAGCTTATATCGATGAGCATGGTAACTTTTCTGACAATGGTGAAGGTTCAGCTGTTTCGCACGCTTACCGTTCACAACCGATTATTCCGGTTTATGACATTAGTGGTGAAGAATTTGCAGGTTCTAAAGCTTCAGAAATGGGTAATGCTGCAAACCCTGTACAAATTCTTTGGGACTCACGTAATAACAACGGTAAATGGATGCGTATTTTAGGTAATGCATTTGCTGAAGTAACTTTAATGGAAGGTTTAACTGCAAAAACATTATTTGGAGCAAACTGGAGTCAGGGTAACACCAAAAACTTTGTTATGCCTACTTACGAACGTTCTGAGCCAAATACCGTTAATGGTGTGAATTTCTTATCACAGTATACACTGCAGTGGAACTGGTCGAACACGCTTAATTACTCTAAAACTTTCAATGATGTTCATAAACTGAATGTATTGGTTGGTACCGAAGCTGTTGATAATTACTGGCAAGACTTAAATGCAAGTCGTCGTGTATACTTCTCAGAAGATCCTAACTATATGCAGTTAGACTCTGGGGAAAGCAACAAAGAAAACGATGGAAATGCTTCAGAATGGTCATTGTTCTCAGTATTTGGACGTGTGAACTACAATTACATGGGTAAATACTACCTGGAAGGTACAATGCGTCGTGACGGTTCTTCTCGTTTCAGTGAAGAAAACAAATATGCTGTATTCCCGGCTGCTTCAGCTGCCTGGGCAATTACCGAGGAAAACTTCATGCAAGGATCTCGCAGTTGGTTAGATATGTTAAAATTGCGTTTAGGTTGGGGTATGTCGGGTAACGACCGTATTGGTAACTACAACTCGTACTCTACTTACGCAACCGATTCATACATGTCGTCGTATGCTATCGATGGTTCAAACACCAGTGCCGTTTCAGGATTTATGCCTGATGCATTAGGTAGTGAAGACGTTACCTGGGAAACCACTAAAACGATAAATGTTGGTATCGACGCTAATATGCTGGATAATCACCTGGCCGTTGCTATCGATTTATGGAAACGTAATACAGAGGATATGTTGTTCCGCGAACCTATTCCACAGGTTATGGGTATTGCAACTGCTCCTTATGTAAACGTTGGTGAGATGGAAAACAAAGGTATTGATTTTGAAGTATCATACAATAACAGTGCTGTTGGTGGAGATCTTACATACAATATTAGTTTGAACTTATCGCACTATAAAAACGAAATCCTTAAACTTTCAGGAGATCCTGATCGTTACATTGATGCTGCTACAGAACGTCAGAAAGTATATACCCGTTATACTTCAGGAACTGCATTCCCTGAATTCTATGGTTATATCGTTGATGGTATTTTCCAGACTCAGGCAGAAGCTGATGCACATCCGGCGTACAGTGGAACAGATTACAACCAACCAGGTCACTTTAAATACAGAGATGTTGACGGTGATGGTTCAATTACAGCTGCTGACAGAACATTTATCGGAAGCCCACATCCTGATTTAACAGGAGGTTTGAACATTAATCTTGGTTATAAAAACTTTGATCTTACGATGTTCTTCTATGGTAGTTTAGGAAATGAGATGGTTAATTATGTAACACGTTGGATCGACTACGGTCAGTTTAACGGTGGATTGAGCAAAGATGCATTGTATAACTCATGGGGAAGTGATTATCTGGATGATAACTCAAAAGCAAAATTACCAATGCTTGATTTGAGTGACATCTCACAAGAACCTTCTACTGCGTTTATCGAAGATGCATCATACCTGCGTATGAAAAACTTACGTCTGGGTTATACTGTTCCTAAATCATTGCTTGAAAGAGCAGGAATTAAAAGTTTAAGACTTTACGGACAGGTATCTAACTTATTTACAATTACTGGATACAGCGGACTGGATCCTGAGGTAACGTTGCCTTCAGGTAATTCAGGTACTTATTTTGGTATGGATATGGGTGCATGGCCTACTCCACGTCAGATTATGTTCGGTGTTCAACTTGGTTTGTAATAGTTAATTTAATTTGAATATAAAACAGATAAGTATTATGAAAAAACTATCAATATTAATGGTTATTGCGTTTTTATTAACCATGTCATATTCATGTTCAGAGGACTTCCTGACTAAGGAACCTCCTGGCTCGTTGTCAGAAAACCAGCTTTATAGCGCAGACGGTATTGATGCGTTGTTGGTAGGAGCCTATGCAATGGTCACCGGTAGTGGTGAATGGACCATTTCCTGGGGTGCATCTATTCAGAACTGGACTTATGGTTCGGCGGCATCTGACGATGCTTACAAAGGATCAGAGATTACCGATCAGGTACCTGCAAATCAGATTGAACGTTGGGAAGTTCAAACTACCAATAATTATCCTGCCGACAAATGGGTATGGGCCTTTGGTATGGGTAACGACCGTGTTAACAAAACTCTACGTGTTATTAATATCGTAGAAGAGAGCGGTGGAATTACTGCAGAGCAGGCAGATGCGTACAGAGCAGAAGCACGTTTCCTTAGAGGTTTATTTTACTTTGAAGCCCGATTGGTATTCGGTGACTTTATTCCTTTAATCGACGAAACTGTTGAGATTCCTAGCGAGGTAAGCAATGTAAATCCTGATGGTGCTGTTCTTAAATTTATCACCGATGATTTGGCATTTGCTGCAAGTATTTTACCAGAGACTCAGACTCAGGTTGGTCGTGCAACCAAGTGGGCCGCAAAAGCGTTGGCCGCAAGAGCATATCTGCAAGATTTGAAATATGCCGAAGCAGAGGCATTGATCGATGAAATTATTGCAAGTGGACAATTTTCTTTAATGCCTGATTTTATGGACAATTATAGCATTGAAACAAACAATAACGAGGAGTCTATATTTGAAATTCAGGCAAACGTAAATGACATTGACGGATCGTTAAATGCTGAGATGGGTATTGGTTTGAACTGGCCTCATGGTGGCGATATCGGTATGTGTTGTGGATTCCACCAACCATCGCAAAACCTTGTTAATGCATTCAAAGTTGATGAAAATGGATTGCCACTTTTTGATACATTTAATGATGTGGATTTGGCTAACGACCAGGGAATCCCTTCTGCTGATGTAAAAGATGAAGCTGGTAATGTTATACAATCTGGAAGTTTTACTGTTGATCCGCACGCTGTTGATCCACGTTTAGATCATACAGTAAGTCGTCGTGGTATTCCCTATAAAGACTGGGGAATTAACCGTGGTGCAAACTGGGTTAGAAAACAAGCAGATGGCGGCCCATATTTGCCGGCACCTAAACCATTCTTTAAAAAGTCAGAGCGTTTCAGCTTCTCAACTACTACAGGATGGCAAACTGGTATTAACGCCAATAATTATCGTTACTTGCGATATACTCATATTATTCTTTGGAAAGCTGAATGTGCTGCTTACCGTGGAGATTTGGAAACTGCACGCACTTTTGTAAATATGATTCGTCAGCGTGCAAAGGATAGTGAAATGGTTATGGGTAAAGTATTAGTTGATCAGCTACCGGCTTCTGCTTATCCTTGGGGTGAAGGTACAACAGATGCAGATTATATGACCGGTGGTGATGTTGACTGGGATCAGCCAGCAGCTAATTATCAAATTGGTTTATACGATGCTTTTGCTAACGCTGAGGAAGCTATGGAAGCTGTTCAGTGGGAACAACGTCTTGAATTTGCAACTGAAGGATTGCGTTTCTTCGATCTTCGTCGCTGGGATAATCTTCCTAACCAAATTGGAGGAAAAAGTATGGCTGAAGTTTTGAATGATTTTGCAACTGGCGATTTGAGAATTCGTTCGTTTATGTCTGGAAAAACATTTACAAACGACGACAAATACATGCCTATTCCACAGGCTCAATTAGATCAACAAGTTGGTGTTCTGGAACAACGTCCGGAATACAAATAATAAATGGAGATTTGGTTTGAACTTAAAGAGGGGCTGTAAAGTCCCTCTTTTTTTATGCTAAAAATTAAATTTGCCGAAATAAAAACTTGCTCTATCTTTATGGCTCTTATCGCATCATGCGTGTAGTTTATTAGAGTACGGGTAGTAATTATTCCGAACACCAATATCAACTTGTAGAATGGCACTGAATTATCTTTTCATTTTCTTTTTTGTAATTGCATTTCTGATTGCCCTCGTAAAACTTATTTTCCTGGGCGACACGCAGGTTTTTACCGACATGGTGCAAGCTACTTTTGATATGGCCAAAACCGGTTTCGAAATTTCGCTGGGATTAACAGGTGTGCTTACCCTGTGGATGGGAATAATGAAAATAGGGGAAAAAGGCGGAATTGTGCATGTGTTCTCGAAAGTGATTGGCCCTTTTTTTAATAAACTGTTTCCTGAGCTGGGGAAAGAACATCCGGCGCACGGATCAATCCTGATGAATATTGCCGCCAATATGCTGAACCTCGACAATGCCGCAACGCCAATGGGATTGCAGGCCATGAAAGAAATGCAGGAAACCAATCCGAATAAGAGTACAGCGTCGAATGCACAAATAATGTTCTTGGTGCTCAATACTTCGGGATTGACACTGCTGCCCATTAGCATTATGGTTTATCGGGCTCAGCTAGGCGCTGTAAATCCTTCCGATATATTTATTCCGATTTTGCTGGCAACTTATTTTTCTACTATTGCCGGATTAATATCGGTGGCGCTCTATCAAAAAATCAACCTGCTGGATAAAACCATAATGGCTTATCTGGGGGGATTAACGGCTATAATTGTGGGTATCATCTGGTACTTCTCAACGCTTGATAAAGATGCCATTACACAAGTGTCGAATGTGGCTAGTAACTTTATACTTTTTACGGTAATAGTGGCTTTTATTCTTATGGCCCTGTTCCGAAAAGTAAACGTTTACGAGGCTTTTATCGAGGGGGCAAAAGACGGATTTAAAACGGCGGTAAAAATTATTCCGTACCTGGTTGCCATTTTGGTTGCCATTGGTGTGTTCCGCGCATCAGGAGCCATGGAGTGGGTGGTTGCCGGTGTTACCTGGGCTTTTGAGCAAATGGGAATAAATGCTGATTTTACTCCGGCCTTACCAACAGCGCTAATGAAACCGTTGAGTGGAAGTGGTGCCCGCGGAATGATGGTGGATGCCATGACAACTTATGGTGCCGACTCGTTCGTGGGCCGTGTGGCAAGTACCGTGCAGGGAGCTACCGATACTACATTTTATATTCTGGCCGTATATTTTGGTGCCGTTGGAATTAAGAACACCCGCTATGCAGTGGTGTGCGGATTAATTGCCGATTTTACAGGCATAATCGCTTCAATTTTGCTGGCTTACCTGTTTTTTTATTAATGCCGGAAAGCCAGTTTTTACTGTCGAATACTTTTTAATCTAAAGAGACAACTGCTTTTTTTGCGTACCGAAGTTTTTCGGCAGGGCAGCAAAGGCATTTATTGGTAGTATTTAAATATCAGTGGAGTCGTAAACCACAACCTTACTCCAAAGGTGCTGGTTTTCCTCTACAAATTTCAAATGAATCGGGTCAACCTGGTACGAATCCTGGTCGGCCTGGCTATCAAACATGGCCAGGTACGATACCGAATACGAATGATCAACTACATCGCGATCCTCAGTTGAGGCCGGATATCCAATATGGCTCACTTTTATCGTTTTTACTTTTGTGAGTTGGTGCAAGGCTTCAACTAACTGCTTTTTGTGTGCTTCGTTTGCTGGTTCTTTCAACCAAAAAAATACATGATGAATCAGCGTTTCCTGAAGTTTTACTTCCGCAGCAGTGGTTTTTTTTGAGAGAGGAAGCAAACCTGCAAATGTTGCACTTGCTGCCAGTTTTTTAATAAACGATCTTCTGTTTTTCATACTAAAGTTTATTAACGGTTTGTTTTAAAAGAACCAGTTTGGTAAGTAACGATTCAAGTAAATCGAGTTTTAACATATTGGCACCATCCGATTTTGCTTCGGCCGGATTAGGATGTGTTTCGATAAAAATACCATCGGCACCAACAGCAATTCCGGCACGTGCCACGGTTTCTATCAGCTCAGGTTTGCCACCGGTTACTCCGCTGGCCTGGTTGGGTTGTTGCAACGAGTGGGTGATGTCGAGAACAACAGGCACATCCATTTCTCTCATTACCGGAATGCCGCGGTAATCTACCACCAAATCCTGGTAGCCAAAGGTTGTGCCTCTCTCGGTAAGTGCAATGTTGGTGTTGCCACTTTCGCGCACTTTGTTTATGGCAAACTGCATGGCATCTGCCGAAAGGAACTGCCCCTTTTTTATATTTACCACCTTGCCTGTTTTTGCGGCCGCCACAAGGATATCGGTTTGGCGACATAAAAAGGCGGGTATTTGCAAAACGTCAACATATTCGGCAGCCATGGCAGCTTCGTCGGCCGTGTGAATATCAGTTACAACCGGAATATCGAAAGTTTCGCGTACTTTTCTTAAAATCTTTAGTGCTTTTTCGTCGCCAATTCCTGTAAACGAATCAAGGCGCGAACGGTTGGCTTTTCGGTACGAGCCTTTAAAAATATACGGGATCTTGAGTTTCTCGGTAATGGCAACTACTTGTTCGGCAATTTCCATTGCCATGGTTTCGCTTTCAATGGCACATGGTCCGGCCATTAGAAAGAAATTTCCGCTGTCGGTATTTTTAAGTTTATCTAGTTGTGGTATCATGGTATTACTTTTTGCGCTAAAAGTAATAAGAATGTTTGGGTTATGGTTGAGGCAGGTGTATAAAACACAAATGGGAACTACTCTGTTACGAATAGCTCCCACTCACTGTCAAGCAACCGAAGTTACTTTTGGTGCCAGGCTACGGTTATTACGACCGGCATTGGCTTTTTCTTTCGAATCGGCTTTTGCCTTCACTTTCCAGCTTTGCTTTCTACGGCTAAGCCTTCCGGTTGTCCTTTCGGTAATCGCGCTTACCTTCCTGAACGAAGTGTCTTTCAGTGTATTCAGTTAATCCCTAAGGATGTCTCCTTTCCAATCAACGGGTTTGAGTTGCCTCGTTTTCGTTGTGCAGTTTCGCAGTTAAGACCTTGATCTTTTTACTTCCTGCCTGATGACCCAATCTTGAAAGAACTTCTGGAACTTCTTTCAGATGATTGCCTGAACTTTGATACTCCAGAATATCGCGTTCAAACTTCAGCTTTTTCGTTGCGCCGCCCCGAGGGGTGGGATGAAATGGTTCCGGTTCCGACTAAGAAACTTTCCCCGTTTCCACAATTTCCAAGCAGCCTTTTATCGCTCACCTGATAGATCAAATATACAGCGAAAAATAAAAAATGCAAGTGATTTTCAGTCGTTTATATCCACCGTGAATTAACCGCAGTTATCAACAATTGTTAATAAGGTCGTTTAGTCTTTTATCGGTTCTTCTGGTTTATTTAATCCACAACCACTGAAACTTGATCGGATCTTTTTCTGTTGGCTGAATACTGAGTTCAATGGTATAGTATCCTGGTTCCGGAAAGTTGATTGTGCCTATTTTATTTGATTCGAAATTATCGATGTGCCAATCCTGGTTGGGTTCTCCAACGGTTTGCCCCGTTGGATGCACCGAATGATACAACGATTGCCCGGCAGCCTTTAATACAATCTGGCTGTTGTTTCTGTTGCCCTGAAAACTATACGACACATCCACTCTATGTGTGCCCGGTTGGTCAACGTAAATTTTCCAGCTAAAATCAGTAACGCCATCAGCCGCCACAAAAGCGGGAACTGTACCGTATTTTGACGGAGCGGTAATTTCCATTGATTTGGGCTGTGGATTTTGATTTGCGGGAAGCAGGGAGTAACCATCATCGACTGTTTTGGCTACCAGTCCGTCTGTTATTCCCGGTTTCGATTGGTATTCGACAACAACTACTGAAACATACGGATCAGGTTGGTCAGCAGGTAGCGCAATTTGTGTAAATGCACCGGAATGTGAATAGGAGAGTGGTGATTTCTGCTCATCAGCCAACACATAAATATTTTCTGGATTTACTATAATACCTGTTAGATTCAGCTGTTTATTCAACGGCCAGTTATAAATATGCAGGAATAATTTAAAAGTGTTTCCATCTTGTTTGCAGGTAATTTTTCCCCAATCGTGCAGATCTTTGTCCAGATCGAAAGCTTCTGCACCGTAAATTGATTCTCCGTTAATCTGCAGCCATTTGCCCATTTCAAGCATGCGCTGCGAAATTTCGTAAGGTACATCACCGTTGGCGCGCGGTCCGATGTTCAGCATAAAATTACCATTCAAACTAACGTTGCCAATTAATGATTTCAATAATGTTGTTGTTGATTTCCACTCAGAATCTGATGAATGAAAACCCCACGAATGAGCTACTGTTGCCGGCGATTGCCATGGAAAATCTTCCTTTTTGTCGCCAAGCTGGTTATCGCCCAGTGTTTTGTAGTCAATGTCGGGATCTTCCTCGATAGTCAAACCCAAACGTGAATTAACCAGGCAATTGGGCTGTAATTCGCGTATCAGTGATTTTAGTTGTAGTAATTGTTCTTTGGTAACGATACTTTCCGAGTGATAAATCCACATATCGAACCAAAGCATTGATATTTCGCCATAATTAGATAACAACTCGGTGATTTGTGGTATTACTTTTTGCTGCCAGTACCGGTCGTAATCACTTTCCGATATTTTATAAATCTCGCGTGTGTGGTCCCAACCCAGAGGATGCTCCCAATCCACCCAGTGCGAATAGTACAGACAAAGTTTGATACCATGCTTTTTGCAGGCTTCAGCCATTTCTGCAATAATATCGCGCTTAGGATTGGTGTAGTCACCCAGATCGTAATCACTTACCTGGCTATCCCACAAACCAAAACCGTCATGGTGTTTGGCCGTAATGGTTATATATTTCATTCCTGAATTTTTAGCCAATACTACCCATTCTTCCGGATCAATTTCGTCCCACTGAAAACGGTCAAGGAGTGTAACATATTCGTTACGATCAATTCTGTTTCGGTATAAAATCCATTCGGCGTAGTCGTTGTCGTTACGCAGTTTTTCGCCTTTCCAGTAGCCTTCGGCACCGCTGTAAACACCCCAGTGAATAAACATTCCAAAGCGCGAATCGGTGAACCACTGGGCGCGTTCATTGGTATTTTTCTGGCTCCATGAAGTGAAACTGCAAAGCAGGCAAATAAGTAGGATAAGGTTTTTCATAAGTTGGTTAGTTAGTTTTAATAAGTAGTTTTTAGCTACGACAAGCGGTTTTTGAAATCTTCGTATTTAAATTTTCGAACGATGTTTAGTTTGTCATCTTTTGTCCAGATGGCAATTGCCGGATGATTTACGCCGTTAAACATGGTTGTTTTTACCATCGTGTAATGGATCATATCGAGGAAAACAATTTGTTCACCTATTTGCAGTTCGTGTCCAAAATCGTAGGCTTCCATAAAATCACCGGCCAAACAGCTTCCGCCTCCCAAACGGTACAGGTGCTGACTTTTTTCAGAAGGATCTTGCGCTCCAATTATTTTTGGGCGATAGGGCATCTCCAGCGTGTCGGGCATGTGGGCTGTAAACGAAACATCCAAAATGGCTGTTTTTACGCCTTTGTGTTCCACAATGTCCTGAACGGTGGACACCAAAACGCCGGTTTCCCAGGCAATGGCACTTCCGGGTTCCAAAATTACTTTTACATCGTATTGTTTTCTGAAAGCATTAAGTAACTGAATTAAATGTTGGTGATCGTAACCTTTGCGCGTCATTAAATGGCCACCACCCATGTTCACCCATTTTACCTGATGCAGGTATTTGCTGTATTTATTTTCCAGGTTCTCCAGTACTTTTTCAAGGCTGTAAGAATCCGATTCGCACAACACATGAAAATGAATACCTTCAACACCTTCCGGCAATTCATCCGGCATTTCATCGCTGCCGACTCCTAAACGTGATCCCGGTGCACTTGGATTATAAAGATCGGTACCAACATCAGAATATTCCGGATTCACACGAATACCACAGGAAATTTTATGGTCGGCCGATTGTGTACGTTCGTAGTATTTCTCAAACTGTTTGACGGAATTAAAAACAATGTGGCTGCTGTAGATCATTAATTCGTCAAATTCATGATCGAGGTACACTGGCGAATACAAATGCGCACGTGTTTTCATTTCCTCGAAACACAAACGTGCTTCGTACAACGAGCTGGCTGTTGCGCCTTTTAAATATTCACGCACAATGGGGAAGGCGCTCCACATCGCAAATCCTTTAAATGCCAGGATAATTTCAATTCCGGCTTCCTGCTGAACGCTGTTGATCAGCTCCAGGTTTTTTCGAAGCAGTTTCTCATCGAGTACAAACGCCGGCGATGGTATTTCTTTATAATTCAAAGTCGTTATTTTTTGCAGTTAAATAAAAAGCCCCAAGTTATTAACCCGGGGCTCGAAGCAAGTATGTTGTTACACTTCAAGATCGCCATTAATCTCTTCGTTCCACGGCAAGCCGTGTTCTCCAATTTTTTCCATAAACGGATCCGGATCGAATTCCTCAACGTTAAATACGCCTTTGCCCTGCCATTTTCCGGTAAGTACCATCATGGCGCCCAGCATTGCAGGAACACCGGTTGTGTAAGAAACGCCTTGAGTACCTGTTTCTTCAAATGCTTTTTGGTGACTGCAGTTGTTCCAAACGTAGTAGGTTTTTTCTTCGCCGTCTTTTACACCTTTTATGCGGCATCCGATAGATGTTTCGCCGGTGTAGTTATCGCCCAGATCTCCCGGGTTTGGAAGTACCTCTTTCAGGAATTCCAACGGAATAATGTCAATGCCTTTATATTTTACCGGGTCAATTCGGCTCATGCCAATATTTTCAATCACACGGAGGTGAGTCAGGTATTCCTGGCCGAAAGTCATCCAGAAACGAGCCCGCTTTAAACTGGGGAAGTTTTTGGTCAGCGACTCCAGCTCTTCATGATAAAGAACGTATGAGTCTCTGGCTCCGATATTTGGATAGTTTAACGCCTTTTTAATTTCAAAAGGTTTGGTTTCCACCCATTGTCCGTTTTCCCAGTAACGTCCGTTTTGAGTAATCTCGCGAATGTTGATTTCCGGGTTGAAATTGGTGGCAAATGCTTTTCCGTGGTCGCCGCCGTTGCAATCTACAATGTCAAGGTAGTGCATTTCTTCAAAATGATGCTTGGCTGCATGTGCCGTGTAAATACTGGTCACACCGGGGTCGAATCCGCAGCCCAGCACTGCCATAATACCTTTTTCTTTAAAACGATCATGATAAGCCCACTGCCAGCTGTACTCAAATTTAGCTTCGTCTTTTGGTTCGTAATTGGCAGTATCAAGGTAGTTTACACCGGTTTCTAAACAGGCATCCATAATCGGAAGATCCTGGTAAGGAAGGGCAACATTGATAACCAACTTCGGTTGAAACTCCTTAATCAGCGCAACAGTATCGGCAACATTATCGGCGTTTAACGAGGCCGTTTTTATTCTGCCTTTACCAACTTCTTTTGCAATTACATCGCATTTCGATACGGTGCGGCTGGCCAATAAAATTTCAGAAAAAACTTCCGGGTTATCTGCACACTTGCTGGCAACCACGCGGCCAACACCACCTGCTCCAATTATTAAAACTTTACTCATTTTCTTGTTTACTCATTTTAATTCAATAACATAAAATATATTCATCCGAATATTGTAATTTCGTATGAACAATACAAAAATCAGAGACAAATTAAGCATTTTTTTTGATGAGTGAAACTTTCGAAAATAAAGATTTTAATCCGAATGGAGTGGGGTTGAAAAACGGCAATTTTATAGGCCTTCCGTTTAATGAGGAATCGGCCGAAGTTGTGCTGTTTCCGGTTCCCTGGGATGTAACGGTTTCGTATGGTGAAGGAACAGCAGAGGCTCCGGAAAAAATTCTGGAAGCTTCGTCGCAGCTCGATTTATTCGACCTGGATGTAAAAGATACCTGGAAACGTGGCATTTATTTTCAGCCGGTTAGCGAAGCGGTCATGAAGATCAGAAATCAGCTTCGCCCGAAAGCTGCACGATACATTGATTTTTTAGAGAACGGGGGAGTTGTTTCCGAAAATGTGGAAATGCAACAAATACTTGCGGAAATAAATGAACAGTGTGAAGCGATGAACTTTTTTGTGTATCGCGAAACCAAAAAGCTGCTCGATGCAGGAAAAATTGTGGGATTGATTGGTGGCGATCACAGCACACCGCTTGGTTATTTAACAGCATTATCGGAAAAATACGAGCGTTTGGGAGTCGTTCAAATTGATGCTCATCTTGATTTAAGAAATGCATACGAAGGATTTACCTATTCGCATGCTTCGGTTTTTTATAATGCAGTACAAATGCCGGAAATAAAAAAACTGGCGCAGGTTGGCATTCGTGATTGCTGCGACGAGGAAGTTGAATTAACCGAAAATAATGATCGCATTGAAGTGCATTATGACCAAAATTTGAAAGATGATCAATTTAAAGGTGCAACGTGGGACGAACAATGCGACGAAATTATAAGTGAATTGCCCGGAAATATTTACATCAGTTTTGATGTGGATGGACTGGATCCGAAACTTTGTCCGCAAACTGGAACACCTGTTCCTGGCGGGCTGGAGTACAACCACGTTGTTTATTTGTTTAAAAAGATTTTGGAAAGTGGCCGCCGCATTATAGGTTTTGATGTGTGCGAAACCGGAAATGCAGAGTGGGATGCCAATGTTGCGGCACGCATTATTTATAAGTTGAGTTGTTTGGCCGGTTGATTTTGATTGATGCTACTTATTTTTTTACTTTGAAAGAACGTTTCCGAGTGACAGGAACATTAAAATAAATAAGTGTTTTTGCAGAATTCATTTTCTGACGCAATTATTCGAAAAAAATATTTTTATTTGCGCTTTGAAAAAAAACAAAAACACTAATAATTTTTATGGCTACGTAGATGAAGAATACTTATTTTGATTTGATTGAGCAAAGCTACTACTTTCCGCAGGAAGGCTTTGATTTAAGAGGCGATTCGTTAACATTTCACGGAATCTCTTTAAAATATCTGATTAAAAAATATGGTACCCCGTTTCGATTTATATACCTGCCGAAAATTGGGGAACAAATTAAAAAATCGCGTAACCTGTTTAATAAGGCCATTAAAAAGAACAATTATAATGGCAAATATTATTACTGTTATTGTACAAAATGCAACCACTTTTCGCATGTGGTGAACGAGGCATTAAAACACAATGTCAACCTCGAAACTTCGTCATCGTATGATATCGATCTCATACTGCATCTTTTTAAGGATAAAAAGATCGACAAGAACCGGAAGATCATTCACAACGGATACAAAACACAGGAATACCTGAAAAAGATTATTGATCTTCAACGTCTTGGTTTTAAGAATAATATAATTATTCTCGATAGCATAAACGAATTAAAACGTATTGAAGAGCTGGCCAACGGCGAAAAAGTGAAAGTGGGTATCCGAATGGCAATTAACGAGGAGTCGCAATCGGCCTATTATACTTCAAGATTGGGAATCAGGCATACCAATATTCCCGAGTTTTTCGAGAAACAGATAAAGGGGAAGGAGAATATCGAATTTAAGATGCTTCATTTTTTTGTCGATTCCGGAATTAAGGATAGTCTTTATTTCTGGGGCGAATTTCAGAAAGCAATGAAGCTTTACGTTGAGCTGAAAAAACAATGCGACACGCTCGATTCGTTTAATCTTGGCGGAGGTTTTCCAATTCGTAACCACCTCGGCTTCGAATACGATTACGAGTACATGATTAAAGAAATTGTGTCGAATATAAAAACAGCATGTGCGGCTGAAAACCTGCCAGATCCGGATATTTACACCGAATTTGGGAAATATACAGTTGGCGAAAGCGGGGCGATTATTTTTGAGGTTTTGGAGCAAAAACAGCAAAACGATACCGAAAGCTGGTACATCATTAACAATAGTTTAATGAATACCATCCCGGATTCATGGTCGATTTTCGAGAAATTTATTTTGCTGCCCATCAATAAATGGAACAACGAATACAAACGTGCGAATATTGGCGGTATCAGCTGCGACCATTCCGATTATTACAACTCGGAAGACTTTAACCAGGAGGTTTTGCTACCCTCGTATTCCGACGATGATAAAGAGCCGCTTTACCTTGGGTTTTTCCATACCGGTGCTTACCAGGATGCCATTAGTGGTTACGGTGGGATTAAACACTGTTTGATTCCGGCGCCAAAACATGTGATTATCGATCGTGACGAGAAAGGTAATTTCTTTGATTATGTGTATCGTAACGAACAATCGGCAGAAGAAATGTTTAAGATTCTGGGTTATACGAAGGATGAGGAATAGCAACTGTTAGCATTTTTGATTTCGTATTTCGCAACTTAAAAGTTTATCAAAATCAATTCAACTTTTTGAGTAATACTGTGTTTTTCTAGAAACTAATCTTTTTAGAGAAACAATATGTCAGTTATCGAAATTATAAAAAACCGAAGAGCAACACCTCCTCGTTTATTTGCAAAAAAAGACATACCAAACGGCTCGGTAGAGGAGTTGTTACGAAGTGCCAACTGGGCACCCAACCATAAAAAAACAGAACCTTGGCGGTTTAAGGTTTATCGTGGAGAAGCCAAAGCGAAACTGGCTGCTGATGCGAAAGCTTTGCTGCTGGAAAAACAAAAGGAAGGCTATCCGGTCGCACCAGAGAAAATAGAGAAGTTTGCATCTACCATTGAACGTGTACCTGTGGCGATTGCTGTAATTTTGCAGCCTGATTCAGCCGGGCGTTTGCCCGAGTGGGAAGAAGTTGCAGCAGTATCAATGGCTGTGCAGAATATGTGGCTTACCGCTACCGAAATGGACTTGGCCGCTTTTTGGGCTACGCCGGCGTTTATCGAGTTGTTTGATGAATTACTTGGCCTGGAAAACAACCAAAAAAGTTTGGGTTTCTTCTACGTTGGCCAGGTAATGATGGATTTCCCTTCGCCGGGACGGCGCGACTGGAAGGAAAAAATTGAATGGAAAGATTGAAATTGTTACCTTCAGCTTTTCAAAAATTCTGAATCATGCGAATAGTAGTAATCTTTTCATTGCTCGTTCTATGTTTTTCTGCGCGGGCACAAATCGACCAGGATGTATCAACTTTGGTTGACGAGAAGGATTTTCCTAATTCTGTATTTATTTCGCCCGATCCGCCAAAGCCAATTAAAGGCTGGGAGATGACAACCGTTTCGGAAGAAAAGGTGCTGAAAGGAGAATATCCCGGTGAGATCATTAAATTCCGTTTTAAAGGAACTGCAGTTGGGATTTTGGTATACTCCGATAACAATTCCGGAATTATTGAATACAGCCTGGATGGGCAACCCTGGTTTGAATTGGATACTTTCTCGAAAGATGCAGAGACAACACTTAAAGGTTATACTCTGGATAAAGATTTAAAGAACCGAAAACACACGCTGCAAATCCGTATTGTTGAACGGAATAATTCGGAAAGTTCAGGAACGAGCATCAAGTTACGATCATTTTATTTTAATAAAGAATAAAAAAGCTGTTTCAATTTTAATATCTCTTTTGTAACGTCACCCTGAACTCGTTTCAGGGTCTATACTCAAACGAATTAAGATTCTGAAACAAGTTCAGAATGACGTATGTGGTCATCCTGAAACAATTTTTTTCTTCGATTTTTTTAGTAGCGCGAAAAATACTTCAGCAAGATCTTTGATAGGAAACGTCAAAGACAAGGCTTTCGAAGGTTTGAAAATTGAGGAGTTTACATTCGTAAATGACTGTTTTCAAACTGAGAGTAACGCAGTATTTGGCGTTTCTTGCAAAGATTACTTTATATTTTCAAGTACATCAACCAAATGTTTCCAAAACTTTTCCGTGGTTGAAATGTCCAGTCTTTCATCGGGCGAGTGAGCTCCCTTTATGGTTGGGCCAAACGAAACCATGTCGAGGTGTGGGTATTTTTCAAGGAATAATCCACATTCCAATCCGGCATGAATAGAGCGAACAACGGGTGTATCCCCAAATAGTTTTTTATAGGATTTAACGGTTGTTTCTACAATTTTAGAATCCGGATTTGGTGTCCAGCCCGGATAACCGTCGCTGTGTTTTATAGCTGCTCCGGCAAGAATGAAAACCGATTTTACAGTTTCGGCAGCGTAATATTTTCGACCTTCGATTTCACTGCGCTGACTGGTGGTTACCACAATTTTTTTGTCGTTGGCAAATTTAACCGAAGCCAGGTTTGTTGATGTTTCTACCATATCTTCCATGCGCGAGCTCATTTCCAAAACGCCGTGCGGACAGGCATAAACAGCATTAAAAAGTCTATTTTGAGAATCTGCGTCAATAACAAATGTAGGTAGTTCCGTTTCTGTACAAGTGATTTCCAGTTTGGGTTCGGCAAACTGAAATTCATCTTTTATCGAAGCCGCCATTTTATTGAATGAAGCCAACACTTCATCTTTTTTCGTGGTGGGAATTGTAATAATACCATATGCTTCGCGTGCAATGGCATTTCGTAAATTCCCTCCATTAAATTCAGCAAGTTGGATTTCAAATTCCTCGTTCCAGTTCCACAAAAAACGGTTGAGGATCTTATTGGCATTTCCACGGTTTTTATGAATATCGTCGCCCGAATGCCCTCCCAAAAGTCCGCTCACTGAAACTTTTAATGCAATTGAGTTTTCAGGAGTTTTTTCTTGTTGGTATCCAAAAGTTGCAAGCGTGTCAATTCCTCCGGCACAACCGATAAATAACTCGCCTTCATCTTCCGAGTCGAGATTAAGTAAAACCGAACCCGTTAAAAATCCGGGTTGCAGGTTAAAAGCTCCGGTCAGTCCCGTTTCTTCGTCAACGGTAATCAAACATTCAATTGGGCCGTGTTTTATTTCTTTTGAGGTAAGTACAGCCAGTTGCGCTGCAATTCCAATACCGCAATCTGCACCCAATGTTGTTCCGTTGGCTTTCACCCATTCGTCAACAATAATCGGTTCAATGGGATCATTGTCAAAATCAAATTCCTTGTCCGAATTTTTCTCGCAAACCATGTCCATGTGCGTTTGCAAAATTACGGTTGGGGCCTGCTCCATTCCTTTACTTGCTGGCTTTTTTATTACTACGTTTCCAATTTTATCGGTGTTTGCTTCAAGATTATTTTGCTGCGCAAAATCAAGTAAATACTGCCTGATTTTTTCCTCTTTTTTCGATGGCCGGGGTACCTGGCAAATCTCTTCGAAATAGTTAAAAAGAGGTTGCGGTTTTAAAGCTTCCAGTGTTTTCATTTCCTTAAAATTTAGATGTACAAAGGTGGAGAAATGATAAGAAAAATTTGTTGACGAATGACAGGTCTAAAGAGCTTTGTTAGTAGGCGTGTTTTCCTGAATTCCAGCCTTTTTGACCTAATAGATTTTCACCCGATTCTTTTGCTCCGCTCTCAATCTCGGTTCCCATCGAATCGTTCCATCGGTTGAGGTAGCCAAACAAAGCAACAACTCCGGTAATTTCCACTATTTCGCCTTCGTCCCAATGTCTTCTTAAATTTTCCGCGATCTGGTCATCAACACTATTAGGAATAATGGATGCAGCAAAAGCAAAATCGAGTGCAGTACGTTCAGCTTCCGAAAAAGCCGGGTGTGTTTTATAGTCCCAAATATTGTCGAGTTTTTCCTGTTCGGCTCCGTAACGTTCGGCAGCTCGTATGGCATGTGCCTGGCAATATCGACAACCTGCTGCATTGCTGCTAATATAGGCGATCATTCGTTTTAATGCACTGGTAACACGGCCCTCGTTCTCCATTACAGCCTTGTTCATTTCAATAAAGGCATAGGCAATTCGAGGCCGGTGATGCATGGTTTTTACACTGTTGGGACAGAATCCAAGAGTTTCTTCGTAAAACGCTATCAATTTTTGCAATTCTGGGTCAGAATCTCCGGTTTTTGGAGCTACAAGTGGTTGTTTCATATTGTTATACACAGATTTTATTTTTTAATAGTGCCGCTTTGGCTAAGCAGAATTGCAAATGGTCGTGTGCCGGGAAATTCCGACATGATGATTATAATGATCACTGTGATTGGTACACTTAGCAGCATCCCCGAAATTCCCCATATCACTCCCCAGATTGCCAAAGTCAGGAACACCACAAGCGGGCTGATATTTAAAGTATTTCCCATTAGTCTTGGCTCGATAAGGTTGCCAACAACCAGTTGGATCGCTCCAACGATCGATAATACTAAAATCCCGGGTGTTAACTCGCCAAATTGTAAAATGGCAAAAACCGTTGGGAAAATAGTTGCGATAAGTGATCCTATTGTAGGAATAAAGTTTAGAACAAAGATCAGAAAAGCCCAAAACAGTGGCGCATCAATACCTATAAAAAGTAAGGCAAAATAGCTGAGAAAACCGGTTAAAAGACTGGTTAACGTTTTTAATGCGACGTAATTACCAATGGAATGATCGATTTTGTCTACCAGTTTTTTTACTTGTTCATGGCGTTTCTCTTCTGGGTACATTGCTTTAAGCTTTTTGGGAAACAGGGGTTCTTCAAGAAGTAAAAACAGCAGATAGAGAAATACAGTAAAAGCATTGCCAAATAGCCCTGTTAAAGTGCTGAATAGTGATGAAAGAATACTCCCAAAATTCAGGTCTTTAGCAAAACTGCCGGCCATGTTCATAAGATCTATATCAAACTGTTGGTTAATTTGTTGGGCAATTTTATTTACGTTAGCTTCGTAAACCGGTAGGGTGTTTGACAGTATTTTTATATTCTTAGATATCATTGTAACAGCCAGTACCAAAAAACCTATCAGTACCAGTGTCGAAAACAGCGTAATTATCCATTTAGGCAGGCGACTAACAAACTTAACTCTTACCAGCAACTTTTTAATTACCCTGATGAGGAACCAGAATAATATGGCCAGAATAAACGGGAGAATTATCGACTGTGCGTAAATACAAACTACAACAATTGTGATTACGATTAAGAAGATGTAGATTTTTTTGCTTGTTTCCATGATTAGCGATTATTGGGGAAATTTACAAAAAACTTTGTTCCCTGTCTGCAATTGCCTAAATTTTGTATGTTTGTTGTAAAAAATACAATAAGTATAAAATGACCTTTAAAATAAGACGACTAAACGGACTTATAATTTTTCTGTTTTTATCAATTTCGGTGTATGCACAAGTGTCGCTTCCACATGTTTTTAGCGACCACATGGTTCTTCAGCGCGAAAAACCAATTCCCGTTTGGGGATGGGCAACCCCTGGCGCAAATCTCACTGTAAGTTTTGCCGGACAGAAAGTTTCGACTGTCGCTGGTGAGGACGGAAAGTGGATGGTACATTTTACAAAAATATACGCCGGTGGTCCATATGAGATGAAAGTTTATGAAGGTGAAAATAAAGAAGAATCAATAATCTTTAAGGATGTTTTGGTTGGCGATGTGTGGTTTGCTTCAGGGCAATCGAATATGGAATGGCAGGTGCAGCAGGCTGATGGTGCAGATCTGGAGATTCCAAATGCTTTCAATCCGCAAATTCGTCTATTTAATGTACCTCACAATATAAGTATTGATCCGCTTGATAATACCATGAAAACCGAGTGGAAAGTTTGCGACTCAACTAGTGTAAAGGAAGCTTCGGCAGTGGCTTATTATTTTGCTAAAAAGCTGCAGCACACAACCAATATTCCTATTGGTATTTTACAAAGTAGTTGGGGCGGAACGCCGGTTGAAGCATGGACAAGTCGCGAAATGTTGCTTACGGAACCGTTGATGCGAAACACAGTATTGCAGAATGATACGGTTACTGAAGATCATTTTGTAAAAGACAGTCTTGATCTGGTTAAGTTCTGGGATATCGTTTACAATCCTAAAAATGGTCTGGATACCATTATTCCAAATTCTGTTTTTAACGATGATGAATGGAGAACGGTGACGCTGCCGGGTAACGTTAGCGAATGGGAATCTGAATTTTACGAGGGAATGATTTGGTTGCGAAAAACAATTGAATTGGATGTGCAGTCTGCCGGAAAAGAACTGACGTTGAATCTTGGCCATCCGGAAATGAATTACTCGCTGTATTTCAACGGTGTCGAGATTTGTAAAACACAATGGAATGCCAACCTTACCCACGATTACAAAATCCCCGCAGGATTGGTTCAAAAAGGTAAAAATACCATTGCTCTTCGAGTGGCTGCCTTGTGGGGAGGGGGAGGAATTAATCCTCCGGCTGATGAAATTTACCTGACAAACGGAGCTGATAAAATCAACTTGACAGGCGAATGGAAATACAAAAAGGATCTGGAACCGGCTATCCCGTTGATTCACAATTTTCAGTACTATCCAAGTTATTTGTATAACGCTATGATCAATCCGGTTGTGCCATACGGACTTGCTGGATTTATTTGGTACCAGGGGGAGGCAAACGAAAATATGGCTTACGATTACAGAAAGCTTTTACCGCTGATGATAAATGATTGGCGGATACGTTGGCAGCAAGGATTTTTACCGTTTTTATGGGTGCAGTTGCCAAATTATATGGAAAAGGATAGCGAGCCTGCCGATGGGAAATGGGCGGTTATGCGCGAATCGCAAACTAAAACTTTGCAGTTGCCAAATACCGGAATGGCGTGTATTATTGAGCTTGGCGAGACAAACAATATTCACCCCACAAACAAAACCGATGTTGGAAACCGTTTGGCAGCTGTTGCTCAAAAACTGGTTTACAATATGGATGTTCAGGCTTCAGGGCCGGTAATGAAAGATTACACAGTTGAAGGTAACGAAATACGAATTCGGTTTACTGAAATTGCCAAGGGTTTGACTACTTCAGACAATGAAGCAGTTACCGGTTTTGCAGTGGCAGGTGAAGACCAAAAGTTTTATTGGGCCGATGCAAAGATTGTAGGTGAAGAGATTGTAGTAAGTGCCAAAGAAGTTGAGAACCCTGTTGCAGTGCGATATGCCTGGGCGAACAACCCGGATTGTAACCTGGTAAACAGTGCGGGTTTGCCGGCGCTTCCGTTCCGTACAGACAATTGGCCGGTTTTAACGCAAAAATAATCGGATAGGACATTTAACATATGTAAAAATACATTCTTATATTTGGTGTTGGACGTTTAAATTAATTATCTAACTCACAAATAGTATGAAAAGAACACTAATCATTCTCTCTTTGTTGGCGATTCTTCTTTCCTGTATTAATTTGGAATCTGATACCGATGAGCTGAAAGTGGAAACTTTGTTGCAAACAACACAAAGCTGGGATGGAAGCGAACTTCCATCATATCCGGAAGGAAAACCTGAGATATCAATTCTAAAAGTAAGTATTCCTCCTCATTCTGAATTGGATTTACACAAACACGAAGTAATAAATGCCGGAATTCTGCTTGCCGGAAACCTGACCGTGATAACAGAAAACAGCGATACCTTAAAAATGGAAACAGGCGATGTTCTGTCAGAAGTGGTTGGAACCTGGCATTATGGTGTGAATGAAGGCGAAGAAGTTGCTGAAATCGTTGTATTTTATGCAGGTACCGCTGGAGCTCCTTTGTCCATTCATGCCGAAAAATCGGAATAATTTTGGAGGAGCTTGCAACGATTTTAGAGTAGAGAAAGAACCTTTTGAATTAAAGTTTTTCCGATGTGTCCAATCTCCATTCTTCTGTCATAGCTATGCCAAGTTTTTCCAATTCGGTTAAAATGGGCTCGTAAATACTTTTTGAAATAGGAATATGAACACCTTTTTTAGTGATTTTTTTATCCAGAATCATTTTAACACCAATAGCTGCCGGTAGTCCTACAGTTCTGGCAATCGATGTATCTTCTTTGGTAGCAAAGTCCAACAGTCGCGATTTTACAACTTCTGTGCTTCCATCAGCATTTTCAATTAAGAACGAGTGAAGCATAATTACCATATCGCGGGCACCCTCGGGCAACATCATTTTTTTGAGCATTAAATCAGTAATCAGATCGAAATTAGATCCTTCATCTATTGATGGCATGTAACCACTAAAAAGACCCAGCCATTCCATTGCTAAAATAGCCGGACTGTCAATTGGCAATCGCAGCCGTTCAGCAGCTTTTTCTTTAATGTTGGCCGGATACACTTCAAGCTGGCGAGCCATTATCTTTTTGTAGGTTTTGCCGGCAAAACTTTGTTTGTCGTAGGTAACCAATCCAAGTGTTTTTATGGCATCCATAATTTGGCACCAATCCGGATACCGAAACGTTCCACGATACATGGTGGCAACATCTTTTAACCCGTACAGATTGATGTAAGCCAATGAGTCGCGATTCGGGTAAACGTCCATTTCTCCAACTTCGGGGAAATCAATTTTTAACGGGTTTTTAAAAAGCTTCTCGGTTGGGAGCTCAACAATTTCTCCGTCTTTTAGATATTTTGCACCATTGTTTCCGGCCATTATCACACCTCTTGGCGACCATGAAAATTTGTATTTAAACGGATTGTTTGTTTCTTCGGGTGCTGCCAGTGCTCCGCATAGCGAGTAAAATTCTTTAATCGTGCCACCTTTGTCCTGCACTTTATCAATAATCCGCATTGCAGTCATGTGGTCGAATCCCGGGTCAACGCCAATCTCGTTCAAAATAATAATTCCGGCTTCTTTTGCTTCTGCATCCAAAGCCTTCATTTCGTTTGATACATACGATGTGGTGACCATGTTTTTTTTGTGTTTAATACACAGTTTGGCAACCGTTACGTGATGCGCATAAGGCAGCAGACTCACGGTTAAATCGTGAGTTGCAATTAATTCATCCAATTGATTACGATCGTCGATAGTCAATTGCAGTGCTTTACCGTTTACACGGTTCCTGATTAATTTCTCGGCTTTTGTAAGTGTGCGGCTGGCAATGGTTAATTCTATTTGGTTGTCAAGAATATAATCGGCAAGTGGTTTGGCTACCATTCCGGCGCCAAGTAATAATACTTTCATTTTTCTGTTTTCTGTTTGTTTTCAATTTCTCAAACGAAAATTTTGAGATTTCGTTCGATAAATTTCACCCTGGTTTTTTCTGAAATTACTCTCCCGCTTTAAAAAAGAGGATTTTAGTCGATTCAATAAACTACTTTTTTTCAGCCCCTTAAGTTGCTAAAAATTTATTTAACAAAAGATGATATCTTCCAATTTTGTAATTTATTGCAAAAATCATGGGCTTCTGATTTAAAATTTCATAAATTGTGCACATGGTACAATCGTATTCATGTCCTGTATTTTTCTATCAAGGCATGCCGGAATGTCTCGATGACGATACGGTTTCACATTAGCTGCAACCGCGGCAATTTCTATTCCACAACTCTTATTGACGCCTGTCAATACTTTTTTACTGTTTAAACTCCTTTCTAATCAGTGTCGATAAGACGGATTCGGAATGAAGCGCAACAGCCTTTCTGCCTGGCTCGTATAATGCTATGGATTGGCTATTGAGTGTTTTATGAAATTTTCAATATGAACTTTTAAACTTAATTGAAATGAACAGTGCGAAAGAATCATTAAATGTTGGTGAAATGATGCGTGCTTACGATTTTACTCCTGAAACTACACAAACCATTAACAGTGAGGGGCTTTTGCCCCTCGGCTTAATTCGACGTCTGCAAAAATGTTACCTTCAGTATTCCCAATTTTCAAAACAAAAGGAACCGCTTTTTAAAGGAAAAACACATTACTCCGGATTAATTGGTTTTCGCGAAATTTTGCATGTATTGAAACAAAATGGAGTAGAGCTTGACGACATAAAAGAACGCGAATTTTTCCTGGAAGTGTATCGTTTTATGGCGACTAAACATATCCTGAATACCATCGATTGGAGCAACTATAAAAATGATCCGAATTACTACCTGGTATTTCCTCAGCCGGATATGATAAACAAAGTGGATGTACAAAAATACAAAGACGCCGAAACTGACGAAGAACGCCGAAAAGTTGTTGAAGCCTATCAGTTAAAAACCAATCCGCACGATGGGAAACAGAAACTGAACAAACCTTTCTTTTACAATAAAGAGGGGCAAATTGAGATTCTTGAAGGAAGCCAGCACAAATACCCGCCAATAAAACTGATTCTGGATGCCGGAACACAAAACTGTTTTGCTTTTTGCACTTATTGTTTCCGGCACGCACAGGTGCGCGGCGACGAGGATATGTTTGTGCAGCATGATATCAGCCAGGTGCATAATTACCTGAAAAAGCATAAAGAAATTACCGATGTATTAATAACCGGCGGCGATGCAGGTTACATTTCGTACAAGCGTTTGAAAGAATACCTTACTCCAATTTTGGAAGATGAGGAACTTCTTCACATTCGTACGCTGCGAATCGGTTCTCGCGCTATCACTTTTCATCCTGAGCATTTGCTTACTGATCAGTTTAAGGAAATACTGGAACTGCTAAGAACTACTGTTGATAATGGTGTTCAGGTGGTTTGGATGTCGCACACATCAACTCCGCGCGAAATTCTAAATCCGGGAGCAATCGCTGCTATTCAAAGACTGAAAAAATATGGCGTTAAGGTAAAGAGCCAAAGTCCGATAATGAATACCATTAGTTTGTATAAGGATAAAAATGGGAAGGTGGATGTTGATCGTTCGGCACATAACTGGATCGATCTGGGCAATATTATGGCCATGGTCGGTATCGGTTTCCATTCAATGTACTGTGCACGACCAACCGGCGAGCATCATCATTTTACAGCTCCTCTGGCTGACATCACGAAAGTATTCAACAAGGTGTATCGCAGTCTGGCGTCGATAAATCGTCCGTCACGCTACATTACAATGACTTCCTCGGCCGGAAAAACCTCACTAATGGGCACAACTGAGATTGATGGCGAGAAGGTGTTTGTGCTGAAATTCAACGAAGCCCGGAACATGGAATGGATGGATCGCGTATATTTCGCAGAGTACGACGAGCAGGAAAATACCATAGAAAAGTTAAAGCCTTACAAGGCCGACAAGTATTTCTACGAAGATGAACTGGAAGAGATTGAGGGAAGACTGGAAGAAGCGCTAAAAAGAGAATCGTTAAAAATGGCAGGCCATGATTAACAAGATCGTGAATTCGGCAAAAGAAGCGGTTGCCGGAATTTTCGACGGAGCAACCGTAATGATCAGCGGTTTTGGTGAAGCCGGCAGCCCGGTGGAATTGATTCATGCACTGGTCGACCAGGGGGCAAAAGATCTGACCGTGGTGAGTAATAATGCAGGGAGCGGACATGTTGGGCTGGCAGCACTTATTGAAAACCGTCAGGTGAAAAAGATTCTCTGCTCGTTTCCACGTACTGCTATTTCTGTTGTTTTTCCGGAGTTTTACCGGGCCGGCGAAATTGAACTGGAACTGGTGCCACAGGGAACGCTAGCTGAACGCATTCGTGCAGGCGGCGCAGGAGTTCCGGCATTTTATACACCCACAACAGTGAATACTTCTTTGGCTGAAGGTAAAGAAGTACGCGAATTCGACGGTAGACAATATGTTATGGAAAAAGCTATTCAGGCTGATTTTGCCTTGGTGAAATGTGCCGCCGCCGATAAATACGGAAATCTGATTTACAATAAAACAGCCCGCAACTTTGGGCCGGTTATGTGTATGGCTGCCAAACAAACTATCGTGCAGGCAAGGCAGGTGGTTGAACTTGGAAGTATTGATCCTGAAAACGTAATAACACCCGGAATTTTTGTTCATCGCGTTGTAGAGATTTCTAATCCCGCTGATGAATCAAAACTGGTTGCCGAAAATGTGAAGTACCATGGAATCAGACAATAAAATAATAGGATGGAGCACTGGCGAAATGGCACAAAAAGTTGCCATGGATATTCATGATGGTGCGTATGTAAATCTTGGAATTGGCATTCCTGAAATGGTTGCCGGTTTTATTCCTGAAGGGCGTGAAGTCATCTATCACACAGAAAACGGATTGCTTGGAATGGGAAAGGTTGCTGAGGTCGGGAGTGAAGATCCGGAGTTGGTAAATGCCGGAAAAAAATATGTCACTGCCATTCCCGGAGCGGCGTATTTTCATCATGCCGATAGCTTTGCAATGATACGTGGCGGACATATCGATATTTGTGTGTTGGGTGCTTACCAGGTTTCGGAAGAAGGCGATCTGGCCAATTGGTCAACCGAAAATCCAGATGCTATTCCCGCTGTGGGCGGAGCCATGGATTTGGTGGCCGGTGTGAAAACCATTTTCGTTATTACAAAACACACCACCAAAACCGGCGAACCGAAAATTGTAAAACAGTGCACTTATGCTTTAACGGGGAAAAATGTGGTGAGTCGCATCTACACCAATTACGCGGTAATCGATGTTAGAGACAAACAGCTATATGTGAGGGAACTGGCTCCCGGAGTCAGTTTCGAGTTTTTACAAAAACATACCGAAGCAACATTGCATGAGGAATAAATCAGTAAGAACATAGAGATGGCTAAAAAAGAAAATAGCGAAGAAATCTATAATAAGGCACGCCAGGTAATAAGTGGCGGTGTAAGCCGGAATACCGTTTTCCGGATGCCTTATCCGAATTATGCCAACAGTGCGTCGGGCTGTTACATTACTGATATCGATGGCACAGTGCGCACCGATTTTGCCAATAACATGGCAGCATTGATTCATGGTCATTCCTTTCCGCCAATTGTCGATGCGGTTATTGAACAGCTAAAAAAAGGAACAGCTTACACACTTGCTTCCGAAATTGAAGTTGCTTTTGCCACTCACCTGATCGAACGTGTGCAGAGTTTCGAGCGTATTCGTTTTATGAATTCAGGTACCGAGGCGGTGATGGCGATGATAAAAGCGTCGAGGGCATTTACCGGCCGACCAAAAATTGCAAAAGCTGAAGGCGCTTATCATGGTACTTACGATTTTGCTGAAGTCAGCCAGATGGCAGATCCGTCAAACTGGGGCAAAGAAGATCAGCCGAGCAGTGTTGCGCTTGCACATGGAACACCGCCATGTGTAACCAAGGATGTGGTCATTTATCCGTACAACAATATTGAGCGAACGCTGAATATTTTGGATAAACATGCCGCAGATATTGCCTGTGTTATTGTCGATCCGGTTCCTCACCGCGTAGGTTTGGTTCCGGGTAACAATGATTTTATAGAAGCACTTTACAGCTGGACGCGGAAAAATGAAGCTTTACTGGTGTTTGATGAGGTGGTAACGTTTCGTGTGAATTACGGTGGAGTTCAGGAAAATTATAGCGTGAAACCGGATCTTACTTCGCTTGGGAAGATAATCGGTGGCGGATTTCCTGTCGGTGCTGTGGCCGGAAGAGCCGATGTGATGCAGGTTTTTGATCCTCATGAAAAAAATCTTCTGTTACCGTACTCCGGAACATTTTCCGCTAATCCGATTACAATGACTGCCGGTTACCAGGCCATGAAGTATTATGATTCGGAAGCTGTTATCCGGATAAACTTACTTGCGGATGTGGCGATTAAGCAGATTCGGGAAGCCATAAAACTTGCCGATGTTCCTGTCGCTGTAACGGGCGCTGGTTCAATGTTTCGAATGCACCTTCGTCTTGATCCGCCATCAACATATCGCGAGGCTTACCTCGATAAAGACGGTAAAAAGCTGGTTAATGAATTGCTGGATTACATGTATTACAAAGAAAATACACTGATGATCAACACCTTTTCGTGTATGCTTTCAACAGTAATGACACAAAAGGAAATTGATCAACTCACGGAAGGATTGCACAGAGCTTTTACGGCATTTAAATCAAGAATAGAAAAACTAAACAAAATATGACTATGAATGATGTTTTTATTTGCGATGCAATACGCACGCCGGTTGGGAAATATGGAGGTTCGCTGTCTGCGATCAGGGCAGATGATCTGGCGGCAATTCCTATAAAAACTTTGTTGGAACGAAACGATCAGATCGAGCCGGCAGCTTTTGATGATGTCTTAATGGGATGTGCCAACCAGGCCGGAGAAGATAACCGAAACATCGCTCGGATGGCTCTGCTTTTAGCAGGAATGCCGGAGACGGTTCCGGGAGTAACGGTCAATCGTTTGTGTTCTTCGGGGATGGAAGCTATTGGAATGGCAGCACGGGCCATAAAAGCCGGCGAGGCTGAACTGATGATTGCCGGCGGAGCCGAAAATATGTCGCGATCTCCACTGGTGATGCCAAAAGCAACACAGGCTTTTTCCCGAAATGCGGAAATCTATGATTCCACCATCGGCTGGCGTTTTGTGAACGAGAAGTTTCAGAAAAAATATGGAACAGATCCGCTGATTTGTACGGCCGAAAATTTGGCAACAGAATTCAATATTAGTCGCGAAGATCAGGATCAGTTTGCACACAATAGTCAGTTAAAAACTGCTGACGCACAACAAAACGGGGCACTGGCCCGGGAAATTATTCCGGTTTCAATTCCGCAACGAAAAGGCAATGCGGTAATTTTTGAAAAGGACGAACACCCGAGGCTGACATCGCTGGAAAAACTGGCAACCCTAAATCCGGTTTATGGCCCGGGAACAACAGTAACTGCAGGCAATGCTTCGGGTATTAACGACGGGGCAGCGGCTGTAATTGTAGCTTCAGAAGCTGCAGTTAAGAAGTTCAACCTAACGCCGAAAGTCCGGATTCTGGGAACTCAGGCAGCCGGTGTGCCACCACGGACCATGGGAATTGGCCCGGTACCGGCCACCAACAAGCTTTTGAAACGATTGGGAATGACTCTGGACCAAATGGATATAATCGAATTAAATGAAGCATTTGCAGCTCAATCCCTGGCCTGCATTCGCGAGTTTGGCCTGATAGACGATGATCCGCGTTTGAATCCGCTGGGCGGAGCAATTGCACTCGGACATCCGCTTGGAATGTCCGGAGCGCGTTTGGTTACAACAGCAATTTATCAGTTGCAAAATTCAAACTCAAAATATGCGCTTTGCACCATGTGTGTTGGAGTTGGTCAGGGGCTTTCAATGATTTTGGAAAAGGTTTAATAATATATTTAACATTAGCTGGGTGGAATTTTCCCCTTGAGGGGAAATGCCGATAGGCAAAGGGGTGATGATAATTTAAAATGAAAAAATTACTTAAAAATAAATACAATGAAAATTGACATCTCAAAGGAATTAAAAGAGTTAGGAATTAGTGAAGTTAATAATGGTATTTGCACCGGAACCGAATGGAAAACAACGTCCGGTGCAGTCGTGGAATCGTTTTCACCATCGGACGGGGAATTGATTGCAACCGTACATCAGGCAACTGCCGCCGATTACCACGAGGTGGTGGAAAAAGCAAAAGATGCGTTTAAAGTGTGGCGCATGGTGCCGGCCCCGAAACGCGGTGAGATTGTCCGTCAAATTGGCTTAGAACTTCGAAAATATAAGGAGCCGCTTGGGAAACTGGTTTCGTACGAAATGGGCAAAATTTACCAGGAAGGTTTGGGCGAGGTACAGGAAATGATCGATATCTGTGATTTTGCTGTTGGACAATCGCGCCAGTTATATGGTTTTACCATGCATTCTGAACGCGAAAAGCACCGCATGTACGACCAGTATCATCCGCTCGGAATTGTGGGCGTAGTTTCTGCGTTTAACTTCCCGGTTGCAGTTTGGGCCTGGAATGCAATGATTGCGCTGGTTGCAGGCGATGTGGTGATCTGGAAACCTTCGTCAAAAGTATTTTTATGTGCCATTGCCGTCCATAACATTGTAGCCAAAGTTTTAAAAGAAAATGATGTTCCTGAAGGTGTTTTGAATTTGGTAGCAGCAGGTTCGCGCGAATTGGGTGACGAGTTTTTCAGCGATAAAAATATTCCGCTGGTGTCGTTTACCGGCTCAACAAAAATCGGAAAGAAAGTTGGCGGACTTGTTGGTCAGCGACTGGGAAAAACCATTCTGGAACTTGGAGGAAACAATGCTATAATTATTACTCCGGAAGCCGATCTTGAAATGGCGCTTCGTGCGGTTGTTTTTGGCGCGGTGGGAACTTGCGGACAACGTTGTACTTCCACGCGCCGCATTATCGTGCACGATTCGATTTACGATAATTTTAAAGAGCGCCTGGTGGCTATTTATGAGAACTTGCCCATCGGTCATGCCCTGGACGATAAAACGCTGGTTGGACCGCTGGTTGATCGTTGGGCTGTAGATACCTACCTCGCTGCCATCGAAAAAGTAAAAGCAGAAGGCGGAAATCTGCTGATTGGTGGAGAAGTGCTGTCGGGAGAGGGTTACGAATCAGGATGTTTTGTAACTCCTGCTATCGCCGAGGTGGAAAATCACTACGAAATTGTTCAGGACGAAACGTTTGCGCCGCTGCTTTATATGATTCGCTATTCAGAATTGGATGAGGCTATTCGTTTGCACAACGATGTACCTCAGGGATTGTCGTCGGCAATTTTCTCAACGCATATGTTGGAAACCGAGAAATTCCTGTCGCATGAAGGTTCGGATTGTGGAATTGCCAACGTAAATATTGGTACGTCGGGTGCTGAAATTGGAGGTGCTTTTGGTGGCGAAAAAGAAACAGGTGGTGGTCGCGAGTCGGGTTCCGACGCATGGAAAGCTTATATGCGACGTCAGACTAATACCATAAATTACAGTACAGAGCTTCCGTTGGCTCAGGGAATAGAGTTTAATGTTTAGTGATACAGCTAGTGATACTCTCACTCTGAGTGAGGGTATCACTCAAAAGCAATTAGCGAAAAACTATGAAGAACATATTAATATTCGGAGCCGGTAGGTCGAGCGTATTTTTGCTCACCTACCTGGCCGAACGTGCACCAAAATACCACTGGCAGATAAAAGTTGTTGACGCCGAAGAAAGCGATCTCGCAAAATCACTAAAATTGTCATTTTCAATTTTAAATGTGCGCGATGAGTTTGCCCGCGACCAGGAAGTTCGCGAAGCAGATCTGGTAATTTCAATGCTACCTGCGCGACTTCATAAACTGGTGATGCAATCCTGCCTAAAATTCTCGAAAAGTTTATTTACGGCTTCGTACGAAAGTAAGGAAACACAGCAGGTTGAAGATGAAGTGAAAAGTAAAGGACTGCTGTTTTTAAACGAATGCGGTTTAGATCCCGGTCTGGATCATATGTCGGCTATGCGCGTGATTAATCAAATAAAACAGGAAGGCCATCAGCTGGAAGCTTTTGAATCGTTTACCGGTGGTTTGGTAGCGCCCGAATCAGATGATAATCCGTGGCTTTACAAGTTTAGCTGGAATCCCAGAAACGTTGTACTGGCCGGTCAGGGAGGACCCGCAAAATTTATTCAGAAAGGAAAGGTGAAATACATTCCTTACAACCGTCTGTTCAGAAGGACAGAGATGATTGAGATCGAAAATTATGGATGGTTTGAAGGTTATGCCAATCGCGATTCGTTGAGTTATATCGAGAAATACGGGCTGCAGGAGGTGCCCACAGTATTTCGCGGAACTTTGCGCCGCCCCGGTTTTTGCAAGGCCTGGAATGTATTTGTGCAGTTGGGTGCCACCAGCGACGAATATTTCATCGATAATGTGGAAGACATGACTTATCGAGAGTTTATCAATTCGTTTCTGTACTACCATCCTGCTACGATTGATCTGAAACTGTATCATTCGATGCAAATCCCTATGGATTCTGAGATCATTCCAAAGTTGGAGTGGCTGGGGATTTTTGATGATCGGAAAATAGGATTGAAGCGAGCTACTCCTGCCCAGGTAATGGAAAAGCTACTTTCGGAAAAATGGCAGTTGATGCCCGACGACAAAGATATGATTGTGATGTGGCACAAGTTTGAATACCTCCATCGCGATACTAATGAAAAAGTAGAGAAGAACAGTTCGTTAGTGGTTATTGGCGAATCGGGAGAGAAAACAGCCATGGCAAAAACGGTGGGTTTACCGTTAGCTGTTGCAGCAAAGTTGTTTCTTACCGGCAAACTTAACCATCAAGGAATTTATATTCCAACACAACCTGATATTTATGAACCTATTTTGGATGAATTGGAAAGTTTTGGTATAAAATTCACCGAAATGGAGAAACGCTTTGAAGGACAGGAAAATGCTGTTTAGGAGGGAAGGTTCTCGCTTTATTTTACCAATTTTAGCACTGATAAAACGGCACAGTGGTCAGAGGCAATTTCATCGCAAAAAACTTTTGTTTCTATCACTTGCCACTTTTCTGCAGGCCTGAAAAATATGTAATCGATCTTGATTTCAGGATCATTGGATGGGTAAGTTAAAACTCCTTTTGGGTCGCTTACTGTCCAGTATTTTTTTAGAATTGAGATTGGCTCGCTGTCGGGAGTCGCATTTAGATCGCCGGCTAAAATTGACGGGTATTTACAAGAAACGAAAGTTTCATTGATTGTTTTTACCTGGTCGATTCGATCCGTGCTAGTTTCCTGGTGCTCCAAATGGGTGCCGATAAAACTGATTGTATCGCCCGATTCAAGTTGCACCAAAACCTCAAGTGCTGCGCGTGGTTCATTTTCCGGGGAGTGGGGAAGTGTTACATTGCGACTCGATAGAATGGGCATTTTGGTTAAAATTCCTTCTCCGTATCCGCCACCGTCGTACGGCATGGCAATACCAAACAGAGGAGCCATTTTAGTTCTCCATCCCAATTCGGTAACCAAATCGTAGTTGTGTGCGCGTTTCGTTTTAAAGTCAACTTCCTGCATCGCCACCAGATCGGGATTTGTTTTTTGAATAACCGAAGCGATTTTATCCAAATCAAAATTGCCTTTGGTTGTTGCTCCATGCAGAATATTAAAAGTTAATACACGAACTGTTATCACTTCCTCAGTCGTATTTTGTGCGGTCAGTGTATTGATAGTTAAAAACAGAGTAAGAATAAAAAGTACCGGTTTAGTCATTGTCAGCAATCATAAAATTAGGAGGTGAAGGTAGAGATTAAATTTTTGAAATTCCATTTTTCGATTAACTTTGATTTCAAACAAACTTTACCTGAAATGATGACCAAAAAAATCAACTTCGCCGCCTTACTATTTTTCATTTTTGTATTTATCTCGTGCCAGACTGAGCAACAAAACTGGACGCATTTTCGTGGTTCGAAGATGAATGGTCATGCTAATGTTGAATCGGCACCCTTACATTGGAGCGATACGGAAAATGTTGTTTGGAAAGTGCCCGTAAAAGGATTAGGCTGGTCGTCGCCGGTGGTTTATGATGGGCAGGTTTGGCTAACTTCGGCAGAAGAAGATGGAACAGCATTTTATATCAGTTGTTTCGATTTTGATTCCGGTGAACTATTAGTTGAAAAGACATTGTTTAACTCTGAAGAGCCGCAGCGCATTCATCCCACGAACTCGTATGCCACGCCGACTCCGTGTATTGAAAAGGGCCAGGTTTATGTGCATTACGGAAGTTTTGGAACAGCCTGTGTCGATACCAAAAATTTTGAAGTAATCTGGAAACGCAACGATATGCCATGCGAGCACATGCAGGGACCGGCTTCTTCTCCGATAATTTACGAGGATAAATTGATTGTACATTTGGAAGGAACAGAAGATCCTTATGTGGTTGCGTTGGATAAAACTACCGGAGAAATAATATGGAAAAGTGTACGCCCAAAAGAAATATACGATCCTTTACAACCTGTGTTCCGTAAATCATATCAAACGCCAATTGTGGTAAATGTTGATGGTCGGGATTTGCTGATCAGCAATTCGTCGTTTATGTGTTTTGCCCACGATGTAAATACCGGCGAGGTAATCTGGACTTTTCAATATGGTGATGACTCAACAGTGAGCCAGCCGCTTTTCTACAATGGTTTGGTGTTTATAAATTCGGGGTGGATATTTGAAGACGGAAAACCAAATTTTACACGTGAGTTTGCCATCGATCCAACAGGAGAAGGTGATGTAACCGAAACACACCAGATTTGGATGTACGAAGATGAGGTGCCGCAAATTCCAACTCCACTTATTGTTGATGGAAAAATGTATATGGTTCACGACCGCGGAATGGTAACTTGTCTGGACGCAATGACGGGTAATGTCATCTGGAAGGAAAAACTGAGAGGCAATTTTAATTCGTCGCCCATTTATGCCGGCGGAAATATTTACTTTATCAATGTAAAAGGATTTTGTACGATCATTAAACCCAGCGATTCATTTCAAAAAGTTGCCGAAAATGATATTAGTGAAACCGTTAAAGCAGTTCCGGTTTTTGTTGGCGATAAAATGCTTTTACGAAGCGAGAAAAATTTGATTTTGATTCAATAGTTTTTGCACGCAGGTTACGCTGATTTTGCAGATTTACATAAGGATGTCATCTTTTCAATAGATGACATCTTTTTTGGTTTCCAGGTTTTGGTGTTGATTTACATTCCCATAGCACTCCCGGCGATGTCAATTATTTGTTCAAATTGCTGCATATTCTGCAAATCGAGTGTGCCTGTGATATAAATGATCATGTTGTTACTTACCAGCAGAAACTCATTCTCATCTTTACCGTCCTTTTTATAAAACGATATTTTTGAGTACTTGTCTCTCTGGGTCATTAATCGCGTGTAATCCTTTAGGTTTACATTCTCCATGAATGTTTTAAATAATTCTTCGCCAAGCTCTGTACGGTGTTCTCCACCAGGCTGAATCATTTTTAGTTGATGAAGTTTGCTAATGTATTCTTTAAATTCGGGACTGATGTCCCTGGATTCCGACAGCATTTTAAACATGTCTTGTGTTACTTCAAAATATGAAATATCTTCGCGGCTGTCGATTAGTTTAAAGGCCTGATCGATACTTTTATTACCATCTTGTGCCAGGCTGCAGAAACTAATAAATAGAAAAAATAAGATGAATTTTGTTCTCATGATTAATTGATTTTAAGATCTTTAATTGGATTGTTAAATTGAATATTTAAATTTCTCAACGATTCAACGTCGCTCAGCGGAGCGTTGAATCGTTTTGCGTTTTCAAGATTGGAAAGGCAGGTATTCATTTCTTTCGAAAAATGATACAAAGCCAGTTTGGTATTTTCCTGTAACTCTGCTAACTCATTTTCTGTTAGTGTGATCTGCTTTTCTTGTCGTGTGTGATTTAAGCCAACAACAAACAGGCTCACTACCAGCAGAATTGAGGCCGCATAGGCAACCAATCGTTTTGTTTGTAAAAAACGCTGTTTTTTATGTTCTTCTAATTTTCCGAACGGATTAAAGTCCGGAATTTCCGCATTTATCCGGTCGTTCAGTTTTTGGTAAGATTGGATAAACTCCTGTTCAACCGAATTATCATTTTCGGATTGGCTGAAATCTTTCAGATCGAAATCTTCATCAGGAAAGTGTTTTGATTTAGTACTACACATTTGCTAACTCCTCCTTAAAAATTTCAAATAATTTTTTTCTTCCTCTCGAAACATGCACGCGTATGGTATTCGTGTTTTGATCCATAATTTTGCTTACTTCTTCGTATTCCATTCCCTGGAAATCTTTTAATTCTATTGCCATTCGTTGTTGATCAGGTAATTGATATAATTCCTTTTTCAACTTATCTACCAGGTCAATAGTTTCAAACCGTGTTTCTTCCAGCGATTCGTGAACCTTAGTCAGAAGGTAGTTCTGGTGGTGTTTTTGTTTTCGCAGTACATCGAAACAATGGTTTTTAACCGCATTCAAACAATAGCTTTCAAGGTTTTTTGCATCATCCAGCAAACGTTTGTTTTTCCACAATTTCAGCACCACCTCCTGAACTGCATCTTGCGCATCGTGGCTGTCTTTTAGTATGCTAAAAGCAAACCTGAAAAGTTTATCTTTTTGTTGTATTATCAGATTTTCAAAATCGCTGCTTGTCATGCTTTGTAGGCTCTTGCTTTTTATGAATTACGTTCGAATGCCGATTTCATAACATGGCTAAGGTAAAAAAATGCAATTATTGTACGGGAATCTCCACGCGGATAGCTGATTTTTAGTGCTTTGTATGTTTTGATATTAAATTTAATTGTAAGAAGTACTTTATTCATTGGTATGCTCGCATTACACTGCAAAACTTTCTTACATTTGCGCGCCGATTCCGGAATAAGGGTTTTATGTCATAAATAATTGATAGAAAACAAATAATGCGATTCGGTGTTGGTAAATTGGATTAGAAAAAAGTAAAATGACAGAAATCAGAAACATTGCAATTATTGCACACGTTGACCACGGTAAAACTACGTTGGTTGACCGTATACTTCACCAGGTAAAATTGTTCCGCGAAAACCAGGAGGTTCAGGAACTGTTGCTGGATAACAATGATCTGGAACGTGAGCGTGGAATCACCATTCTTTCGAAAAACGTTTCAGTACGCTACAAAGACACCAAAATTAACATCATCGATACACCGGGGCACAGCGACTTTGGTGGCGAGGTGGAGCGTGTATTAAACATGGCCGACGGTGTTTTATTGATTGTTGATGCTTTTGAAGGACCAATGCCACAAACCCGTTTTGTGCTGCAAAAAGCCATCGAACTGGGATTAAAACCAATGGTGGTGGTTAACAAAGTTGACAAAGAAAACTGTACGCCGGACATTGCTCAGGAGAAAGTTTTCGATCTAATGTTTAGCCTTGATGCAACCGAAGAGCAGTTGGACTTTCCAACGGTTTATGGTTCGGCAAAAGGTGGCTGGATGGGCCCCGATTGGCAAAATCCAACTGAAGATGTGGTTTATTTGCTCGATCAGATTTTGGAACATATTCCGGCAGCACAACCAAAAGACGGAACTGTACAGATGCGCATCACGTCGCTTGATTATTCGTCGTATACCGGCCGAATTGCAGTTGGAAAAGTTACGCGTGGCGAGTTGGTTCCGGGATCAAGAGTTTCCTTGGTAAAACGCGATGGAAGCATTATAAAATCAGTAGCAAAAGAATGCTATCTGTTTGAAGGTCTCGGTAAAGAAAAAACAAAGGAACCTGTTCCGTCGGGCGAGATTTGTGCCGTTCTCGGACTGGAAGGTTTTGATATTGGCGATACCATTGCCGATGCTGAAGAACCGGAAGGATTGACACCGATCCAGGTAGATGAGCCAACAATGAGCATGACATTTGTGTCGAATAACTCGCCATTTTTTGGTCGCGATGGTAAGTTTGTAACATCGCGTCAGGTGCGCGACCGCCTGTTTAAAGAAACCGAAAAGAACCTTGCTTTGCGGGTTGAAGAAACTGATTCGGCAGATAGATTTTTGGTTTATGGCCGTGGAATTCTTCACTTGTCAATTTTGATTGAAACCATGCGTCGCGAGGGCTACGAAATTCAGGTGGGACAGCCACAGGTTATCATCAAAGAAATTGACGGCGTAAAGTGTGAGCCGATTGAAGCGTTAACTGTTCAGGTACCCGATGAATTTTCGGGAAAAGTAATTGAGCTGGTTACCGCACGAAAAGGCGATATCGCAAATATTGAAGTAAAAGACGATCGTGCGCATTTGGAATTCTTTGTTCCATCTCGCGGGTTGATTGGTTTACGTAACCAAATGCTCACGGCTACTGAAGGAGAGGCGATTATGGCGCACCGACTTAAAGGTTACGAGCCGTGGAAAGGAGAACTGGGCGTAAAACGTAATGGCGCACTTATTTCGTTGGAAACAGGTACTGCCATCGCTTACTCAATTGATAAAATGCAGGATCGCGGACGTTTCTTTGTTGAGCCGGGCGAGGAAGTTTACGCCGGCCAGGTAATTGGCGAATACACGCGTATGGACGACTTGACTATCAATATCATCCGAACCAAAAAGCTAAGTAATATGCGTGCTTCGGGTTCCGATGAAAAAACAGCTATTGCGCCGGCAATTAAATTTTCGCTGGAAGAAGCAATGGAGTACATTCGTAATGATGAATATATAGAGATTACGCCGAATTTCATGCGTATTCGTAAAATATACCTGGATGAGCATGAGCGTAAACGCCGTGCAAAAGCAATAAGTGAATAAGAAAGATATCTAAAATATGGAAAGGCAGGTTGACTATCAATCTGCCTTTTTTTGTCTTGTATTTTTGTAGCAGGTAAAATAATCAATACTCAACATATGTTTCTAATTGCTCTTCCTTGGTCGCTGAATTGTTAACGATCTCTAAATAACTTCTAAACATATCTTACTATTTAGATAGCTGATAAATTACTTGAAAGCATTGCTAATGTGGGGTTTTGGTTCTATTTTTAGGAGCAAAACTTAACTATAAAGTCATGATTAGAAAATGTTTATTTCTTGCTTCAGCATTATTTTTCTCAGTAACAATTTTGTTTGCCCAGGAGCCGACTGTTTGGCGTGGCCAAAACAACGGTGTTTACCCGGAAACCGGTCTGTTAAAAGAGTGGCCGGCCAATGGTCCTGAAATTTTATGGACTGCGGAAGGATTGGGTGAAGGACACTCATCGCCGGTTTTTGCCAACGATAAAATTTACCTTTCAACGATGATTGAAGGTGAAGGTTTTATTTTCATTTTCTCGCAAAACGGTGAAGTAATTAAAAAGGTTTCGTACGGAAAGGAATTCGAAGAAAGTTACCCGGGAGCACGCTCGTCGGTTGTAGTTGCAGGCGATTTAATGTATATCTACAGCGGCCATGGAGTTTTAACCTGCATGGACTCGGAAACCGGAGAAGTAAAATGGCGCAAAAGCGCTTTTGAAGATTTCGATGGTGAAAACATTCGCTGGGGAGTAACAGAAACCGTTTTAATTGACGGCGACGTACTTTATCTAACTCCGGGTGGAAAGAAAAATAATATGGTGGCCTTAAATCGCTTTAATGGTGATTTGAATTGGACTTCAGCAGGAAAAGGCGAATTATCTGCTTATTGTACGCCGTTACTGGTTGAACTTCCTGCTCGCAAATTATTGGTAACTCACACTGCCGATCATATTATTGGTGTTGATGCCAAAACCGGGCAATTGTTGTGGGATTATCCGCACATCAACCGTTGGAGCGTTCATCCAAATACGCCACTTTTTTACAACGGCGATTTATTCTGTTTCAGTGGTTACGGAAAAGGTGGTGTTAAACTCGACCTTAGCGACGACGGCAGTAGCGTTACCAAACAGTGGGATAAGGTGGAACTCGACAGCCGCATGGGAGGAATGGTTGTGGTTGACGGTTACATGTACGGATCGGGCGATAACGCGCGCGAATGGCGTTGTGTAGACTGGGAAACCGGCGAAGAAAAATACGTTTCAAAAGATATTGCAAAAGGCGTTACCATTTATGCCGACGGCATGTTGTATTGCTACAGCGAGCGTGGAGAACTGGCACTGGTAAAAGCTTCACCCGATGGTTTCAATATTGTAAGTCAAACAAAAGTGGAACTGGGAACAGCTCAACATTGGGCGCATCCGGTAATCAATAATGGCCGCCTGTTTGTGCGGCATGGCGATGTGCTGATAGCCTATAAAATTAAATAGGGCGTAATGAAAAAAGGATGTTAGCAGGGTAAACATCCTTTTTTAGCCTGTATTTGTCGCATGCTTTTGATGGGCAAAAGCTCAAAAAGTATATTTGAAGAAAAATCATGAACGAAAACCAACTACCAATATTTTTCCGCTACCGTTTGCTGTGGCACCTTTTGTTTTGGGTGGTTGTTTTTATCGGCTACTGGCTTACCTACGGCGGATATCTCGATCATTACTACGCAGAATTTATCATCGGGCTTACTTTGTTACCGGCACGAATCATCGGAACTTACACGATGATTTATCTGATTCTGCCATTTGCGCTGGAGAAAAAGAAGTTTGTAACCTTTGGCGTTCTTACGCTGGTTCATGCGTTGTTGTTTGGCTTTCTGATATATATGTCGTATTACTTCCCGAATTTATTTCCGGAGTTTTTCGACTATTCGAAGTTGCCACTGTTTTACGTACCCAAAATTCTAAGCAAGATTATTTCGAACTATGGAATTCCGGTGTTGGCAGCTTTTATAATCGTATTTAAAAAGTGGTACATCGACGAGCTAAAGAATAAAAAGCTGGCCGAAGAAAAGCTTGAAGCTGAGCTGAATTTCCTGAAATCGCAGGTTCACCCGCACTTTTTGTTTAATACACTGAATAACCTGTATGCACTAACTTTGATCAAATCGGAAAAGACACCCGATATTGTGTTGAAATTGTCCGGTTTGCTCGATTATATGATCTACAAAAGCAACGACGATTTTGTTCCGCTGAAAGAAGAAATCAAAATTATTGAGAGTTATGTGGAACTGGAAAGCATGCGTTACAATAATCGTCTCGACTTGAAATATAACGTGGAAGGAGATGTTGACGGTCACCGGATTGCGCCACTGATTTTATTGCCTTTTATTGAAAATGCATTTAAACACGGAGCCAGTAAAGATCGTAAAAATCCGAAGGTGGATATCAATATTTATATTGACGAAAGATGCCTCACTTTGATGGTGAAAAACTCAATTCATAAGGAGAAGGAAAAGGAAGAAAACCTGAACGAGGGAATTGGATTGAAGAATGTACGACGCCGTTTGGAGTTGCTTTACCCGAAATCGCATAAACTTACGATTGATAAGCAAGATACGAAGTTTGAAATTAACCTAAGAGTTTGCTGGGCAAATGAGTAAAACAAGATGCATAATAGTTGATGATGAGCCGCTTGCCATTGAAGTGCTGAAATCGCATATTCAAAAGCTGGATTCGTTGGAGATTGTTGGGACTTGTGCCGACGCCATTGAGGCTTTCGATTTTTTGAAAACGCACAATGTCGACCTAGTTTTTCTTGACATCAACATGCCGGAAATGAAAGGAACCGATCTGGTAAAAACTTTAAAAAATCCGCCGGCCATTGTTTTTACAACTGCCTATCGCGAATATGCCATTGAAAGTTACGACCTGAATGTATTGGACTACCTGCTGAAACCCATTTCTTTCGAGCGCTTTTTGCAGGCGGTGGAAAAATACAATCAACAAAATTGGTTGATTGAAGAAGTTACGCTACACAAAAATAATGGCGACTCAGAATACATTTATCTACGCGAAAAAAATGTAATTCACAAAATACCGGTCACCAAAATTGTATATGTGGAAAGTTTTGGTGATTACCTGAAACTGCACACACCAGACCGCGAAATCAACAGTCGTTGCACCATGTCCGCACTCGAAAAAGCATTGCCTGACAAAGATTTTATTCGTGTGCATCGATCATTTCTGGTTGCCGTTAGTCGCATAACCAGTTTTAGTCCGGTAATGGTGGCCATTGGCGACAAAGAGTTCCCGATAGGAACAAGATACCGCGAAAAGACCTTTGAAAAACTCGATTATAACTCATTCCTGAACAAATAGAAACCATAAATAAAAAACCATGAAGATTGCACTAACACTTTTAATTACCGCATTAGCTTTTTCAATTAGCGCCCAGGTTACGCAGTGGCGCGGACCAAACCGCGACGGGCATTTTACCGAAACCGGACTGTTGAAAGAATGGCCCGAAGACGGACCAGAATTGCTGATGCAGGTTGAAAAAATTGGAAAAGGTTATTCGTCTGTCATTTCTGAAGGCGATATGATTTATACTACAGGAATGATCGACACACTCGATTACCTGACCGCCATAAATCCTGATGGTTCGTTTAAATACCAGGTATCTTACGGTTTGTCGTGGAAAAATTCGTATCCCGATACACGCTGCACGCCGGTAATTGATGGCGACCGCATTTATGTTCAAAGTGGAATGGGCCGCGTTGCTTGTATTAACAAAGAAACGGGCGAAGAGATTTGGGCCGTTGAAGTGGATAAAAACTACGAAACCGATTACCATGTATGGGGAAATTCGGAAACTCCCTTAATCGTTGACAATATGGTAATTTGTACACCTGGTGGAGAGAAAACAAGTGTGGTTGCTTTGGATAAAATGACGGGAGAACCAATCTGGCAAAGCGAGTCGGTAGGTGGAGCGCGTGGTTATGCATCAGCAACAGTGTACGGGCTTAACGGTAATCGTTATATTTTGGCAGTTACCGCAAAAGAAATTTTGGCACTGGTTCCCGAAACCGGTGAAGTTGCTTGGCATTACCGACACTTTGACTCGTCGAAGTGGACCTGGCAGGAAAATGGTATGATCTGGACAAATACACCGCTGGTCAAGGGCGATGAAGTTTTCATCTCTATGGGATACAATTATGATGCAGCCATGCTGAAAATTGGTGCCGATGGTAAATCGGTTTCAAAGAAGTACACCAACACCGTGCTTGATAATCATCACGGCGGACTTGTCTTGGCTGACGGTTATGTTTACGGTTCGAACTGGGAAAATAATAGCAAAGGAAACTGGGTTTGCATGGACTGGGAAACCGGCGATATAAAATACGAAACCGAATGGGACTCGAAAGGTTCTGTGGTAATGGCCGACGGCTTATTGTATTGTTACAACGAACGCGGGAATGTGGGAATTGTAAAACCTACTCCCGAAGGATTTGAAGTGATCAGTCAGTTTAAAATTACAGAAGGAGCGGGACCGCATTGGGCGCATCCGTTTATTGCAAATGGGAAGTTGTATATGCGCCATGGCGACGTATTAATGGTGTTCAATATTAAAGCTTAACCACGCGTTAACTCAAGTTTACAGCAAAACCGTTATCTTTCTACTTTTTACCTGAATTAATGACTAAAAGAACCATAAATATCATTCTGATCTCGATCGGTACCATTGGATTTATTTCCATTTTTTGGTGGTTAAATGCCGATCCTACTAAAGATTTTACTGTTAATCTTGAAGGTGCTGATAATCGCGGAAAAGGAGTACCTCCACAGGACGTGACTATTGGAGAACACTTCGAGGAACTGTCCTCGGATTATGAGGTGTTGGAAGAAACCTGGACCAACTTTCGTGGAGCTGATCACGATAACATTTCAAAGTCGCCGGTAAAACTGGTAGAAAGTTTCGGGGCGGAAGGGCCTAAAATTCTTTGGTCGAAAAAATTAGGTGAAGGACACTCGGGAGCTGCGATCTATAAAGGTTTAGCTTATTTACTCGATTACGATGAAGAGGAACGGGCAGACATTTTGCGCTGTTTTTCGGTGGTTACCGGAGAAGAGCAGTGGCGACGTGGTTACGATGTGGCTATTAAACGAAATCACGGAATGTCGCGAACTATTCCGGCAGTTACCGAGGATTACATCGTGACCATCGGGCCGAAATGCCACGTAATGTGCCTCACCCGTGAAACAGGAGATTTTCGTTGGGGATTGGATGTGGTAAAAGAGTATCAGAATGAAATTCCGTTTTGGTACACCGGGCAATGTCCGTTAATCGACAACGGAGTTGCAATTATTGCCACCGGAGGTAGTAAAATGATGGTAGCCGTTGATTGCGAAACCGGTGAAAAATTATGGGAAACACCAAATCCTAACGGATGGAAAATGTCGCACTCATCGGTTATGCCTTATACTTTTGGCGGACGAAAAATGTATGTGTACAGTGCTATCGGAGGCTTGCTTGGAGTGGCTGCCGACGGACCTGATGCAGGACAGATATTGTGGGAAACATCGAAGTGGAATCACTCGGTTGTTGCACCGTCGCCGGTTTGTATGCCCGACGGAAAGATATTTATGACCGCAGGTTATGGTGCCGGAAGTATGATGTTGCAACTATCGGAGAATAACGGCACTTTCGCGGTTGAACCTCTTTATGAATATGCACCAAAAGAAGGACTGGCATGCGAGCAGCAAACTCCAATTTTCTGGAACGGTTACTTGTTTGGTATCGTTCCAAAAGATGGGGGTGCGAATCGGAATCAGTTGATTTGTGTGAGTCCCAATGATTCAAGAAAAGTAGTGTGGTCGAGTGGTAAGGAAACCCGTTTTGGCCTTGGACCATATTTTATTGCCGACAATAAGATGTTTATTCTGAGCGACGACGGAACACTTACTATTGCGCGCCCAAGTACCGAAAAATACATTCAGTTGGAACAGGTTAATGTAATTGAAGACGGGCACGATGCCTGGGCGCCATTTGCGCTGGCTGATGGTTATTTGTTGCTGCGCGACGCGGAAACTATGATCTGCATCGATTTGAATGTGAATGGATAGTAAGCATTAATGCAAAAATAATGTCATGAAGAACAAAGGAATCGTAATATTTCTGATTGTACTGGCGGTAGTAATCGTTGGCATAATGGTGGTTGACTGGTACTCGAAGCGGCCGGATAATATGGAGGCCAATAAGTTTGAGTTCAGTGTGGATGAGTTTCGGAATGTACCGGAAGAGCTGGTGAAATACAAAGAAATCCGGAATTTCAACCTGGGCTTTGTTTTGGCAGAGGCGCTTGAAATTGCCAACAATAAAATTTATGCTGTTGGCGATCAGGAATTGAAGATTGTTGATTTTTCAGGTACGCTGCTCGGTGAAGTTGGTTTTCTCGACGAACCACACGGACTTGACGTAGTTGGTGATACCATTTATGTAGTATTCGAGAAATTTGTGTGGATTGTTGATGAAACCGGCACGACCATTCACAAATGGGAAGTTGATGGTGAAGACACCTATTTAACTGCAGTTGCAGTTGAAGGCGACGATATTATGGTTGCAGATGCCGGTAACCGACGCATCCTGCGATTTAATCATCAGGGAGAAATCGTGAACGAGTTTGAAGGAAAAACTGATGATGATTTAGCACACGGTTTTATCATTCCAAGTCCGTATTTTGATTTGGATATAAACACTTATGGCGATTTGTGGGTAGCCAATCCGGGCATGCACACCATGGAAAATTACACCAAAGAAGGACGCTTGCGGGAGTACTGGAAAGCATCGGGAAATCAAACTGAAAATTTTAGCGGATGTTGCAATCCTGCACATTTTTGCTTTTTGCCTGATGGCAGTTTTGTTACCAGCGAAAAAGGTTTGGTTCGCGTTAAGATCTATAAAGCTTCCGGCGAATTTGCAGGAGTTGTGGCGCCGCCAACCAAATTCGATGAAAAAATTGAAGGACAGGCACCCGATGTTGCAGTTGATGAGGATGGAAATATTTATGCGCTTGATTTCGATAGAAATGTCTTACGTGTATTTGAACCAAAAATTTCAGAATAGATAATAGCTATTGTATGAAACGAAAAGAATTTATAAGAACAACAGGCCGGCTTTTACTTCTCGGAGGAATTACCGCTTCTGCGGGATATTTGTTCGTGAATAAAAAGGTGTCTGCCGCATGTTCGGTTTCCCCAACTTGTGATAATTGTGGCAAATTTCAGAAATGCGATTTACCACAGGCGAAGGAGGTAAAAGATGGAAAATAACAGCAAATCTCAAAGCCGCCGGAAATTTATCCGTAATGGGGTGCGCGCCTCATTGTTATTATCGTTGGGCGCGGTAAGTGTTTCGGCACTGCGGAAGGTAAGTGGCGATGATTACGTGTGGCAGATCGACCCGTTTAAATGTACGCAGTGCGGGCGATGTGCAACCGAGTGTGTGTTGAATCCTTCGGCGGTAAAATGTATTCACGCTTTTGATTTGTGTGGTTACTGCGATTTGTGTGGTGGATACTTAAAACCCGATGCAAATGCGCAAAGTACAGCTGCCGAAAATCAGTTGTGCCCCACGGCTGCTATCGAACGTCGTTTTATTGAGGAGCCTTATTTCGAATATCATATTGACGAGGATCTATGTATTGGGTGCGCAAAATGTGTGGCCGGATGTACATCGTTTGGAAACGGTTCGATGCACCTGCAAATCATGCACCATATTTGTGTTAACTGTAACGAGTGTTCCATCGCCAGGGTTTGCCCGTCGGACGCCATTAGCCGGGTAAAAGCCAGTGAAGCCTACAATGTGAAAGGCGATTTTACAAACAATCCTGAAGCCTGATCTTTTAAAATGAATAATCAACTTAACCAGCATAAAAACCAGGGAAGCTTCGGATTTCGGATTCCGGAGTTCCGACTTAAGTTAAAGTACATACTTTTTACTTTTGTCTTTTTCCTTTTTACGTATAATTTGTCTGCACAGAAACAACGTTTTCCAAAACCTGAGTTTGAGACAGGTTACGAGCAACCATCGCCGGTTACTCCCGAACCGCGGGCACTGGCAATGGAATATTTCGATGTACTTATTTTAATTCTTGTTTTGGCGGCAGCGACCTATTTTGCCTTAAAAAGCCGTTCACGGCAGGGAATTTTGTGGCTGTCGATTTTCACACTCGTTTATTTCGGTTTTTACCGAAACGGTTGTATATGCAGCATCGGAGCGATTCAAAATGTCACGCTCACCTTTTTCGATCCGGCTTACGCAATTTCAATAACGGCCTTATTGTTTTTTATAATACCGCTGGTTGTTACGCTCTTTTTTGGGCGAACGTTCTGTGCCGGTGCCTGTCCTTTAGGTGCCATTCAGGATTTGGTGGTAGTAAAACCAATAAGTTTGCCAAAGTGGCTCAACAAAACGCTCGGATTGATTCCATATTTATACCTGTCGCTGGCAGTGCTTTTTGCCGCAACAGGAACCGATTTTATCATTTGTCGTTACGATCCGTTCATTGGGATTTTCCGCATGGATGCTAAATTTCTGATGATCGTTTTGGGTGTTGCATTCTTGTTGATGGGAATGTTTGTTGCTCGTCCGTATTGTCGCTTTTTGTGTCCGTACGGCGTGTTACTGAGCTGGATGTCGCGTTTCTCAAGTCGGCATTTAACTATCACACCATCAAAATGTATTCAGTGTAAATTATGTGCCAACTCGTGTCCTTTTGATGCTATTGATTTCCCGACCAACGAGAAAGAAGTGGTGAAATCGGGTTTGGGGCCAAAACTATTTATAACCTATACGCTGGTTATTCCATTGTGGATTGCGTTGGGTGTATTTGTTGGGGCAAAATCTCATACTTTCTTATCGAAAGCAAATCAGGATGTGTATTTGGCAGAATTACTGATTGCTCACCCCGAGTTACGTAACGATCCGGATAATATTGATGTGCAGACTTTCCTTGCATCGGGAAAACCAATGGAGCAACTGGTAAGCGAAGCAACCGTGATTCGTGAGAAATTTTATATCGGAAGTATGATTGCCGGTGGATTTATGGGATTGGTAATCGGAATGACTTTATTAAATACGGTAGTATTCCGGAAACGCCAGGATTATGAGCCACACAAAGGGAATTGTTTCAGTTGCGTAAGGTGTGTGGACTATTGTCCGGTGGAAAAATGATATTGAATAAAAAAGAAGAACCAAAATAGAAATGAACAACCAGGATAAACTAAAACTCTCGCAGAACATTGCTGTAATTGCAGGTATTTTTTGCGCGGCTGTTGCGCTACTGCTTTTATTGAATTTTTGGCAAATCTCAAAAACCGATCCCATTGAAAGTAAAGCTTTGGAAGCATTGGTTGAGCGCCTAAAAGACGATGCCAACAACGAGGAGCTAAAAGAGGAGATTCGCAATTTCGATTTGCTGGCCCGTAAGGCTTATTTTAACAGTCAGTGGCAAGTTGAAACCGGCGCTTACATGTTGCTGTTTGGTGCCATTGTTTTGGCATTTGCATTGCGTGTTTACTACTCTGCTAAAAGTAAAATTGAAGAACCGGAAAAGGTGCTGGAAAACGAAATTGCAAGCCGTATAATCGCTCAAAAGGGAATTATAATTGTTGGAGCGGCAGTTATGGTGTTGGCACTGTTGGCTTCCTTTCTGTCGGTAAATGAGCTAAAAACGTATGACGTTAATGCTTTGGTAGCCGATAATGAATCCTCGACCGAGGATGCAGTGGAAGTTATTAATGTTGCTCCCGCACAGGCTACAACAAACGAAGCTTCGGAAGAAGTAGCTCCTGGCGAGAATGAAACCTCAGAAGTTGCGATCGATGGGACTGCAACAGAGGCCACCCCGGAGGAAACTGCATCAGAAACTGTTACAGAAAAAACAGTGGCCGAACCAAAACCGGCAGCTGCATCATCGGGTCCTTCACTGGCTGACATTCAGATAAATCATAACTCATTCCGTGGGCCTTTGGCTCAGGGCGTGATCAAGCATAAAAACATTCCTACAGAATGGGACAGCGCTGCCGGAACAAATGTGCTTTGGAAGGTTGAAGTTCCAAAACACGGATTTAACTCGCCAATTATCTGGGGCGATAAATTGTTTGTGGCAGGTGCCAATGAGGCCAGTCGCGAAGTGTATTGTTACAACCGTAATGATGGTAAACTATTGTGGACCGGAGTCGCTGATAATATCTCAGGATCGCCGGCAACACCCCCACGTGTAACCGACGATACTGGTCTAGCCGCATCAACTTTGACCACTGATGGGAACGCAGTTTTTGCCATTTTTGGTACCGGAGACGTAATCGCTTTCGATATGAACGGTAAACGTTTGTGGGCAAGAAACCTTGGTGTTCCGGATAATCACTATGGACATTCATCATCATTGATTACCTGGGATGGAAAACTTTTTGTTCAGTACGATACAAACCGCGGAGGGAAAGTGATGGCGCTGGATAATAAATCGGGTGAAACGGTTTGGGAAACGCAGCGTCAGGCTAAAATTTCATGGGCAAGTCCTGTGCTGGCCGAGGTGGATGGAAAGTATCAGTTGGTGTTAACGGCTGATCCGATTGTTGCCGGTTACGATGTGGAAACAGGAGAAGAACTTTGGTCGGTTGAATGTATGATGGGCGAGGTTGGTGCATCGGTTGGTTATGCCGACGGAATTGTGGTGGCAGCCAATGAATATGCCCGAATGGTGGCCATTGATATTCGTACACAGGAAACGCTTTGGGAAGACGATTTTTACCTGCCTGAAGCAGCCAGCCTTCTGGCGCACGACGGATTGCTATTTGCAGCAACCAGTTATGGCGTTTTTGTGTGCTACGACCTGAAAGAGGGTGAATTGCTTTGGGAAGATGATTTTGGTTCGCCGGTTTACTCGTCGCCTGTTCTTGCTGATGGAAAAGTTTACCTGATGGACAACGACGGAGTGATGAGAATATACGAATTCTCAAGAGAATTAAAGAAAGTTGGCGAAAATGCATTGGGCGAAATGTCTGGTCCAACGCCCGCTTTTGCCGATGGACGGATTTACATAAGAGGAGATGAACATGTATTTTGCATTGGGAAGTAGGACTTTTGAGGAGGAATAAATGACAGAAGAAAATAAATATATCGATCAGCTGATTCAGGAACAGGGTGTAACAAAAAAGAGCCTGATTCCTATTCTTCAGGCTATTCAAAAAGAGTACAATTATTTGCCTGAAGAAATTTTGAGATTGGTGGCTGAAAAAACAGAGATCAGTCTGGCTGAGATAATTGGAGTGGCCAGTTTTTATTCGCAGTTTCGTTTGCATCCGGTTGGCGAGCACATGATAAAAGTGTGCGTGGGAACGGCATGCCACGTAAAAGGAGCCGGTCAGGTTTACGATGCTTTTCGTCGTGAATTGAAGCTGGAGGAAGGACAGGAAACTGAAGAATCGGGAAAATACACTTTAGAGCAGGTGGCTTGTTTAGGCTGTTGTACGCTGGCTCCGGTAGTGCAAATCGATGATACTACCTATGGTCATGTGGCATCTGATCAGGTTGGTCAGGTAATTGCCGATTTCGAGAGTATAAAAGGAACTAAAAATTCGAAAAAAGCAAGAAAAGCTGATGGCTCTGAAATTCAGGGTGAGATTCGAATTGGATTGGGGTCGTGTTGTGTTGCTAGTGGAAGTAAAGAAATCCAGGAGGAAGTGGAGCACGTGGTAAACGACAGTGGTTTACGCGTAAGCCTCAAACATGTGGGCTGTGTGGGAATGTGCCACCAGGTGCCTTTGGTGGAAGTGGTTCCGAATGAAGGAGAAGCGACACTTTACGCCAAAGTAAAACCCGAAGACGTAAAAAATATTGTAGAAAGCCATTTTCAGGCACCGGGATTGTTTACCCGTCTGAAGAATAAACTCTTGCACACGGTTGAAGATATTCAAACCGACCGAAACTGGGATGGAATTGAGCGCTACGAAATTAGCATGCGCGAAAAACCGGTGGCCTCATTTTTAGGGAAACAGGTTCCAATTGCTACTGAATACCGTGGAATTATCAATCCGCTCGATATTAATGAATACCTGAGCCGCGGAGGTTTTTCTGCCCTGGGAAAAGTGCTGACAAAATTAACACCTGATGAGGTTGTTAAAGAGGTGAAAGAGAGTGGCGTGAGAGGTCGTGGTGGCGCCGGATTTCCAACCGGAGTAAAATGGGAATTTGTTAAAAAGGAAGTTAACGATACAAAATACATCATCTGTAATGGCGATGAGGGCGATCCGGGAGCGTTTATGGATCGTATGTTGCTTGAGTCGTATCCGTACCGGGTAATTGAAGGAATGATCATCGCGGCTTACGCAACGGGAATTCATCAGGGGTATTTTTATATCCGCGCCGAATATCCGCTGGCGGTAAAACGTATTAGCGAGGCTTTGAAAATTTGTAAGGCTAAAAACTATCTAGGTGAAAATATTTTAGGAAGTGGTTTTGATTTGGAACTTCAGATTTACGAAGGTGCCGGCGCTTTTGTTTGCGGCGAAGAAAGTGCCCTTATTGCTTCAATCGAAGGAAACCGCGGTTTTCCGAGAATGCGCCCGCCGTTTCCGGCAGAGAGCGGTTTGTGGGGGAAACCAACACTGGTGAACAACACTGAAACGCTGGCCCAGATTTCTTACATCCTGCGTGAGGGATCTGAAGGATTTTCAAAAATCGGTTCAGGAAAAAGTACCGGAACAAAGGTTTTTGCACTGGCCGGTAAAGTGGCTCGTGGCGGACTGATTGAAGTTCCGATGGGAATTACCATCAAACAGGTGATTGAAGAAATTGGCGGAGGAATTGCCAATGGACGCCAGTTTAAAGCGGTGCAGATCGGTGGCCCTTCAGGTGGCTGCATTCCGGCTGAACACTCCGATACGCCGATCGATTTTGAATCGTTGGGAGAAATGGGAGCTATGATGGGATCGGGTGGCCTTGTTGTGCTCGACGATACCGATTGTATGGTGGATATTGCCCGCTATTTTCTTTCGTTCACACAGGAAGAATCGTGCGGGAAATGTACCTTCTGCCGTGTTGGAACAAAACGAATGCTCGACATTCTTGACGGAATCGTCAGCGGAAAAGGTAAAAAAGGAGATATTGAAGAATTGGAGCATCTGGCGGAATGGACAAAAAAAGGAAGTCTGTGCGGACTGGGAAAAACAGCACCAAATCCGGTGTTGAGTACCCTGAAACATTTCCGAGATGAGTACGAAGCACACATCAACGGAACCTGCCCAACTGGCAAATGTGCTGAGCTGATTACTTATTCGGTAAACGACGAGTGTATCGGTTGTACCAAGTGTGTTCAAAAATGCCCGGTTGATGCGATTCCGTTTACGCCGCACGAGAAACATTCAATCGATACAGAACTGTGCATAAAATGCGACGCTTGCAGAGCAGCCTGCCCGGTTGATGCCATTGATGTCAAATAATCCAGTATCCAGAAACAAATGATTAAACTAAAAATAAATAACAAAGTAGTTGAGGTTGAACAGGGGACTTCGGTGATGAAAGCCGCGCAGCAAATGGGATTTGATATCCCGAATATGTGTTGGCACGACGAGCTGGAGCACTTTACTTCCTGCATGCTTTGTATGGTGAAGGACCACAAAAACGGACGACTTTATCCGTCGTGTTCGGTGAAAGCAGTGGAAGGAATGGAGGTGATTACCGATGATCAGGAAATAGCCGATTCACGAAAAACTGCGTTGGAATTGCTGTTGAGCGAACATGTTGGAGATTGTGAAGGCCCCTGCCAGGTGGCTTGTCCGGCGCATATGGATATTCCGCGAATGAACCGATTGATCGCTGCCTGCAAATTTGATGAGGCATTGGCAGTGGTAAAAAAAGACATTGCTTTACCCGCAGTTTTGGGGCGAATTTGTCCCGCTCCCTGCGAAGGTGCCTGTCATCGAAAAACAGTTGACGAGCCGGTTTCAATTTGTTTGTTGAAACGAATTGTGGGAGATGATGGTGTTGAACCAATAATTACAGAAGTTGAGAAAACCGGGAAAAAGGTGGCCGTAATTGGTGCCGGTCCGGCCGGGTTGGCGGCTGCATATTATATGCAACTAAAAGGAATTGACGTAACTCTTTTTGATAAAAACAAAAAAGCCGGAGGCTTGCTTCGCACCGAACTGAGTGAGGAAGTTTTACCAATGGATGTTTTGGATAAGGAAATTGAAGCGGTTATAAAAACCGGTGTTGAATTTCGTGGAGGACAGTCGATTGGCGCCAGCGAGTTTGATCAGCTGAAAAAGGATTTTGATGCGATAGTTCTGGCTTCAGGTGCAGTTACTGACGATTCCGAAAAGTATGAATTGAAAGCCGGGCCGAAAGGAATTGTGGTAGATAAAACAACTTATCAAACTTCCGACGAAAAAGTATATGCCATCGGGAATGTTTTGCGTTCATCAAGATTGGCAGTTCGCTCAGTTGGTCAGGGAAAAGAAGTGGCATTTTCTGTTATGCAATTTTTGTCCGGACAAGAGATAACAGGTGAACCACGTTTATTTAATTCTCGTTTTGGAAAGATGGTTGCCGACGAGTTTGCCGAATACTTAAAAGAGTCGGTAGAAGGTAAACGCAAGATTCCTGAGCAAGGTAAAAATGCCGGATTTACGCGGGAAGAAGCCATTGCCGAAGCAAAACGATGTTTGCATTGCGATTGCCGTGCCATTGATAATTGTAAATTACGTGAATATTCCGATCAGTATCAGGTGGATCAGAAGCGATTTAAAACCAGCGAACGCCGGAAGATTACAAAACAGATCAATCATGATTTGGTGGTTTACGAATCTCAAAAATGTATTAAGTGCGGAATTTGTGTGCGCCTCACTGGAAAGTATAAGGAGAAATTTGGTTTTACATTTATTGGCAGAGGATTTGATGTGGAGATTGGCGTTCCGTTTAACGAAGACCTGAAACTGGGATTGACAGAAACTGCACGAAAAGTTGCTGAAGGTTGTCCGACGGGAGCGATATCGTTGAAGAAAAAAGAATGATGAATGTTGATTAACGATTTTAGAAGTAAATCTGCAATCGAAATTCGTTAATCAATATTCGCAAATCAAAGAATATATGAAGTATTGGATAGTAGCTTTTTTAATCATTTTGAGTTTTGGAGCTGTTGCTCAGCCATCTGATTCGTGGCCCATTTTTCGCGGTGAGCAGCACTTGACCGGTGTCTCAAAAACCACACTGCCTGATTATCCAAAACTTTTATGGACTTTCGAAACCGGCGACAACATCAAGTCGGCACCGGTAGTTGCGAACAACAAAGTGGTGATTGGTTCTACCGATGGTTTTGTATACTGTGTTGATACTTCTGGAAAATTATTGTGGAAATTCAATACTGAAAATTCAATCGAAGCACCCGCGCTCATTCTTGATAATACAGTCTATGTAGGTAATTTGGATGGGATGCTTTTTGCACTCAATCTTGATAACGGCGAAAAATTGTGGGATTACGAATGTGAAAACCAAATTATCGGTTCGGCAAACTGGTGGTCTGAAGATGGTACAACCTATATTTTTATGGGCAGTTACGATTACTACCTTCATTGTGTTGATGCCAAAACCGGTGAGTTAAAATGGAAATATGAGTCGGATAACTTCATTAACGGAGCAGCAGCTTGCGCTGATGGAAAAGCTATATTTGGTGGCTGCGACGGATACCTTCACGTGGTGGACGTAACAACAGGAAAATTGGTAGAAAAAATTGATGTGGCGACCTATGTTGCCGGGTCGGTTACCATAGAAAACAATAAAGCTTATGTTGGTGATTATGATGGACGTTTTTTTCAGGTTGATATAGAAAATGACAAAACAACCTGGGTGTGGTCTGACGAAAAAACCAACTTGCAGTTTATTGCTTCGCCCGCTTTAATTGGCGATAAAGTTTTAACGGCCAACCACAATAAGTTTTTGTATTGTTTCAACAAAAATACAGGAGAGAAACTTTGGGAATACAATACCGGACGGCAAGTGGAAGCCTCTCCGGTAATTGTTAAAAATAAGGTAGTTGTGGCGAATATGCGTGGCGATTTGGCCATTGTGAACCTTTCGGATGGAAAGCCTGTTTGGACTTATGAAATAGGAAGCCAGATCATTAGTAACCCTGCTGTGGCCAACGGTCAGCTTTTTGTGGGAGCTTACGATGGAAACATTTATTGTTTTGGCGAATAATTGCCTTTTCATTCTTCCGGCTTCTAAATAATTAGAGCATGAATATAATTCAAATCATACCCGGATCAGGTGGCAGCTTTTATTGCGGTAATTGCCTGCGCGACAGTAAATACGTGGATGCTTTGCGAAAACTGGATCACCAGGTGGTGAAGATTCCCATGTATTTGCCGCTTTTTTCCGATGAACACGACATTTCCGACATCCCGATTTTTTATGGTGCAATCAGTACTTATCTAAAGCAGGTTTACCCGGTTTTCAGGAAAGCACCGGCTTGGTTCGATAAGCTGTTGAATTCAAAACCAATGATGAAAATGGCTGCTTCAATGGCAGGATCGACTCGTGCGAAAGGTCTGGAAGATATGACCATTTCGATGTTGCTGGGCGAACAGGGTGAGCAAAAAGAAGAGCTGGAAAAAATGGTTGATTGGATTGCCGAGCATTGCAAACCCGATGTTATTCATATTTCAAATGCTTTGTTGCTGGGATTGGCTAAACGTCTAAAAGAAAAGGTTGGTGTTCCGGTGGTTTGTTCACTACAGGACGAAGATGTTTGGGTTGACGCCATGCAGCCGCAGTTTCAGCAGCCAATTTGGGATTTAATGCACGAACGTGCCGAGGATGTGGATGCGCTGGTAGCTGTCAGCAATTATTTTGCCGATGAAATGAAAAAGCGCATGCGACTGGACCATAAAAAAGTGCACACTTTTTACCTGGGAGTTGATGTGGAGGACTATCCATATATTCCTGTAAAAGAGAAACCAAAAAATGTGGGTTATATTTCCAGAATGTGCCACAAAGATGGTTTCGATATTGTGGTGGATGCTTTTATCGAATTGAAAAAGAAAACCGGTTTTGAGGAGGTGAAATTGATTGCCACAGGTGGTTTAACCGGTGATGATAAAAAGTTTTTTAAAGAACAAAAACATAAGCTGAAAGAGGCTGGTTTGTTGCATCAGTTTGAGATGGTGGAAGAATTTGAAGGAGCAGCGCGTCATAAATTCTTTAAGCAGGTTGCGATGATATCTGTTCCGGTTCGAATAGGAGAAGCATTCGGCATGTATTTGCTTGAAGCGATGGCTTCAGGAGTTCCGGTGGTACAACCTGCTTTGGGAGCTTTCCCGGAGATCGTAGATGTTTCCGGGGGCGGAATAATTTATTCGCCAAATACACCGCAAAAATTGAGTGAAAGCTGGGCAGAACTGTTAAATAATCCTGAAAAGTTAGAAAAACTGAGCCAGGCCGGTTATGAAGGAACCGGAAAGAATTTTAATATACATAACCACGCAGCTGAGATAGTTGAGCTGTATGAGAGTTTGAAAAAATAAACTTCGCGTCTTTGCGCTTTAGCGGTAAAAAAATAAAATGCTACTACAACTAAAAAACATATCAAAAGGTTACGGAGAAGCCGGTACACACAGCTTTCGGCCTGTATTAAAAGAACTCGATCTTGAATTGGTAAAAGGACAAAAAGTGGCAATTATCGGACCGAGCGGATCCGGGAAAACAACTTTGCTGAACCTGGTTGGAGCTTTGGATACGCCTGATTCCGGGGAGGTACTATTTAACGGCACTAATATTACCGGATACAGTTCTGCTCAGTTGGCAGCTTTTCGTAATCAGAATCTTGGCTTTGTTTTTCAAATGCATCATTTAATGCCACAGCTGAGTTTATGGGAGAACGTGTTGCTGCCGCTTTTGCCAAAAGGAAAAATAACAAAGGAGCAAAAAGACTGGGCAGAATACCTGATCAAAAAAGTTGGCATTTCAGAGCAACGTAACCAAAAGCCTTCAGAAATGTCAGGAGGTGAGTGTCAACGAACTGCAGTGGTTCGTGCTTTAATAAATAAGCCGGAATTAATCCTTGCCGATGAACCGACCGGAGCACTTGATGAGGCCAATGCCAACGCACTTTCCGAGTTGCTTATTCAACTCAGTGAAGAAGAAGGCGTGACTTTGGTAACTGTTACACACTCAACAGAGTTGGCTCAAAAAATGGATACGAAACTTTTGTTACGAAACGGTAAATTGGAAAAAGAATAATCTCCCCTCATTGAGGGGAGTACGGCAAAGCCGGGAGGGGTGATTATGACCAAATTTCAATACATAATAAAATCTTTTCTTCATTATTTTAAAGCCAATTTATTGGTGGCAATTGGTGTGGCTATCAGCACGATGGTTTTAACCGGCTCGCTGGTAATCGGCGATTCGGTGCGACACAGTTTAACCCAGGCAACCTTTTATCGTTTAGGCGAAACAACACACCTGGTAGCTGTAAAAGAGCGCTATTTTCGTCAGGAAATGGCTTCGGAGATGGAAGCGACAAATCCGGAACTGAAAGCTACTTCAGTACTTTTGTTGGAGGGAATGGCAGTTGCCGATGGTGGTCAGCAACGGGCGAATAAAGTTCAGGTGGTTGGCGTTGATACTGATTTTGAGGAGATCGCAAACACCCCATTTTTCGCTGAATTACAAAATAGTGAGATTGCCATAAGCGAGAACCTGGCGGAACGCTTGGAAAAGGGAGAAGGTGATAATATCTTGGTTCGTATTAAAAAAGCCAGCCTGATCCCGATGAATGCGCCGTTTGTCTCGGCAGAAGAAACAAGTGTGTCTTTGCGCGCAACTATAAAAAAAGTAGTTACGAAAGATGAGCTGGGACGCTTTAGTTTGAAAAATTCACAGACGGCACCCTATAATATTTTTATGTCGATTGAACGCCTGAACCGCTTAATGGAATTTGAAGGGAAAGCCAATCAAATCCTGGTTTCAACGGATCTGGAAACGCAAGTGGTTTCCGAAGTGGTAAACACCTGTTTGACGTCTGTCGATGCCGGATTGACATTGAAAAAAATAGATGATGGACGAGAGGTGGAAATTTCTACTGAGCGGGTTTTTATGGAAGAGAAAATTTCTGATCTACTGGGAAGTTTGCCCGAAGCAGATATGATTTTGACCTACTTTGTAAATGCTATCGACCATAATCAATCTTCGGTTCCGTATTCATTTGTGTCATCAGTGAACGACTCAAAACTGGCTCCAAATGAAATAATATTAAATCGGTGGACTGCAGATGATCTCAATGCGAATTTAGGAGACACCATTCGCGTACAATATTTCAAGATTGGCCCTTTGCGCCAGTTGGAAAATAAAGAGGCGGCGTTTGTTTTAAAGGAGATTGTTCCGATGGATTCGCCACTGGCAGATCCAACGCGTGTACCACTTTTGCCGGGATTGTCTGATGCCGGGCATTGCCGCGAGTGGGAAGCCGGTGTTCCAATTGATTTGGATGCCATCCGCGAAAAAGATGAAAAATACTGGGACGATTATAAAGGAACTCCAAAGGCTTTTATTTCAACTGAAAGTGCTTTGCAGTTGTGGTCCAATCGTTTTGGGCAGTATACGGCAGTACGTTATCCGGTTCAAATGTTTAATGAGGATGCATATAAAACGGAATTTGCAGCCGCCATCTCGCCTGCAGATTTAGGAATGATCGTTGAACCCATTCGTGAACAGGGCGTGCACGCTGCTCAAAACGGTACCGATTTTAGCGGACTGTTCATCGGTCTGAGCTTTTTTATTCTGGTCGCTTCAATCGTTTTAACGGCATTGCTTTTTCGTTTGAATCTGGAAAGCCGCTCAGCACAAATCGGATTGTTGGTCGCACTTGGGTTTCAGCAAAAACATATTCGGCGTTTTTACCTGTCAGAGGGTTTTGTGGTTTCGCTGTTTGGTGGCGTTGTTGGGCTGGTGATTTCGTATTTTTATACCACCTTGGTTTTCCGTATTTTAAATTCCTTGTGGTTTGATATTGTTCGCACCAATGTGCTCGAAATTCAATTGTTGCCATCAATATTGGTAATCGGGTTGGTCATCGGTTTGGTTGTTTCGTTGGCTGCGATTGCCATTTCATTAAGTCGCTTTCAAAAGCAAAAAGCCGTTGAATTGCAAAAACAGATAACCGTAAAAGAAAGCCGCTTAAAAACACGGTTGCTGAATGGCATTTTGTGGGGAGCATTGACTTTGTCGGTTGTGGTTTTTGTACTGCAATTATTGGCAGAGCAGGCCGATGCTTCCATGTTTTTTATGTCGGGTGGACTTATGCTGCTTGGACTGTTATTGCTTTTCAGAAATCTGCTGATGAAACGGGCGGTCAAAAAGTCCCGCGAGTTTCAGTTCAGTCAGTTGTCAGCCATAAATCTTACCCGAAATATCAGTCGATCGACTACCATTGTTACACTTTTTGCATTGGGAACCTTTATTGTTATATCAACCGGCTCGTATAAAATGGATTTGATTGCCGGAGCCAACAAAAAAACAAGTGGCACCGGAGGTTTTTTGTATTTTGCCGAAACTACTATGCCCGTTCTTTTTGATATTAATAACGAGGAAAAGAAGGCGGAAGAGGGCATTTACGAAGATTTTAATGTGGTGCAGTTTCGCAAAGTAGATGGCGACGATGCCAGTTGCCTGAACCTGAATCGTATTGCACAACCCGCAATTTTAGGCGTTAATGCCGAAAATCTGGCCGACCGGTTTGAATTTGCCGCAAAAATGAAAGATCTGGATGCTGATCCATGGTTGAGTTTGGAAACTGATTCTGACGATGGAACTATTCCTGCCATTGCTGACCAAACTGTTATCCAGTGGGGGCTGGGAATGAAAGTTGGCGATGTGTTGTTGTATCAGAATGAATTAGGCGATACATTAAAATTGAAATTGATCGCCGGAACAAAACCATCGGTTTTTCAAGGTTACGTTATCATCTCAAATAAATATTTTCTGGAAAATTATCCCAGTAGCTCAGGATCGAATATCTTTTTAGTAGGGGGTGATGTTGAAAATGAAACAGCAATTGGTGACGAGTTACAATCTGTATTCCGCGATTATGGCTGGGAGATGGAAGGTGCGGCAAAACGCCTCGTTGAGTTTTATTCCGTAACAAACACTTATTTATCCATATTTCTGGCTTTGGGTGCCCTCGGACTTATCCTGGGAACGATTGGTTTGGCCGTAATTCTGGCAAGAACTATATTGGAACGCCGACGTGAAATAGCTTTGATGCAAGCCATTGGATTCACCAAAAGTTCTGTTTTTAAATTGTTGAGAAACGAATATCTGCTGCTGTTGGTGTCAGGAGTTTTGCTTGGTTTTATTACAGCAGTTCTTGCTACGTTGCCGGCATTTTTGTCTACCAATACTGATGCATCATTCTCAACAGTGGCAATTGTAGTAGCACTGATTCTTGTGAACGGCGTAGTTTGGATTGTTGGTCTAAGTTGGTTTTCATTAAAAAGAAAAGTTTTAGTGTCGGGATTGCAGGTTGAATAATATTCGTCATTCTTCAAATGAAATTCAAAATGTCAAGAATAACTTTACTGAATCTTCTTATTTTCTGTTTTACATTTCAACTTATGGCGCAGTCACCGGCTAAATATAAAGTGGTCGCTTTTTATACCGGGAAAAATGATCCTGCTCACATAAGTTTTGTTCATGAAGTTGACAAGTGGCTAACCGAATTGGCGAAAGATTCATGTTTTGAATATGAATCGACAAACGACTGGAATAGGTTGAATAAGGATAATCTTTCAGGTGTGGATGTGGTCGTTTTTCTAGATACACGTCCTGATTCTTTGCCGAATCGGCTGGCATTTCAAAACTATATGGAAAATGGAGGAGCCTGGTTGGGGTTTCATTTTTGTGCTTTTGCGCTTGATGGTTCTACGTATCCACAAAACTGGGATTGGTACCATGAAACCTTTTTAGGTTCGGGGCAATACAAAGGGAATACCTGGCGGCCAACCACGGCAATTATGAATGTAGAGAATAATTCTCATCCGGTTACAAGTGATCTGCCGAACAACTTTGTTGCTTCTCCCAATGAATGGTATAGTTGGGAAAATGATCTCAGAGAAAATCCGTACATTGACATCCTTGTTTCCATCGATTCGTCCAGTTTTCCTCTTGGGACAGGTCCTAAAAAACATGAAATATGGCACGACGGATATTATCCTGTTGTGTGGACTAACCGGCATTTTGAAATGCTTTATATCAATATGGGGCACAACGATATCGATTATGAAAGTGATACGAATAAGGAGCTGTCTTTCACGTTTAACAATGCGGTACAAAATAAACTGATAATTGATGCCTTGTTTTGGCTGATCTCTTGTGATTCATCTTCAATGAGATGACGAGATAACTACACCTGCTTTCATTTTAACAATAACTATTTTAACTTTACCTCTTCGTCATATAGTTAAGAAAACAATGGAAGAGCAGAAGGAAAAATTTATGGAGGCTGCGATTGCGCTTGCTAAAAAAGGGATGGATGATAACAGCGGAGGTCCATTTGGTGCCGTGGTGGTGAAGGACAATAAAATTATTGCACAAGGATACAATCAGGTTACTTCAGCGAATGATCCCACCGCACATGCTGAAGTCGTGGCGATACGAGAAGCTTGTAAAGTTTTAAATACTTTCCAATTGGAAGGATGTACAATTTATACTTCGTGCGAACCCTGCCCAATGTGTTTGGGCGCTATCTACTGGGCCCGCCCTGACAAGGTTGTTTTTGGAGCAACCAAGCAGGATGCCGCGAGTGCACAGTTTGACGATCAGTTTATTTACGATGAACTGGAGAAGGAACTCGACCGCCGACATATACAGTTTGAAAATATGATGCGCAAAGAAGCCCGCGAGGTTTTTGAAGCGTGGAATAACAAGGAGGATAAAAAGGAGTATTAAGCGTGTCCTCATTTCGAAGTGCGTTGTAAAAATCCACTCAGCGATATTTTTCTTATTTTTATTGCATGACCGGCGAAAAAAATCAGGATCAAAACAAGCGAACAGAAGAACTGGAGCAAGAGCTTTCGAAGCTAAAGCTTGAACTGGAGAATTCCAGATTTCAGGAAGAGCAGGAGCGCGAAAAACGTTTGTTTTACCAGATGATTGCTGAGTTTGCTTATGCCTGGGAGTTATGGTTTGAACCAAACGGCAAGATTAAATATTGTTCACCCTCGTGTTCCGATCTAACGGGATATACTGCCAACCAAATTATTACTTCGTCTGGAATTGCGGCATTAATGGTTTACGATGCCGACAAAGAGAAATACAGCAATTTTTTAACGGGAGCTTTAAACCAGACCTTGGTTAACCAAACGCTCGAATTTCGTGTGCTAACACGTACCAAGCAGCTTCGGTGGTTTATGATGAACGTGCGCGGTGTGTACGATAAAATTGGGAAATACCTTGGAATTCGGGCGTCGGTGTTGGATATTAGCCGTCTGAAACAGGCCATGGGACACATCTCTGAATTGGAGCGTACCAAAGAATTTGACAGTCGAAACAAGCAGCGCTTGCAAACTGAGCTTGAGATGAAAGACCGTGAACTGGTTTCGTTTTTATTACAACTGTCTCAGAAAAACGAATTACTTACCAAGGCTGTTCATTTGCTCCAATCGGGTGATGCCGCAAAATCAAAAAAAGCTGCTTCGCTTGTTCAGCAACTTAAGGATTTACTGGAAGCCAATGCCGTTCAGCCGGTTGATTGGTCGATGGTAGAAAACCAGGTGGAGAAAATACATCCCGGATTTCTCGATCGTTTGCAAAAGCGACATCCAGTGGTTTCGGTAAACGATAAAAAGTTGTGTTCCTATATTCGATTGGGCTTATCGAGCAAAGAAATTGCAGGTCTTCTGAATATTACTTCCAAAAGCGTGGAAATCTCGCGCGTACGTTTGCGAAAGAAACTCGGAATAAACGCAAAAATCCATCTTGTAAAATATCTGGAACAATTGTAGTATTAGGTGTTTTGGTGTTGCATATTTATTTGTTGTAAGGTTTAAAAAGTTGTATAAGATCTATATTAGTTAGCTTCGTATAATAAATGTTAGGTTATTTGTGTTTGCTGTTGTGTAATTGTTAGGTTTTCTTAATAGGTGGATTATTGTTTTTGCAATAACTTTGGTTTTCAAAATAGTCCACTCATGACACAAAACACAGAAAACAATTACAGAAATCTATATGATGAAGAAATTGGACAACTGGTTCACCAGGGATGTTCTTCATCAGATTGGAGTTTAATAAAAGTATTACCCGATTTTATTCCCGATTGTATTGAGAACTGCAAGTTTACAGGACGTGTGCGGTTAAACAGTTTTTCCGGAACAGTTAAGTTGGTCGGAGGCATCACTTTTAAGACGGGTATTTACAATGCCTGGCTGCATAATTGCGAAGTTGGTAAGAATGCAATGATTCATAATGTACGTAGTTATATTGCCAATTATCGAATTGAAGAAAATGTGGTGATTCATAATATTACAACGCTGGCTGTAGATGGCGAAACGTCGTTTGGTAACGGCGTAGTTGTTGAAGCTATCAACGAAGGTGGAGGTCGTGAAATTCCAATTTATGATTACCTCTCTACGCATGTTGCCTACATGATGTCGTTGTACAGACACAGGCCGGAAGTCGTACGCTCGCTAAAAAATATGGTCGCTGATTATACCAAATATGTAAGCAGCGAAATGGGGGTGATTGGAGCCGATTCGAAAATCCTGAATTGTAATACTATTTTGAATGTAAAAATTGGGCCGGCAACAATAATCGACGGTGCCAAAAAATTATACAACGGAAGTATTAACAGTAACTACGAAGCGCCTGTAAAGATTGGCGAAGGCGTGATAATGGATAACTTTATAGTTAGTTCAGGATCGAAAATTACCGATGCCACATTAGTTTCGAAATGTTTTATTGGTCAGGGCTGTGTGCTCGACAAGCACTATTCGGCTGAAAACTCTTTGTTTTTTGCCAATTTCCAGGGATTTCACGGCGAGGCCTGTTCAATCTTTGCCGGGCCTTACACTGTTACCCATCACAAATCTACTTTGCTGATTGCGGGAATGTTCTCATTCTTAAATGCCGGAAGCGGATCAAATCAGAGTAATCACCTGTATAAACTTGGGCCAATTCACCAGGGAATTATGGAACGTGGAGCAAAAACCACCAGCGACTCTTATGTACTTTGGCCTTCGCGTATTGGTGCATTTTCGCTCGTAATGGGGCGCCACTACAAACATTGCGATACTACTGATTTTCCATTCTCGTATCTCATTGAGAGTAAAGATGAAAGTATTCTTGTGCCGGGTGTCAACCTAAAAAGTATTGGAACTATTCGTGATACACAAAAGTGGCCAAAGCGCGATAAACGAACCGATTCAAACCTGCTTGACCTGATTAATTTCAACCTGCTGAGTCCTTACACGATCGATAAAATGGTTAAAGGCCGGGAGAAGTTGTTGAAGCTTCGAAATTCTTCAGATGATAAAGTTGAAGTTTATACTTTCGACCGAATGAAGATAGAGAAACACGCACTCGACCGGGGAATTCAGTTGTACGAAATGGCTATCTGGAAGTTTTTGGGGAACTCCTTAATCACACGCTTAAACGGTAGTGAGTATAAAACAGCGGCTGATATTCAAAAAGCCCTTCAACCCGATATGAAGTTTGGGAAAGGCTATTGGGTCGACCTGGCCGGAATGATCTGTCCTTTTGAGGCGCTTGATCAGTTGTTGCTCTCGGTGGAAAATGGTTCGGTACAGTCGCTGGAGGAAGTTAACTCTGCACTCGCGACAATGCACAAAAACTACTACAATTTTGAATGGACGTGGGCGGTAGATGTGCTTGAAAGTTTTTATGGGAAAAGTATCTCAGAATTTGAAGCATCTGACGTGATAACCATTGTGAAGAAATGGAAAGAAAGTGTACTGGGAATTGATCGCTTTTTGTATGAGGATGCACGGAAAGAATTTTCGATGAGTAAAATGACCGGTTTTGGCGTTGACGGGCAAGACGGTGCACGCGAATTGGATTTTGCAGAAGTGCGTGGCGAGTTTGAGGATAATGATACCGTGAAAGAAATTAAGGAGCACATGGAGAAAAAGGAACGACTCGGCAGCCGGGTTATTGAACAGATGATGCAGGTGCGGGGAAGTAAGCAAACAGTTGAAAACAATAGTTAACCCAAATAATAGAATATGTGTGGAATTGTAGGATACATTGGCGATAAAAAAGCATACCCGATTTTGATCGGGGGGCTGAAAAGATTGGAATACCGTGGGTACGATTCGGCGGGAGTGGCCTTGTTAAACGGTTCGATTGAAAACTACAAAAAGAAAGGTAAAGTTTCGGAGTTGGAGGCTTTTGTGGCCGGCAAAGCGAACAACGGAACCGTTGGTATTGGGCACACACGTTGGGCAACTCATGGTGAGCCAAGCGATAAAAATGCACATCCGCATGTTTCCATGAATGACAAATTTTCAATCGTTCACAACGGTATAATCGAGAATTATGCGCAATTGAAAAGAGACCTGGAAGCACATAATTACCGTTTTGAAAGCGATACCGATACTGAGGTACTGGCGAACCTGATCGAGTATTTTTATCTGCAGGATGATGAGTTATCGTCGGAGGTTGCTGTTCAGCTGGCTTTGTCGAAAGTTGTAGGAGCCTACGGAATTGCCGTTCTTTGCAAAGACGAAAGCGAGAAGGTTGTTGTTGCCCGAAAAGGCAGTCCGCTGGTGGTTGGCCTCGGAAACGGCGAGTATTTTATTGCTAGCGATGCTTCGCCAATTGCAGAATACACCAACCAGGTGATCTACCTGAACGATGAAGACATTGTTATTTTACAAAAGGATGGATTTACGTTGAGAAATGTTCAGAACAATCCGGTGTCGCTGAAGATCAGTAGCCTGGATTTGGAGATTGGTACGCTCGATAAAGGAGACTACGAGTATTTTATGCTCAAAGAAATTCACGAACAACCCAAAACCATTGAAGAAACTTTTCGTGGACGTTTGCAAAACGATTATTCGGAAATTGTGCTGGGAGGCTTGATGAATGTTTTTCCAAAAATTGAAGCAGCCCGCCGGATTGTTATCATTGGTTGTGGCACATCGTGGCACGCCGGACTGATTGCCGAATACTTGTTTGAGGAGTATGCACAAGTTTCGGTTGAAGTGGAATACGCTTCGGAGTTTCGTTACCGGAAGCCGGTATTGTCGTCGGAAGATGTTGTGATTTTGATTAGTCAGAGTGGGGAAACTGCCGATACATTGGCGGCTTTGGAACTGGCAAAGTCAAAAGGAGCAACGGTTATTGGAATTTGTAACGTGGTGGGCTCCACCCTGTCGCGCGAAACCGAAGCCGGAGTATACACGCATGCCGGCGTTGAAATTGGTGTGGCGTCAACAAAAGCTTTTACTGCGCAGGTTACTGTGTTAACGATGATTGCCCTGAAGCTGGCCAAACGCAAAGGAACGATCAGCGATGATGAGTATAAAACGCTGGTAAAAGAGCTGGCCGATATTCCTGAAAAAGGGCGCGCAATACTCGAAGATGGTGAGAAAATCAAGAACATCGCTGAGAAATACCAGGAGGCCGTTAATGCGTTGTACCTGGGGCGTGGTTATTTGTTCCCGGTAGCGCTTGAAGGGGCGTTAAAACTGAAGGAAATTTCATATATCCATGCTGAAGGATACGCCGCAGGCGAAATGAAACACGGGCCAATTGCACTGGTAGATAGTAATTTGCCGGTTGTGGTCGTAGCTCCTCAGGATGATTATTACGAAAAAGTGGTGAGCAACATTCAGGAGGTAAAAGCGCGTAAAGGAAATGTAATTGCGATAGTTACCGAGGGCGACAAAGGCGTAAAAGAGCTGGTAAACGATAGTATTGAAATACCAAAATCGCATCCGGCGGTGGCGCCTTTGCTGGCAGTAATTCCGCTGCAGCTAATGGCTTATCACATTGCTTTGCTAAAAGGTTGTAATGTCGATCAGCCCCGTAATCTGGCAAAATCGGTTACCGTGGAATAATTTGCTTATCGTTTGAATTAGCTCGATTAACGACCATTTTTAGTCGGTGGTCGATAAAATTAGAAGCCTCAAATCATTTGCGTAACTTTACTATCAGATTATTTATTGACTTTTAAACCTGTTTTATAAATGAACGGCAAAATAGCAATACCCAAAAAGTTCTATTTTATCTTGTTTGCTTCGGTTATTGCTATTTGCCTGTTTTCTTTTACCATTGGCCGCGAACTTTATGCCGGCAAAACAGAAAGTATCTTTTCATTTGGGCTCATTCACTTTTCGGGCTATCTTTTCTTTTTACTAATGCCGGTGGAGCTGGCGTTTATTTATTATCTGCCCTATTATTCCGGATTTGACCTGGTTGCAGCAGCAATGGGAACAGCTATAGTTGCGCAATGTATCGATTATGTAATTGGCCGGCTACTGCGCCCTACGAAAATAATTGAACTAATGGGGGAGAAACGGATTGCAAAAGCCGAACGTAAAATTGAAAAATTTGGAATGCTTACCATTTTTGTCTTTAATCTGTTTCCGCTGTCATCGCCGGTAATTGCTCTGGCGGCCGGAATGCTTCGATACGATTTCAGACGGTTCATAATCGTAAGTACTTGTGGTCTGTTGCTAAAATATCTTGTCATTTTCTGGTGTTTTGCTTAATTCTCGACCCGAATAACCCGATGTTCGATTCAGTTTTATAAAATTTGTCAAATTATTGGCATTGGTGCATAAAAGGATTTTGTCCTTATAAATTTAATTTAACTTTGCCGCCAGATTTTTAAAAACAAAAAATTATGAAGGCATTTGTATTCCCTGGTCAGGGAGCTCAATTCCCGGGAATGGGAAAGGATTTATATGAAAATTCTGCTGAAGCAAAAGCATTATTCGAAAAAGCAAATGATATTTTAGGTTTCAATATTACCGACATTATGTTTGAAGGTGAAGTTGACGACCTGAAACAAACAAAAGTAACTCAACCTGCAATTTTCTTACACTCGGTAATGTTGGCAAAAACCTTAAAGGACTTTGCTCCTGATATGGTTGCCGGTCACTCCTTGGGTGAGTTTTCGGCACTGGTTGCTAACGGAACATTGAACTTTGAAGATGGTTTGAAACTAGTTGCGCAACGTGCAATGGCCATGCAAAAAGCATGCGAAGTTGAACCTTCAACAATGGCAGCAATTGTTGGTTTAGAAGACGATGTTGTTGAGGCTGTTTGTGACGAAATCGACGATGTTGTAGTTCCTGCAAACTACAACTGTCCTGGGCAATTGGTAATTTCAGGTTCTGAGGCCGGAATTGACAAGGCTTGTGCGTTGTTAACCGAAAAAGGTGCAAAACGCGCTTTGAAACTGGTTGTTGGTGGTGCTTTCCACTCACCATTTATGGAGCCTGCCCGCGAAGAGCTGGCTGCTGCCATTGAAGCAACTACGTTTAATCAGCCAACTTGTCCGGTATACCAGAATGTTGATGCAAAACCGGTTTCTGATCCGGCAGTGATTAAAGAAAACCTGATTGCACAGCTTACTGCTCCTGTAAAATGGACACAGATTGTACAAAACATGATTGCCGACGGTGCTACTTCGTTTACCGAAGTTGGTCCGGGTAAAGTTTTACAAGGATTGGTAAAAAAAGTAGATCGCAAAATGGAAACTGTTGGTGTAAACAGTTACGAAGGATAGATAATCAAGATCATGACAAAATAAAAATCCCGGGCTATATAGTCCGGGATTTTTTATGTTTCAATGTTTTTATTAATCCATATGTTTTTGTAGCATTCGGTAAATGGTCGATTTCCCGATTCCTAATTTAGATGCTACCAGACGTACATTTTGATTGTATTTATTCAAAAAGAATTTCACGATTTCGTTGTTGTATTCTTCCAGTGTTTTTTCCTGTGCAAGCAGGTTTTGCACGCTTTCGTCAACGTTCATATTCAGGTGGCTGGGTTTAATAACATCGCGGCTACACATTACACAAGCCAGTTCCATTATGGCTTTTAGCTCACGAATATTTCCCGGATAATGATAGTTGGATAACATTTGTTTTGCTTCCGACGAAAGTGTTTTTTGTTCCATATCATTCTCGCGGCAAAACTCATCAACAAAAAACTTGGCCAGTAAAATTTTGTCGTTTCCACGTTGGCGTAGCGGCGGAATTTCAATTGGTAAACCCAATAAGCGATAATAAAGGTCTTGTCGGAACTGATCGTCGCCCGACAGGGTTGCCAGGTTTTTATGTGTTGCAGTTATAATTCTTACATCAAGCGGAATAACATCGTGTCCGCCTAATCGTACCAATTCTCTTTCCTGTAGAACACGTAAAAGTTTGGCCTGAAGATTTAAGTTCAGATCGGCAATTTCGTCAAGGAAAAGTGTTCCCCCGTTTGCAGCTTCAAATTTCCCGATCTTTTGGAAATCCGCACCTGTAAAAGCTCCTTTTTCATGCCCAAACAACTCGCTCTCAATCAGCCCGTCGGGGATAGCCGACACGTTTACTGCAACAAACGGTTTGGCGCTACGTTTCGAGTTGTAGTGAATTCCTTTGGCAACCAGTTCTTTACCGGTACCTGTTTCTCCTGAAATGGACACGGAAATGTTGGTTTGTGTTGCTTTGTGCATTAACTCAAAAACATGCTCAATCTCGCGGCTGTTACCTTTAATAAGGTTTTTAAAATTGTATTTTTCCGCAACAGCTTCCTTTAAGTTGGTGTTTTCCGTTTGAAGCTGATCGGTGCGGTAAATATTACGAATAATATTACTCAGTTTTTCCCGGGTGTCTGGTGCTTTCATAATGTAATCGTATGCACCGTTTTTCATCAGCTCAATTGCCGTTGATATATCGTCTTGCGCCGAGATTACAATCACATGCGTATCCGGTATTTTTTCCTGAATTTTGGCCAGCACCTCTTTTCCTGTCATATCAGGAAGCGTGTAATCGAGTGTAACCACATCAGGTTTTTCGCTCATTGCATTGATAAAATCGGTTCCGTTGTGGAATACTTTTACCTGCAGCTGATCATCTAAAAGCTGTTTTTTTAAAACACGCGCATAAAGAACATTGTCTTCAACAATGTAAACTTTATAGTTGTTTTTGAGTTTTTGGTTGGCCATTTTTTATTTATTTAGAGTTTTTAAAAATAGTGAAATGAGAGAATTAATCAAAGAAAATGTCCTAATATTGGAAATTATTAAGGTGTAATTCCCATTATAAAATTAATTGTCCCGATTTTTTGCTGTTTTAATTCGAATCTGTAAATATTGACCGGATTGTTTTCAGGCGGTTATAAGCACTATTTTTCGGTGTATTTAAGCGTAAAAGAAATTTTTAAATAAATGTAAGTTGCTTCCCATATTGAAATTCTGTATCGTTGTGGAAAAGCAGTTTCGTTGTTGGAATTTGTTCTCCTTAATAAAGCTTTACCACAGGCTTAATAAGTAGTTTGGTAATTTAAAAGGGGAATCACGGTATAATCTAAAAATGTATTGTTAAATTTAAACAAATGAAATTCAAAAACAGAAAAGAATGAATTATTCCGCATTTCATAAACTTAGTTATGGCTTATATTTGATAGCCACAGAATTGAACGGCGAAAAAGCCGGTTACATTGCAAATACTGCCTTTCAGATTACAGCCGAGCCTTCGAAAATTGCCATTAGCTGTAATAAAAATAACCATTCGGCACAGAAGATAATTGATAGTAAAAAGTTCTCAATTTCGGTTTTAAAGAAAGAAGTTGATACCTCTTTAATTGGTAAGTTTGGCTTTATGTCGGGTGCTGATATCGATAAATTTCAGGGTGTTGAAACCATTGTGGCCAAAACCGGTGCTCCAATTGTTGTCGATTCGTCGGTGGCATGGTTCGATTGCGAAGTGATTGATTATGCAGATGTTGGCTCGCACTATCTGATTACCGCCGAGGTGGTAGACGGCGATAAAATTTCGGATGATGAACCGCTGACCTACGCTTATTATCATGCCAAGTATAAAATGCGATCGCCTAAAAATGCGCCTACTTATATCGATAAAGATAAGTTGGAGGACGAACCCGAGCCGGTTATTTATGAAGAAGTGACTGAAAAACCGGAGACAAGAGAAAAAACAGATAGCGCCGATGGTGTTTATTCGTGTAATATCTGCGGGTTTCAGTATGATCCGGAAGAAGGTGATCCGTCGATGGGAATACCTCCCGGAACGCCTTTTGAAGATTTGCCCGAGGACTGGAAATGTCCGCTTTGCAATGCTTCAAAAGACGATTTTTCCAAAGTTTAGTAACTATTATAATTTTCGATGGGTGCCATCACAAAATGGCTTGTTATTGGAGTGTTTGCATTGGCATAACCACACTTCTTTTTTTTCTTCGATTTTAAAAGGAAGTGGGGTAAATTCAGATCCTTGATGTGAACCGTCGCAAAAAGGTTGGTTTTTACTTTTTCCGCATGCGCACCAATAATAAGTACCCGGTTCAAGTGTTAATGCTTTTGGTGTCTTTTCGGCTATTACAGGTTTTTGCATATTTTTTTAATTTTAGCGTTTATTAAAGATACAACTATGTTGCGAAAAATTTTGTTTAATTGCCTTTTTGTTTTCCTCAGTTTTACCGCTACGTTTGCTCAGGATAAACAAATGTTTTATGTTGGTACTTTCACCGATGAAGGTGCTGAAGGAATTAACTATTGTAATTTAGACAGAAAAACGGGAGCCATTGAATTATTGACAACTTTTAAAGGTATCGATAATCCATCTTTTTTGCGATTGGGACCCGATAAGAAATTTATGTATTCAGTTTCGAGGACCTCGCCGGAAGTTGAGCCAACCGGCGGTTATGTGGTTGCCTACAAGCTGGATGAGCATGGCGGACTTCACTTTTTGAATAAACAAATAGCAAACGGAAGTGGGCCGTGTCATATTGATGTTTCGCCCGACAGAAAATATGTGGCAATAGCAGCTTATGGTGGAGGAACTACTTCTATTTATCCGGTTGACAAAGACGGTAGCCTGAAGAAAGCACTTACCGTCGTTCATAACACCGGATCAAGTGTGCATCCGAATCAAACACAGCCGCATGCACATTCCATTAAATTTTCATCAACCGAACCAAGTATTTTTAGTGCCGACCTGGGAACTGATCAGTTGAATATTTTTCATTTTAAGGATGGAAATCTGGGACGTTATGAGCAGGAATTTGTAAAACTACCGGCCGGTTCAGGGCCAAGGCATTTTGTTTTTCATTCAACAGAAGAGGTTATTTATGTAATAAACGAGCTAAACTCCACTATTTCGGCAGTTCGGAAAAATGGCGATAAGTGGTCGGTATTTCAGAATATTTCAACTTTACCAGCCGATTTTGACGGAGAGAGTTATTGCGCCGATATACATTTTTCGAAAGACGGGCAATATTTGTATGGCTCGAACCGGGGGCACAACTCCATTGCTGTATTTAAAGTAAAAGCCGATGAGGAATTGACATTTTTAGGAACTGTTCCGGTGGAAGGCGATTGGCCAAGGAATTTTGGAATTACACCTGACGGAGAATGGATGCTGGTTGCAAATCAACGCAGCCATAATATCGCGGTTTTTAAAATTAACACGGATACCGGAATGCCAAAATTCAGTGGTAAAGAAATTGCGTTGCCGGCACCGGTTTGTATTGAGTTTTTGTAAAAACTTAGCTCAGCTTTGTACTAATTAGTTTTATAAACTCTTCGCGGGTAGCTACCTTTTCAAAAGCACCGGTAAAATCCGAGGTAGTTGTTATCGAATGCTGTTTCTGCACGCCACGCATTTGCATACAAAGGTGTTGTGCCTCAATAACTACGGCAACGCCCAGTGGTTTTAGCGTGTCCTGAATACAGTCTTTTATTTGAGTTGTTAAGCGCTCCTGAACCTGTAAACGGCGGGCAAATACATCAACAACGCGTGCAATCTTGCTTAGTCCGGTTATCGTTCCGTTTGGAATGTAAGCAACATGCGCTTTCCCGATAAACGGAAGCATGTGGTGTTCACACATCGAATAAATCTCAATGTCTTTTACAATTACCATTTGACGGTAATCTTCTTTAAACATTGCGGACTGTAAAATCTCAACCGGATCTATCTGATAACCCTGTAGTAGGAATTGCATAGCTTTTGCTACTCTTTCCGGCGTTTTATCCAATCCTTCGCGAGAAGGATCTTCTCCAACGATATGTAGAATTTCCTTGTAATGACTGGAAAGTTGTTCGGTAGCTTCCTCGTTGTAAAAGTCGTTTCTCAGGTATCCGTTTGAGTTGCTATTTTTTAATGAACACATTGTTGTTAGAATTTTAATCGGTACAAAGATTAACTTTTTTTTATAAAATCAGTATGAATGAATAGATGGATTTAAAAAGCAGTGAGATGGAGACTTGTTTTTGAAACAAGTTTGAAATACAGATGTAGCAGAGCAATAGATATCGAATTAAAGTTTACCAGAGACAGAAAACTACAAAGATGAATTGTATGGAAATTTTGATTGTAGCAGCCACTACAATGGAAATCAAACTGATTGTTGATGAGCTGGAAAAAGTAGAGGAAGAGAGTCATTTTGTAAAATCCTACCGATTTACCGATTTGCATGTTGATGTTTTGGTGTCAGGAATAGGAAGCTCGTTTGCCACTTTTCATTTAACAAACGCACTTCGTGAAAAAGAATATGATGCCGTTATAAATATCGGACTGGCCGGAAGTTTAACCCAGGAGCTTAAAATTGGCGAGGTGGTGAATGTTGTTAGCGAAGAATTTGCCGACCTGGGAATTGAAAAACAACATGAGTTTCTTACACTGTTCGAGTCGGGGTATATTGGAGTAAATGATTTTCCGTTTGAGAATGGCTTGTTAAAAGCAAGTAATTCAAATGATTGGATAAATCTAAAAAAGGTAAAAGGAGTAACCACCAACAAAAGCTTTGGGCGCGATACCAGTATTGCCGAAATGCGCGAAAAATTTAATGCGCATGTTGAATCGATGGAAGGAGCGGCCGTATTTTATGTTTGCAACTGGATGGGGGTAAAGTGTTACCAGGTGCGCTCAATATCGAATTATGTGGAACCCCGCGATTCGGCAAAATGGAATATTCCTTTAGCCCTTGTAAATCTGAAGGAAACTTTAATTGGAATATTAAAATCAATCCAAGTTCCCGTGCCTTAAGGTCGGGAGATATTAACTTGGTGTAATTAACAACCGGTATCTCTCAATTATTTTTTCCATTTCTCAATGGTTTTGCAAATCAGTTTAATGTTAATTACCTGATAATTTAATCAGCAAAGCAACCAAAATTGTTTACACACCGTCTGTTTTCATAGAATTGTTTGGCAGTTCAAAAAAGTTAAATTTATTTTGCGACGTGTACAATAAAAACCAATGTGGTTAGTTTACTATAACAAAAGCCACATTTTCAGAAAACAGAGTTTTTTGCTGTACCAAACGAAACCGCGTTAACATGATAGTTGTAACAGGAGCAGCCGGATTTATCGGAAGTTATTTAGTAGGAAAACTCAACGAAGCAGGATACAAAGACCTGATTTTGGTTGACAAATTTGATGATCCCTGGAAGGATTTGAATTTGCTGAAAAAACAGTATCGGAAATTTATCGACCGTGATGAGTTTTTCAAATGGCTGATCAAACATGCACAGGACGTCGATTTTATTTTTCACCTGGGGGCAAGAACCGATACCGTAGGACAGGAACCTGAACTCTATCAACAATTAAATTTAATTTATTCGCAACGTCTTTGGAATATTTGTTCCGAAATTCAAGTGCCACTGTTGTATGCCTCATCGGCAGCTACATATGGAAATGGCGAAGATGGTTTTTCTGATGAGCATAAAAAAATACAGGACTTGCGACCACTTAATCTTTACGGTTGGTCGAAACACGACTTTGATGTTTGGGCCTTAAAACAGTTTCGTACACCACCTTTTTGGGCAGGAATGAAATTCTTTAATGTTTACGGACCGAATGAATACCATAAAGGGCGCATGGCATCAGTAGTTTTGCATGCTTACAAAACCATTAAAGAAACCGGGCATATGCAATTGTTCCGCTCGCACCATAAAGCTTACAAAGATGGCGAACAAAGCCGCGATTTTATTTATGTGGAAGACATCGCTGATGTAATGATGTTTTTCATGGAAAACCAGGATAATTCAGGAATTTACAACGTAGGTACCGGAAAAGCACGTTCTTTCCTCGATCTTACGAAAGCTGTTTTTAGCAGTATGAAGATGAATCCTGAAATTTCGTTTATTGATACCCCCGTTGATTTACGCGGAAGATACCAGTATTTTACAGAAGCCGAAATGCAGAAGCTGCGCGATGTAGGATATAATAAACCATTTGTTGAATTGGAAGCAGGCGTGGACGAATATGTCAACAAGTTTTTGTTGGAAGAGGCATGTTTTTAGTTTCGGTTTCATTTTTTACCCGATAAATCTTACTTTTACCTCAAACAATGATTGATGAAAAAATTTTTTCTTCACCTCGTTTTTATTGTTATCGTTGTTGCTGATCTGGTAGGAGAGTATTTGCAGGATCCACAGCTCGATCACATCGTTAAACCTTTTATTCTGATCTGGATTGCCGGATATTTCCTGTTACATGCAAAAGCTATTGACAAAAAGGTGGTGAAGCTGGCAGTGATAGGTTTTCTTTTCTCGTGGTTTGGAGATCTGTTGATGATGTTTGCTTCCGAATTTACATTTTTTGTTTTGGGCATTGCATCTTTTCTTGTTACGCAGGTTGTGTATATATTTTTATTTCTGCGCACCATCGATCTTTCGGGTAATATGTCGTTTTTAAAGAAGAAGCCCATGTGGCTGATTCCGTACATTGCCTTTGGGCTGATTATTTACACCCTGCTCTTCCCTCAATTGGATGCAGTGTTACGAATAGCCATTTTTGTGTATATGGCGGCTATTTTATCAATGTCGGCCATGGCACTCAACCGGTTTGGGAACGGACATCCGATAAGTTTTAGCCTGGTGTTTGCAGGTTCTTTGTTTTTTGTTTTATCCGATTCGTTGATTGCCGTAAATCGTTTTCTTGTTGCTATTCCTTACGAAGGTTTGTTGGTAATGACAACGTACATTGCTGCCCAGTACCTGATTATGTTGGGATTGTTGAAACAGTACGAATAAATCAAATTTTTAATTTATCTCAGAACGATTTTAGTTGATAGTAGCTTCTTATTATCTTTTTCAATATGAAGTAGGTAAACTCCCTTGGGTAAAAATGAGATATTAAGATATTCACCTTTAGTATTACCGGTGTAGAAACATTTCCCATCAACTGAGAAAATAGAAACTTTACATGGATTTGTAATTCCTTTTAGATTAATAATTCCTTGACTGGGGTTGGGGAATATCGATATCTCTGAAATTTTTGTTTCATATACATTAGTAATCGAAGGATAATAGTAGTATGTATTATGCTGACGTTCCCAGTTGTTGAGTTCAGAATTCCACAAATCATTTGAGATTTTTTTTAGCAAATCTTGTTCAGAATATGCATAATCTATTTTGTTCTTATAGATCCATGTATCTGAGTAAGCATCCCACTTTGAAGTGATTTTTGTACTAAGGTTATTATGTTCATCGTATTTGTATTCGTAATTATTGTTATATACCCAGTCCCTGTTATTCCTATCCCAAGAAAAATTGATTTTGAGGGACATAAAATTTTGTTCATTTAAGGAGCTGCTATCTTTTTCACTGCCCTGCCAATGACCAGCTAGATAATTCCAATAGTATTCTTCATTTGTTAGTAGATCAAATTGACCGTCAAAGCGTTGATAGTATGATCGGTAGTGTTTATGAACGCCGATTATAGAATCTACATATGAATCATAATTGAGTTTTTCTGAATATGTTTGATTGCCATTAATATCGTATTCATAATTTAATATTTCGTATAAAAACCAGTCATTATTATTCCAACTATATTGTTGAGTTCTTAACACTTTGCCGTTTTCATCGTGTTTGTGAATGGTTTTTCTATTTTGGATGCAGATAGTGTCAGAAATGAAAGTATAAAAAATTATACTGTCCGTCATTTTATTATTATCTAAAAAGGTAACTGTTTTGCTATCTAGTGACAGGGTCCATTTTCCATTGATGATTTTTCCTATTCTTTCTTCAAATTTATGATTGTTTTCATAGTAAATTGTATCGTAATAGTGAAGTGACCATTCCTCTTGAACTGCATCCCATCCATAGTGCTTTGTTAAATATAAATCGTCATTTAAATAGAAGAAATTTGTTTTTGTTAGTTTTTCTAGATTTTTAGTTTCGTGATTTATATTGTAAGTTTCCTCTTCTTCAATTTCACTAGTCTCATTATAAGCAGTAATAACTTTTGATGTGGGGTACCAGCCATAGAGAGATTCGTCCCAAAGGTAATAGCTATAAAATGTTCTTTTTCCAAAAGAATTTTGTTTAGATTCAATTTGGTAATTACCTATCCAGTCATCTTGCTTTTCATTCCACAAATAATAGGAATCAAAAGTCGATTCGTTCACATTTAAACCAAGTGTAATTTCTCTTTTATATACTCCTTTCCAGTTATTTCTTGATATGTCCCATATATAATCTGCACGATAAATCAGTTCTTTTTCAGTGTTATATTTAACTTCTTTTTTTGCATTGTTTAACAATTTATTATTAGAGTTATCAATCGATAATAGAATTTGAACCTCATTATTATTTTCATCAATATATAAGATTTCTTTTTCTATTTTTAAGGAATCCAATTCATTTTGCATGTTATACGTAACAATTGAATCTGGTTTTTGTGTGTCAGGTGCAAAGTATGTTTGAGACAATGTAAAAATTGGAATACAGAGAAGTAAGATTATTGCGATTTGGGATTTCATATACAAATTTTTGATTTACAAACATAACAATATTGTTGTAGATCCAAAAGTGCTTGATAGCATGTCGAAGTAGTAAAAGCCTATTGATTAAAAAAGTTTATGAAAGATTTAGCAGTATCCTTTAAGGCAGGAATAAAAAAAAACGACATGTCAGCCGGGATTAATTTTTTATGAAATTCTTACAGAGGAATTGTTGATAAACCCATCCTCTTATCCTTCCCTGCGAGAAAGGAAGCCTGCCTGTCCGTTATGTAGGGACAATGATGGTTCAGATCAAATTCGATGCAGTTATTTTCATTGGTAATCTCTTATGGAGGTCACTCGTCTTTCCCTTCAAAGAAGGGAGAGATAGGAGAGAGGGTAGTGATTTGTATTTATATCGTTGTATTATCGATTCTAAGTATCTTCCTTTTATGCAAATATTTTGCTGTTTGAGCTGATAAATTTATCGATGAAGATAAGCACTGATACTGCGATGGTAATTCCTGCAATGCTTAATGGTAATGTTCCCAATTTGCTAAAGAATGATTCGTAGCCTTCGCTTAACCCTTGTCCTGCCTCAGGTAGTAATTGTCCAATTTGGCTGTCGGCCTGCACGCCAGCATTGTTTACAAAGAATATAGCCGCCAGTAATACAATAAACAGGATGGAAATAATCCAGAAACCTTTTCCTAAAATCTTTTCCGATTTAATTTTTTCAAGTACACTATCTTCCTCAAAAATTTTGTTCATTACCTGAACTGTAAAATTAGAACCCGGTTTTTCCAGTTCCATATTTTGCAGTAATGCTTTTAATTTTATGTCTTCCAGTTCGCTCATAATATAGTGTATAACTCGTCTTTCATTAATTCATTTAAAATAGTATAGAGCTTTTTTCTAGCCCTGTAAAGCTTCACTTTAGTATTGCTTTCCGACAGTTTTGTTACTTTGCTAATCTCCTCTATCGACTGTTCCTCGAAATAATACAAAAGTATCAGTGTGTATTCATCTTCCGGTAATTTATCCATGGCGGCTTTAATGGCTTGTGCCCTGTTTTCTTCCGGAATTCCATCCAGGTTCATTTCTTCTGCTTCGTCGGCAATCTGCACATCGTCGGTCGATGCAAAATGCATTTTCCGTTTTCTCACTTCCGAAATACAATTGTTATACGTAATTCGGTAGAGCCAGGTCGAAAACTTTGCATTTCCTTTAAAGGTGTGCAACGATTTGTATGCCTTTATAAAACTCTCCTGTGCCATTTCTTCGGCGTCTTCACGATTTTTAAGAACTTTCATTGCAATGGAAAAAACGATATCCTGGTATCTTTCCACTATGTACGAAAAGTAATTGGTCTGTCCGGCCTTTACTTTTTCTATATAATAGATATCGTCTCTTTGCTCCATCTGTCCTTTTGACGTAAATACACTTTGCAGGTTACAAGTTAAAAAGAAAAAAAAAGAAATTTTGGTATAGCACGCCAAAAACATTTTTAACACTATTATATATAGGAGAAAAATTTTTTTTGAAAAAATATTCGAAAAGTTGTAACCGCAGAAACATGGTGGCGTCAAAAGAGCGAAAACAGAAATAAAAACAATTTAAAATTTAATATCATGGAAGGATTATTTGTACCAATCGGTTTTTTTCTGGCAATCTTTGCCATCTTATACGTTTACTGGACAACACGTACAAAAGAGCGCCTGGCGCTGGTAGAAAAAGGGCTCGATGCCGGAATATTTAAAGGTGAATGCTCGCAGTTATCACTTGTTAAGTGGGGAATCTTTTTAATCGCGGTAGGATTAGGAGTAGTTGTTGGTTATGCACTATCAAATGTAATGGATGAGGTTGTTGCTTTCTTTACAGCAATCCTGGTTCTTGGAGGTGTTGGTTTAATAGTAGCTTACTTTATTACTTCAAAACTATTGAAGAAGAAAGAATAGTAAAAGAAAAGATTATAAAAAAAGCGGATGAGTTGTTTAGCTCATCCGCTTTTTTTGTTTTCTACTGACAGAAAATTGATCTATTTCTTTTCTCCACATTTGTGGAGGCTCATTTTGATAATCTATTTTCGTTTCCACGGTTCTGGAACTCCGTTTTGAAAATCTATTTTCATTTTCACGGTTGTGGAGCTCCATTTCGAAAACTTATTTTCGTCTCCACGGTTGTGGAGAACCATTTTGAAAATTCATTTACTTCTCCACGGCTGTGGAACACCGTTTTGAGAATTTATTTTCATCTCCACGGCTGTGGAGCTACTTATTTTATTCCGAATAAAAGCGAATTACTTTCCGTATAGCTTCCTGGCAAACCGGGCAAAAACCTTCTGCTTCATTGGTGTTCATTCGGCAGTCGATGTGCGGGCTGTAAATTCCTTCAGCCATGTAACCGCCTCCTTCATAAACTCCAACCGTATTTTTGTATTTGGCTTTTCGTGGAGTTGGAACGGGGGTATCTTCGTCAATCATATTTTTCCATTTCTTATCAAAATCAACCAAAGTGGTAATGTTGGGTTCCCATGGTTCAATTTCAAGGTTGTAGAAATCTTCGTACGCCACGGCCGAGTTGTAATATTCGTCTCCCAATCCGCCAAAGCCATGGCCAAATTCGTGTACAAAAGTTTTCGGAGTCAGTTCATTGTCGGCTGTGCAAACCGTAACAAAATTGTAAATTCCGCCGCCGCCGTAACGTTCGGTATTTACCAAAACATAAATCTGATCGTACGGAACGCTGGCCGCTGCATCGTAAACTGTTTTCATATCGGCAGTGGTAAGGTAGCGCGGCAAATCGAAGGTGTAATAGCTGGTATTAAAATAAGTGTTTTTGTAAATGTGTTCGCCCGGAACGTCGGTTCCCGAATCTGCGGAAGGAGCAAAAACAGCATGTACATTAAAGTTTGCTTTCTCCGATTTAAAAGGCTCGGTGTTGAATAAATACCCCGAAACTTTTGCTGCATCATCATAAAAATCCTGCATTTCGGCAGCGGTGTAACCTTCGGCCAGAATTGCAATATCCACCTTTTTTGCCGGATTGCCGTTTTTTACAATGTCTTTTGTTTCAAAGTCAGGCGTATCCTCCCTTAAAATGAAATAATCTTTCGGATCGATTTCTGTTTTAAAAATGGTTTTGAATGTTCCGTCCCATTGCCGGGCATCAATTTCTAGTCGTACATTGTGTTTTGGGTAGGGAATAAGCGCAGCCTGGTAAAAGGTTTTGTTGTTTATTTTAGCATCGGCAGTGGTTTGCCATTCCTGAAAAAGCGTGCTAAAACCTTTGCTGTAAATCAGCTCGTCGGTTTTAATGTCGAAAACGCGGTAGCGATAACTTCCGTAATTAAACACATCAATCAGGTTCGTTTTCGATCCGCCCCAAAACGGTTCTTCTTTCATTTGTTGCGGGTATACAACAACCTCTTTGCTGTTGCCGCCCAAAAGAAAATCAAAACGCAGGGTTTTATCTTTAAAATAGCTGCCGAATTTGGGCTGAGCGAAAGTAAAAAAGGGGATTATTAATAGAATAAAAGAAAACTTCAACTTCATTTTATGTTCGTTTATTATTTTTGATGAAAATAAGGATAAAGAAAAAATCAAATTATGACTTATGCATTAACTTTTCTGAAAACGATTTCAAGTTCTAAATTTTTATTCAGATTTGTATAGTAATGAATTGCTCTTCTGTTATACTGTTAAGATTAAATGAATAAATTGACGAAACCGTTAACGAAAAATTTTGTGAAGTACGGTTATTAACGTTTAACTAATTAAACACTTTTATTAGAATGAATATTATTTACAGCTATTTGCTGGAACATATCCGCGAATTTGGAACTATTGAGTTTTTTGCAAAGCCGGCAGCGGCTTTCATTTGTATAGTGCTCATTATTTTTGTGGCCTGGTTTGCCCATTTTGTAACGCGTAAAATATTTTTGAAGATCGTTCAGCGGATTGCCTCCCGAACAAAAACAGAGTGGGATGATATTTTAGTACGAAACAAAGTTTTTATGGGGGTGGCGCATTTGGTTCCGGCTTTTATTCTATACTATACTGCCGATTTTTCTTATCCAAATATTCATCAAGAGCTGAGTGAGCTTGATCCTGAAGTGTATAAAGCCCTATCGCAGGATTACTACTGGGGACTGACTGCTATTTTGTTGAAAATGGCGCGATTGTATTTTACCGTCATTATAGTTTATGTAACCAATGCCATATTAAATGCAGGGCTTGAAATATATAACACCACAGAATATGCGCATCACCGCTCCATGAAGGGGTATGTTCAACTGGTGAAGATATTTGTATTCTTTATGGCCGGCATTCTTGCAATTTCAATTTTGCTCGAAAAAGATCCAACGGTTTTGCTGGCGGGTCTTGGAGCAATGGCTGCTGTTTTATTATTGGTATTCCGCGATACTATACTCGGGTTTGTAGCGTCGATTCAATTATCGGCAAACGATATGGTTAAAATTGGCGATTGGATTGAAATGCCCAGTCATAAGGCCGATGGTACTGTAATTGATATTACTTTGAACACTGTAAAAGTGCAGAACTGGGATAAAACTATTTCAACCATTCCTACATATGCATTGGTTTCCGAATCGTTTTATAACTGGAAAGGAATGGAAGAGTCGGGAGGCCGGCGCATAAAACGTTCGGTGTCAATTGACACAAATACCATTAAATTTTGTGATACTGAAATGCTGGGGCGCTTTGAGAAATTCGATCTCATTCGGGATTACGTGGTAGAGAAAGAGCGCGAGTTAAAAGAATATAATAAAGGAAAGAACCTGACAGATGAAGACTTTATTAGTGGTCGTCATCAAACAAATATCGGTATTTTCAGAAAGTACCTGGAAGTGTACTTGCATCAACATCCAAAAATCAAACAAGACCTTACGTTTTTGGTTAGACAGCTGGCACCTGTGGGCAGAGGTTTGCCGATAGAAATATATGTGTTTAGCAACGATCAGGCATGGGCCAACTATGAAGCTATTCAGGCCGATATTTTCGATCATATTTTTGCTGTAATTCCTGAGTTTGAGTTACGAGTATTTCAAGAACCAACAGGCTCTGATTTCCGAAAAATCGGAAAGCACAGCTGATTTTTTTAGTTGGATTTACTATCTTCCAAATAATCTGATACTTACGATCTGTAAGCAATTATATGTTTTTTAGCATCTCAGATTAATAATTGTGATTTTTGCCTACATTTGTTCTATAATTTGAAACTAACTCAGAAGATTAGAAACATGAAGTCGAATGATTATTTAGAAGAAAGACCGGCTGATATTGATGAGCTGGACGAAAAAATATTAAAGCTTATTACAAAAAACGCCCGAATTCCTTTCTTAGAAGTTGCCCGCGAATGTGGAGTTTCAGGAGCAGCTATTCATCAACGTGTTCAGCGACTACTTAATATTGGAGTTGTACACGGGAGTGAATTTGTTGTGAGCCCACAGAAATTAGGGTACAATACCTGCGCTTATATGGGAATTTACCTTGATAAAGCAAAATACCACACACAAGTGGCTGAAGCTTTGAGGAATATTCCTGAAGTAGTTGAATGTCATTACACAACGGGGGCTTATGCCATTTTTGTTAAAATACAAACAAAAACAAATAAGCATTTAAAACGCCTGATTGATGAGCAACTTCAGGATATTGAAGGAATAGCCCGAACTGAAACATTTATCTCGCTTGAAATGGACTTTAAACGACAAGTTCCTATAAAATAAAAAAGGCCGGTTTTACCGGCCTTTTTTTATGAAATATTTACTTATTAATCTTCATTCATTTCAAGAATCTTAAATTCAGTTCTACGGTTTTTACGGTGTTCTTCAGCTGAACAAGGAACTCCATCATCACATTTGTTTACCAATTGAGTTTCTCCATATCCCATAGCAGTTATTCTATCCGAATCAATTCCTTTGCTAACTATATAACCTACAGCCGAGTCGGAACGTTTCTGACTAAGTATTTTGTTATACGCATCGCTACCACGACTATCGGTGTGAGATCCCAATTCTACTTTCCAATCAGGATTGTCATTCATCACTTTTACCAATTTATCGAGTTCTGTTTCTGATTCTGGTAGAATATCCCATTTATCAAAATCATAATAAATATTCTCCATAACGAACTTCTGCCCCACTTCTACTTTCTCAACCCACAAGGTATCGCGAATAACACCGAAAGGTTTTCCTACAGTGGAAATGGTCTTTGAATCGTTCATGTAACCATCAATGTTTGTAGCTACTGTATATGATTTATCTTTTTCAAGTGCTTGCTTAAACAATATACCGGCAAGTAATTTTGCAACTCCTCCAAAAGAAATTTTTGCATCCCTTACTGGTTTCATTGTCTTTTTGTCCATCACAATTAGTTCCAGATCATAAGAGCCTTGTTTTTCAAGCAGAACTTTGTAGATATCATCGCTGCCCATTCCTCCATCTTTATTCGAGCAGTAGTACCCAATTTCTTCTTCAGGATGAATTACAAAACCAAAATCATCACCATCCGAATTTAGTTCTGTCAACTCTGCAACTCCCGTAATGTTCCCACCAAACATTCCTACATTATAAATATCCAGGTCTTCTCCTGAGCCTCTGCCATTTGACGAAAAGATTAAAAATTTGCCTTTGTGAATAAACGGGAACATCTCATTTTGATCTGTATTTACAGCATCACCAAGATTCTGCATTTCTCCCCATGCTCCGTTTGTGCGGATGGCCATATAAATATCAGTGCCTCCCAAACCTTTACCGGGAATATCCGAAACAAAGAATAAAGTATCGCCCGATGCAGTAACACTTGGATGACCAACAGAATAGGTTGGATCATTAAAAGGTAGTTCGCCGGTTTTCTGCCATTCGCCATTAATTTTCTTTGCAATAATTATTTTTAAACGAATATCAGCTTTCTGATACACTTTGTTTCTTATTTCCGGATTTTCAAAATTACTGAGTGTTACAAACAGTTCGCCTGTAGCCTCGCAATAAGAAACCGGCCCCGCATGATAATTTTCGCTTTCAGCAGTAAGCCTCGGTGTCTGTCCGGATTTCACGTTTCCTTTCGAATCGATAGGTGAAGAATACAAATTATAATATACATTTTTATCCGATCCACTGTTCAATTTTTCAATTTCATCTTCGGTGTATGCCGAGTACCAGAGTTCATCTTGAACGAATGCAGGACCAAAATCACTTTGTGTTGTATTTAAATCGGTCTTTTCGGTTTGGAGTTTAACCATTTTCTTAAAATAAACACACTCCTGTTGCGCCAAAGCTAACATTGGAACAAATGCAATAAGAATAAGTAATACTCTTTTCATAATTATTTGAATTTAGGATTTTCAGAAAACTTGTTTAAATTATACATATTAAATATTAAGAGAGCATCCAGCTTCTTAATACGACCCTTATTTTTGCAACCATTAATTGCATTTCGAGTTACCAAGTTAGGCCATTTTGCTTAATTAATCAAGTCTTTTTCTGAGCATTACTACATTTTCAACGTGATGAGTATGAGGGAACATATCTACCGGTTGAATTTTCTCAATTTGGTACAATGAATCGAGGCTTGCGAGGTCGCGTGCCTGAGTGGCAGGATTACAGCTAACATAAACAATTTTACCGGGCTTCATATTTAAAATTGTCTGCACAACATCATCATGCATTCCTGCTCTTGGCGGATCTGTAATAACCACTTCCGGTTTGCCATGTTCTTGTATAAACGCTTCATTAAGCACATCTTTCATATCTCCGGCAAAAAAAGATGTATTTTCAATACTATTCAATTTCGAGTTCAATTTTGCATCCTCAATCGCTTCCGGAACATATTCAATACCAATTACTTTTTTAGTTTTTTTAGCCACAAAATTTGCAATTGTACCGGTACCTGTATACAAATCGTACACAACCTCATCTCCCTTTAATTCAGCGAAATCACGAGTAATCTTATACAATTCGTAAGCCTGTTCTGAGTTTGTCTGGTAGAAACTTTTAGGTCCGATTTTAAACTGCAGCCCCTCCATCTCTTCCAGAATATGATCTTTGCCGGCATAAACTTTTATCTCCTGGTCGGTTATGGTATCGTTTCCTTTTGAGTTGATTACATATAAAAGAGAAGTAATTTCAGGAAATTGTTCTTTTACAGCATTTAATAGTGCTTCACGTGCCGGCTCATCTTCGTAAAAGAAACTAAGAATCACCATTAGTTCACCCGTTGAACTTGTTCGGATGATAAGTGTTCTCAAAAATCCTTCCTGTTCCCTAATATCAAAGAATGATAGATGATTTTTAAGTGCATAATTATATATAAAGTTCCGGATTTGATTTGACGGATCGTTCTGTAACCAGCATTTTTCAATGTTAACAACCTTGTCGAATAATCCGGGTACGTGAAAACCAAGTGCATTAGGATCCTGAATTTCTTCACTTCGCTCAATCTCCTCAAAACTCAACCAGCGTTTGTTCGAAAAAGTGAACTCCATCTTATTTCTGTAAAAAGTGTTCTTTTCCGAGCCCCTAATAGGAAGCATCTTTGGTATTTCAACCTTTCCTATTCTTGAAAGCTGATCCTGAACCTGTTTTTGTTTATAAAACAGCTGTTTTTCGTAAGGAAGAATTTGCCATTTACATCCGCCACAAACTCCGAAGTGCTTACAGAAGGCTTCAGCTCTGTCGTCGCTGTAGGTTATAAATTCTTTTACAATTGCTTCCTGATAACGTTTTCGTTTTTTGGTGACTTGCAAATCAACAACATCGCCGGGAATGGCTAGTTTTGTAAATACAACTACATCGCCAACTCGAGCAACAGCTTTTCCTTCCGCACCAATATCTTCAATCAGCACATTTTCGTAAAACGGTTTATTTCTTTTTCTTCTTCCCACTATATTCTAATTTTTGGCAAATATAATTCATTAATCAATATTGCATTATTATTGTTTCAATAGTCGATTCCCAAATAAATATTGTTTTTCCCATTGTGGGAAAACACGCTCTTTTTGTATACACAAAAGTGATTTTATGTTCTATACCCCTTTTCTTCTTTAATCATTTCCTTATATTTGCTATTGATTTAATGGTTGGTTTTATTTTCAATAAGTAAAACTTAAAAGGGGAAAGCGACTTCTGTATTTATGATTGGTTTTGTGTTTAGGGGTTTGTAAATTATCAATCATCTTCAAAAAGCGTCCATAGAGCTTTCCCCTTCCTTTTTACCCGGGAGGGTATTTTTTTTGCCTAATTTTTAAGAAATGTTGTCTGTTCGAAATAATTATCTTTGGGCAATTTTTATAAGAAATGATCTCAATAGATAAAATAAATCTCAGCTTTGGTGGTTTCGAGCTTTTTAAGGAAATCAGCTTTCTGATAAATCCTAAAGACCGAATTGGTTTAATAGGCAAAAACGGAGCGGGCAAAAGCACCTTGCTAAAAATACTTACTGGTAAAGACTCTCCTACTAATGGCGAGGTTACCGTTCCAAAAGATACAACGATTGGCTACCTTCCACAGGAAATGAAAGTTTCGGATACCCGGACTTTAAAAGAAGAAGTGAAGCTGGCTTTTGAGAAACTACTGAATATTGAAAAACAAATTGCCGCATTAAACCATGAAATAACCGACAGTGAAGACTACCATTCTGATGTTTACCTGAAAAAGCTTGATCATGTGCACGAACTAAATGAACACTACCAGCTTTTGGGTGGCGATAATTACGAGGCAGACCTTGAGCAAACACTTTTAGGACTCGGCTTTGAAAGAACTGATTTTAACCGGATGACTTCGGAGTTTAGCGGAGGATGGCGTATGCGTGTTGAGCTTGCAAAACTTCTACTCAAAAAACCCGATGTATTTTTGCTGGATGAGCCTACCAACCACCTCGATATCGAATCAATTCAGTGGCTTGAAGACTTTTTAAAAACATATAATGGTGCGGTGGTTCTTGTTTCGCACGACAAAGCATTTCTTGATGCTGTTTGCAACCGGACAATAGAAATATCGCTGGGTAAAATTACCGACCAGAAAATGAATTACTCGAAATTCGTTGAATGGAAAACCGAACAACGTGAGATACAGCTGGCCGCATACAACAATCAGCAAAAAATGATCGAAGATACCGAACGTTTTATCGAACGTTTCAGGTATAAGGCATCAAAAGCAGTACAAGTACAATCGAGGGTGAAACAACTTGAAAAACTGGACCGACTTGAGATTGAAGAAGAAGATAATGCTGCGCTTAAAATAAATTTTCCACCGGCACCGCGTTCGGGCCGTGTAGTTGTTGAAGCTAAACATATTAGCAAACATTACGGTGCTTTACACGTACTCGACAATATTGATTTGACTATTGAAAGTGGTGAAAAAATAGCCTTTGTTGGCCGAAACGGAGAAGGAAAAACAACACTTGCCCGAATTATTATGAACGAGCTGGAGCATAACGGGCAAATGAAACTGGGACACAATGTAAAAATCGGCTATTTTGCTCAAAACCAGGCCCAGTTGCTAAACGGCGAATTAACAGTTTTTGAAACAATTGACGAGATTGCAGTTGGCGATATCAGAACCAGGATCCGTGATATACTGGCCGCATTTTTATTTCGTGGCGAAGACATTGATAAAAAAGTTAAGGTGTTGAGTGGAGGTGAAAAATCGCGTCTGGCAATGATCAGGTTGATGTTGGAACCGGTTAACTTTCTTATTCTTGACGAGCCAACCAACCACCTCGATATGCGATCGAAAGAAATTTTGAAGAATGCTCTGTTAAATTTCACCGGAACAGTACTGGTGGTTTCACACGATAGAGATTTTCTCGACGGATTGGTAAATTGTATTTACGAGTTCAGAAACAGAAAAGCCAAACAGCATCTTGGCGGAATTTTTGACTTCCTGTATCGTAAAAAACTGGAATCGCTCAAAGAACTGGAAGGCAAAAAACAGGTAGTAAAAGCAGAGAATGTTGTAACTTCGAATAATAAAAAGGATGATCTTTCTTATGATCAGAAAAAAGAAATAAACCGCACAATTTCGAAGTTGGAAAAAAAGGTGCAACAAACAGAAGAACAGATTACCGAGCTGGAGACAGAAATTGAAGAAATGGACAAAGTGCTATCAGCTCCCGAGAATATTAGCGATCATTCGGTTTTTGAGCAATACGAGCAACTTAAATCGAAACTGGAAGAAACAATGATAGCCTGGGAAGAAGGACATGAGGAGCTTGAAAACTGGAAGGCTAAAAAAACATGGTAAATACGACGAATGAAAAATAGAGGTATAAATAATGATGATTTTCTATTTGGCACCAGAGCTGTAATAGAAGCCATAAAAAAAAGGAAAACCATTGATAAGATATTGGTAAAAAAAGGACTGCGTAATGAGCTTATTTCTGAACTCACAGACTTAGCCAAAACAGATGGAATTGCCATTCAATACGTTCCGATTGAAAAGATCAATCGCATAACCCGAAAAAACCACCAGGGAGTGCTGGCTTTTGTTTCGCCCATTGAATTTGATAATATAGAAAATGTAATTCCGGCTATTTACGAAAAAGGTGGAACTCCGTTGCTTCTTGTTCTCGACCAGATTACCGATGTGCGAAACTTTGGAGCCATTACCCGCTCGGCCGAATGTGCCGGTGTTCAGGCAATTGTTATACCCGAAAAAGGAATGGCACGTATTGGTGCCGATGCCGTAAAAACATCGGCCGGGGCCATTCATAACATTCCCATTTGCAAAACGAATAACCTATATCACACCGTTCGCTTCCTTCAGGAGTCGGGCATACAGATAGTTGCAGCAACTGAAAAAGCTCAAAAACTTTTCACCGAAACTGACATGAAAATGCCATTGGCAATTGTAATGGGATCAGAAGATACCGGAATCTCATCACAGCTATTAAAACTAGCTGATGAACAGCTGAAAATTCCGATCTTAGGAAAGATCGAATCTCTTAATGTTTCGGTTTCAGCAGCTTTAATGATTTACGAAGCAGTCAGACAACGTAATCAGGCCTGAACTGGTATAGTTCGCTTAAAGGATTCTTCAAGAGAAATAAATGTTTCGGTACTGGCCACACCTTGAATTTTCTGGATACTGCCACTTAAAATATTTTTCAGGTGCTCGTTATCTTTAGCGTAAACTTTTACGAAAATAGCGTATGCACCGGTTGTATAGTGGCATTCAACAATCTCAGGGATTTGCTCAAGTTGTTTTACAACCTCGCTGAATAATCCTCCTTTTTCGAGGAAAATACCAATATAAGTACACGTTTTAAAATCGACCTTTTTGGGATTTATATGATATCCTGAACCAACAATCACCTCCAGATCAACCATTCTGTTAACACGTTGATGCACAGCTGCACGTGAAATTCCTACTTCTTTGGCAACATCCTTAAAAGGTATTCTTGCATTTTTTGTAATAATATCGAGAATTTTTAAATCCCAATCGTCTAAATTATTCCTCAAAGTCATCGTATAACAATTTTCTACAAAAGTATCAAAAATCTATCATAAATTCAAAGTAAAGTAAGCTGTAACACAATTTAGTAACAAAATTTAAAAATTAGTTTCCCAACCTTGTAAAATGTCAAAAATATTATCAGTTTGTTAATTTACAGAACCAATTACTTTCATTTTGCTATTTTTATATGCCGTTTAAATATGTTTTAATAGTTTTATCGTGGATTTTTATTAAAACAGACAGCGATAACAATCCACAGACAGTTAAAAACAGCTTTATTTCAGTAGAAAAATTACCTAACAACAATTGTTTTGTTGGGATTTATTTTGCTGCACAGACTTAATTGGAAGTAACCTTAAAATTTATAAGACATGAAAAATTCAACAAGTTGGTGGTTTATTTTAGCCCTTTTAGTACTTGTAGCCTTACTCGGTGTAATTATTCCATCCGGAATTGATGTGATTGACACCTCTAATCTTGATGCAGGAGATACAGCCTGGATGTTAACAGCCACAGGATTGGTATTATTAATGACTCCCGGTTTAGCCTTTTTCTATGGAGGAATGATTCAGTCGAGAAACATTATCTCTACCATGCTGCAAAGTTTCATTGCCATGGGTATTGTTAGTGTGTTGTGGGTTGTAGTTGGCTTCAGCATTGCTTTTGGCGATAGTATTGGAAGAGAAGGGTTTGGACTATTCGGAAATCCGCTAACCTATTTTATGTTTAGAGGTGTTGGAGGCGGAACGCATCCTGATTTTGCTCCAACATTCCCATTTGCAGTATTTGCCATGTTCCAACTTAAATTCGCCATTATTACCCCTGCGCTTATCACCGGATCGTTTGCCGGAAGAGTAAGATTTAGAGCGTACATGCTTTTTATGGTGCTGTTCATTATTTTCATTTATGCACCGCTCGCTCACTGGACATGGCACCCGAACGGATTCCTGCGTAACTGGGGTGTGCTTGACTTTGCAGGTGGTACCGTTGTTCACATGTCGGCTGGTTTTGCAGCTTTGGCTGGAGCAATGTTTCTGGGAAGAAGAAAAGATGCAAACAAAGAATTTAAACCGGCCAATATTCCATACATCCTTCTTGGTGCCGGTATGCTTTGGTTCGGATGGTTTGGTTTTAATGCAGGCTCGGCATTAGCAGCTGATTCAGTTGCAGCTTCGGCTTTGGTAAACACCAATACAGCCTCGGCAGCAGCAATGTTAACCTGGATTTTTTACGATGCAGCTCAAGGGAAAAAACCGTCAGCTGTTGGTGCAGCAATCGGTCTTGTTGTGGGATTGGTTGCGATTACGCCTGCCGCAGGTTTTGTTAATGTTGGATCGAGTATTTTTATTGGAGTAATTGCAGCGATTATAAGTAACTACGCCATTACCCTTCGCACAAAATCGAAATTAGATGATACTCTCGATGTATTTCCGGCGCACGGAATGGGTGGTATTACCGGTATGATTTTTACCGCAGTTTTCGCCAACGAAGTTGGCTTGATTCACGGTGAGATTACCACTTTCCTTTATCACTTACTGGCCTTGGTAATTGTAGGCATATTTACCTTTGGAGGCTCGATGCTTATGTATAAGATTACAGATATGATCGTTCCACTGCGAATTTCTCCTCACGGCGAAAAAGTAGGTTTGGATATTAGCCAGCACGACGAATCATACAATTTTGTTTATTCTGAAGAATAAGGAGATTTTCAATCAATTATAAAGCTGTTCTATCAGGACAGCTTTTTTTATGCACATTCCGTTTTATAGAGAAAGATTTGTTTTTGGCAGAACAGTTATTAATATGATTTATTCATTTTTGTAAACATACCCGGACTTGAGCCAATGTGTTTGGTAAAAATCCTGGTGAAATAGTATTGATCGCTATAACCAAGCCGGTAAGCTACTTCTTTTATTTTTAACGATTGACTGATCAGAAGTCGAATGGCTTCCTGCATTTTTAGGTTAATGAAATAGTCCATCGGGGAGGTGCCTGTTTTGTTTCTGAAGATTTTGGTGAGATGTGATTCCGACAATTTTACATGATCGGAGATATCCGAAATCTTTATTGTTTTATTGATATTTTGTTGCATAAAAAAAATGGCCTGATCAACCGGACTGGTACTCCGGTGTCCTTTTGCGGCCCTGTAGGTTTCAATATAAAAGAATGAGGCCAATAAACTGTTCAGGTTAAGATTGGCGTAGTTTATATTTTCGCGCGAGAAACCCGACTCAAGCGTTGTTAAACACTCGTTGAATTGTTTAATCCGATCATCAATTCTTGATTTACTGGATTGCTTGATACGGATAACTTTTTCGTAGTAATCTTCGAAGTAAGAGCTTCGTTCGCCATCGAAATGTAACCAGTAAATTGACCACGGATTTATTTTAGATGCCCAGTAGGTGTGAGCTTTGTTTGAAGGGATTACAAAAAAGCTATTTGGTTCAAGGTTATATTCTTTATCATCCAGCGAAATTGTTCCATTTCCATCAACGCAATAAATTAGTATGTGATCCTGAATACCTTTTTTTCTTTTACGAAAGTGGTGTTTTGCATGCGGGTAAAATCCAATGGCGGTGATAAAAAGACCGTTTATAAGTGGATTTTCCTTAATGTTTTTTAATTGTCGTTTTGATAGTACAACACTTCTGTCGCCGGTAAAATTATCCGGTTTTCCATCAACAGGAACTAACAGGTTAGTGGCTTTTTCTATGGTCATAATAATTTAGTTGCTTACGTTCTTGTAATGGTATTTAAATAATCAGATTGTCAAATAATCTATTTGTTAAAAAATGTTACAGCATAAAAGTAATGCATTTTTCTCTTTTTGTATACTTTCTCGTTATTTATTTCTGGATATCATAAAAGCGCATATATTCAGTGCTTTATAAAATATTTTAATTAGTTTTTACTAAAAAAGATTTTCTGGATTAGTAAAATAGGATTATTGATTATTTTTTAATCTGTTGAATATAATGAGTGTATTAAATGTTGAAAATAATCGGATAGTCCAAATTAATGTAAAATTATCCATTTATGTCGCTTTCAGAACTCCGTAATTTTGTAGCTGTTATTTTGAATAAATAAAACTGAATAAAATCTTAAAGCTTATGAAATTAACGAGCAGGAATAGCATCGGAAATGCGTGTCTTCGACCTGTTTGGATTTTTCTTATTCTTTTTATGGTATTTGGTGCATTTAATGCAAATGCATCAGATCATAGTAAAAGAGATAAGAATAATGCTATTCAACAAAGTGTAAAAATTTCGGGAACTATCGTTGATGAAACGGATTTCCCGCTTCCCGGAGTAAGTATCGTTGTTCAAGGTACTACAACGGGGACAGTAACAGATGTTAATGGTAATTTCAACCTTGAGGTTCCTCTCAATTCAGTGGTTGTAGTATCGTACATCGGCTTCGGCTCTCAGGAATTCACCATTTCAGGTGAGCAAACTGAATTCAATATTATTTTAATAGAAGAAACCGAGAACCTTGAAGAGGTTGTTGTTGTGGGTTACGGAGTACAAAAGAAAGAAACCGTTACCGGTTCGTTATCATCGGTATCTTCTGATGAACTGGTTGCACAGCCGGTTAGTAGTGTTTCTCAGGCTCTTGCCGGACGATTGCCGGGTTTGATTGCAAACCAGTCGGGTGGACGTCCGGGTAAAGATGGAGCTACAATTAAAATTCGTGGTATCGGAACACTCGATTCAGGAGCCGGTTCAAATCCATTAATATTAATTGATGGTATTGAGCGAGATCAGAATGCGCTAAACTTTCTTGATCCGAACGAAATTGAAAATCTTTCTATATTAAAGGATGCATCGTCAACCGCTGTTTTTGGTGTTCGTGGTGCAAACGGTGTAATTCTGGTTACAACGAAACGTGGTAAAACCGGTCCGGCTAAGATTAACTACAAAGGATCGATGGCGGTTATGGCGCCAAGTTTTAAAATCGATCCGATAGATAGTTATGCACAAACAGGATTGGTTAATGAATATATGGGATTTGCAGTTAATTCAACCGATCCAACAGCTCCATATCCACAGTCGATAAGAGACCGTTTTAAAGGAGTTGCTGATGGTAATCCGCTGAATCCGAGCGATCCGTACTTTTATCCAAGTACGAATTATGCCGATTTAATGCTTAAAGATTATGCTTTGCAACAACAGCATAATATTACCATTGGCGGAGGTACCGAACGTTTGAAGTATTTTGCTTCGTTGGGTTATTTCAACCAACAGGGGATGTTCGAAAACCTAAATCCAAATATCGATAAATCAACCAGTTATAAAAGGTATAACTACCGTACAAACATCGACGTGAATATTACTAAAACCACGTTGGCAAAAGTGAATATCGGTGGAAGTTTTAATGAGAATATTTCATTAGGACAAGCCGGTAGAGAGCCTGCCGAAGGTTTTTACTGGAACATGCTGGTTCACTCATCGCCATGGGATGGTTATGTTAAGGATGACAAAGTTGTTTTGTTGCAGGATAATGCGAACTCGGTGTTACTTAACAGCGATATGCGCGGTTATACCGTTGAATTACAAAATACAGCAGATTACAGTATTGTACTCGATCAGAAACTTGATTTTATTACAAAAGGTCTGTCGGTTAAAGGTACTGTTTCGCTGGTGAGTTATTTCCAAAACTTTATTCGCAGGGATAAGGATGAAAAGAAACGTCCGTACTGGCGACCTTATTTAAATGAAGACGAAAGTGTAACCTTATATCAAGTGCAGGAAGATGTGCTGCCGTACAACTCAACTTCACAGAGTAAAACCCGAAAAGAGTATTATGAATTAGCATTGAATTATAACCGTAGTTTTAACGGAGGCCACAATGTTACAGCTTTGGCTCTGGTTAATGCCGATAAATCGCACTTTACTGAGTCGTACTGGAACGAAATTCCAAGAGCTTATTTGGGAGTTGTTGGTCGTGTAACTTACAACTACGCCAATAAATACATGTTGGAATATAACCTTGGGTACAATGGTTCGGAGAACTTTGCCGAAGGTAAACGTTTTGGTTTCTTCCCTGCAGTATCTGCTGGTTGGACCTTCACTGAAGAGAACTGGCTTAAGAATATAATAGGAGAGGATGTATTGAGTTACGGTAAATTTCGATTCTCGTATGGTTTGGTTGGTAACGACAGAATGAGCCAGCGTTTCTTGTATTTGCCGGATAAATACGTAATGAATAATTATTCGTATTACGGATGGCGCGATACCGGAATCAACTTTGGTTTACCGGGCTCAATGGTGAATTATCCGATGGCTTATCAGGGCGCTGCCGGAAACCCTAACGTTACCTGGGAAACTTCAACCAAAATAAACTACGGAGCTGATCTGAATTTCCTTGAAGGTAAACTTTCAGCCAAGTTCGATTATTTTACAGAAGACCGAAAAGATATTTTAATCAACCAGCAAGTGGTTCCAATTTATCAGCAAACCGGAGAACTGGCACTTAACCTTGGCCATGTAGAAAATTCGGGTTACGAAGTGGAAGTGGGCTGGAACCAAATGATAAAAGACACCAAGTTCTGGGTGAACTTAAATTACTCATTTGCCCGAAACAAAATTCTTGAAATGGACGAACCTCAACAACCTTACGAGTACCGTATGCAAACCGGTCGTCGTGTTGGCGAGATGTGGGGATACTTGCAGGAAGATTTCTTTAGAACGGAAGCTGAAGCGAATGCTTATCGCGATGAGCTTTGGGCAACATACAGCAGCTTAAATCCGGGTGCCGACAAAGGCTCGTACCAGGCTTACCAGATATTTACTGCCGGACATGATGTGTCGGCCGGTGACTTGAAATTTATCGACCGAAACAACGATGGTTTGATCAATAACCTGGATGAAGGTTACCTTGATACACCAAGTTTCCCGGAGACCATGTTTGGTTTGAACACCGGTTTCGAACATAAAGGATTCTCTTTTTCTGTTCTGTTGCAGGGAGCTTCTAACTATTCAATCAATACAAGAACAAACTATAATCCAACGCCTAATAAAGGAACGATACTCGATTTTGTAATGGATCGGTACACGCCTGAAAAATATGCCGCCGGTGAAAGCATAAAATACCCGCGTTTGCTGAATACAAACGACAACTGGAAATATGCCGGAACCTACTGGATTAAAGATGCCACATATTTAAGACTTAAGAATGTGGAGCTTGGATATACATTTGATTCTGATGTGAAGCTTATTAAAGATTTAGGATTAAGCAGTTTCCGAATTTTCGCGAACGGAATGGATTTACTCACGTTCACAAAAATCGAAAACATTGATCCGGAAACGACTAACGGAGTATTGCGTTACCCAAGATCGAGAGTGTTTAACCTTGGTGTAAATGTGCAATTTTAATTGAAAACAGAATATCATGAAAAAGAATAGAATACATCAGATAATACAAGTTTGTTTAATAATATTGATTACGCTTTCTGTATTTTCTTGCCAGGAAGATTTTCTGGAAAAACCTGCAGGAGCCGATATTACATTAGACACTGTGTTTGCATCGACAAACAATGCACAACAGCTCATATTTTCGCTTTACCACGATGAATATTTTGGAGCCGATAATATTAACCTGAGTTGGTGGGATGGCTACCTCAGTTGGTCGGATATTGGCGAACAAATGTATGTTCCGAACATTAGCGATAACCAATACATGAAATATGTAAACGGTACGCTGAGCTCAACTACAAGCCAGATTTATCCGCTTGATAAATTGTATCTGGCCATAAGAAACTGCAATACATTTATTGAAAAAGCAGGCGGAATTCCAACCGGATCTTCAACCGAACAGGAATATGTTCGACGTATGCTCGGAGAAGCGCATACACATATTGCTTACCAGTATTTTAAAGGTTTTAAAACCTGGGGAAGTTTACCATGGATCAGTGACCGACTGGAAGGTGGAGAAGAGCCAATTCCGAGACCTGCTTTCAGCGATATGATTGACAGTATGGTTTATCACCTCGATGTTGCAGCTACCTTGTTACCCGAGCAGTGGGAAGATCGTTGGACAGGTCGTTTCTCGGTTGCTGCAGCAAAAGCGCTTAAAGCTAAAATTTTGGTTTACGCAGCCAGCCCGCTTTACAACGGACCAACGCCTGCTTACGCTGCCGGATACGAACATCCTGAAGTATTGGGATATGGAAATTCAGATGATCAACGCTGGCAACGAGCCGCTACAGCTGGTAAAGAAGCTATTGACGCTGCACAAGCTGCAGGACATGCACTTTATACCGGCGGTGGTACAGAGCACAGTATTTACGAACTGGCTATTAATTTGACCAACGAACATATCATTTACCAACGGTTTGATCCGGGTAACTCCGAAGGAGGTTGGGAATACACACACAACATGATGAACTGGCCATACGGAATTGGTTGGTACAACCGTGTTGATGTTACTTATCAGCCTACCTTCCAACATGTGGATAGTTACCAGATGACAAATGGTAAATTCCCGATTTCAGGTTACGAAAACGGAGACGGAACCAAACCTATCATTTCGGCTGCCGGAACAGAAGCCGGTTATACCGATCAGGAATACTGGAAAGACAGAGATCCTCGCTTTGCTCAAAATGTGGTTTATCACGGTTCTGAATTTGGTACAAGCTACAACGATAGACTGATCAATTTTGATATTGACCCGTCAGTTCCGGACAGAACGCATGGCGACTGGACAGAATTTAAAACCAGCTTTATGGTGCGCAAATTCGTAAACGAAGAACTGGGAGCAGGTCCATCGGTGGTTTACACTCCGGTACATCCAATAATTCGTTTGGCCGATTTATACCTGCTTTATGCTGAGGCATTGAGTGAAGCAAACAGCGGACCTAATGCCGAAGCTATTCAGTATTTGAATGAAGTAAGGTCACGTTCTGGTATGCCTGGTTACGATGCTAATAACTATGAAGGTGCTTCAGCCAGAGAACAGTTCCACAATGCAATTAAGTACGAACGTTCGGTAGAATTCTTTTTGGAAGGACAACGCTATTTCGATTTGAGAAGATGGAAAGAAGGAGACGAACTACAATTGGATATGGTTGGTGCTATCATCAACAATGGAGTTGTTTCGAGAAGTAAAATCAATTGGGTTGATTTCTTTGAGGATAAATATTACTTCCATCCATTGCATAATGACTGGGTTAATAATACTCCGGGACTTTACCAAAATCCAAAGTACTAACCAGACTAATCAAATAATATTATGAGAAAATATATAAATAAGATAGTATTACTTGTTATCGCTGTACTGGCATCGTTCTGTGGATGGGCGCAAAACGATTCGTTGGAGGTAACTGAAGTAAATCGAACAGCAGACGTTAATATTGCTTACGGCATCCAGGCGAAAAGTAATGTTTCTTCGTCAATGTCTACGGTTTCGGGCGAAGAGCTTTCGAAAGGTGCCGTTAGTAATTTTGGTAACACCCTTTACGGTAAACTGGCCGGTTTATCCGTTATTCAGGGTTCAGGAGAGCCGGGGTACAATTCACCCACACTACGAATAAGAGGAGCCAATGGTGATCCGCTGGTAATGATTGACGGCTTTGAAAGAGATTTAACTTATTTAAATCCTGAAGAGGTTGAATCAGTTTCTGTACTTAAAGATGCTGCGGCAGTAGCTTTATATGGTATGAAAGCAGCTAACGGCGCAATTTTGATTACAACTAAAAGAGGAAAAATTGAGAAGAATCGCATTGATATCAGTATTCAGTCAGGTCTTCAAAGCCCGACCAATACAATCGATATTTTAGGATCACGTGATTATATGACCTTATACAATCAGGCAGCTGCAAACGACGGACTTAGTGCCAAATATTCAGATGCGGATATTTCTGCTGCCGGAACGTCGCCATTATATCCTGATGTAGATTGGTACGATCAGGTAATAAAAAATTCATCAAATATTTCTAGGGCAAACGTAGGAATAGAAGGTGGATCTGATTTTATACAGTACTTCGTTAATGTTGGTTTCTTATACAACAACGGGATGTACAAACCAGAAAATCCCGATATGAAAGCGAATGCCAACTTAACACAGTTGAATTTGCGCTCGAATATTGATATCAATATCTCAAGTACCACAAAATTCTCGATGGATTTATCAGGAATGATGAATAATAACACATTTCCTGCTTATTCTGCCAGCGAAATCTGGACAGGCATAATGACTCTTCCACCGAATGCATTTAATGTTGTAAATCCAAACGGAAGTTACGGTGGAACATCCTTATTGCTGAATAATCCATATGCAATGATTGAGTATGGTGGACGTAATAGTTCGGTTACCAATTTTTTAAATGCCGGATTTACATTGACTCAAAAATTCGATTTTATTGCAGAAGGTTTAGCGGCCGGAATTAGTTATGTACTGGATAACGGATCGGTTAACAGCGATGGAAACTGGAGGTATTTTCCATATTCGCAAATTGCGTCAGGAAGTAACGGAGAATACAGTTACTACTCGTACCGCGAAGATTCGCCATACAATGTTTGGAGTAATGCAAGCAGCACAAGAAATAATGTTTTCAGTGCTAATATTACATACGATATGGTTTCTGAAAGCGATAACGATTTAAGTGTATTGGTGCGCTATCAGGGAGATAAAGAGTACCGTGAAAATACCGATTTATCACCTTATCTAACTAATAATTACGCGGCACGGGTACAATATGCGTATGCCAATAAATACCTGTTGGAAGCTTCGGCCAGCTACTTTGGTTCCGATCAGTATGCAGATGGAGATAAGTATGGTTTCTTCCCGTCAGTATCTGCAGGTTGGGTATTCTCAAACGAGGATTTTGTAGGAGAAGAAAGTGCCATCAACTTTGGTAAATTAAGAGCATCGTATGGTATTACCGGATTAAACCGCTACGTAAACGGAAGATATCCTTTTACACAGTTTTACAACGACGGAGGCTCATTCCCGATTGGAACAGGATGGGATATGATTTACGGTATTAAACCGGGCATGTTGGCAAATTCTGATATTCAGTGGGAAATCTCTAAAAAGCTGAATATTGGTATCGATCTGGAAATGTACGATCACCTGACATTGGCTTTTGATTACTTCCAGGATAAACGATCGGATGTTTTGTACATCGATTATAATCATCCGGCAGCAACGGGAGCCGAATTACCTTACGAAAACATCGGTAAACTTACCAATTCAGGTTTTGAATTTGAACTGGGTTATTCGTCAAGGGAGAAAGAATTGAAATGGAATGCAAACCTGATTTTCTCGTATTTCGATAACACCATTGATGAGATGGGAGAGTCGTTGAACGGATCAGATTTGGAGCATTTAAACAAAACTGGAAATTCGGTTTCTACTGTATACGGTTACGAAGTTGTGGGCACATTTGCAAGCGAAAGCGACATTCAGTCGTCTCCAACTCAAACATTCGGAACTCCGCGTGTGGGGGATTTGAAATATGCCGATGTAAATAACGACCAGGTAATCGATTCGAGAGATATGAAAGCCATTGGCGATAACATTGGTAACATTGATCTAGGGCTGAATCTTGGATTCGAGTATAAAGGTTTCGATGTGGAAGCTATGTTGCAAGGACAGTTCAACCGCGATATTGTACTTTCAGACAATGTGCTTTACCAACCGTTCTTAACCGGCAATGCTGCCACCGAAATTGTAAACGAAAGTGATTTCCCTGCTTTGTCGCTAACGAATACAAATAATTACCAGGCTTCTACACACTGGGTGCGAAAAGGCGACTTTATAAAACTTCGCAACATCGAGCTTGGATATTCACTCTCGGAGAATATTACCAACCGTCTTGGGATAGACAACGTAAGGTTCTTTGTGCGTGGTGTTAATGTTTTAACACTAAGTGATTGGGACTACACAGATCCTGAATTTATTGGAATCGGATACCCTCCGATGAAATCATATTTTCTGGGTTTAAATCTTAACTTTTAATAGAGAACAGATATGAAACGAGCAAAACAAAATATAAAAATCTCATCGATTCTGAGTGTCCTGATCCTTCTTTTTGCTGCATGTCAGCAGCTTGACATGGAACAAGATACCGGTATCACCGATGATCTGATGTGGAACAATCCAACTTATATCGATCGTTACATCGTTGATCTGATCAGTGAAATGCCAAATGGATTTGCCCCGGAAGGTTTTAGCCAGGGCGAATTATACGGAAGTGCTACAGATGAAGGCGAAAATGCCAATCCATCGGCATCTGTTCAAAGTCTTAATTCAGGCAACTGGAGCTCTGTTTCTCCGTTTGCAAGAAATAATTGGAATAAATACTACAATGCCATTTATAAAGTCAACCTGTTTTTAGAGGAGACAAAGTCGACTACTTTCGATACGTTCGAGCCGTCGAACCGACAGGTGTTTCTGAATAACCTTGCTTCATACCAAAACGAGGCACGTTTTTTAAGAGCATTGTATTATTATGAGCTGGTAAAAAGATACGGCGGAGTAGTTTTGGTTGGCGACAATGTAGTGCAAGACATGAGCGATTTGTCGAACGGCGCATTTGCCGAAGGAAGAGCTTCATTTGAAACTTGTGCCAACTATATTATCGACCAGTGCGATTACCTGATCGACAACGAATTGTTGCCATTGCTTGATGAAGGAGCCGACCAGGGAAGACCGAACGGAACTGCTGTTAAAGCATTAAAATGTAAAACCTATTTGTTGTTGGCCAGTCCAATTTATAATAGCGCTGTTACCGAAGGTTCTGCACAGCAAAATGTATACTGGAAAGAGATTCTGGACATTGCTCAGGACATTGCTTTCGATCGTGTATTTACATTTGGCCCTTACGACCAGTTTGACGGCAGTAGTCCTGAAATTATTTTGGGATATCGTCAGGCTGATATCAACTACATTGAGAAAGTGAACTTTCCTGTAGGTTCTGAAGGAGTAATAACTACCGGAAGCACAAATCCAACTCAGAATTTAGTTGACGCTTACCGCATGTTGAATGGTAAAAAAATCGATGATCCTGAATCGGGTTACGATCCTGCCAATCCTTATGTAAATCGCGACGAACGATTGTTGCACACCGTAATTGTAAACGGAAGCAACTGGGACGAACGAAATACGGAATCACGAATAATTGAAACCTTTAAAGGTGGTAGAGACGGAATGGATCGCGATTACGGAACCAAAACCGGTTACTATTTACGAAAGTTCCTCGATCCAACGCTCGACCTGAGACAAGGACAGGCTTCAAACCGCGAGTGGCCAATTTTCCGCTTTGCCGATATGGTTTTGATCTGGGCAGAAGCAGCTAACGAATTGTATGGTCCGTCGAACCTAGGGGAATCGTACTTAACAGCTACCACACTATTGAATCAGACAGTTGAGAGACATGGCGGTCTGCCTGAAATCATGCTCAACAGTATGAGCAAAGAAGAAATGAGAGAACGAATTCGTGAAGAGCGCTTTATCGAGTTTGCATTCGAAGATCAACGGGCGTGGGATTTGCGCCGCTGGGGAATTGCAGCGGATGTATTAAGTCAGCCGGTTTACAAAATGGATATCACGCAAAATGCCGATGGTTCTTACAATTATCAGAAAATGGAACTGGAAGACCGATATTTTGAAGAACGTATGAATTTCTATCCAATACCGCAGCGCGATGTAAACAACGGCTTAACTCAAAACATGGGTTGGTAATGTAATTTGAACTTTAAAACAAGAGAAAATGAAAAGAATAACATATATAGTTGCATTATTAATCAGCTGGTGTTTTCTGGGAACTGTTCAGGCCCAGGAGCATTTTATGCCAAAAACAGACGGAACGAAATATTACCTGCTTATTTACGATGGAGCAGGAAACGAAAAGGTACTGAGTTTCCATCCGGAGGTCGCATCATGGTCTGACCAAATTGGTTATTCCGACTACTTTGATGGATCGGGCTCACAACTTTGGGTGTTCGATGAGATGGAGCAAAATCCCGGATATATCAATGTCCGTAACCTGGATGAAGGTTTAAGCGATAAACATTTTTTGAAATCGTGGAACAATTATGCTTACCTGGAACCTCAGGATGCAGACCATGGCCGCGAAGGGAACGAGACACACGATAAAGAACTGGCATTCCGATTCACCAATATTTTTGATGATTGGTATGCTTTCGAAACCATTGATAAACCGGCCGATTTAAGTGGAATGAATTATTCACCCGGTCCTAACGCTTTGAATTTTGACGCTAACGGAATTGCTGCCTTTCGTCTGAAAACAGCAGATCTTACACAGGAAAATGCCCTTAATTGTGTTTTCCGATTAGTTGAGTTTGATCCAATCGCTTTGTTTGAATCATCAATCGAAAAAGGTATGGAGTTGTATTATGCTCATCCTGAATTCCCTGAAGAAGTGTTAGCTGATATGTTTTATGTGATGGAAAAAGCACGTGAGATAAGGGTGTTTGGAACCGATGGAGAGATGCTAAATTTTCAGCCTAATGTGGATGAGGCAATTTCAACTTTTAACAACTACATCAGTTTATCGGAGGATGTGGAAAGTGCAAAAGCTTTTATCGATTCGTCCGCAGCTGACGAAGGTGTAAAAGAGTCTTTTAATGCTTTGATCGATAATCTTGAAGAGTTTCTCGCATCTGGTGATCCAGATTATACGGCCATCGATAGTTTAAGAAACAATATTGCAGTAGCACAGGATTTGGTTGATGCCATTCTTCAGGCAGAAGCTTATGCAGCTACCTTGGTTGATCTTGATGACCCAAGATACCAGTCGGGTGTAGTTTTATCAGTAGAATCGGCCAAAGCTGTTTTGGCTGATCCAACAAGCGATGCTGCTGATTATAACAGTGCCATTGCTGTAATGGAAAAAGTTCAGTTATTGATTGCGGAGGTGTTTACTGCCAACGATTTAATTGCCAATACACAGGAGTTCGAAGAGGCAAAGCAAGAATTGGGTAATGCAATTGAAGATGCGTTGGTTCTAATAAATACTGAAGGCGTAACAGAACAACAATTGGATGAAGGAATTGTGGCGATGCAGGCTGCAATCGTAGCTTTTCAGAAAGCTTTGGAAGCCGGCGATACCAGTGTTGAGCTGATCAACCCGGGTTTTGAAAATGAGTTTGAAAAATGGAATTCAACTTCTGATACGGATTGGTTACCATACACTGAAAATAAAGGCGTTGACGGATCGAAGAACATGACTATCTGGCAAGGATCTGATTATACTTTTATCACGTATCAATCCATCTCAAATCTTCCAAACGGAACTTACGAGGTGAGTGTGATGTCGGTGGTAAGTAACGACAATACCATTGCTCTTTTTGCAAGAAGCGGTGATGCAGAAGAAGTAAAACCTCTGCCATTTGAAGAATGGACAAATACAAAACGTTCGCTAAAAATTGTGGTTACTGATGGAACTTTGGAATTTGGTATCAGAGGTGCAGGAGCTAATAATGGAATTCCTGCCAACAACTGGGGAACCTTTGATAATTTCGAAGTGAAATGGTTGTCGAGCATCGGATTGGTAAATCCTGGATTCGAAAATGAGTTCGAAGGATGGGATTCAACTTCTGATACGGACTGGTTGCCTTATACCGAGAATAAAGGTGTTGGCGGATCAAAAAACATGACCATCTGGCAAGGTTCAGACTACACTTTTATTAATGGTCAGACTTTGAATAATCTGCCAAACGGTAAATACCAGGTTTCGGTAATGTCGGTAGTTAGCAACGACAGTACAATCTTCTTGTATGCCGATGGTGGTGAGCTTGTTGAAGAGCCACTGGCTTTTGAAGAGTGGACAAATACAAAACGCAAACTGATCGTTAATGTAACTAATGGCAGCCTGACTTTTGGTATCAAAGGTGCAGGCACCGAAAATACAATTCCTGCCAATAACTGGGGAACTTTCGATAATTTCGAGGTGGTTCGTTTACCTGAAGTTGATCTGATAAATCCTGGTTTTGAAGAAGAGTTTTTAGGTTGGGATCATGAATCGAATACCGATTGGTTGCCTTACACTGAAAATAAAGGTGTTGACGGCTCGAAGAACATGACCATTTGGCAAGGTTCCGATTATACTTTCATTTGCGGACAAACAGTGAGTGGTTTGCTGGATGGAAGCTACCAGGTTTCAGTAATGAGTGTGGTGAGCAACGACAGTACTATTTTCTTATACGCCGATGGTGGAGAGTTGACGGAAGAGCCACTTGCATTTGAGGAGTGGAGCAACACCAAACGTAACCTGACTGCACCTGTCAGCGGAGGATCATTAACCTTTGGTATTAAAGGTGCAGGAACAGAAAATACAATTCCGGCCAACAACTGGGGTACTTTTGATAATTTCGAATTGAAATTACAGTCGATCATTCCTGATTACGAAATTGTAATTCCTAATAACGTTCAAAATGTTGTTACCGATGTAGATATTCATCAGTTTGAGAATGAGGTGATTTACTGGCAAAGTGGTCAGAAATTGAATATCCGTTCTTCAGATAATATGGTGAAATATACTGTTTACAGTATCACCGGAGCTCAGGTTGAACAAGGCGAAACGCACAGTACTACATTGTCGATTCCGATGAAGCAAGGAATTTACGTTGTAAAAGTGTTAACCGAAAACGGATACGTAGACACAGAAAAAGTTTCAATTAGATAGTTTAGTTTGGTTAGAAAAAAGGAGATGTTCTTTTTTGAACATCTTCTTTTCTTCTCGTGGATGCTCAAAATTTAAACCGTATTTTTTCAAGAAATTGTAATGAATTTTTTTAAGCTGCTTTTAGGATTGGTATTACTTTGTGTAAACAGTTTAGCTTTTGCACAAAGTAATATTCAACCTGTTGTAAACTATACGTTTAATAGTGGTGCGGCAGTTGACGAAACCGGAAATTCTGAACTGTTTCTTTACAACAATACCTCATTGTTTACGGATAGCGAAAGAGGCTCGGTATTGCAGTTCTCCGCATCGCACAAGAGTTATGCGGCTTTCAATAGGAATTTATTGGATACCGATACTTTTACCGTATCATTCTTTTTCTTTTGGGAAAACGATAACGCCGGTTCATGGCATCAGCTTTTTGAAATCCATAACCAGGAAACAAATTCAAATTTATTCTTCACTCCTCAGATTGGATGGGGCAATTACGGTTGTGCTTTAATAAGCGACAGCAAAGATTACGGTTTATACGAAACGATTGAAACCGACGTTCTTCAGAAGAATAAATGGATGCATATTGCAATCACTTTCGAGGACAAACTGGCAAAGATTTATATCGATGGTGCGGAGATCTCAAGCGGATATCTTAATATTTCTCCGACCTTAATTCAGGGCGATTCTCTATATCTCGGAGGCAATCCACACCGGTCGGACAATTATTATATTTCAGCTCGTTTAGATGAAATTAAAGTTTTTGATCAGGCGCTTTCTGCCAATCAAATTCTGGCAGTGGCGAACGAAACAGAAATTCCTGATCCGGAAGACAAGACTATAAACTGGGAAACTTCCGGAGATCCGATCGACCTTACTATTGACATTGCATCTAAACAGCAAACCATTCAAAATTTCGGCTCGTCCGACGCCTGGAATACTGAACGTATCGGAAAATACTGGCCGGAAACGAAAAAGGAAAAGCTGGCAGAATTGTTATTCAGTACCGAAAAAGATGCCGACGGAAATCCATTGGGAATTGGCCTTTCTGCCTGGCGATTTAATATTGGTGCCGGAACAGCAGAGCAAGGCGATGCCAGCCGGATAAGTGAAGAATCGCGCCGTACAGAAGGCTTCCTGAATGCCGACGGAAGCACTTACAACTGGGAAAAGCAGGCAGGGCAGCAATGGTTTTTGCAAAAAGCGAATCAGTACAACGTGCATCATTTAATCGGATGGCAAAACAGTCCGCCGGTTGAATACACACAAAATAATCTTGGATTTCGGGAATACGGAACGGAAATGGCAACAATTCTAAAACCGGAGTATTTTGATGATTATGCCCGGTTTTTAGCCGATGTCAGCGAGCATTTTGACAATGAAGGTATTCATTTCGATTATATCAGTCCGTTAAATGAACCGCAATGGGGGTGGGCACCGTCGTCAAGTAGCGGCACCGTAACACAGGAAGGTACACCCTGGACCAACCAGGAAATATTTGATGTGGTTTCGACAATTGATAATGAATTTTCGGCGCGTAATGTTACAAGTAAGCTGTTTATTACAGAAGCAGCATCGATCAACAGTATGACTGGCGGAACAGGCCATGCTGACAATCAGCTGTATAAATTCTGGAACGCCAATTCCGGACTTTCATTACTCGATAAATCATCGTTTTCCGATATCGTTTCTTATCACAGTTATTTTACCGATTACGGTTCTCAACTGGTTGATAACCGCGAGGAAATGGCTCAAATGGCGCAGTTGCTGAATCCGAAACCGCAACTGTGGCAAACTGAATATTCCTTGTTGGCTGATGGATATCGTTACGGTTATCCGGCGAATGTGAAGTTGACAGAGATGCAATGTGCGCTATCGCTTTCCAGAACGATTATGGCCGACCTGAATATTGCCAATGTTTCAGCATGGCAGTGGTGGACAACCTTTGAGCAGGGAAAACACAATGGGGAATCACGTTTTTGCCTCATTGAAGCACTGACGAAAAATGATAACAGCGATGGTGTTTATCATTTAACGAAACTGTTTTATACGTTCGGGAATTTCTCGTATTTTATTCGCCCTGATATGACACGGGTGGATTATTCACGTTCGGATAATCTAAGCACCAGCGAAACCTACGAGGATATTGTTTTTTCTGCGTTTACTGATGCTGAAGAAAGCAAAGTGGTGATTGTGGCTACAAACTTTACCAACGAAGTGCGGGATGTAAAACTGTCAGTTGATAATGCGAATGGAAAAACGCTGAAAAATCCATCACTATTTTTAACCGACGAATTTTCAAACCTGGAAAAACAGGATATTGATCTATCCAATGGAAAATTGATCGTTCCGGCAAAATCGGTGGTTACGTTTACTGCCGATCTGGAAGTTGGTACTTCCATTGGAACAGAGTTAAAAGAGCAGGATTTTAAGGCTTATTATAATGGCCGCGCTCAGCAAATAATTGCTGAATTGCCATCCAATCATTCTTATAAACAAATTAAACTGTACAATATTTCCGGGCAGTTACAGCTTACTATCCCGGTTGAGAAACAACAGCAAAGGATTGTGATTTCTTCTGCTGAATATAACAAAGGAATTTTTTTGGTTTCGGGAATTGCTGCCGGCAAACGCGAAACAGTAAAAGTCATCATATTTTAAAGATGTAATAAAAGATGAAAGCCATTTTAGTCATATTCTCAATGCTGTTATCAGCTCAGTTGTTTTCACAAAACAACAGGATAACAGTTCAGGTAAATCCGGAGAAAACCTATCAAAGTATCCAGAATTTTGGAGCGTCCGATTCGTGGCGCTGTCAATTTGTTGGCGAAAATTGGCCGGTGGCAAAACGCGAGAAAATTGCCGATCTACTTTTTAGTTTAGACACGGATGAAAGCGGAAATCCCATAGGAATTGGCCTTTCAAACTGGCGCTTTTACATTGGTGCCGGTTCAATGGAACAAGGCGATGCCTCTGATATTGTAAATGTATGGCGGCGTTCGGAGTGTTTTCTGGATGCCGATGGCAACTACGACTGGACGAAATATAAAGGTCAGCGTTGGTTTTTGCAGGCAGCAAAAAAACGCGGTGTGCCGGAGTTTACGGCATACACCATTTCTCCGCCGGTGTTTTATACAAAAAACGGACTGGCACATGCCACAAAAGGCGACCTGGGTTTTAACCTGAAAGAAGACAAATACGAAGCGTATTCAAAATTTCTGGTTGACGTTGTAGAACATTTCGAGAAAAACGAGAATATTCATTTTGCTTACTTAAGTCCGTTTAACGAACCACAGTGGGCGTGGGATGCCAGCAACCAGGAAGGTACGCCGGCAACTAATAAAGAGCTTTACAAATACACCAAAATTTTATCGAAAGAACTAAGTTCACGAGGTTCCGAGACCAAAATGATTTTTGGTGAAGCCGGAGATGTGGAATACCTCTACAAAGAGAAAGGTAATAATTCGAATGGCGACCAGATCAATGTATTTTTCAATCCGGAATCGGAGATGTACATTGGCGATCTGAAAAACCTGGAATATGCCATTACCTCGCACTCGTATTTTACCACCTGGCCGATAAAAGCACAAATCGAATACCGCCAGAAAATGGTAGAGCGTTTAGAGGAAATTAATCCGGAACTGGATTTCTGGCAAACTGAATTCTGTATTCTGGAAAAGAATGATGAAACTACCGGAGGCTGGGGACGCGATACAGGAATGCCAACAGCGTTGTATGTGGCACGTGTTATCCATTCGGATCTGACAATTGCCAATGCCCGTTCGTGGGATTGGTGGACCGCACTTTCGCAATTCAATTACAAAGATGGCCTCGTTCATTTAGATGATGGAAAAGGGCCGGGAGTGAATAATGATACCAGCCAGTTGAATTACGATTTGCGTTTCGATGGCGAAATTACAGAGACTAAATTGCTTTGGGCAATGGGTAACTATTCAAGGTTTGTGCGTCCTGATATGGTAAGGATTGATGCAAAAATTGATAACGATTTGTCGCTTGTTGAGCAGGCAACAGATTTGCAGGTGGCAGCATTTAAAGATCTGTCATCGGGAAAACAGGTATATGTTTTTATGAACTATACCGAAGACGATAAACCGGTGAATCTGGCTGGCAGTGGCAATAATAACGGTAATGCAGCTCTTTATATAACTGACGAAACAAGAGATCTTGAAAAAAGCACCGTCCAATTGGAAGAGCTTGTGATTCCCAAACGTTCCGTTTCAACTTTAGTGATCGAAAAATAAAAAATTAGATATCAACCATTTCAACTTAACAATGCAAAAATTAAACACAAGGTACATATTCACGATCTCAATGGTTTCGGCCATGGGAGGTCTACTTTTCGGATATGATTGGGTAGTTATTGGCGGGGCCAAACCGTTTTACGAGCAGTTTTTCCACATCAGCCAAAGTCCTTTTTTACAGGGCTGGGCAATGAGTTGCGCACTGCTTGGATGTTTACTCGGGGCGCTAACTTCAGGTGCTTTTAGTGACCGGTTAGGACGAAAAAAATTACTTATATTTTCGGCTTTTCTGTTTACGCTCTCCGCAATAGGTACCGGGGCATCAAACAATTTTACTCCGTTTATTATTTACCGCATCTTGGGTGGAATCGGCATCGGTCTGGCTTCCAATTTGTCGCCTATGTACATTGCCGAAGTATCGCCGGCAGCAATGCGCGGAAAGTTTGTTTCACTGAACCAATTAACCATTGTAATCGGAATTTTGGGAGCACAGATTGCCAACTGGCAAATTGCTCAACCTGTTCCCGAAGGCGCAACAGCTGCAGATATTCTCGCTTCGTGGAATGGTCAAATGGCCTGGCGCTGGATGTTCTGGGCCGAGACTTTACCGGCTGGAGCATTTTTCCTCCTCATGTTTATTGTGCCTGAAAGTCCGAGATGGCTGGCTAAAAACGGCAATGAAAATAAAGTACTGAGTATTCTCTCGAAAATTGGTGGCGAGGAGTACGCCAAAAAGGAATATAAAAGTATCCACGAAAATCTTGTACACGACGAAGGACGGGTGAATTTGAAATTCCTGAATTCGCCGGGAATGCGTAAAATTTTACTAATAGGTATTGTAATTGCAGCTTTTCAACAGTGGTGCGGCATCAACGTTATCTTCAATTATGCGCAAGAGGTTTTTGCAGCTGCCGGTTATGGTGTTTCCGATACGCTGTTCAATATTGTAGTTACCGGAAGTGTAAACCTTGTATTTACCTTCGTGGCCATTTATACGGTTGACAAATTGGGACGTCGGGCTTTGATGATTATTGGTTCAGCCGGACTGGCCGGAATTTACGCGTTAATGGGCGCCGGATATTATTTCCATGTTACCGGCTGGCCATTACTGCTGTTGGTAGTTTTAGGAATTGCATGTTACGCCATGTCGTTGGCACCGGTTACCTGGGTAGTACTTTCCGAGATCTTCCCGAACCGTATTCGTGGTGCTGCCATGTCGTTCGCAACCGCATCGTTGTGGATTGCCAGTTTCCTTTTAACCTACACATTCCCATTGCTAAATTCAGCATTTGGCGCCTCAGGTACATTCTGGTTATACGGAATTATCTGTGCTGCAGGACTGCTGTTCATATACAAACGATTGCCTGAAACAAAAGGTAAATCACTGGAAGAAATTGAAGAGGAAATATTGGGCTAATCGCTAGAAAGAAAATGAAAAATTTTATTTACATACTGCTGTTTTTTATGCTGTGCTCATGTGCTTCCGAAACTACAAAAACCATTGATTTAAGTGGCAAGTGGCAGTTTCGGATGGATACACTGGATGCAGGAATTCAAGGAGAATGGTTTTCTCAGGATTTTTCTGAACATGTAAACCTTCCCGGTTCGATGGTTGAAAACGGAAAAGGTTTTGATATTACACTCAACACAAAATGGATTGGGGGCATTCAAAATCCGGAATGGTATAAAGATCCAAATTATGCACCCTATTTCGATGCTGACAATATCCGCTTTCCTTTTTGGTTGCAGCCTTTAAAAAAGTATACAGGGGCGGCATGGTACCAGAAAACGGTTTCTATTCCTGTAGAGTTGGTTGGAAAGCCTCTTTTCCTCTGCCTCGAACGTCCGCACTGGCAATCAGCAGTTTGGATAAATGGTGAAGAAGTTGGAGCTCAAAACAGTCTTGGTACTCCGCATGTATTTCAAATTGATGGCTTTGTAAAGTCGGGCGAGAATAAAATCAGTATTCAAATTGATAACCGGACGGATAAAATTGATGTTGGTATAAACTCGCACAGCATTACCGATCATACCCAATCAAATTGGAATGGGATAGTTGGAGACTTAAAACTTCAGGTTCGTAACGACATCTATTTCAGTCAGGTTGATGTGTTTCCGGATGTGGATTCCCGAAGCATTGACGTAAAATGTAAGGTTGTTAATTCTACCTTAGAGGAACAGGAAATTACTATCCCGCTTTTTGCTCAACTGAAGAACAGTGATGTTAAGACTGCACAAAAGATATATAATTTTAAAGTTACTCCCGGCAATAATGAGATTGAAATGCAGTATTCATTGGGAGATGATGCATTGTTGTGGGATGAATTTAATCCGAATGTTTATCAGCTTTCAGTTCAGCTAGAATCAACTTCGGGAACTGATGTCGTTTCAGAAGATTTTGGGCTGCGTGATTTTAAAGCTGACGGATCGCAATTTGCGGTAAATGGAAGGCCTGTATTTTTGCGCGGAACACTCGACTGTGCTGCTTTCCCAAAAACAGGCTATCCGCCAACAGGTCCCGATTACTGGAGAAAAATCTATAAACAAGTAAAGGCGCACGGTTTAAACCATGTACGTTTTCATTCGTGGTGCCCACCTGAAGCTGCTTTTGAAGTGGCTGACGAAATGGGCGTTTACCTTCAGGTTGAGTGTGGATCATGGGCGAATCAGAGCACTGAACTCGGTAGTGGATTTCCGGTTGATGAATACGTTTGGGAAGAAAGTAAGCGCATTGTAAAAGAATATGGCAACCATCCGTCGTTTGTGATGATGACCTACGGAAATGAGCCCGGTGGAGCTGAATACACTGCCTACCTAACCAAATTTGTGAATTATTGGAAAAAGGAAGATACACGCAGACAATACACTAGTGCTGCCGGATGGCCGGTTATTGATGCTAATCAATATCATAATATTCCTGGGCCACGTGTACAAGGCTGGGCCGAAGAGCTTCGTAGTATTATAAATGCAGAAGCTCCGAAAACAGATTACGACTGGTTAAAGAAATTGCCTAGCGATGGAAAGCCTGTTGTGAGTCACGAGATTGGACAATGGTGTGTTTACCCGAATTTCAAAGAAATAGAAAAATATACAGGCGTACTAAAAGCGAAAAACTTTGAGTTATTCCACGAGAGTTTAACTGCTCATCATATGGGTGAGTTGGCGGATAGCTTTTTAATGGCATCAGGAAAACTACAGGCACTTTGTTACAAAGCAGATATTGAAGCTGCGTTGCGCACTCCCGGATTTGCAGGATTCCAGTTGCTTGGTTTATACGATTTCCCGGGTCAGGGCACTGCGCTTGTTGGTGTGCTCGACGCGTTTTGGGACGAAAAGGGCTACATCTCGCCGGAAGAGTTTAGTGCTTTCTGTAACACAACTGTTCCGCTGGCACGATTGGATAAACGTATTTTCATGGAAGGGGAAACCATGACTGCCAAAATTGAAGTGGCACACTTTGGAGCCGCCCCGTTGAATAGTGTAAATCCTGCGTGGAAGATTACTGAAAACAATGAGGTTGTGGCAGAAGGAGTGCTCGGACAACGTAACATTGAAATCGGAAATGCGATTTCATTGGGTGAAGTTGTTTACCAGTTTCAACAAAAAAATACACCTCGAAAACTGACCTTGTCCGTATCGATTGGTGAATTTACCAATGCCTGGGATATTTGGGTATATCCTAAAAACGAGGAAATTAGAAGTGATGAAGTTAAGGTGGTTGAAAACTTAAATAACAGTACTATTGAATACCTGCAAAATGGAGGAAAAGTGTTGCTAAGTCTTGGTAAGGGAAAAGTTTCACCGGAAATGGGTGGAACAGTTGGTGTAGGTTTCTCAAGTATCTTTTGGAATACGGCCTGGACCGATGGACAAAAACCTCATACACTGGGTATTTTGTGTAATCCTGATCATCCGGCATTGAAGTATTTCCCAACTGAATACCATTCAAACTGGCAGTGGTGGGATGCGATGAGTCATGCAGATGCCGTGCAGCTTGATGCGTTTCAGGCAGAACTAAAACCCATTGTCCGCATTATCGATGATTGGGTAAGCAACGGCAGGCTGGCCTTGCTTTTCGAGGCAAAAGTAGGCGAGGGACGTGTAATCTTCAGTGGTGCTGATTTAGTAAATAATATTGACAAAAGACCGGAAGCCGGTCAGCTTAAAAAGAGTGTAATCTCATATATGGAAAGCTCGGAGTTTCATCCAACGGAAGAGCTAAGTTTATCACAAGTTCAATCGATTTTAAAATAGAGAAAGATGAATGCTAAGGTGAAGGCAGAAATAAAGAAATTGATGATCCCAACCTACGAATTGGGAAAATCAGAAATAAACCCCGTGTTCTTTGAAAAAAGAGTTTACCAGGGATCATCGGGTAAAGTGTATCCGGTGCCGTTTATCGATAAGGTTTACGATCATAAAGTAGATAAAAACTACCAGGCCGCAACGCTCGAAAATGAGTTTGTGAAACTGGTAATGTTGCCGGAGATTGGAGGACGAATATTTGAAGCACAAGATAAAACCAACAACGATTATAACTTTTTCTACCAGCAAAAAGTGATTAAACCGGCACTGGTTGGTTTGGCCGGTCCGTGGATTAGTGGAGGTGTTGAGTTTAACTGGCCGCAGCACCACCGCCCGGGAACTTATCTGCCAACGGATGTATATATTGAAGAGGAAGCCGATGGCGCCAGAACAATCTGGATGTCGGAATACGACCCGATGTACCGATTGAAAGGGATGCACGGAATTCGTATTCGTCCTAACAGTGCATTGGTTGAATTGCGCGGACGCTTGTTTAACCGCACACCGTTAACACAAAACTTTTTATGGTGGGCTAATGTGGCCGTTGAGGTGCACAAAGATTATCAAAGCTTTTTCCCGCCTGATGTACATTACGTGGCCGACCATGCAGTGCGTGCACAAAGTAGTTTCCCGTTTGCTGAAAACGATTATTACGGCATTCCATACCACGAAAGACCGGGCAGAAACGACTTGCGTAATTACAACAATATTCCGGTGCCAACCAGTTACATGGTTTGCGATACAAAATACGATTTCTTTGGAGGTTATGATTTTAAAGAAGACGGTGGTTTTATCCACGTGGCGAATCGTCATATTGCGCCGGGAAAGAAACAGTGGACCTGGGGAAGTGAAGATTTCGGCCGTGCATGGGATCGCGAACTGACCGATGAAGGCGGACCATATTTCGAGTTGATGGCAGGCGTTTACACCGATAATCAGCCCGATTTTACCTACCTGCTTCCTTATGAAACAAAAACATTCTCGCAATTCTGGTGGAGCTATAAAAAACTGGGTCCGGTACAAAATGCCAACAAAGACCTGGCGATCCGTTTTGAGATTCAGCAGGGAAATAAACTGGACTTGGGTGTGGCAGCAAGCCGTAAATTCGAGAATCTGAAATTTATCCTGGTAATTGGAAACGAAAAGCAGGTTTTTGAGAACAAAGCCGTTTCTCCTGAAAATCCATGGAAAGACAATACAATACAATTTGAAGCCGAACAGGAGAATTCAATTTCGTTGGTTGTAGTTGATGAGCAAGGAAAAGAATTAATCGCTTACCATCATCGCGAAGTTCCGAAAGAACGCAACCGCAAACTGGCATTTGAACCAAAACAACCTGAGGAAATTGAAAGTGCCAACGAGCTGGAATTAATTGGCGAACACCTCGAGTTGTATCGTCATCCGACCCGTTACCCGGAACCTTACTGGCAGGAAGCCATTAAAAAAGATCCGAAGAGCTACAAATCATACATCGCTTTAGGCCGCGTTGAGCTTAAAAACGGCAAGTTCGCCGAAGCTGAAAAGAACTTCAGAACTGCCATTGATATCATGACCACTTATCATCCAAACCCGGCATCGGGCGAGGCGCATTACTTCTGTGGTTTGGCTTGTTCTTTACAAAGCAGAAAAGAAGAGGCTTACGGACTGTTCTATAAATCTACCTGGAATTTCGAGTGGCGTGCTTCGGCTTATTACCAACTGGCTACACTTGATTGTTTGAAGGCTGATTACGAAACAGCTTTGGAGCATTTGGAGGCATCGTTGGATACAAACCGTCAGAATAACAAAGCATACATTTTAAAAGCCGTGATTCTGAAAAATCAGGGAGATAAAGCAGCTGCAAAAAGTGTTCTTGCCGAGTTGTTTAAAACTGATGCGCTCGATCAATGGGCGAAATTCGAATTGGCAACATTATCTGGAGATTACACTGATTTTATAGCGTCATCAAGAAACGATGCACAGACAATTATTGACATTGCTTTTGACTATGCCGAAGCCGGTTTTTATGCTGAAGCGATTGATGTAATTGAATTGCATCATAAGAATGAAATACCGGAATGTGCAGTGCCAAATCCAATGGCAAAAGCAGTGATGACAGAGTTCGTTTTGGCCTGGTTGTATGAATTAAATGGAAATAGTGCTGTTGCCAGCGAAATTCTGAACAAAACAAAATCAGCTTCCTGCGACTATGTTTTCCCATCGCGCGTTTACGAGCAGTTGGTGCTGGAGTGGGCTTTACAGATCGACAAAGAAAATACAGTGGCTGCATTTGGTTTGGGTAACTATTATTTCAATCTAAAACGACACAAAGACGCCATTAACGTTTGGCAGCAAGCAGCTGATGCAAACAGCAATTACGGCACGTTATACCGCAATCTGGGAATTGCTTACTGGAATACTTTTGAAGATGGTGAAAAAGCCAGAGCAGCTTTCCTGAAAGCTGTTGAACTGGCACCGGAAGATATGCGTGTTCGTTACGAATTTGATCAGTTGCGTAAAAAATTGAACGATGATCCGAAAGAGCGTTTACAGGATTTACTGGCCATAAAAGAACAGATTGTTACCCGTGATGATTTTTCAGTAGAACTCGCTGCTTTGTACAATTTTAACGGCGAATACAATTATGCCATGCATTTGCTAAAAAACCGGAATTTTCATCCGTGGGAAGGTGGCGAAGGTCAGGTTTTAAGACAGTTCACTTACGCCTGTTTAAAATTAGGACAACAAGCGTTGAAAGACGGAGATGCTGAAACTGCATTGGCCTGGTTCCAGAAATCGATGGATACGCCGGATAATCTGGGTGAAAAATACCATCCGCTACAAGCTGTTGCCCACATCAATTACTGGAAAGGAATGGCATTAAAAGCACTTGGTAAAACTGAAGAGGCAAATAAACATTTCCTTGCAAGTACAAACGAAGAGGGCGATTTTATTGACATGGCAGTTAGTGCATATTCAGAATTGTCGTATTATAAAGCATTGTCGCTAAACGAATTGGGTAAAATCAAAGAGGCTCAGCAATTATTAACCGAAATCGGGAAATTTGGAGAGGCCAAGCTGAGCGAAAAAGCCCAGATTGATTATTTTGCTACATCGTTGCCACTGTTGCTGGTATTTGAAGATGACATTCAAAAGCGAAATACAATTGATGCCAAATATTTGATTGCACTGGCCCAAATTGGATTGGGAGACATGAAAAATGCAGAAGCGAATCTGAAGGACGTATTGAAGTTGAATTCGATGCATGTTGGAGCGAAAGACTTATTGGAGCAGATTTCTGCGAACGTATTAGGTTAACGATTATAGAAAAGTTGGATTATGAAGTCGATATTGAATTATTTATTAATTGTTGCAATAGCTGTTTTGGCAGCTTGTACAAAACCTGAAGTCGCGGAAATCAATCTGGCAGGAGAGTGGACCGTAAAACTCGACTCCACAAATGTTGGAGTGAGCGAAGGTTGGGCAGAACAAACACTTGATGGCACGCCAGTTCAAATGCCCGGCACACTCGATGATGCAGGACTTGGAAAAGAGAATACGCAGGAACCTGTGATGGATAACAGTGTGATGTGGGGACTGACCCGTAAACATCAGTACATCGGAAAAGCATGGTACCAGAAGGAAGTTGATATTCCTGCAAACTGGGAAGGAAAAAACATTGAGTTGGAACTGGAGCGGGTAATCTGGCAATCGCAGGTTTTTGTTGATGGCAAACTGATTGATAAACAAGAAAGTTTGATTGCATCACATCGCCATAATTTAAGTTCGTCGCTCACACCGGGGAAACACATTATAACGGTTTGTATCGACAACTCGAATATTTATCCGCTGATTAATGCGCAAAGCGACAAGTACCCTGATCCAATCAATCAGGATCTGGCACATTCGTACACCAATCACACCCAAATTAAATGGAACGGTGTAATTGGTGATATTAAATTGACCGCCTCAGCAACCGGAAAAATTGAGGATTTACAGGTGTATTCTAATGTTGTCGAAGGAACGATAAAGGCTACTTTTAAGAATCTTTCCAATGCTGAAAATCTGAACTATCAAATTCTGACAACAGTAGGGGAAGTTGTTGCCGAAGGTGTTATTGAAAAAGGTGCCGAAGCAATCACACTGCAAAAACCTGAAGGAGTGGAACTCTGGGATGAATTCAATCCCAATTTGTATGATTTTAAGGTGATTGCCGGAACTGAAAATACCACTGCAAGATTTGGCTACAGTCAGATTGCGAAAGATGGTGGAGTGCTTACTTTAAATGGTAAACGAATCTTTTTGCGCGGAAACCTCGAATGTGTGATTTTTCCGTTAACCGGTCATCCGCCTATGGAAAAAGAAGATTGGGCAAAATTGATTGCACAGGCCAAAGCTTACGGTTTAAATCATTTGCGTTTCCACTCGTGGTGTCCGCCGGCTGCTGCTTTTGAAGCTGCCGACGAGGCCGGATTTTATTACCAGGTAGAATTGCCACACTGGAGTTTGCATTTTGGTGAAGATGAAAAAACAACTACGTTTTTATTAAACGAAGCAGACCGTATATTGAGCGATTATGGAAATCATCCGTCGTTTGTTTTAATGGCTTTGGGTAACGAGTTGGAAGGCGATGCCGACTTGCTGAATTCCACAGTAGCAGATCTGCGTGCAAAAGATAATCGTCATTTATTCATGACAACCACATACTCGTTTCAATATCCGTTGGGAACGATCGCTCAACCTGAAGATGACTTTTTTGTAACCCAAAAAACCGATAAAGGCTGGGTTCGCGGACAAGGTATCTTTAATGAGCAGTATCCTAATTTTAATGAAGATTATACTGCAACCAGCGAGCATGTTCCGGTTCCGTTAATTTCGCACGAAATCGGGCAATATTCGGTTTATCCCGATATGTCGGAGATTGAAAAATATACAGGAGTTCTCAAGCCGTTAAATTTTATGGCTGTTCGTAATGAACTGGAGAAAAACGGATTACTGGAACTGGCTGATAAGTTTACTTATGCATCAGGAAAACTGGCTGCAATACTTTATAAAGAAGAGATTGAACGTGCTTTAAAAACTCCAGCATTTGATGGTTTTCAGTTGTTGCAACTGCAGGATTTCCCCGGACAGGGAACGGCTTTGGTTGGTTTGCTGAATGCTTTCTGGGAATCGAAAGGAGTGATCAGTGCTGAAGAATTCCGAGAGTTTAATGCTGAAGTGGTTCCACTCATTCGGTTTGAAAAAGCTGTTTATGAAGATGGTGAAACATTTAACGCATCGCTGGAGGTTGCCAACTTCTTTCAAGAAATGAAAGGACAAACAATTGATTGGACAATTGTAAACGAAGCCGGTGAAACGATACATTCGGGAACCGAAAACGATATAGATTTAAAGTTGGGCAACAACGGTAATTTGGGAAAAATAGAATTTAAAGTAAATGCCGAAAAAGCTGAAAAGTTAATGATCAATGTAGCATTAAACGGCACCGACTATAAAAACAGCTGGCCGATTTGGGTGTATCCGAAAGAGGCAAAACTTAGCTCTGACAAAGTAGTTATAACAACATCTTTACAAAAAGCAAAGCAAGAACTGGAGAAAGGAAATACAGTGCTGGTAAATCCGGATTATAAAAAACTGAAAGGTATTGCCGGTCGCTTTGTCCCGGTGTTCTGGAGTCCGGTGCATTTCCCGAATCAACCGAGTTCAATGGGCTTGTTGATGGATGAAAGCCATGCGGCATTTAACGATTTTCCAACCAGTGAATATACCGATTGGCAATGGTGGGATTTGTGTCTCAAATCGAAGTCATTAATTGTTGATGGTTTGGATGTGACCCCAATTGTTCGGGTGATTGATAATTTTGTAACCAACCACCATTTGACCAATGTTTTTGAAACAAAAGTAGGCGAGGGTAAACTGGTGTATTCTTCCATCGATTTGATGAGTAATCTCGACGAGCGTCCTGTTGCACGACAGCTACGTTCGAGCTTATTACAATACATGGAGAGTGCCGCTTTTAATCCCTCTGGCTCTGTTGCTGTTGATGATCTTGATTTTACCGACACATCAACTAAAAAACAATTTGAGGCGTCGGATATTTATAACGATTAGCTGAAAATAAAAAAGCAACAATCAGATAAATGATTGTTGCTTTTTTGTTAATACCCGAATAGAGCAGTTCATCGATTTTATACTTTAGCTCCGAACATTTATTGGAGAACTTGACTTAACTAAATACTATCAATCATTTGATTTACAGGACTTCTGTTCTTTTTATATTTTGATTCCGGCGAGATTACAGGATTTACTGATTATGAATCCAAAATGGTTAAGGATGCACAAATAAAAAGCCTCTTCAAAATTTTGAAGAAGCTTTAATTGAGTCGGGATGACAGGATTTGAACCTGCGACCCCTGGTCCCCCAGACCAGTACGCTAACCGGACTGCGCCACATCCCGAAACAGAATTGCAAAAGTAACGTTAGAAATTATTATTACAAAACTTTTTTCTTTCTTTAATCTGCTATTTTGAAAGGAATATAGAATTCGGTTATATTGCTTCATTATTATCGATTGAATTTATATCAATCGATAAAGTATGTTTTGTATTTTTGTGCAACTAAAAATTTAAATGATGTTTAAACCACTTGATATTAACGATAACAACGAGAATAACAACGTTGAACCAACCGACGTAGAAAAAGTAAAATGCTTAATTGTAGGGTCGGGGCCTGCAGGTTATACTGCTGCTATTTACGCAGCGCGTGCCAATTTAAGTCCGGTAATGTACGAAGGATTACAACCGGGAGGTCAGTTAACAACTACCACTGAAGTTGAGAACTACCCGGGATATCCGGAAGGTGTTACTGGTCCGGTAATGATGGAAGACCTAAAAAAGCAAGCACAACGTTTTGGCACCGATGTGCGTTGGGGAATGGCAACAAAAGTTGATTTCTCGGGAGAAATTCATAAAGTGTGGATTGACGACACGAAACTGATTGAGGCCGAAACTGTGATTATTGCAACCGGAGCAACAGCAAAATATTTAGGGCTGGAAGATGAGAAAAAGTATGCCGGTGGTGGAGTATCTGCCTGTGCAACCTGCGACGGATTTTTCTACAAAGGAAAAGATGTTGCTGTAGTTGGAGGTGGTGATACTGCTGCCGAAGAAGCTATGTATTTAGCCGGTTTGTGTAACAAAGTTTACTTGATAGTTCGTCGCGACGTGCTTCGTGCTTCGCGCGTTATGGCGGAGCGTGTAAAGAAAACACCAAATGTTGAAATTCTCTGGAAACATCAGGCAAAAGGTTTGATTGGAGATAACGGCGTTGTTGAAGGAGCAACACTGGTTAAAAATCTTGGAGAGGAAGGAGAAGAGGAAGTTAATATTAAAATTGACGGTTTCTTTTTGGCAATTGGGCATAAACCAAATTCAGACATTTTTGCCGATTACGTAGATACCGACGATGTTGGCTACATTTTAACCACGCCGGGAACATCAAAAACAAAAACACCGGGAGTTTTTGCCTGTGGCGATGTTCAGGATTCGCAATACCGTCAGGCGGTTACTGCTGCCGGATCGGGCTGTATGGCTGCTATTGATGCTGAGCGTTACCTTTCGGAAAAACATTCATAAAAGTAATTTACGAGATAAAAAAAGCAGGATGATTCATCCTGCTTTTTTTGTGATTTATTTTAAGCGTTAATGCAGACTGTAAAATACCGAAAAGAAATGCATGATGCTACCCGCCAAAACAAACAGGTGCCAAATTCCATGACCGTATTTTAACCCTCGCCATGCGTAAAATATTACCCCAATAGAGTAACAGGCTCCACCAATAAATAAAAAGGCAACGCTAGATGCAGGCAAATTCCGTACAATTGGACCAATTGCCATTAAAAACATCCAACCCATGGCCAGATAAATACCAACCATTAGCTTTCTAAACCGCGTTAAATAGATTGAACGGATAACCATTCCGGTTATCGCCAGTCCCCAAATAATTCCAAAAAGAGACCAGCCCAGTGCTCCGCGAATAGTTGTTAATACAAACGGCGTATAGGTTCCTGCAATGAGCAGAAAGATGGCTGCATGATCAAAACGGACAAAGAGGTTCTTAAGTTTTTCACGCGTAAAACTGTGATATAACGTTGACGAGAGGTAAAGTAAAACCAAACTACTCCCAAAAATACTGAAACTCACCACGTGCCATGCATTACCTTTTATGGCTGCAACAACAACCAAAATAACCAGGGCAGCAATACTTAAAAGCGTTCCTATTCCGTGAGTGATACTATTGAATATTTCTTCACCAATCGATAATGTTCTGTATCCGGCTTCAACTTTCTTTTTCATAAAAATTGCCTTTCGACTAAAACTAAATTCTGTTCGAAATTACGAAAAAATACATCGAATTTAACAAGTTAGCCACATTCCAAATAGGCAATTGCAATAACGTTTTGTTAATGAGTTTGTTATTGATGTGACTTTAACAATATTTAGAATTTTTTATGAAGGCTACATTGGCCCAATCAATTCGATAAAAGTTCCGTCAGGATCTTGTACCAAAAGAAAAAAACTGTTCTCGCCGTTTTGCGACGGTTTACCGCTTAATATTTTGACGTTGTGTTTTTCTACTCGGTCTAAAACTGGCTGCAGGTGTTTTACCATTAAAGTGATGTACTGCATCCCGGTATCGTCGCTCATAAACTTTTGTTTAGGGTGCTTGGCTTTTGTGCCCAAACTCATCAGTTTCCATTCGCTGGCTTCTTCAGTATCTTCCAATTTCATTATGGTAACATCCAGCTGATAACTGTCGGTAAGTCCCAGTTCGGTGCATTTTTCCTGCGACACTGAAAATTCACCGGTTTTTACCATTCCAATAACATTGGTATAAAAATCGATCGATTTTTCAAGGTCTTCAACTACAACACCAACACCTATTGCCGATTTACTGAAATTGCTCTGTGCCATTGAAAAACACGCAAATAAAATTAGGGAAAGAGAAAACAGACTTTTTTTCATTGTATTAGATTTAATTGACTTTAGTTCCCGTAAATTTAATATAATAAAAGGAAAGGCAATAATTGATTTGGCGAGAAATAAAGTTCGTCTATCTTTATAAAAAGATCGCACATGAAACTACCTGTTGTAAACAATACAAATCTGGAGAATTTAATGGATAAGGCCGAAATTGTTCAGCAAACAGCCGAGCAGATTATGAAAGATTTTGGAATGTTTGGTGTTGAAATCACCTTCTCGGGAGATATTGATAATGCTTATCACGAGCTGCATGAGCAGCTTATCGATCAGATAACCGGGCTGGTAGAAACGAATTACGATTTGTTATTGTCGGTGCTTTATCAGGTTGATATTACAAATCGCGAAATTCTACAGGCCGAAAAGGATTTGCCGCATTATTCAAATATTGAAATTATTGCTCACCAGGTAATAGCCCGCGATTTGAAAAAAGTATTGCTGCGCCGGTATTTTAAAATGAAAGATCAGGAGGGAGGATCAGAAAAAGGAATTGAAAAGACATGAAAAAAGCGTCAAAAGACGCTTTATACATAAAAAATCAATATTCTTAATTACCAAATATATACCTGATATTAACACCGAAACCTTTACCATGAAATTTGGTTTCTTCCACAATGCTAAGTGCCGGTCGCCAATCCGCTCCCAGCGCTATCGGGATACCATTAAAACGATATTCCAACCCAATTTCACCTACAGCTCCTAACCAAAACGGATCGTCAATCCAAATATAAGGACCTACTCCAACGTACCAATTGAATGCTTCTCCTGAAAGCGGACGATATAGAAAATCCCAGATCAGATCAATTCCAACTCCATCTCCAAATGATACATCGGCATGTACACGACTGAATTCACCTGTACTGAATATTCCATCGATAGCAACAGCTCCTGCTGAGACATCACCAAACCTAACTCCAAGTTCCTGTGCATTTGCAGCAATTACACTACTAATAGCTATAGCAAGTACAGCTATAAATTTCACCATTGTTTTTTTCATAATTTTTTATTTTATCACTTGTGTTTTTGAATTCCAAAAACAAAAGTTACAGATAAATAATTTAACTTATTTACCTGTTTAACAAAAAAAACGTGGATTAAGTTGTTAATTGGGCTTAAAATCGCCATTGTAGTATTGAATGAGTACTTTTACAACGGCCTTGCAACCATAACTCCGGTTGCAGACTTTCGGTTACTCAGGTATGTATAAAGCGTCTCTTCTGATACAATTACTTTTTCCGCTTTTGATGATGCATGCATAAAATGTAATTCATCGCCTTTAAAAACGATTATACCAACATGGGTAATATCAAGTCCGTCAATATTGGTTGTAATTCCAATAATATCTCCATTTTTAAGTAAGTGTTTAAGCGCTTCCAGTTTTTCAGTAGGGATATAACATTTATCGCTTTTTGTAAGTTGTTTTTCCTGCTTGTCGATGGCCGCCAGAAAAACAGCATTTTTAGATAATGCCTTATAGCTATCTGGATGATGACTCATAAAGTTTATCGTTTTGTCGAATTTAATATTACAAATAGAACGTGAGACCGATTCAACAATCTGTTTCGTGTCGTTGTCTGCAATCCAGTCGCTAAAATAGTGCAGTCGAGATGGGTAGCCGTCGATTTCTCCATTTCGATAGCGAATATGTTGCAGCTCTTTTTTAAAAACATCGAAGGATGGATTTGTGCTTTTGCAGGTTCTTGCCAATGCCAGACAGTTTTCAGCAAAGGTAGTACAGTCCAGTTCGCGTAAATTAATTACCAATTGTTCGGGTGTCGTTTCCAGTGTGTTGGCCACATATGGCGTATTCATAAGTAATTTTCCTGCTTCAACAACCAGCTCTGCCGTTGATTTTGAATTCTGTTCTTTTAATTCAGAAATAATACGTTCAACAATTTTTTTATCCTCTTTTTTAGTTACACTCAAGGCTGATTGGATAGAAAAACAGAATATAACAGTGATGGAAAGCAGAAAGAATTTCGTTCTCATTTTACATATTTTAGTGCTTTAAAATTAAGGCTATCATTTGAATATAAAAATCAATTTAATGAGAATTGTTTTAACAGAAGATCAGATGCTACCAAACAAACGAAGTCCGAACCAAATGGTAAGAAATAGCATTGTTAGTGCAAAAAGCGAATACAGTATTATTCGGGACTTTTTATTTCGTCTGTTTCTTTTTGCATTCATTATGTTAGTATAACAATTTAGTAATTAGGTTAATATACGAAAATAGTAGTTTGAGGTTCGGTTTTGAAAAAAAAAGTAGGCTAATTATTGAGAATATAAAAAAAACAGATATTTTAGAATCATCAATATTTAAGCGGTTCCATGAAAAAACTACTACTGCTGTTCATTTTTATTAACCACTTTATAAGCTTCTGTTTTGGGCAAATGTATCTGGCTGATATTGAGTTCGACAAGGTAGGTTGTGAACAAGTAGAGTATTATGTGCAGAGTCAGATAAAAAATAATACCGAAAAATTTTCGGATGTAAAACCATCATTAGAACCTACTGCAAGTACAGAGGGCTTTCGTTATCATGAACGCGAATATGTGGTTAAAGACAGCCTGCAGGAGGTATGGTCGCACTACGTTCACACCAATCCTTCCATTGCCTGGAATGCATCGCGATTCTCGTTTGGCATGTTGTTTTCAAAAAACAATAACCAGTTAGTGTATCCTAACGGGCAGGTTGATGGAATTGATCCCGGTCAAATTATTTATTTGAATTTGAATGTTTTAAAAATAAAAAAACTGGCTACAGCTTTTGAAATTACTACGGTTGATGATAAGCAGAATGTAATTGAATTTAGCTATGTAGAGGATAATGTTACACACGGGAAACAGCAACTTACTTTTAGCCAAACCCGAAAAGGATATACCAAAATTACACATCGAACTTATTTTAAAAGTGAGTCGGCTTTACGTGATCATTTTCTCTATCCTTATTTTCATACCCGTCTTACCAATACATACCACCGAAATATGAAACATTTGCTAAAAGCGATGGAAAATTAATTGCTTTTAGTAATCTAGCAGTGTGCTGTAAATCTTATAATTCTCTTCATCAAATACACAAAAAATCAGCTCATCAATCTCTGAATTAACAGGAAGAAAATCATTTACAGTTTGGGTGGCAATTTGCGCCGCTTCGTATTTTGGGTAACCATAAATTCCTGTACTAATGTTAGGAAAAGCAATACTTTTTGCCTGGTTTTGGAGCGCCACTTCAAGACTACGGAGATAGCAAGATGCCAGTTTTTCCGCTTCGGCATATTTTCCTCCATTGTAAACCGGGCCAACTGTGTGAATCACGTATTTAGCCTGAAGATTGTATCCCTTTGTAATTTTAGCATCGCCGGTTTCGCAGCCATTCAGTTGCCGGCATTCTTTTAAAAGTTGCGGGCCGGCTGCCCGGTGAATGGCGCCATCAACACCACCTCCGCCCAACAATGTTTTGTTGGCAGCATTAACAATAGCATCAACATTTAATTGGGTAATATCGCCCCGATGTAATCGTATAATACTCATTGTATGGCTTTTTCCCGAAGATACAAAGTTTTCAATTACATCGGGACGTAAGAGGTTAATCTTCAACAAGTGCTTCAATATCCTCGTCGGAATCGGGAACTGTAATTGCTTCCGAATTTGCCCTTACTCCATCGAAATTAAGTTTTTTACGGGCAGCTTTTACTACCATACCGATTACAAATTTAATGGCGAAGTGTTCAACGGGCTCAGGAAGATACGGAATGTCGATTTTTTTGTTGGCCAGGCGCGTTAAACGACGCACCAGTCGACGGGCTTCTTTGTCCGAAATTCCGCGATCGGTACTTCGGATAACATCGTAAAATTCGTTTGGCAAATGATCATAAAGAAACGTGTCGATTTTAAAAATCACTTTCACGAGAATTTTTTCTTCGCCGGTTTCCTTAATAAAAGGAACATCGATTTTTTTATTTAACCTAATGGCAAGATCTTTAACCTCTTCAGGAGTCATTTTATTGCGCTTTTTAGGTTCTGCATAAAAATCGTCCAGAAGTAATAAAAATTCATCTGGTGTTAAGTCGGCTACTTTCGTTGTCATAATTTTTTTGATTTAATGATGATTAATTATTGAGATATAAACTAGCCTGTGTTTCAGGCCTGAAAAAGTGATTCAAGGAGATTGCGGGTTTCATTATCATAAACACCGTTTATTTCCAGTTCCGGTTTTCTGGTTTGCAGTTCTTTTACTCCGTTCGCTGTTTTGGGGCCAAAGTCGCCATCAGAAGTCCCCACATTTATATTCAGGAGTTTCAGTGCATCTTGCAGGGCAACAACTTCAGCTCCTTTGCTGCCTTTTTGTAATACCGGATCGGGAATAACAAGCTGTTGCCGTGCTGCTAATCGCTGAAAAGATAATACGGTATTTATTCGATAAGCCGAGACAGAAACGCGGTTTCCCTGGTTTCCGCCCAGACAGTAGACTCGCTTTTTATCGGTAGAAACGCCAAGGAAAAAGCCAACATGCCCTTTCCACGACTCGGGACTGTCGCGCCAGAAAACGACCACATCGCCCGGTTCCGGATTTATGGTTTTCACACCAACATTTAACCACGATCGGGCATTAGGTTTTTTCGAGTACTGCAACCCGGCTTTCATAGCTACCCAGTTAACAAAATTGCTGCACCACGGAATCTCATCAGTTGTAATTCCTGCAATACCAGTTTCATCGGCATATTTTAAAACTTCCGGATTGTGTTCTGAGCCGACTATTTCTTCTGTTCCCAGTTCGGCAAAAGCTATCTTTAATAAGTCTTCCATTTTATCAATTTAAAGGTTTAGGAAACGTGTTGGATTAATGCTGGCAATCGTTTCAAAGTCATCTCCAAAGGCAGCTTTGAAATCAGAGAAATATTGTTCCATACTTGGACCAAAAAATTGAGTAAGGTAATAATCAGAGCCATAAAGAATCTTTGATTTTTCGTAATCGGTAAGTTTGTCGAAGAAACTGGTTTTAAAAGTGCTCAGTGTTTCACGGATGCTAAATACCATTTCCTGGCTGCCAGGTGATTCAATAACCGTACCTTCAGAAAAACACGATAAATCGGTGTAAGCATTCGGGTACTTCGGATTTTTAACGATATCGAATATGGCTTTTGCCCAGTTGTCAATAAATCCGGTTCGGTATAATGCATTCCACACTTCAGCACGTTCTGCAAGAGTAAGGTCATCGCGCAGAATTCTTTTTTTGCGTTTTAAGGTATAGGCATTTCGAATGAGTTCCTTGTTTTTTTTCGATAGCGACATAATTGCATCTTCAAATTCCTCTTCGTCAACCCTTTTTTGTTCTTCCGGGAAATTGTAATTTATGTAATCCATAATTTGGTTACTGCCACCAAAATGCGCAAAATTGATGGTCAAATCGGGATATTTTTTTAGTACCAGTTCCCATAACTGAGGATGATTTAATTTTTTTGCCCGCTCGGCAATTGCCTTGTGCACTTTGCGGCTAAAAAAGCGTTCGTCGAAAACAAGCGGCTTTTTGGGTTTTACAATGTTGCCGTTTAAAAGCACTTCGCCACGCACTTTAAGAACAGATGAAAGGCAGGCAAAACCACCGTTTGAATTATGCACGGTTATTGGAACTTTATGTTCCTGACACAATGCATAAATGCCCGGTTTTCCTGAAGAGCCCATTAAAACTGCGTCGGTTGGAGAAAAGCCGGCCGGTGCATACAGTTTAACTCCTGCAAATCGACCATCTTCGGCGATAATCTTTTCTTTTAGTTTGTCTACGAGGTTGACTTTTCCTTTATATTCACGACGCGGATCTATACTGAAAAAAGGTTTTATGGTTTCATATTTTCCGGCCAAATACTCCAGGTCGGCAATTTGTTGTGCGTAATTTGCATTGTCGAAAATCTCTACTTCTTCATCCGATTTCCGATCGAAATTATTTTCAAACTCTTTTACATTTTCCCTTATTTTATCAAAAGCTTCTGCCAATTCATTACTTTTAATTTTCCTGTTTACGCGGGCTTTTATAAAGGGTAAGGCCACTGATAGCAACCAAAAAATTCGTTTAATCCGTTTTCGATAGCGTCTGTTATGGTTCTCATCATCGTCGTTATCGTCGGCGTAAGTTAAGTCAAACATCAGGGGAGTAGTCACTACATTTCCCTGGTAAACTTTGTCGAGCGCTTCAAACACATCTTCGCTCGATTCCTGGGTAACATCCTGCAGTGTTCTGTTAATACCGTCGATTTTAAATTTTAACTCTGCAGATGTTACTCCCTTGTCCACCATGTCTTTTATGGCGAGTAAAGATTGCACTACATTAACCAGTCGACGAATGATTACGTCTTTGTTAAAAATGTGGCAATGAATGTCGTAGTAGGTTGTCATAATTATGAATTTAATGATTGTAATATTTTGCCTGATATTTTTGATAAAGAGGGTTGTTTTCTAAGGAATAGAAAATTATTATGTCAGAGGAATACGGTGAAAATTTCATCATGCGTCACTGCTTTGTGTTTGTATTTCTCCGGGTCACAACTTTGAGTTTGTAAACTTAATTCTATACAAGTTATGAAAAGGCTTATCAAATAACAACTAAATGGTATTAATTTATTTCTCAGCCAGGGTTGTATATACAAATAAAGTCGCTAATTGGTGTATTAGCGACTTTATTCGGTTGGTGAGTAATGTAAAAACCTAACAGAGTAAAAATAATCCGGCAGCAAGCGCAGCACCGGTAATTGGCCCCAGAATAGGTACCCAGGCATATGCCCAGTCTGAATTGCCCTTATTCGGAGATTTTAAGAGACTATGTATAATTCGAGGTCCCAAATCTCGTGCAGGATTTATTGCATAACCGGTTGGGCCACCTAAACTTAGCCCGATTGCTGTTACCAAAAGAGCAACCGGAAGTGCACCAATTGATCCTAAACCAACCTCAACCGATTGCAGCTGAAGCGTTTCAAATTTGAAATCGGTGATGTAAAAGATTACAAATATTAAAACAAAGGTACCTATGAGCTCGGTTAGGAAATTCTTTTTATGATTCCTGATGGCAGGAGTAGTGGCAAATACGCCCAAAAAACCGGCTTTATCATTATTGGCCTTAAAATGATCGTGGTAAGAAAACCAAACTAATATAGCTCCAAGCATGGCTCCGATAATTTCTCCGGCAATATAAACCGGAACTTTGGGCCAGGGAAAGAGTCCGCCAATTGCAAGGCCGAGCGTTACAGCAGGATTTAAGTGGGCTCCACTTATCGGCCCGGCTACAATTACTGCCATCATTACCGCTAATCCCCATCCCAGCGAAATTACGATCCACCCGCTGTTATGGCCTTTGGTATCTTTTAATACCACATTTGCTACCACCCCGTTTCCCAGAAGAATCATTATCATGGTGGCAATTATTTCAGCTACAAATTCATTCATATTAGTTTTGGTTTAATTTAATTTCAAATGTCGTTTAGATTTATCTTGTAGTTATTATGCATTAAAGATAATAGCCATGTGCCAATGCTGAAAATTCTTTTATCTGCTGCTCAACCCATGCATTATCTCTACCTAATTCTTTGGCCATTATTTTTGCCACTTTTGGGGCCATTTCCTCGGCTGCACGTGCATCCAGATAGAGTGCTCTTACCCGTCGGGCCAACATGTCGTCAAGGTTCATGGCCATTTCTTTTCTACATGCCCAAACAATTTCTGCAACTGTAAAATCAAGCCGATCATGTAATTTTTCACTCAGTTTCGGATTGTCTTCTATCATTTCTTTGATGGCTTTGGCTTCCGAACCGTAAACATAAAAATGATCATTAAGGTCGATGTTCTTTGTGTATCCATGAATGGCCAGGTTTTCGGTAATGCAAGGTTTTTCTTTTAGCCCGGCAAGAATTACAGCATTGTTAACGGTGTCTTCTCCCATTTTGCGATAAGTCGTCCACTTGCCGCCGGTTATGGTAATTAATCCCGACAAGCTCACAATTACCTTATGGCTTCGTGAAATCTCTTTCGTTTTTTTGCCCTCTTCTTCAGGTGCAGCAAGCGGACGAAGTCCTGCAAATATGCTCCTTACATCGCTCCTTTTTGGTGGTCGTGTAAGATAGCGTCCGGCCGTGTTCAGAATAAATTCAATTTCTTCTTCCAATGCTCGTGGTTCAAGACTTGCCTCTTCAACAAGGGTGTCGGTTGTTCCAACAACTACTTTTCCGCGCCAAGGGACGGCAAAAAGTACGCGGCCATCATCGGTTTTGGGAATCATAATAGCATGGTCTCCCGAGAGAAATTCATGATCGAGCACAAAATGAATCCCCTGACTGGGAACAACTTTTTTGGGTGAACCGGGTTCGTCCATCTGTAAAATCTCATCGGTAAATACACCGGTGGCATTTACAACCACTTTAGCGCTTACCTCAAATTCATCACCATCAATCATATCTTTAACTTTTACCCCGCATATCATCCCGTCTTTGTCTTTAAGTAAATTGGTAACCTTAGTGTAATTAACTGCAACACCATCGTAATCGATAATTGTTTGTGCAAGGTTTACCGAAAGCCTGGCATCGTCGAATTGGCCATCATGATAAATTACGCCACCTGTTAAGCCTTCTTCTTTAAGCGTGGGCAGAGCTTCAAGCGTTTCTTGTTTTGTAAGGTGAACGGAAGGTCCCAGACCAAGCTTCCCTGCCATCATGTCGTAAACTTTTAGTCCAATGGTGTAAAACGGTCCTCCCCACCATTCGTAATTCGGAATAATGAATGATTGGTTTTTAACCAGGTGAGGAGCATTTTGGCGCATCAACCCACGTTCGCGCAATGCTTCTAAAACCAATGAAATATCCCCCTGGGCGAGATAGCGTACTCCACCATGCACCAACTTGGTACTTCTGCTTGATGTTCCCTTGGCAAAATCAGCTCCTTCCAGTAACAGCGTTTTATATTTTCTGGTTGCAGATTCCAGTGCTACGCCGAGTCCCGATGCACCTCCGCCAATAACCACAATATCCCATTTCCCCGGAGCTTTGGCTTTACGTAGCTGTTTATGTCGTTTCATGATTTTTTGTTTTTCAATTTCCTATTCGTCATCATCTTCGTCAATCCAGTCTTTGGCCTTAGCGAGTGCCTTTTGCCATTTTCTGATGGATTTATTCATTACGTCATCCAAAATTTGAGGCGTAAAGGTTCTGTCTTTTGCCCATTGCGATTGCATTTCGTTAAGATCTTTCCAGTAGCCTACAGCTAATCCGGCCAGGTAGGCAGCTCCAAGGGCGGTAGTTTCCAGTTGGCGGGGGCGTATTACCGGCGACTGCAAGGTTTCAGACTGAAATTGCAAGAGAAGGTTGTTGGCAGCAGCTCCCCCGTCAACACGTAGTTCTTTAATTTCGATACCGGAGTCTGCTTCCATTGCTTTCAGAACGTCCATCACCTGGAAAGCAATTCCTTCAATTGTTGCTCTTGCAAAATGCCCATTCGAAGTACCCCGTGTAATGCCCACAACAATGCCGCGTGCATATTGGTCCCAATGTGGAGCACCAAGTCCGGTAAGTGCCGGAACAAAATAAACTCCTCCGTTGTCTTCAACTGATAATGCCAATTCTTCAATCTCGGGAGCATTGTTAATTAAACCTAACTGATCGCGCATCCATTGCACAGCCGCTCCGGCGATAAAAATAGATCCTTCAAGTGCGTAAGTAACCTCTCCATTTATTTTCCAGGCAATGGTAGTTAACAGGTTATTCTCCGATTTTATGGCTTTTGATCCTGTATTGAGCAGCATAAAACATCCGGTTCCATAAGTGTTTTTTGCCATTCCCGGATGAACACATTGCTGGCCAAATAAAGCTGCCTGCTGATCGCCGGCAATTCCTCCGATAGCAATTTCGTGCGCAAATATGGTTGTTTTGGTATAACCGATAACTTCGCTCGAGGCACATACTTCAGGGAGCATATTCTCTGGTATATCAAACAGGTTGAGGAGTTCTTTATCCCAGCAACACTCTTTTATATTATACAATAGTGTGCGACTGGCATTGGTAATGTCGGTTACATGTTTTTCACCCCGTGTAAGTTTCCATATCAACCAGCAATCAACGGTACCAAATGCAAGTTTGCCGGCATTTGCTTTTTCGCGGGCACCTTCAACATTATCCAGTATCCATTGTACCTTTGTACCCGAAAAATAGGCATCAATTACCAAACCGGTTTTTTCGCTAATCATTTCCTGGTGGCCTTTTGCTTTCAGTGCATCACAATATTTGGCCGTTCTGCGGTCTTGCCAAACAATTGCATTGTAAACCGGCTCTCCTGTTTCACGGTCCCAAACAATAGTTGTTTCGCGTTGGTTGGTAATACCAATTGCAGCTATGTTTTTACCATTAATGTCAATTTTTGTAATGGCTTCGGCTGCCACAGCGGCCTGCGACGACCATATTTCATTTGGGTCGTGTTCTACCCACCCGGGTTTTGGAAAGATCTGCTCAAACTCTTTTTGTGCTACAGATTTAATTGCACCATGTTGATCAAAAACAATAGCTCGCGAGCTGGTTGTACCCTGGTCAAATGCAAGGATGTATTTTTTCATATAGTTTATGGTTTTAAGTTCTTTATTCGAAGAAGTGAATTGTCTATCAAATCGAAATAGTCGTTCATCAATTTAATCTGTTCAGCTCCTTTATTGGTTATGGTATAGTATTTTCTGGGAATTCCGGATTCCAGTTCGTGCCAGCGCGATGTTAACATCCCGTCTTTTTTTAACCGGTTTAATAGGGGGTAGAGTGTGCCTTCTGCAATTTCTATTGACGACAGTTGGCGAATCATATCAATAAGTTCATAGCCGTAATAGGTTTTTTTCTCAAGAAAAAGCAAGATCATGTATTCAATCAGGCCTTTCTTAATTTGCGATTTCCATCGTATGTTAAAATCTTGCCCGTTTTTATTATTGGTCATAAACTTTGTATTCAGAATATTTTCAACTAAAGTATTAACAAATACATAGTAATGCAAGGTAAGTAGTAAAATAGAATACTGTTTTATAGCATGTGTTGTAAATCAGCAAGATAGTTAAGGGGGAATCAATAAACTGTACTTTTCTGAAACTGTTGCAGGCAGAGGGATTCCTTACAACTACTTATTCTTCAAAATTAATTTGCCCAAAAAACTCAGGGCGGTGATAATCCGGGTTTTCGGTGTCTACAGCATTCCAGGTTACAAAATGGGGGTCGGAAGTTGCATCGCCACATTTATAAAAGTTAGCTGTTGCTTTTAGCCCTCCAAGATTTTCTATTTTATCAAACGCAAAACATTGCACCGGAATGCAAATCATCATTTCCCACGAGAAATTGCCCGATTTTTCTTCAAAAGGTTCATTGCCAAGAGTCGATTCGATATCGATTTGGTTTATAACTTCGGGTAAAATGGGGGTGCGATTTCCACGTCCCGGACCGTATCCAACATGTGGCGTCCCAATACAATTAAACTCAAAGTTGTAATAGTTTTTACCTTCATCTACCGAAATAAAAAACTCAACAGTACTGTCTTTGTAAACGTCGCCATTTATCTCGGTTTCCTGCGCCAATATGTTTTTTTCCTGAACGTAAAACTTCAGCCAGATTTCATTTCCGGTGTGTGCAATTCTGAATTGTACACCCGGTTTATACGGATACGCTTTTTCCCAGTTTAAAATGTCAACGTTTTCAAGGTCAGTTTCGTTTGTTAAAAGTTGTGCTGCCTCTTGAACCGAAACCGGCGAAGAAATGTCAATTTTTTTAATGGTAAGGTTTTTCATGCTGTAAGTTTTACACCTGCAAAGATGTTATTTTTCTTTGAACTTTCTTACTGAATAAACTCATGTAACCGCACAGCTTTTATATATTTGAGGTTCTTTTTAATAAAACGCACAGCGAAAAAGTTTTGTAAGAATCTTTTTTGAAAAGGAAAATGGCACAACTAAAATTTATAATAGCTTTAACCGAACATCGTTACCTGGGAACCGTGTTTCAACCATTTTTAATTGAGAAAAAAGAGCGGTTTTATGCGGTGGAGCGACTGGTAAAACCTCATGACCTGAATGATACAATTTACGATTGGCAGCCTTACGAAAAAGAGCTGGTTCATTTAATCGAGAAATACAGCGACGAGGTGCTAACAAAAAAGTTCTCGCGTGCCGGCAGCGTTTCAGACTTTTATTCATCGTTACGCCCGGGTTATTTTGAAAAGCAGGTCACGCCTTTTATCGAGAAATGTATGATGGAGGTATGTTCCATACTGATGTTAAGTCCTGTTCAGTTGTTTCGCAAGGAAGCAAAATATTCAAACCTCTACGATGAAGATGAAATAAAAGTACCACCGCTTTTTGCACGGCCCGAATTTGAATTTGAACGAACCGAAACACAAACCCGCTATCGGCTTCGAATTTTTCTCGACGAACAGGAAATAGTGCTGTCTTCGCGTTCCATTCAGATTGTTACTAACGATCCGTGTCTGTTGCTTTACAGAAACCAGTTGGTGGCTTTCGAAAAGCTGAATGCAAAAAAGCTTACGCCGTTTTTTGAGAAGGATTTTATTACCGTACCGAATACCATTGAAGACAAATATTATTCGGGTTTTGTGCTAAACACTGTGCGCGATTACGATGTAAAAACCAAAGGTTTTGATGTGGTTCGTGCTGAGGCTGGGAAAAATGCTGTATTGTCGCTCGAAAATAACCTGCAGTATCGTCCATGTCTTGTGCTTAATTTCCAGTATGGCGACGAAAAATTCCTGCCCGGAAATAAAAGGAAGATGAGTGTTAGCGTTAAGAAACAAAACGGCTCATTTGTTTACTATAAAACCACACGCGATTTTAAGTGGGAAAAGGACATTCTTGAAACCATTAACCATTCTGGTTTAAAGGAAGAAAACGGTTATTTTACGTTGAATGGAATTTCACTTTTAGAGCCACAAAATGCACTGTATTTTTTCGTAAACTGGTTGAATGAGAAAAGACCGGAATTAGAGCAAAAAGGAATCCGAATCAAACAAGATCAGCTGGATAAAACATATTATACGGGTAGCCAGAAACTGGAATTGAAAACACAAACAAAAGGCGATTGGTTTGATGTCTACGCGGTTGTAAAGTTTGGGGAGTTTAGCATTCCGTTTATACAACTGAAGAAGTATATACTAAACGATATACGGGAATTTGAATTACCAAACGGAGAAACAGCCGTATTGCCCGAGGAGTGGTTTGCCCGCTACAAGGGACTTTTGCCTTTTGGAAAACAGCAGGGCGAACATATAAAATTTGAAAAGCACCATTTTACTTTATTACAGAATTCAATTCAGGAAGTTGATAAAGAAGTAAAACGTAAATACGAAAAGCTGATTGGTGCTGAAAAAGAAAATGCAGTTTTGCCATCGAACTTGCAGGCTACTTTACGCAGTTACCAGGAAGAAGGATTCAACTGGATGTACGGTTTGTATAAAAATGGTTTGGGCGGATGCCTTGCCGATGATATGGGACTTGGAAAAACCCTGCAAACGCTCACTTTGCTGTTAAAGCTTAAACGCATGAAACAGGAAATAAAAATTCATGATCCTGTTGATGCTAATGGCCAGCGCGATTTGTTTGCCGATTCATCGAAAGCAAAAACTACTGTACAGCCAGCCAGTTTAATTGTGGTGCCTACGTCGTTGGTGCATAACTGGAGTAACGAAATACGAAAGTTTACACCGGCCCTAAAAATTTATCAGCATGTGGGAACACAGCGCAAAAAAGCAGATGAGCTCGGTAAACTGGCTTCATATTACGATATAATCATTACTACTTACGGCACGGTTCGCAATGACATTGATTTGTTAAAAGCCACCGAGTTTTTCTACCTGATTTTGGATGAAAGCCAGTCGATAAAAAATTCCAGTTCGAAAACTTACAAGGCGGTAATGGATGTTAAAGCCCGCTATAAATTAGTGATAACCGGAACTCCAATCGAAAATTCATTGTCCGATCTATGGTCGCAAATGAATTTCCTAAATCCGGGAATGCTGGGAAATCTGGCATTTTTCAGGCGGACATTTATTACACCCATTGAAAAACATGCCAACGAAGAGCAAATGGATAAACTACAATTGATGATCAAACCATTTGTTTTACGTCGTAAAAAAATTGAGGTAGCCAAAGACCTTCCTCCGTTAATGGAAGAAGTGAGGATTTGTCCGATGGCCGGAGAGCAGGAAAAACTATATGAGCAGGAAAAATCGGTGATTCGTAATACTATTCTTTCTTCAATTGAGAAAGAAGGGCTAAAGAAATCACAGTTTGTTGTTTTGCAGGGCCTCACCAAGTTGCGGCAACTGGCTAATCACCCTTCGTTAGCCGATGATGATGCCTCTGAACGATCAGGTAAGTTTGATGAGATCTTCCGGATGTTGAGCAACCTTGTAGCCGAGAAACATAAGGTGCTGATCTTTTCTTCATTTGTAACTCACCTTGAATTGCTGGAGAAAAAAATCGAGGTAGAAAAGTGGAAATACAGCAAGCTTACGGGGCAAACCACCAAGCGCGAAAAAGTGATAAAAGATTTCCAGAACGATGATGAAAACCGAATATTTCTGATTTCCTTAAAAGCCGGTGGAGTAGGGCTGAATCTCACCGAAGCCGACTATGTTTTTATTATTGATCCGTGGTGGAACCCGGCAGCAGAAAACCAGGCAATTAACCGGGCGCATCGTATCGGGCAGGATAAACATGTGTTTGTGTATCGTTTTATTACTGAAAATTCGATTGAAGAAAAAATTCAAAAACTAAAAGACCGTAAAAGTTCGCTGGCAGATAAGTTTATCAACTCAAACGATCCGTTCGAGCAAATTACACAGGAAGAAATTGTGGCGCTTTTTGAGTGATGAATAGTTGAATCTTGGAATGGGAGTGACGGATTTGATATTGAGTAGGAAGAAGATTGGTGTATTCTTTCAATCTGTTCCCAATCTTAAAACCAATCTCCTTCAATCTTAAACTAACGTTTCTTGTTCCGAACGTACATTAATTTATATTTCCCCTGGCTTTCGCGTTGGTCAATTTCAAAATTCCCGATCGAGTGGATCAGTGGGGTAAGTTTTTCAAAACCGTAGTTTCTTGAATCAAAATTAGGTTGTTTCTTTTGTAGCAAACTACCCACATCGCCCAGGAAAGCCCAGCCATCGTCGTCTGCCAGGTCCGATATTGTTTTCGAAATGAGGCGAATAACTTTCGGAGTAATTTTGTCAACGCCTTTCTTCTCTGATTTATTAGAAGAGGAGCTTTCATTTTCTTTCGAGCGGCTTTTTAAAATCTCGATGTATATAAAACGGTCACACGAAACGATAAACGGATCAGGTGTTTTTTTCTCGCCAATACCAATTACATGCATGCCGGCTTCGCGCAAACGTGTGGCAAGCCGGGTAAAATCGCTATCGCTCGATACCAGACAAAATCCATTTACTTTTTCGCTGTATAAAATGTCCATGGCGTCGATGATCATGGCCGAGTCGGTAGCATTTTTACCGGTAGTGTATCCGTATTGTTGAACGGGTGTTATAGCATTGTCAAGCAGAAGGGATTTCCACTTTGTCAGACCTGGTCTGGTCCAGTCGCCATAAATTCGTTTAATAGTTGGATTGCCATATTTGGCAATCTCTTCCATCATTTCTTTTACGTAGGCAGATGGAATGTTATCACCATCAATCAATACCGCAAGTTTTAAATCTTTTCCCATACAGGTATATTGTTTGCGTAAAAGTTAAATGAAATTTTTCAACTGTTAACCCGAAATCTTTACGTTCATTGCTGCTGGTCCTTTTGGGCCTTGACCTTCTTCGTAAGTAACACGATTTCCTTCTTTGATCTCGCCTTCAACTTCATTGATATGAACAAAAATATTCTGGTTGTTCGACAGGTTGCGAATAAAACCATAACCTTTTTGCTCGTTAAAGAAAGTTACAATTCCTTGCTTTTCTTTGGGCTCAGCTTCACCGTAACCACCTTTTGGTACGCTAACATCAATGTCTTCGGCATTAATTTCTTCTTTAGCTGTTTCTTCGGGTGGAGTATCTGTAATGTTTCCAAATTCATCAACATAGGCGATCATATCGTCAAGTCCCGAATTTCCACCACTTTCTTTACGAGCCAGTTTTCTGGCTTCTTTTTCTTTTCTTTTCTTCTCTTGTTTTTTTCTAACTTCTTTTTTGTTGAATGATTCTTTTGATCTTCCCATATAGTTTTTATAAAGATTCAAGCTACATGATTGCAGTCCTCGTTATCATGAAAGCTTATAATACGTTTTTACTGTTGAGCGATAAGATTTAAAAAAAGCAAGTTCCTAAAGGTGGGGATTAGGAGGTAGAGCAATCTTCTTAAACCCAAAATCTGAGACAAAGGTACATTATTTTTATAGACTACATAAATTATGCGAGGGTGTTTAGCCTGAATAACCAGAATCAATAACACAGGGATTTGCGAAAATTTGAAAATGAACCAGAATAGGGATAAACAGGTCTTAAAAGCTTAAAAAAGAGCAATGTGTAATTTTTACACAAAAAACAATAACAAATCTAACCTTAATGTTAACTGCCTCATTTTTATGTTGTAAAGCAGTTTCTGAAATTACATTTTTTTTGAACGCATATAACTTGTTCATATTTAAATATTTGTATATGTAAAAAGAAATATTTCTTTATTGAATCTTTCAAAATGATAGAAAAAATACCAAAATGCTTACAATTTGAAATCTATCTGGATTTCTATGTAATAATGAAATATATATTTGCAAGCTTTAAAAAATCAATTTAAACAAATAACTAAAGATGAGTGAAGCTTTAAAATTGATGTTAACGGGTATGAGTACCGTGTTTTTCATCCTGATTATGGTGGTGGTTTTGGGCAATTTAATTATCCGGATAACCAATCGTTTTGCAGTTGTACAGGTAAGTACTTCAGTAAAAGAGGGTGGTACACAATCGGAGATTGAACCGTCGAAATTAGCTGCTATTGTTTCAGCTGTGCAAATCACAACTAAAGGAAAAGGCAGAATAACATCGGTAGAGAAAATGAGTGATTAGTTAACTGATACCAACTTCCGAAGCTTTTTTCCGTGGAGGCGATTCGAGACTAAACAGAATAGTGCAAACGATTGGAAAAGCAAGAGCAAAGAAGCAAATGGTATCTTATTTATCCAATAAAACCAAAATAAACAGAAATGAAGAAGGAGATTAAGTTCAGTTTGCTGTATAGAGATATGTGGCAATCTTCAGGGAAATACGTTCCCAAAGTAGAACAACTGGAAAAAGTAGCACCAGCAATAATCGATATGGGATGTTTCGACAGGGTCGAGACCAACGGTGGTGGATTCGAGCAGATTAACCTTTTATTTGGCGAGAATCCAAATATTGCTAACCGCAGATGGACACAGCCATTTAACGATGCCGGTATTCAAACACACATGTTAGAGCGTGCATTGAATGGTATTCGCATGAGCCCGGTTCCTGCCGACGTTCGTAAGCTGATGTTTAAAGTAAAGAAACTACAGGGTACTGATATCGCACGTTCGTTCTGTGGATTGAACGACCCGCGTAACCTGGAGAATTCGATTAAGTTTGCCAAAGAAGGTGGAATGATTTCGCAGGCTGCTTTGAGTTTAACCATTTCGGAAGTGCACACGGTAGAATATTATACCAACCTGGCCAACACTTTAATTGAAATGGGTGCCGACGAGATTTGTGTAAAAGATATGGCCGGTATTGGTCGTCCTGCATTCATCGGAAAAATCATTAAGAATATAAAAACTGCACATCCTAAAACTACGGTTCAGTACCACGGACACTCAGGTCCTGGTTTCTCAATGGCAAGTATTTTAGAGGCTGCACGCGCCGGAGTTGATTATGTTGACGTTGCTATGGAGCCACTGTCGTGGGGTACAGGTCACGCCGATGTACTGGCTGTGCAAGGTATGTTAAAAGATGCCGGTTATGCAGTAAAAGAGGTGAACATGAAAGCTTACATGGAAGTTCGCGCGATGACTCAGGAGTTTATCGACGATTTCCTTGGCTACTACATCAATCCTAAAAACCGTCACATGAACTCATTGTTGATCGGTTCAGGTCTTCCTGGCGGAATGATGGGTAGTTTGATGGCCGACCTGGGTAACAACCTCGAGAGCCTGAACAAATGGCTGACAAAACGCAATAAACCAACCTTAACCCAGGACGATCTTTTGATCAAACTGTTTGAGGAAGTTGAATATATTTGGCCGAAGTTAGGTTATCCACCGCTGGTAACTCCATTTAGCCAGTACGTGAAAAACCTGGCACTGATGAACGTGTTACAGGTAATTAAAGGCCGCGAGCGCTGGAGTATGATTGCTGATAACATCTGGGATATGATCATCGGTAAATCAGGAAAACTTCCTGGAGAATTGGCTCCTGAAATTAAAGAGCTGGCCAAAGAAAAAGGAAAAGAATTCTTTACCGGCGTTCCACAAGAGCAGTATCCTGATAACCTTGATGTGTTCAAAAAAGAAATGGACGACAACGGTTGGGATTATGGTCAGGACGACGAAGAGTTGTTCGAGCTGGCGATGCACCCTGAGCAATACCGCGCATACAAATCGGGTAAAGCAAAAGCCGATTTCGAGGCCGACCTTGCTGAGAAGAAAGCTGCTGCTGAGCCAAAACCTGAAGTAGTGGAAGTTCCTTCAGGTTCATTCGAGCCAAAATCGATGATTATTGATGTAAACGGTGAGAAGTTTAAAGTAGGCGTTAGCTACGATGGTGCTGAAGCTGCTCCGGCTGCTGCAAGTGCTGCACCGGCAAAAGAAGAAGCTGCACCGGCAGTAAACGGTAGCGTTGCTTCTGAAGTGATTGCACCGCTTGAAGGAAAATTCATGTTAACAAAAGATACATCGGAAACCGCGCTTAAAGTTGGCGATACAATAAAAGAGGGTGATTTGGTTTGCTACATCGAGTCGATGAAAACCTACAATGCTGTTGTTGCTGAAAGCGATGGTACTGTTGTTGCCATTTTAAAAGCCAATGGCGACAACGTGGACGAAGACGATGTTTTGGTACAACTGTCATAAAATTATTTTATGGAGATTTTATCAGAACTGTTTAACATGACCGCACTGGGCGATATCACCTACCAGACACTTATTATGTGGGCGATATCGTTTGTGCTGCTTTATCTTGGGATAAAGAAGGGATACGAGCCACTGTTGCTTATTCCCATTGCATTTGGTGTGTTGCTGGCCAACTTTCCGGGAGGACAAATGGGAGTTGTAAATCCTGACCTGATTGAGCTGGAAGGACACCGATATATGAACCTATTTGAAATTGCGCACGATTACGGGATTATGAATTACCTGTATTATTCGCTGATTAAAACGGGCTTGCTGCCTCCTGTAATTTTTATGGGGGTTGGCGTATTAACCGATTTTGGTCCGATGTTGCGTAACCTGAAACTGGCACTGTTTGGCGCCGCAGCACAGATTGGTATTTTTACCATTCTTATTGGTGCTATTGCTGTTGGTTTTACGCCTAAAGAAGCTGCTTCGCTGGGTATTATTGGTGGTGCCGATGGCCCAACCGCTATTTACACTACAATTAAACTGGCTCCGCACTTGCTTGGCCCTATCGCTATAGCGGCATATTCTTACATGGCGCTTGTACCGGTAATTATTCCGCTGGTTGCAAAGCTGTTTATCACGAAGAAAGAGTTCACCATCAACATGAAACAGATGGAGAAACAGTTCCCGGCAAAATACGAGATCAAGAATTTAAAAGCTGCCAAAATTATTTTCCCGATTGCTTTGGGAACATTGGCGGCTATTCTGGTTCCGTCGTCGGTGCCACTGTTGGGAATGCTGTTGTTTGGTAACCTGATCAAGGAAGTTGGCTCGTCGACAAGCCGTTTGGCCGACGCCGCACAAGGACCAATTATGAACACCGCAACCATTTTCCTAGGGCTTACTGTTGGAGCAACTATGACTGCTGAAGTTTTCCTTTCGGCAAAAACACTGGGTATTGTGGTAGGAGGTTTTGTGGCCTTCGCCATATCGATTGCCGGTGGTATTTTTGCAGTAAAACTGGTAAATACTTTCAGTAAGAAAAAAATCAACCCGCTTATTGGTGCAACGGGTTTGAGTGCCGTGCCAATGGCGTCGCGTGTTGCTAACGAGCTGGCATTGAAATACGACAAAAAGAACCATATTTTACAGTACTGTATGGCCAGTAACATTTCCGGTGTAATTGGATCGGCAGTTGCTGCAGGTGTGCTTATTTCGTTTTTAATGTAATAACCGGAGTTCAAACTTTAGTTATAATATAGAATTTGATATTGAGGGGAGGCCGTTAGGTTTCCCCTTTTTTTATGCGCTATTCAACTCAATAAATGATTCTGACTTGCCCATTGAATTTTTATGGCCAAAGTCAAACTGACATTGCTCCAGATATTTAATTGCTTTTCGTATTAAATTTTTATTTTTAAGCAAAAGGAACGCGTAACTAAATTGATAGAAAAGGAGACATTATTTTATGAACAGTAAACTTATTGAAGCATTAAAACTACAAATGCAACCGGTGGCAATACTACTAACTGATGAGAAACCTGAAGATGGACTTCATTTTAAAGAAGGGAATATGTTTGGATGTGTTGCTTCGATGTTAGTGGCATCGAGTAAAAAAAGCCGACCTGCCTATTTCGATCGTAAAACTTTTGGTTGTCCGGGTGGGGGTGTAGGTCTGGGCTTTGGCGACGCATATGGACAATTCCCAATTGAATGCCTTCTTTCTACAGGAAACAAAGAGATGGCAGCAATGATGGGCAATAATGGCGGTATGATGGAAGAAGGTGAACGTTTTTACAAAGATCCTGAAAAGGCACGAAAATGGGTCGATTCGCTTCCAATAACAGAAGTACCAACCCAATATGTGGTATTTAAATCCTGGGATACAGTAACCGAAGAAGATGAGCCTGAAATGATCGTGTTTTTTGTAAATGCCGATCAGTTATCGGCCCTTGTGGTTATGGCTGACTATAATCGCGGAACAAACCAAAGTGTTACGGCTCCTTTTGGTGCAGCTTGTCAATCCATACTCTTTGGATTTGAAGAAGTCAAAAAAGAAAATCCACGTAGCATAATCGGCTTTTTTGATATTTCAAAACGTGCTATAGTCGATAGAGAGACATTGACATTCACTGTCCCATTCAGTATGTATAAGGAAATGGAATCGAATGTGGAAAACAGTTTCCTGAAGATGCATGTTTGGGAAAAAATTCAGGAACGCCAGTAAGAACACATTATAAATTCAGGCTTGAATATATTGTTTGCGATTGGAGAGGAAAAGTAAGGATTTGCTTACTCTTCCTTTCCATTCAAATGTTTATTTATTGAAAGCTGTATGTAGCTGTTTTTGTAGTATGATAAAACGAGAGGTAAAGACAATCCAATCCTCTGGATTTTGTTTTTGCTTGTTATTTGTGCATAAGATTTTACATTTAAATTGCTGAAAATTGAGCCGTTTTAATTGGGCTCTTAAACTTCAGTAGAAAAAATATTTATAAAAAAACTTGGTTTATACACTCAATTGGTTGTTCTAATCCAAAGTGATATTAGGGAATTGAATATCAGAGTAGCTTAATAATCCATAGTTTTAGCTTACACCTAATTTATGTGTAGCCTAAGGAAAGAAAATAGTGACAGAACTTGAATTGATAATAGACTTACAAAAAAATCAGATAGACAAGGACCTGGAAGTGAAAATGACACTTTGAAAGCGCTAGGATTTACGAATTTATCGACTGACTTAAAATTGAAAGTTGCGGATATTGATTATGGTGCTGGATAACAAATGATTTTGCTTGCCAAAAAATTAAACGGATAAATAACAGCAGTTGATTTGTTCCCAGATTTGTTGAATGAAATCAATGAAAAATCTCAAAAATCAGGATTGACGGAAAAGAATCGTTTCATTATATAGCCTTGCTTACTTCAGTTTACAAACCTTATACAATTGCCCGAATCAAAAAGAACAGCAAAAACCGATAGAGATAGATTCAATTCAGATCGCCTTGTTTTGTTTAAGGTGCTATGTTAAAGGTAGTTGTGTGGCGTGTTATTATTAGCAGGAGTAGGTTTAGGATTTGCATCGTGTTCCGACGATTACTATTACGAAGCTCCTGAAAAGGAAAAGCCGCTTCCGGGAACGGATTATCCGACCAAGCCCGGACCAGATCCTTATCACATGTAAAGGAAAACGATACAAGTGAAAACAGGTAGATGAGAAAACAAAAAACTTCGGCCACTGCAATTAATCAGTGGCCGAAGTTTTTTTCGATGGTACTGGCTTTTAATCAACAACAAACTTCACCCCAAACGAAAACATCGATGCCGAGAATTCGGAATCGCGATCGTATTTATGGTATTTCAAATCGATACTTTTTAAGCCCAGTTTCCAAATGTGGCCTTTGGTAAATACATCGGTGTAACTAATTCCAAATCCATAGTTATTGGCACTAAATTCTGAGAGGTCGTAGTCCGACGTATAAAACTCTTCGGTTGATAAATGCTTGTTGTAAGGCGCAAAGTAGTCGGCAGCCGTTTGGTTGTAAAAGCGGTACGACGGATAAATAGTAAACTTATCCGTAATCTTCACCGGAATTTCAAGACTTGCCGTATGCGAGGTAATTCCCCAGTCATCGGTGTAATACCGGTAATAGGTGCGCAGTGTTACCCTGTGGTTTACAAAATAGTTAAGACGGGTGCCCAGTGCAATTTTAAAGCGCGAGTCGGGGAGTCGCTCCACATCGTCGGCCAAATGAAAGTTTTCGAAAAAGTAATCTTCCTTATCAGCAAAATATATGCGATGAAATGGTGTCGATAATAAACCATCTTGCATAATAAAATCGGCCGAAACGTAACCAACCAATCGGTTCGACAGGATTTGCGAAAGTCCAATACCCGCAGAATAGGAGTTTCTTCCTTTGCTATCATGCTCGGTAAATGATGGGTCGTAGCCGGGAACGATGGATTGAAAAGAACCACCAGAGAATCCGTGTTCATCATCGCCCTGGTTGGTGCGCAGTTCAATGGGGTAAATCAGGCTCCAGGTATCGAGATATACATTTCCGTTTAGCGATAACTCCGTGTTTTTCTCGTTAAACAGCCATGTGTAACCGCCGCCAAGACCAAATGAGATGTAATCGTATTCCGAAGCTATAGAAATGTTCGCATTCCAAATCCGGTTTCTGTCGTCGGAGCTATGGCTGTAACTTCCAACCAGGTTTGCCCACACATCCGATTTTGAAGCGCCACTACTGGCCACAAAAGGATCGGCCGGCTGGTCTCCATCGAAAGGATTAATGTTGCTCGACGAGGCCGAAGTGTACGCCGAAATATTGGCGTTAATGGTCAGCACATCATCGTCGTTTAACGGAACGGCCACAATTATGGTTGGCGATAGATCTTGCAAATCTTCGGTTCCGCGTCCACCGGTTACGGCGGCATTCTCTCCATCCTGCTCGTAGTAATTAAGCAGAAAATCTATCTCGGTATGCTCCAGTACACGTTTTTTGTATTCACCCTGGTTTGCGTCCTGGGCGCTTGAAACAAGCACTGAAGCAATCAATATTAAACTAAATAAATACTTCATGTCTGAAAATTGGATTTAATTACAGCCACATCCGCCACCGGTTTTACCTCCGTTAGCTCCCGATGCAGCTTCTCTGTACGATTGAAAAGTAGTTTGGAATTTGTCGATCTTGCGGTCGGCCAGGGCCATATCCGGATCGTTTATATTTACCTTCTCATACTCCTGTAACACCGTGCACGAACTGAATAAAATGAATCCCAGTCCGGCCAGTAAAATGATTTTTTTCTTCATTTGTGTTAGTCTGTTTTAATTTCAATATTATCCGATTGATGAATATTTCCTTTATCGTCAACGATTATACATTCTATTTGAGGCAGCTGGTTAATGCGGTCGAGCCCTACCTCAATTCCCATAACAAAAACTGATGTTGCCAGTGCGTCGGCAAGTTCGGCCTTTGGCGCAAATACGGTTGCACTGATGATTCCGTGCGCCGGATAACCGGTTCGCGGATCGATAATGTGTGCATATCGTATTCCGTTAAACTTCACATATTTTTCGTAGTCGCCGGAAGTGACCACCGCACCATTCTTAATAGGTAGAAGTGCAAAAGCCTTGTTTTTGTTCATTGGGTTGGTAATAGCCACTTTCCAGTAACTACCGTCGGGTTGTTTGCCCCAGGTATTCATATCGCCCGAAGCGTTAATGATCCCCGCACTCACACCTTTATCGATCAGCAATGCTTTGGCTTTGTCGGCCGCATAACCTTTGCCAATGGCACCAAAACCGATTTTCATCCCTACCTTTTTCAGAAAAACGGTTGAAGCTGCTTTGTCCAGTACAATGTCTTTATACCCAACTTTTGCTACCGAGGCAGTAATGGTTTCTTCCGAAGGCATAGTCGTCATGCTTCCGTCGAATTGCCAGATACGGTCCATCGACGCATAGCTGATATCGAAAGCGCCGTCGGTTAATTCCGAAATACGAATAGCCCGTTCGATCAGCGCAAAAAGTTCAGGCGATACTTTTACCGGTTGTATTCCGGCATTTTTGTTTATTGCCGATGTTTCGGAATCAGCATCCCATGATGAGATGAGTTTTTCAATGCGCTGAATCTCTGCAACCGCCAGATCGATATAGTCGTTTCCTTCTTGCTCGTTGTTGGCAACCACAGTTATGTCGAAGCGGCTTCCCATAAGTTTTAGCGTTCGTTTATATGGTTGCTGGCTAAAAACCGGCAGTCCCAGTGTTACTAAAACCAATAGTATTGCTATTTGGCGAACCATTAGTTTATAAAAGTTTCAAGATGTTTGATGTATTCGTCGGGCGAGAGTTTTTTGTAGCCCGTTTCGCCCAACACTTTGCCGGTTTTGTCTAAAATAACCACCAGCGGGAAAAAACCTTTATTGTTATATTTCTCGGCCAGTTCCTTATTGGCTTTCACCTGATCGCTGTCGGGCTGGTTCTTTTTCTTACGTGGAAAATCGGCTTTGTAAAGCACAAAATGCTCGGCCGAATAGTTTTTAAATTCATCCGAACTCCATATTTCATTTTCCAGCTTCATACACGGCGCACACCAATCCGATCCGGAAAATACAAGGATGACTGGTTTGTCTTCTGCATTTGCTGTTTGTAATGATTGCTGGAAGTCGGTTTGCCAGTTTTGACCAAACGCGATACCCGAAAGAATAAGGGTAAGAAGAAAAGTCAATGAGGCACTCTTGAAAAATAGTTGTTTGCTCATTGTTTTTATTGTTAAAAATTATCGAATCATCTAGATTTTTCGATATGTATAACTTTATATTTTCAGAAATGTTTTGTTAGAATGGGAATTTAACAGAATTTAATAGTAGAATACCTGTGGGATAGAGTCCTTTAGAATCAATAATGTTGTTTCGTCATGCTGAATTTATTTCAGCATCTCAATTTTGAAAAAGGATTCCGAAATAAATTCGGAATGACGTCCTGACTATGTCTAATTTACATGACATTAATCTTTAAGCGGAATATTATTTTGGCCGTTTACAACGAGATGAAAACCCAGTTGTTCCGCTTTGGCAACATCTTTTTCATTAATCCTGATTACGATTAAATTTCCGGTAGGACAGTAGCATGCCTCACAAACGGGACCGGAAAAATAGTTCAATTTACTTACAGAATAAACTACAATGTTATTATCTTCCAGGTAGGCTGTTACTGCATGTTTGTAATCGCTGGTGCCTTCATAATAATCACCCCAAGCATTCATGCAACCTGTTTCAACAATATCCATTTCAATGCCTTTTTCATCGTTATCACAGGCTGTAATAACAAGCAGTAGTAGTAAAAATGTAATACAAATCCTGAACATAACAGCAGTTTGGTAAAAGATGGTTCTGAAAGTTAAAAGGTTGCGCTAATCGGCTTTACTTGCTTCGCCAGCTTTATAAAATCTTGTGGTTGGATAAGCAAATTGAATGTCAGCCTCCTTATTAAAAGCAGTGAGTATATCTTGCCACAGGATATTTTCTGATCCTCTTCGTTGACGAGGGTTGCACAGGTAGCGAATAGTTAAACGCACACCAAAGTCCATTACTTTTGTGTAAATAATGGGAGTGAGGTGTTTGTAATAAATCATATAATTTTTACTGGCTTCCTGAATTTCCTGATGTGCTTTAATATGAATGTCTTTTGAATAGTCCTGAATGATCGTTTCAAGAAGACTTTTGGCCTTTTTCCAGTTACTTTCAAAAGTAATGTTCACTTGTATTTCGTTCCAGATGTATTCAAAACCGGAGCTAAAATTCGCCTGCGGTTCAAGAAAAACCTTACCGTTTGGCAGGTGAATAATTCGTCCGGTACTTTGGTCGGCATCCACCCAGTTGCCAATTTCCAGCATGGTAAACTGAAAAAGCCTAATATCGATTATATCACCAGTATTCTCGCCAACCTGAATGCGATCGCCAACGATAAACGGTTTTCGTGTGACAATAAAAAACCACCCCGCAAGATTGGTTAAGGGATCTTTTAAGGCAATTGCCAAACCGGCAGAAAACAGGCCCAAGAAAGCTCCGAACTGTTCGAATGCCGGTAACCAGATAGCCCCAACTAAAACAATGGTAACAATTGGAATGACAAACGAAAGTGTCCGTTTCCATTGATAGCGGGTTTTGGCATTTTCTGTTTGCCGCCACACTACTCTTAATATAGTAAACCTGATAACGGAAAGTAGGATAATTACAATTATCGAAAACAGGATTTCCGATTGTGTTTGTAATGACAACCCGGTGTGCTCAGTTATAAAATCGCTAATATTCATAGGACGTAAAACGAAATTGCTCGTTTTGGAAGTTACAAAATATTTTGTATTGTTTAGCAATACTTTTAGATGTACTTGGCATTTGCTGTTGTTCTACAAGAAAAAACCGTTGAGTTCTGTCTCAACGGTTTTTTCTTTTAAAACTATAACAGCTCATTTATAGTGAAACAATATGCTATCGATTACCGGGTTTTTGTAAGTTGTTTTGTGGTAACCCAATCATCCATTCGAACCGTGATGAAATAGCTTCCGGGATTTAGTTGTAAATTCATAATAGTTATGGTGCGTTGTTTGCCATAAGTTTTATTAAAAATTAACCGGCCTGTTATATCTGTAATGTATACCTCTGATTCCACATTGTTATCATCACTCTTAATTGCAATATTTATCTCGTGGTTGAATGGATTCGGATAAACATTTAAAGAGGTTTCATTCTCTCCCAACGATGAATTTATGGCAGGCAGAATTGATACACTTTTGGCTAATGGCTGGTTGATATTTGCCAGGTAATCTTCCATTTCTCCGCTGAAGTTATCATCACACGAGGCTGGGCTGCTTCCGGTTTTCATAGCAATACGCAAGCGGGTTGAAGTAACGCTATTTGATGGGATGGTTATGGAGCCACTAACAGATCCTTTTTTGTTATTGCCTGTATATAATGTTTCTCCGGCATCAGTAAAGGTTCCTAAACCGTCGGTATCTAACCAAATACGCCAAAAGTTTCTGCTTTTAGCATCTGAAGGTACCAGCTCGAATGAATAGGTTGCTCCTGCTTCAAACTCAAACATCGGATCGGTAAAGAGCATATATCCTGAAGGATTTTGTGCAACGGTGTTGGTTTGTCCATTAATGTCGACCGATACAATCCAGTCGCTGGAATTGTTAATTACCGGTTCGCAATAGTTTTCATCGGGCATTTCATTTACAGTGATATAATCTTGGAGTATTAAAGTATCGCTTCCGTAGGCATTGCTAACAATAGAAGTTACTGAATACGTTCCTGCAATAGCATAACTTACAGCCGGATTCTGGATATCTGAGGTTTGTCCATCACCAAAATCCCAGCACCATTCGGTAGGTGCATTAGATGAAAGATCGGTAAACTGAACCGGGGCGTTTACATAAACTGTCGTTACATCGGCGGTAAAATCTGCAACCGGAGGATTGGTTGGAAGTGGTTCAACAGTAATGTATCCAACTTTCGTTTCGGTATTTGAACCTGCACTGTTTGTTGCAGTTAAGGCAACCGTGTATATTCCTTCGATATTATATGTTACTGTTGGATTTTGTAATGTTGAAGTTTCGGTGTTTCCAAAATCCCACTCCCAACTCGTTGGATTATTCAGAGAAATGTCTGTGAAGCTAACTGTTTCGCCCTCCAGAATAACAGTGTTATCAGCTGTAAAATCTGCAATTGGCGGATTCACACCTGCCGGTTGGATATTTACAAGGTAATCTTCAATTTCGCCTCCGGCAATAGAATTGCATGGAGAAGGAGTTCCGCTGTCGCTCATCATTATTCGCATACGAGTTATGCCCACATTCGATCTTGTGGTAAAGTTTCCGGTTATAGCAGATTTACTTTTTGAAGGTGCAAAAACCAAATCGTTTGTATCGAAACCGTTTTGATCGTAGTCGATATAAACCGCCCAGTACTGGTGGGTACTTCGTCCGCTAAAGCCAGGTGAGAGCAACAAACTTACAGAAGTATTTGTCTCAAGGTTAAATGGCTCTTCATTTGTATAGTCGCTATAACCATTAATAGGGGTAATTTGTGTTAAACTTTCTCCGTTAACTGTTATGTTATTAATCCATTCTGAAGAGACGTTTCCGGTTACTTCACAATAATCGATGCTTTGTTGGGCAATTACGTCAATTTGAAGTGTTGTGGTTGCATTAGTTCCGATGTTATCAGAAACTTCTACAGTCCACGAGTTTATTCCAACATCTGTTCCTGAGGGAGTTCCTGAAATGGTTCCGTCAGTATTAATTGATAACCAGACAGGACCACTAGCTTTTGTGAATGTTAGCACATCTCCGTCTTCATCATATGCAAAACTTAGTATTGAGGCGGAATAAGACTGGTCTTCGGTGGCGTCGGCCAAAATAATTGGATCGTTAGAGAATACTGGATCACCGTTTACATTCAACACGTTTATTTCCAGTATTGCCTGATCGCTTCCCCCATTACCGTCGCTTACTTCTACGGTAAAGCTATTCTGGCCAACATCAGTTTGAACAGGTGTTCCACTTAATGTTCCGTCGGTGTCAACTGTTAACCAATCCGGGCCATCTATTTTAGAATAGCTTAAAGCATCTCCATCTGTATCGGTAGCTGAACCTGCAATTGATGCGGAGTAAGGAGAATCTTCGTAAGCTGACGTTGTAGAGAACGGATTGTTTGTGAATTCAGGTGCATAGTTGAAATCCTGCACATTAATTTGAAGTGTTACATCGCTAAACTCTCCATTCTGGTCATCAACACGAATGATCCAGGTGTTCAGTCCAATGTCAGCTGCTGATGGCGTTCCTGAAATGGTACCGTTAGGTTCAACTATAAGCCAGCCGGGCCCCTCCTGAAATATGAAAAACAGATTGTCACCTTCTTCATCGCTTGCATAAGCTGCGAGTGATGAAGAGTAGGGTACTCCTTCCATTGCATCGGCTTCAACAATTGGGTTGGTGTTCCAAACCGGAGCATCGTTAACCCAATCTACATAAATTTCAAGTTGTTCGGGAACAATAATACCGCCTCCGTCATCAACTTCAATGTCCCAAATGTTTATTCCTTCATCGCTTTGTAAAGGTGTGCCTGATAACTGGCCATCAGGAGAAATTTGCAGCCACGCAGGGCCATAAGCCTTGGTAAAAACCAAAACATCGTTTTCTTCGTCAAAAACATCATCGATTAATGTGCCGGAATATGCCAGATCTTCTGTTGCATTTTGTTTTACAACCGGACTGGTATAAAAATAAGGAAGGTCGTTCCATGGCTCAACAATTATATCCAGCTGAACACCATCTGAAGCCTGTCCATCGCTAACGAGAATATACCACCAACTTGCTCCAACATCAGACTGTGCTGGTGTTCCGCTCAGTACTCCGGTCGTTTCATCAATTGATAACCACGACGGACCATAGTCTATTGTGTATGTTAATGTATCGCCATCTTTATCGCTGACATAGTTACTTAAATCAACAGTGTATGAGTGGTCTTCAAAGGCATTCTCTTCAATAATCTCGGAAGCCGTAAATTCGGGCGGATCATTCACATTAATCACATGAATTTGCAGTTCCGTTTCGGTATAATTACCAAAGTCGTCCATTACCTGAACAGTCCAATTATTTGATCCAATCTCGCTGTAATCGGGTGTTCCCGAAAGATCTCCATTTGCTGCTACAGTAAGCCAGTCAGGGCCTGAGATTTTATGGAAAGTTAACGGATCGCCTTCCGGATCGGTAGCGTCATCGGCAAGTGAGCTGTTGTAGGCAGCATCTTGTGTTCCGTCGATTTCGATAAGTGGATTTGAAACAAAGATTGGTGGTTCGTTCTCCTCACCAACAGTATATTCAATATTTAAAACAGCTGCAGAAGAGGGGTCTCCATCGTACGACTCGGCAATTCTGTTATTGCTATCCGAACCGGTAATAAACAGCGAAATTGCACTTGAGGCAGAGAAGCCGGGACGGTCGACAATTTCCTGTATAACAGCTGATAAATCGGGCGTTTGTTGGTTTAAATTTGCTTCGGCAACCGTGTTCCAGTCAGGAGGACTCCAGCTTACCGTATTTGCTGTTTGGATACGGTTAGAAAGGTTATTTGCTGAACTTGTAAAAGCCGGCGAATCATCACTGGCATCTCCCGAAATTGTCAGGTTCAATGTTCCGGTTGAAACTTCATCAACAGTAAATTGTACCCAGGCATTTGTAATTGTCGCTCCCTGAGGAATATTAAGGTCGGAAAAATGAAGTCCGACTGTTTGTAAAAACTGATCGTTGTAGGTGTCATATACCAACTCCAGGTCGGTGCTTGTCATATACATCGTTCCGTTTTGGCCTTCTTCGGCATCGTCGTTGGCTGAAGCTATTTGAGCTGAAACCGTTTCAGTATATGTTCCAACCGTTATGTTCACCGGGTTTGAGGTTGTTCCGGCCTCAAAGTTGTCGGTTGCTTTTGCCGTAATGTTATAAGATCCATTCTCAGGAATAGTCCAGTTTATTTCGAAAGGAGATGAATTATCAGTTCCAACCGAAACTCCATCAACGAAGAATTCAACTTTAGTAACCGAACCATCCGAATCAGAAGCATCAGCTGAAAGAACGATAGATTGTGTGAGGTTAAAATGTTGTCCGTCTTCAGGATTTGTAATGGCGCAAACCGGCGAAACATTTGAAATGCCACCTTCGATGAATATTGGTGAAGAAATCGCTTCGTCGCCATCGGGTTGGGTAACTTTTATGTAGTAATAATCGCCATCAGAAGTACTCATATTTTCGTTGATAGTAACATCTGAACGTCCGGGTGTCCACGAATTAAAAAGCAGGCCGTTTTTCATTAACTGAATTTCAGAGAATATTTCTCCGTCGTCGTCGGAAACCTGTATTTGTAGGCCTTGCCCAACTGCTCCTTCAACTGAAGAGCCCATTTCTGAGCCATCAATTTTAAACGACATTTTAATGTTTTTATCGAGGGTAGAATAAAAGCGCCGGTTTTTAATGGCTTCGTAAATATCAGCTCTTGTCAAGTTATTTGCCAAAACTGCCAGGTTACAATCGTTGTATGTACCCCAGGTTGCTTCGTGGTTATCTTCCGAGCCACCTGCTCCTATTTTCCAATCATGTGTTTGTGCTTCATCAAAATAGCCCAGGTTACCGTCGGGAGTGTAATATCCGTCGTTATAGTAATAGGTGGAGTAAAGATCGTTTTTGTTCCATAATTCCATTCCCACAAAATTCTCTGATGGTGTATCGAGGAACTGTCCAAATTCTTCTCCGGTCGAGTTTTGCCGACCGGGATGATTGAAGAAGGCGGCACATTCGTGTGTGTTAACCCACGAATGCAAGTCGCTAAAATTAGGATTTGTATTTATCGTACAATAGTCGTCGGTATTGATTACGGTAACATGTCCTTGGGTACTATGCGACCATTCAAATCCCCAGAATGTGGTGAAAACTCCATCCTGGTTGTAACTTTCTGCTACTGTTTTTGTAGTAGCCCATTCTGATGCATCAATTTGATTGGCATGATCTGAAAGGCCAAAGAAGTCGAGCCCTGCAGTATTTTTTGCATAATTATAGGCGTCGTCCGGTGTTCCTGTTCCATCCGAAACATTGGAATGGTTGTGAAGGTGACCGTAATAAATGTTATACGCGGTGGCCGCTAATTCGGTGCAATAGCCATATTCGTCAAGCGGACCAAGTGTTGGATCACTGTCGTCGCCATCGGCAAGGTCAGGCCCCGGACAATCGGCTGGTTTTTCACCCAGTCCCCACCAGTAGTACCCATCATTATCAGCATCTTCCCAATGAACCGTGCGCGAAACCATTTCGCTGGTAATGGGTGTGGTAATTCCGTGTGTCCATCCAAAACGCAATGGGTCTACTTCGAAATAAGAGTATCCTTGATTACCAAAAGAAGTTCCCCAGCTGTTTTTAAAGATCCATAAAACGGTTCCGATTAAGGGATCTCCGGCTGATATTGTTAGTGATTGTTCATCATAAACAGTTGTTCCATCACTGTAAGTAAAAGAATCTCCTTCCTTTACTGTGTGATAACCAACAAGGACCATAGCATGGCTCCAATCTAGAATTCCTCCACTAATTGGCCCCATTTCGATAAGCATTTTTTGCATTCCTTCAACCGATTGTGGGTAGTCAGTGCTTCCATAATTAATACGACCATTTATTTTTATTAATTCAGAAGCATCATCTTTTTCTGTTGTACAAAGAGAGGGCGAAAAATTGGCTGTGTAAGGCCAGGCTCCTTCATCCACAACACCATCATCGCGTATTTTATCTAATGCTCGATATGGTTGACCTCCATCGCAGTCGTCAAGAGAACTTGTACATGATAATACATCCTGTTCTGAAAGATCTAAATCGAGGTTTTCATCATTAAAGTAAAGGTTGGCCATAGCTTCGGTAGCACCTGTGGCAGCAAATGCCCAGCATGAACCGCATTGTCCCTGATTTGTAACAGGTGTAATCCAGTTTTTTCCATGTCGGTCACGCCAGTCCCAGTCGGGAATATAAGGTGTGGAAGCTGTTACCGATTTTAATGAGATACTTTCGCCAACGGTTAAAATACCACCTGCATAATATTCAATTCCGGCTGGGAATGTACTTTGACCGTAAAGTTTTTTTCGTTCTGCATAGGTCATTTTGGCCACATCAGTTGGGCCGGCGATCCATTTTAGTCCGTGGGCTTTAATGTGGGCATTTAACCGTCTCACCTTTTCCTGAAGCTGTAGCTCTTTGCTTTCCTGTTTCGCAGCCTTAATATTAAACCCCTGGCGCAACCCAGTGGCATATTTAATCTGTTTAAGCTTAACCTCTGCATCTTTCACTTCAATGTAAAGTGAATATGGTTTTACACCTTCGAGTACTGTTGTTTCTTCGCAAATGTTTTCAATACTTATGGTTGCCTGTTCTTCTAACAAAGGGAAGGTCTCATAAATCTGGTATTCGTTAAAATTCTCGTCCAGAAGAATGAGGCGAACTACTCCCTTGGAACCGGTGAATTTTACTTCCACATCTACGGCAGCACCATAAATATTAGCATTTATTCCCCGAAAAGGAAATATCTCCCCGGAGGAAGTGAAGGTCTGATTTAACTCAATAGATTTAGGATTATTACCAAGCATTGCAAACCCTCGCGGTGTGGTTTGTGCAAAGCTGATAAAGTTAATTAGTAGTACAACTAAAGTCAGAAAGACTAATTTTTTCATGATCAGAATAGTTTTGGTTTTTTTGTAAAATTTAGTTAGGTTGTTCGTAATCAGTTATGTAAGTTACAAAACTTTATGGTCAATAAAAAATAGTAGAGAAACAATGATTAATTACTCTTCTTTTTATTAATGATCACTTATGTTCGTAATGTGTGCTAAGCGGTAACACTGAAGATTATTCGGTTGATTAAATAAAATTGGAAATTGATTTGTTCCAGATAGAAACCGGGATTGTTGTTTGTGTACTACAAAAAGTAACTGGAAATCTAGTTGTCAGTAGATAAATAAGTATATAAAAGCAGGTGAGATCTTGTTATAAGCACAGAAATAAATACTATTTACTTCATCAGCGTAAAAGTTGCTACTCAATCGCTTTTTGTTCTTTCGAGTGTACGAATAAAATTGTTCCCAGTTCATCGTACCCCGCAAATGTGTTCTCTTTTTCGTGTTTTACCATTTCTTCGCGTAGTCCAACCAAAACTAAACCGGCATCTTTCGATCGGTCTTTAATAATTGCCCGGGTAGAAACCTCGTCGGTCCGCTGAATAATCTTAATATTCTTTTCAGTTATCGGCATTCTTCCCGATAATACAAGGTTTTTCATTTCCTCTTTCGATTGTTTCACCTCGTTTTCGTGGCAAACTACAAATATTTCGATACTCGTCTTTTTTAAATCAGGGTGCCCCAGCAGAATAAAACTGAGCAGAATCATCAGGTTGGCATTTTCTGTGTCGAACGAATTAATCCAAATGTGAATTCCGTTCTGAATTTTCATCTTTTTGGCCGACGATGCCAGCACACAAATATCAAAATCGCCACTGTTAACCAGTGCAAAATTCTCGATTATTCTACCCAGGTTTTTGGGATCTTCTTTGTTGTATTCAAAAATAACCATGTTGTTTTCCATACCCGCAACGCCCGGTATTTGTATGGCTTGCGCAATGGCCGAAGTGTATGATGGCGAAATTATTGTATCAATGTACACATAGTTTTCTTCGTCGTCGGCTTCTTCAATCATTTGAATAAGTTTCTGGTCGGCCATATCAACCGTTTTGCATGAATAGTAGCCTTCAATAAGGTACAGGAAAGTTCCAAATCCGTATTTGTACGAAATCCAGTTTAGCAATTGAAAAGCACGGTTGTTGTGCGTTGTTTTATCCGAAATACAAATGGCACTGGGACGCCACTCGTTTTGCTTTACCAGCTTTTTACGCTTTTGCAAATGGACTTGCAATTTCCGGTTTAATTGAAACAGCGAGTTGGCAAATAACGAGGCAAAGTCTTTTCTGTTTTTATGGTAATAGTTAATGTACAGGTAAATTAATGTCATTGCTCCTGCAGCCAGCAAGGCATACGACGTGCTAATTTTAAACATCACCCAAATCGAAACAATGAATCCAACCAACGATAGATACCAACGTGATCGGAAAGTTGGGCGGTATGATGGAGAAGCGCCAAAATGATTCAGAAAAGAAATGAGACAAAGGGAACCATAAGTAACCATAAAAAACATAGAAATGATGGACGCAACCGCATTCACATCGCCCAATGCCACAAAAATAAATGCAATGGCTACAGTTACAATCGAAGCATTTTGTGGTTCGTTGTCGGAAACATTTGCCTTGGCCAGCCATCGGTTTATTCGTTTTGATGGAAAGGCATGATCGAGTGCCAGCGCCTGCAAAGTGCGTGGAGCAACCATTACCGAGCCTAAAGCAGACGAAATAGTTGATGCTGCCAGACCAAGCGGAACGATTAACGCCCCGGCAATTGCGATTTTACCCATAATCAGCTGGTGTTCGGTTAAATCTTCTATCGAGGCCGACATGGTGAGTTTATATACAATAAATACATAAAGAATCATTCCTGAAATGGTGGCCAGTATTGTTCCGAGGGGAATGGATTTTGATGGATTTTTTAAATCACCCGATAGTCCGACGCCAGCTGTCATTCCTGTAAAAGCCGGGAATATAATGGCAAAAACGACAAAGAAATTTTCAAAATTCCGAAACTGATCTTTTGAAAATGGCAGGCTTGCAGATTGCGAAAATTCAGTTGATCCGAAAAAGAACAGAAGGATGGACACAAACAAAATAGCCACAACAAAATAGAGTGCTTTAACACCCACATTGGCGCCCTTCTTTATAATTAAGAAAGCCAAACCCGCCATAACCGGCAAACTAATCACCTGCCTTGGCAAGAACAGTTCGTACTTGTCGGCCAGCAGATTAAATAGAAATTCGAATGCTTCTGTAAAAGCAATGACATAAAAAGCTACACTAATGGCTTGCGAAAAGAATAGCGCAATACCAATTGTTGCTCCAATATTGAGCCCGAACGAGCGCGAGATGATAAAATACTCGCCACCGCCTTCAACACGTTTATTGGTTGCAATTTCAGAAATGGCCAGTGCTGTAGGAATGGTTACCAGGTGTCCCAGGAAAATGATTAGGATAACGCCCCAAAAACCAAGGGTACCCACTGCATACCCAAAACGAAGGAATAAAATAGCACCTAATATGGTGGAAATGGCCGTAAGAAATACAGGTGCCGTTCCAAATTTATTGCTCTGTGTTGTCATGTGGTTTACTTATGTTGTCAGTAATTGTGTTTAATATACGCTATATAAAAATAAGAAAGTTAACGATTGAGTGATTTCTCCTTGCTTAATAAATGCACATTATACTAAAGTTGTTCGATTTCAGTATCGAAATTCCTTGTGATTTTAAAATGGGAAAAGGGTCCGGAATGGGACGATATGGAGCATGTGTCCCAATGGGGGAAAGTGAATAGATTTGCGAATTAGTCATAATGCTCTGTTAGACAGATGTTTGAAAGTTTTGGCATGTGCATTGGATAACCGAAAGTACGCTTTTACAGAATTTAAACACAACAACAAGGACGCAACAAATGACAAAAGAAAATCTAAAAGAACGTTTAATCAGGTAGAAAAAAGATCTGTATTAAATCGCCGGAAACCAGCGAATGAATCTAAATACAAACCAAGTCATTCGTATATCAACAGGCGTTTTCACTTAGATTTTTCTCGTTTTGTATCGTTTCTTGAAAAAGAAAAATGATATGAAAACTTCAGTAGCAAGTAAAACAAAACTTTCAACCCCGCTATCAAGCATAGCAGGACTGGTTTTTGCAATACTGATTTCAATTATTGGGACAGAAAAAGGGTATGCTCAGGTTTTTGATGGAAATTACAATACATCAGATTATGAAACTGCCCAAACGATAATTGTGGATTCAAAAGCATCATCTACCTGTCAGGTAGAGCAGGTATGGGCTACAACAACAGCTAATTCAGAACTGCTTCTTGGTTTCCTGAACGGAAATAACGGAAGCGCAATATTTCGCATGTATTTAGATGCTGATAATGATCCTTTAACAGGTCTTCAATTCGATACATTTGATGTGGATTATTATGTTGGAGGAGCTGATCTGGTTCTTGAGATAAATGTTAAAAATGGAAATATAGAGCTATATCGCTGGAATGGTACAGAACTGGAAAAAGATAATTCCGGAGATGTTCAGGGGGCAATTGGAAACTATAGTGGAAAAGATGGTAGCTTTTTTGAAGTATTGATGCCACTTTCAGTTTTCGATAATATTTGTTCAACAGGTGCTTACAATGTTGTCAACCTTGTACGATATATTTCGTTTGCCGGAGGTAATATCAATTCATCGGTATGTTACGAAGAGAATGTGGGCTTGGAAATTGGACTTGGTGGAAATTTAACACCTGAAACTACAAATGTTTGCGAGGGTGAAAACAGCACACTGTTAACACTGAACGGTTATAAGGGAACAATTATCGGGTGGCAATCGAGTACCGATTTTGGATCAAGCTGGAATGATATAGCCAATTTGTCGGAAACTTATGTTGCGAATGATTTAACAGAAACTACTATTTTTCGTGTTTTAGTTGAAAATGAGAATTTCCTTTGTCCTGAAGGTGAAAAGGTAATTCTACAATCTGCCAATGCAATAATCACTGTTAATTACCATTCTTCAACAACTATTGACTTGGTTGCTTGTGACTCTTACGAATGGAACGGAACTACTTACGCCGAAAGTGGGATTTACACCGCGACATTGGAAACAGTAAACGGCTGTGATTCAGTAGTAACATTAAATCTTACAATCAACAATTCAGTAGAAACAGAAGAAACTATTTCCGCTTGTGACTCTTACGAATGGAACGGAACTACTTACACTGAGAGTGGGATTTACACCGCGACATTGGAAACAGTAAACGGTTGCGATTCAGTAGTAACATTAAATCTGACAATCAACAATTCAGTAGAAACAGAAGAAACTATTTCCGCTTGTGACTCTTACGAATGGAACGGAACGACTTACACTGAAAGTGGAGTTTACACCGCGACATTGGAAACAATAAACGGCTGTGATTCAACAGTAACATTAAATCTTACAATTAATAACTCAGTAGAAACAGAAGAAACTGTTATTACTTGCGATTCTTACGAATGGAACGGAGCTAATTACACCGAAAGTGGGATTTACACCGCGACATTGGAAACAATAAATGGTTGCGATTCAACAGTAACATTGAATCTGACAATTAATAACTCAGTAGAAACAGAAGAAACTGTAACTGCTTGCGATTCATACGAATGGAACGGAACTACTTACACTGAGAGTGGAATTTATACCGCGACATTGGAAACAATAAACGGCTGTGATTCAACAGTAACATTGAATCTGACAATAAATAACTCAATTGAAACAGAAGAAACCGTTTCTGCCTGTGAGTCTTATAACTGGAATGGAACTACCTATATTGAAAGTGGGATTTACACCGCGACATTGGAAACAGTAAACGGCTGCGATTCAATAGTTACATTGAATCTGACAATTAATAATTCAGTAGAAACAGAAGAAACTATTTCCGCGTGTGACTCTTACGAATGGAATGGAACTACTTACACCGAAAGTGGGATTTACAACGCGACATTGGAAACAGTAAACGGCTGCGATTCAGTAGTAACATTGAATCTTACAATAAATAACTCAATTGAAACAGAAGAAACCTTTTCTGCCTGTGAGTCTTATAACTGGAATGGAACTACTTACACCGAAAGTGGAGTTTACACAGCGACTTTTGAAACTGTAAACGGTTGCGATTTAACAGTAACATTAAATCTTACAATCAACAATTCAGTAGAAACAGAAGAAACTGTTGCAGCTTGTGATTCTTACGAATGGAACGGAACTACTTATACTGAAAGTGGAATATATTCAGCGACTTTCGAAACTATAAATGGTTGCGATTCAACAGCAACTTTAAATCTTACAATAAGCAACACAATTGAAACAGAAGAAACCGTTTCTGCTTGTGAGTCTTATAACTGGAATGGAACTACTTACACCGAAAGTGGAGTTTACACAGCGACTTTTGAAACTGTAAACGGTTGCGATTCAATAGCAACTTTGAATCTAACTGTTCATAACTCGGTGGTAAAGGAAGAAACGGTTATTACTTGTGATTCTTACATCTGGAAGGGTAGAACCTACACTAAAAGTGGTATTTATCAAGTCGCTTCCAAAACAATAAACGGATGCAGTTACACTTCAATTTTAAATCTTACTATTAACAAAGCAGTTGAAACCGAAGAAACCGTTATCGCTTGTGATTCATATTTATGGAACGGTGAAACTTACACTGAGAGCGGAGTATACATAGCGACTTTCGAAACAGTAAACGGCTGTGATTCAACAGTAACTTTGAACCTGACAATCAACAATTCAATTGAAACTGAAGAAATTATTTCTGCTTGTGAGTCGTTCACCTGGAACGGAATTACTTATACAGAAAGTGGAATGTATAGCGCAACTTTTGAAACAGTAAACGGTTGTGATTCAATGGCAACTTTATATCTTACAATCAATAGTTCAGTACAAACAGAAGAAACTGTAATTGCTTGTGATTCTTACGAATGGAACGGAACTACTTATACTGAAAGTGGAATTTATTCAGCGACTTTCGAAACAATAAATGGTTGCGATTCAATAGCCACTTTAAACCTGACAATAAATAGCTCGGTAGAAACTGAGGAAACAGCAGAAGCTTGTGATTCTTATACCTGGAATGGCGAAATGTATACCGAGAGTGGAATTTATTCCGTGACTTTAGAAACACGAAATGGTTGCGATTCAGTGGCAACCTTAAACCTGACAATTACGAACGATTGTAATAAGATTGCCATTGAAGCAGTTAGCGATAACCTTACTTTGGTGACATGTTCTGATTCTAAAATTGAGGGTGAAATTGATATTCTTCAAAATGATCTTGGAATTGACGAAGATGTTTTGGTATTGATTGAAAACCTGCCGGAAGGATTCAATTTCGATAATGGGACTTTATACTATTCATCAGAAATTCTAACCACGACTACTTTCTCTATATCATACAGGATTTGTTCGTCAGAGAATCCGGATGTTTGTTCAGAGGCAGAGATCGTGGTGAGTGTTGCAGTTGATACCGACTGTGACAACATTGCAGATCTTGATGACATAGATGATGATAATGACGGAATCCTCGATATCCACGAGATGGATGATCATGAAATGGATATTGATTCTGACGGCGACGGTATTGTGGATCGTTTGGATATTGATTCGGATGGTGATGGTATTGTTGATAATGTGGAGTGGCAATCGACCATTAGCGAAGGTGGCTATTATGACTATGTTGCACCATCGGGTGTTGACAGTAATGGCGATGGTTGGGATGATATTTATGATGCCGAATTTGGCGGAATTTACTACGAAGCCTGGGATACTGACGGAGATGGAACTCCTGATTATCTGGATCTCGATGCCGATAATGATGGAATTGAAGATGCAATTGAAGGTCACGATGCGAATTTTAACAAGGAAGCTGATGCAACTCCTTTCGGAGAAGATACAGATGTTGACGGATTAGATGGAGCTTACGATATAGTCTCAGGCAGATCACAAACTACAAATCCAATTGGGAGTAATGCACCGCTTCAGGACGAAGAGAATAACGGAATTCGCGATTGGAGAGATGTAACTGTATCGGTTGATGGACAAGCGATGTACAGTCAAACGGAAGATGAGTGTACGCTATTTATACCGGATGGTTTTTCACCAAACCAGGATGGATATAACGACTATTTTAAAATGGAATGTTTCGAAAATTATCCAAATGCAAGTATTGAGATATTCAACCGTTGGGGAAATTTGGTTTACGAAAAAGATGACTATGGAAATGAGGATCGTTGGGGAGCTACAGATGCGTGGTGGGATGGAAAATGTACCAGCAAAATGCGCGTTGGTGGCGAAATGTCTCCTGTGGGAACCTATTTCTATATTCTGAATCTCGGAGACGGTTCTACTCCTGTAGCAGGATCAATATTCCTGAATAATTAATGATTAACTAAAGATGCATAAAATGAAAACAAGAATACAAATAGCGCTTTTCGCCCTGATGATTTTGTTGAGCTTTGGAGCAAATGCACAACAAGATCCAATGTATACACAATACATGTTTAACACGCAAACTATAAATCCTGCATATGCCGGAACCTGGGAATCGGTTGGTTTTATGGTGCTTGGCCGTCAGCAATGGGCGGGGATAGAAGGTGCTCCGGAGACCTATTCATTTTCGTTACAGGCACCGCTTAAAAATGAAAGAGTGGCATTGGGATTTAATGTGATTAATGATAAAGTGGGGTATGTAAAACGCTTTTATGTGTATGGCGATTATTCTTACCTGGTTCCGCTAAGTGAGAAATTGAACCTTCGTTTAGGCTTAAAAGGTGGTTTTACCAGTTATAATCATAATCTGGCAGCACATAATATTCTCGATCCGGGAGATCCTTCTTTTGTTGGAGAGATCGATTCGAAACTGAAGCCAAATTTTGGAGTAGGAGCTTTCCTTTACAGTAAAAAGGCATACGTGGGATTCTCTATTCCAAAAGTAGTAAACAGTACTTTCGAAAACGATTTTGAAAACTTTTCTATTAACGCTCAGATGCGTCATTATTTCCTGATAGCAGGAGCAGTGTTTGACCTGGGTGAAAACGTAAAATTTAAGCCAACAGCTTTAACAAAAGCCTCGTTTACAAGTGAAACAGGTACTCCGTTGCAGTTCGATTTAACCGGAAATTTTCTGATTAAAGAAAAGCTGTGGCTGGGTGGTATGTGGCGCTCCGGCGATTCATTTGGTTTTATTGCACAATTCCTGTTTGCCGAGAAGCTACGTTTGGGGTATGCTATCGATTTTTCAACAACAAACCTGAGAAATTACAGCAATGGTACACACGAAGTAATGATATCGTATGAATTGCGTTTTAAGAAAGAGAAAGTGATTTCACCAAGATATTTCTAAAAGCTTAATTGATGTTGTGTTAAAAAGGGCATTTCGGAATTCCGAATGCTCTTTTTTGTTATTTAAGCATCCGTAAATCAGTATTCTGCATAAACTGCAAAACCTTTTTCAACCAGTTCGTCGTTAAGCGATTGCTCGTTGTCGGCCAACCGGATAATTCCTATGTAGCGGCCAAACTTTCCTACCTCTTTGTCGGTTTCAACAATCACTTCGTTATTATTGTTGGTTATCCGTTCAATAACAAAAGCTTTGGCTTTCATACCATTTTTATACTCCTCTGAATCTTTTTTTACATTATATGTTTCAGGCGTATTTATTCCCCGAAGACGAATGCGTTGAAAGGTAGTGATTTTAAATCCGAGATCAATTACAAGGTCGATGGTGTCGCCATCAACCACACGGTCAACTGTTGCTTTGTATGTATACATTTTACTGTGTTTTGTTCCCTTCAAGATACGTATTTGGAACTTAATAAAGTAGTTTCTTTATTAGTTTTTGGATACGAAATCATTCGCACTAAAAGATTATGTATAGTATATGTATAGTATTCGAATGATAATTTTAGAGATTCCATTTTGTTAAAGTCGATGTGTTATGCTAAATTCGGAAAAGAATTAATCCAAAATGCCTAAATTATTAAGAACGAAAACTTCCGGAATCCGGCAGTGGGCTTTGATTCTGGCTCCGTTGATCAGTTTGTTTGTAATTCTATTTGCCGATCTCGACCCGCAGAACAGAAACGTAACCTACTGTTTTGCCATAGCTTTACTCATGGCAATTTGGTGGATAACAGAAGCCATTCCTTTGGCCGTAACAGCATTACTTCCGGTGGCACTTTTCCCTTTGTTCGGTGTGGTTGACGGGAAGACCATTTCAGCAATGTATTTTAACCACCTGATTTTCCTTTTTATCGGCGGATTTTTAATGGCCTTTGCGATGGAACGATGGGAGCTGCATCGAAGAATAGCTTTGCGGATTTTGATTGTCGTAGGGATTAGTCCCGGGCGAATTTTGCTGGGATTTATGTTGGCTACTTCTTTTCTCTCGATGTGGATGTCGAATACTGCTACTGCCATGATGATGGTTCCAATTGCTCTTTCAATCATTCTGAAACTGGAAGAAAGTATAGGGCACAAGAAATTGGGTAAATATTCGATTGGATTGCTGCTGGGCATTGCCTATTCGGCATCAATTGGAGGGGTTGCTACATTGGTAGGTACGCCTCCTAATTTATCCTTTGCCCGGATTGTAAGCATTATTTTTCCTGAGATGACTGAAATATCTTTTGCCGACTGGTTTATTTTTGCACTTCCGGTAACCATAGTATTATTTGTGCTGGCCTGGTTGTTACTATATATCATGTACAAACCCAAAAAGAGCTGGAAAAAAATTCATATCAACCAGTTTCGCGAAGAATACAACGCTTTGGGAAAAGCAAAACAAGAGGAGAAGATCGTACTGATTTTGTTTATTATTCTGGCTTTTTTATGGATATTCCGTTCAGGATTTACTATTCAGTCGTTTGATATTCCGGGCTGGTCGGGATTGTTTAAAAACCCATCGTACATTAACGATGGAACAGTGGCTATCTTTATTGCTCTTATCCTTTTTATTTTGCCATCAAAATCAGAGAAAGGGGAGCGCATAATGGATTGGGAAACGGCACGAAAAATACCATGGAACATTGTGCTTTTATTTGGTGGTGGTTTTGCACTGGCACAGGGATTTGTAGATTCAGGTCTTTCGATGTGGTTTGGCGAGCAAATGGCCGGGCTTGCCAATTTAGAACCTATAGTACTCACCTTTGCCAATGTAACTATGATGTCGTTTTTAACCGAACTAACATCGAATACTGCAACCACCGAAATGATTCTTCCTATTCTTTCGGGGCTTTCAACTACCATCGAAGTCAATCCTTTGTTGCTTATGATTCCGGCAACACTGGCAGCATCGCTGGCTTTTATGTTGCCTGTTGCTACACCGCCTAATGCCATTATTTTTGGAACCAATCGTATAAGGGTTAAGGACATGGTTAAAACCGGAATACTCCTGAATCTGGCCGGAATTATTGTTGCTACCCTGGTGATGTATTTCTGGGGAGTTCTGGTATTCGATATTGATGTTTCTGTATTTCCGGATTGGGCTGCGGCTGCATCGGTTGGATAAGAATTTTACTTTATTATCAGCACTTAATGGAGGGAAGTACACATTTATCTCCGGACAAAAAAAGCACCCAACCCGCAGGTTGAATGCTTTTGTTCTCCACAAATCAAATCCATTTAAATTTCTTCGTCAGGAGCAGGAGGAAGCGGTATTTCTTCATCCGGTTCGCTATCAGAGCGTCCCTGGCGTGCGGCCAGTTCGTTTTCGTAATCGTTAATCTGGTTGTTTGTTAATTGAATAAAATTATCAATTTCAGGTGTCGACATTTCCAGCTCAACCAGGGCATTAATGCGCGATACAATTTTTTCGTATGCGGTATCAACAGCCTCGCGCAACAATTTGTATTCTTCGTTGTTCTGGTCTACTGTTTCCTGCCTGCGTTGTTCCGTAAGGTTTTGCACCGTAAGGTTTTCAGTTTTTAATGCACCTACCCAATTGGTAATACCTACGGTTGTACAATAGCCACTGTAAATGCGGCTCTCAAGGTCTTGAATAAGATTGGTAAGCGCTGCCGACTCGCCTTTTAATGGCATGGTGCGTACGTTACCATGTAAATCGAATAGTGCTTTAAGTTTTTCGGCAGCCTCAGCTTCGGCCTCGTCGGGTCCCATAATTGTAGCACGCAAACGCATAAAAATGGCACTCCAGTAGCGGTCGCGCTTTACATCGGCACCATTTATTAGCGGCGTAAAATCGCTGCTGTTACTCTTTTTATATACCGTATCCATAGCCGCATAAGCCGCATTAAAATCGGGCATTTTGCTCTCGATGTTTAACGTGGCCGCTGTGGCCGTGGTAATTCGGGTTAGAAACTCAGTTATAAACTGATAATGGTCGTTATTGCGGAAACGACTAAAAACCACTCTAATAATTTTTGTCATAATGAATTTGTGAGTTGATTTAAAAATGTTTGTTGATTGTTAAACTATTGGATTGAATTTGTGGATTTTGTATGCATTTGGTGTTAAATTTTGAATAAAAATAAAGCATATGTTAAGCCAAGTCAAGAGATGGGAACATGTTTTACAGCAAACTTTTGTTTAAAAAAGGACACAGTAAGTGCCTTAAAATCTGTAAGATTGCAGCAGCAACAGAACAATGCTTGTTTAAAATGCCGTTTTTTATTTGCTCAGGAGGCCAATGCCTATGCAAAATGCGTTTTGTACCAACAACTATGTGCTGTGCACCAGAAAAAATACGTTTGAACCCCACTTCGTTTATCTGGTGGCGTGTGAAAACGCATTTGAAACCAACTTCTGTTAGCTGGGGGCGCAAAAAAACGTGTTTGAAACCGACTTCAGTCACCTGAGGGAGCAATAAAACACGTTTGAAAGCTTCCACAGCAGCTGAGGACGAAAAAAAATGCGTTTGAAAGCTTCCACAGGTGCTGGGGGCGTAAAAAAACGCGTTTGAAATCAACTTCTGTCACCTGAGGGAGGTTTAAAATCAGTTAGTTACGCGTTTTTGTGTTTTAGACAATTATTGGAAAGCCGCCGGTAGCGGGTCATGGGGCTAAAGCCCGGTTCAGAACGCTATGCTTAACCCCGGCATTAATGCCGGGGTTAGTAACGCATCTATCAAAGCCGGGCTTTAGCCCCTTCTCATCTCATTAACAATAAAATATTTCCTCATTTTTTGCTAAATTGGGGCTTCGTTTAATACACCAAAACCTATATAATGACGAAACTAAATACCCGCAAAGCATTAAATCCTGCTTACCGAAAACATAAACCGTTAAGAAAAGATGTTAATTCGTTCATCGATGAACTATTAAGTTGCTTGAAGGAAATTAAGGAAATTGACATAAAGAACGAAAGCGAAGAACATATCAAAGAACCAATAAAAACGTTTTTTAAGAATACATTTTATGAAGACAATTACATAAATACAAAGGGAAATATTGACCTTGCTATTTATCTTGGGAAAAACCTTAGTTCTGAAGTTGGAGTAATTATCGAAACAAAAAAGCCAAGTAATAAGTCAGAATTTCTTTTAAATGATAATTTAAACCGGAAAGCATTACATGAGCTGTTGTTATATTACTTGCGGGAACGTATCGACGAAAAGAACAATAACATAAAACATTTAATTGCCACCAATGGCTACGAGTGGTACTTGTTTAAAAGCGAAGATTTCTACAGACTTTTCTATAAGAACAGAGCACTTGTTAAGGAGTACGAAGATTTTAGAGACGGCAAAAAAGATAGTTCCAAAAACGAACTGTTCTATAATGAAATTGCTAAGAAATATATAGCGGAAATAGAACAGGAACTCCCATTTGTTTATCTCGATTTTACAAAGAAGAGTATTAAAACATACAGCGATTCTGCATTAAATACTCTTTATAAAATCTTTTCCGATGTTCATTTTCTTGGGGCAGCTTTTGGGAACGACAGTAATAAGCTAAATAAAACTTTTTACAACGAGTTATTACATATTATCGGTCTCGAAGAAATTAAAGAAAAGGGTAAAAAGTTAATACAACGAAAAGCTGCTGATAAAAGAGATTATGGTTCAATTTTAGAAAATGCAATTTTTATTATTGAAGACCGCGACTATTTGAACAATATTAAAAGTCTAGAAAAAGGGGAGAATAAAGCTTTTAATGCGGGTTTGGATTTAACGCTAACCTGGATAAACCGGATTTTATTTTTAAAGCTATTGGAGAGCCAGTTGTTAAGCTACCATGGCAACGCAAATGAATATCGTTTTTTAAATTCCGATTTTATTAAGGGCTTCGATGACCTTAATGATTTATTTTTTTCGGCTCTGGCCAAACAGCCCGAAGATCGTCATCCTAAATACCGGGAAAGATTCCAATATATTCCTTATTTGAACTCTTCTTTATTCGAGCGTTCAGTTTTAGAAAACGAAGCTTTTACGATTTCGTCGTTAAACGACGATAAAATGCCGGTTTTCAGTCAAACGGTATTAAAAAATGTCAATGGTAAACGCCTGAACGGGAAATTAAATACACTTGATTACCTTTTCCGCTTTTTAGATGCCTATAATTTTTCTACCGATGGCACCGAGGGGATTGAGGATGACAACGAAAGTAAAACATTGATTAATGCCTCGGTGCTAGGGCTGATTTTCGAAAAGATCAACGGCTATAAGGAAGGTTCGTTTTATACCCCAGCCTATATAACTATGTATATGAGCCGCGAAACCATCAGGCGTGCAATTGTGCATAAGTTTCGTGATATGGAAGACGATCAGATCGAAACCTTCGATGACTTAAAAGCTTATACCAATCGTTTTTTTAAAACGGACGACTTAAAGCGCTTTAACAAAATTGTAAATTCTATACGCATTGTCGATCCGGCTGTAGGATCAGGGCACTTTTTGGTTTCGGCACTTAACGAAATAATTGGCATAAAAAGCGAGTTGCACATTCTGGTTGATGAAAATGGCAATTCCTTACGTAGCGAAATAATAGTTGAAAACGACGAATTATATATTACCGATGAACACGGACACTTACTCGATTATAAGCCCGGTATAAAAGAAACGGCGCTTATTCAGAAAACGCTCTTTCACGAGAAACAAAATATTATTGAGAATTCGCTGTTTGGAGTTGATATTAATCCAAACTCGGTAAAAATATGTCGATTGCGTCTATGGATTGAATTGCTAAAGAATGCCTACTATACCGATGCAGGACAACTACAAACCCTACCTAATATCGATATTAATATAAAAGCTGGAAACTCATTAATTTCACGTTTCGCATTAACCGACGATTTGAAAGATGCCTTTAAAGGGAAAAATGTTAACTACAATTTTGACGACTATAAAAATGCGGTTGCCGAATACAAAAACACCAACGATAAAAAGCGAAAGCACGAAGTGTTAGAAATTATTAAAGAGGTAAAAAGTAATTTTCAAAGTACACTCGATAAAAAGTTTATCCTACAAAATCAGAGAGACCAGGAGGCTTATGTTGCAGAAAAACAACGGTTGGAGAATTTAAAGTTGTTTAACGAAAAGATTAAGAAGGCAGAAAAGGACAATCTGAAGTTATTAAAGCAGAAGGCAGAAAAGAGTTTGTCACAAAAAGAGGAGATTGTAAACAATGTCATATACCATAATGCTTTTGAATGGCGTTTCGAGTTTCCGGAAGTGCTAAATGAGAAAGGCGATTACATTGGTTTTGATGTTGTTATTGGGAATCCTCCTTATTTTTCTTTGGAAAAATCAGAAGTGGATTACTTTGCAGTTAAGCATCACTACAATTCGATAGAGAAGAGAGGAGATATTTACACCTTATTTTATGAACAAGGAATGAATATTCTTAGAGAATTATCAACCTTGTGTTTCATCACGTCAAGTACATGGATGCGTTCAAATTATGGAAAATCGCTAAGAGGGGTTTTGATTGATAAATATAATCCTTGGCGGTTAATTGATTTTTCTGATTATCCCGTCTTTGATTCAGCTACCGTGCTAACAAATGTTCTTTTTATTGAAAAGTCAAAATACAAGGGAAAAATCTCTGCGTGTTTGATAGAAAAAACTTTAAAACCTCTCCTTTCTGATTTAGAGGTTTTTGTCGAAAATAAGTCATATGAAATTGACACTTTGGGGTGCAATGCATGGTCTGTTTCCACAAAAGAAAAGTTTCAAATTAGGAAAAGTGTTGAACGGGATTCAATGCCATTAAAAAGTCTTGGTTTTGAAATCAGCAATGGTTTCAGGACTGGTCTCAATGAAGCGTATATTATAAATGAAGATAGGAGGAGAACGCTAATTTCTAAAGATCCGAAGAGTGCCGAGATTATTAAACCATTACTTAGAGGGAGAGATATTCGAAAGTATGACGCAATTTTTGGCAAACAATATGTTATAGTAGTTGCACATGGGAAAGGTGCCAGTTTAGTGCATGAGTATCCTGAAATTTATGACTATCTATTAGGCTTTGAGAAGAAACTCAAAAAACGAGGCCAAGTCAAAAATGGACAGCATCATTGGTTGGAGTTGGATAACCATCCATCACAAGATTATCTGATGCTATTCGAGGAAAAGAAAATTATTTATCCAGAAATTACTAAGTTCTTGCCATTCTTTCTTGATGGTGATAATCATTACTTTTCGAACAATAAAACGTTTTTTATTAATGGAAAGAATTTAGAGTCACTTGTTGCGTTTCTTAACTCCAAGTTATTTAGATATGTCTTTTTGGAAACTTTTCCAGAACTTCAAGGGAATAGTAGAGAATTGAGAAAAGTTTTTATGGAACAAATACCTTTTAAACCGATATCTTTTGAAATTTATTCGCAATTTAAAAAGAAGGTTGATCAAATAATCGCTCAAAAACAGATTGATTCGCAAGCAAATACTTGTGTGCTTGAGGCAGAAATTGATCAAATGGTTTATGAGTTATATGAATTAACAGAGGAGGAGATTAAGATTGTCGAGAGAGAAATGACTAAATAATAATCTAGAAATGGATTTATCAGATAATGTTTTACTCGGGCTTATAGTATCAATTGTCGGTATTGTTATCGGATGGATGCTTAACCAGTTTAGTCAATGGTTTCGAGCCAGAAAAGAGGACAAAAAGAAATTAAAGGAGATTTTATATCATCTATTGGAACTTTATAATTTATTCCACAGGAGTGATGTCAATAAATTTATAGGTATTGTTAAGGAGGTGGTGTTGTCCAAAATACCTAAGTCTCAGCAATCTGATGAGCTGATGAAACTAATGGATAAAGTGTATGGAAACATTGCCGAACAATTTGTGAAACCGGAAATTCTGCACAAACTGAAAATACAACTTGAAAATTATGAAAATTCCATAAAATCGCTTGCCTCCGTTGATCCTGTTTTAGCTTACTATATTTCCTCTAAAAACAATATCAATCAAACTTTCTCCGAATTAGAAAGTGTTTATGATAGACTTGAAAATGAATATGATCAGCATCGTCAAGATATTGCGACCGGGAAAGAGATGGCCTTTAACGTTTTAAAACCTTCCTTACATGAGGAAAATCTAAAAGAGATAGAGAAACAAATAACGAAAATCGCATGGAAGGTTAACCCCGTTGTTTGGCTTAAATCAAAAAAGGTTATTTCTCGAGTAATGCATCGACGGAATAGGAACTTGAAAGTTGAACTTGAAAAATATATGGATGCTATGCTGGCCAGTCAGTTCAGATTGGTAATATGAAAACTCTAGCGATGTGCGATGCTATCTCGTTCATCTCAGATATAAATAATGCCCGATAAATTCAGAAATAAATACCGCATATCGTCGGCCCGTTTGCAAAATTGGGATTATGGCCTTAATGCAGCCTATTTTGTTACCATTTGTACGCAGGGTAGGGAACATTATTTTGGCGATGTTGTGAATGGCGAAATGCAATTATCGGCAATTGGTAAAATTGCCCAAACCGAATGGTTAAAAACATTTGATTTGCGCCCCGATATGAATTTAACCATGGGGGAATATATTATTATGCCCAATCATTTTCATGCCATAATTATAATTGGTAAAAACCAATATAATATTGATGGCCACGTAGAGACGCAATGCATTGCGTCTCTACCACCACCAACGCCACCAACGCCGCCAACGCCGGCCAACCAATTTGGTCCGCAACGTAAAAATCTGGCATCAATAATACGTGGTTTCAAAATTGGGGTAACAACACGTGCCCGTAAAATTAATCCCGAATTTGCCTGGCAACCGCGGTATCACGATCACATTATCCGAAACAACGAATCGTTTGAACGTATTTGTAATTATATCATTTCAAATCCCGAGAATTGGGATGCAGATCGCAATAAAACAGATTAATAAAATCATTACACATGCAAAACAACAATTTTCACTACCGAATGATAAAAGCCCGTGTGGCAGAAACCATTATAAAAGAACTGTTTCAGTATTGCGGTTATAATGTTTACGAGCATGGTATGGAACGCAGCATGCCTACCATTGCGGGTAAACTAAATTACGATACCTCGGATACTGCCATGCAAATACGCAAAATGCCCGATTTTGTGGTACAGGCACCGCCACCCATAAATAAACTTCACTACGTTGAGGTAAAGTATCGTAAGGCTTGCGATTTCCCTGTTTCGAGCGACCTGATAAAAGCTTATCCCTATACCAATGCGTGGTTTATTATTGTTTCGAAAAAAGATATCCGGTGTATTTCGTGTCAACAAATTCTGGCAGGCGAAGATTTGCGTTGTAACGATTCTTACCTGTTAGAAAATGTGCTTGAATTTGGTTTAGATAAAAAATTGGTAAAGCAGTTTACAAATTACGCTGTTCGGTTTTTCGAGGGGGTGGAATAATGGCAACAACACCACAAAAATATTGGGCACCCAGTGCCGCATTGGTTAAAAACATGCAAAAGCTTAAAGACTTTGTCGATTTTGTAGCCACGCTCGCCGAACTTTCGGATGCCGACCGGGCTAAAGTGAACGAAGTTAAATACCTGATAGAAAACATAGGGAATCCTGAAACATATAAAAACTGGTGGGTGTGTATTGATGTTTTTGATCATGACATACAGTACGATGCTTCTATAAAAGAAGGTATATACTGGCGCAAATGGTGGGTAGTTTTCGAAGATGGTCTATTTGAGGTTAGCAGTGAAGCGCGTAACAAGAATTATGATGAGGAATCTTATTTTTATTGTCGCGTTAATCTGAAGAATGATCATAACGGAGAACGTATTTGGGGCGAATGTAATTTTGATGTATTCGTAGCAGAAGCATTAAATTTTAGAAGCTGCTTAACCAACACCCTGAATAATGTAGAAGCCGAAATAGCTATTTGGTAAAACCAGTATACCCCTGTTAATGTGCAATTCTATTATGTTTCTCTCTCATCTGTTACAATTTCTTTTTCAGCACAGACCGAATGGTATCTGCAATCTCTGCATTACCGGCATATAAAACGCCGCGATGATTCATAAAGGACGAATCACTTCGGTTTAAGTCAAGGGCTGTACCATCAAAACTACTTGCCGGTGCACCGATTTCGTTAAAAATACATGCTGTTGCTGCAAAATCCCAAATGCTTCCTCCTCCGGGTGTTGGTTTCGGAAGTTTGAAATAGCAACCCGGTGCCTGGTCGAGTGACCAGATTGCGTTTAACACTGCACCTGCCTGTTTTTGTAGTTGCAGTTCGTTGATTTTTAATTCCTGCAAATTCTTCTTAAATGCGGAAATAAATTCATCGAAATGTTCGTATTTCAGAAAAGTACGATCTATGTGGAGTGTGAAAGTTTCTTTTCCGTTCAACTCCAGATCAGGTTGCCATTTTCTGTGGTTTTTAAAAGCCCCCTGATTTTTTATTGCATGATACAGCTGTTGCGTTGTAGGATCGAAAACCACGCCAATAACCGGTTCTCCTGATTTTGAAACCAGCGCAATGGAAACTGCAAAACCGGGTGTTTTTTCTGTAAATGCCAATGTGCCGTCCATTGGGTCGATACACCAAAAATAGTCTTTCTGAAAACGATTTTTATCGTCGGTGCTTTCTTCGGTGAGTAAGGCCAGATCGTATTTAGCAATTGAGGGCGAAAGAATCTTGAGTATCGCGTTTTGTGCTTTTACATCCACTTCGGTAACCACTTGCGAGGCCAGACTGTCGGCTGCCTCTTTATTGTTTACAGTTACATCTTTTGTGGAATATTCGCTGATTAGAGAACCTGCCTTTTGAGCAGCATCAATGGCAAGATGGGAGAGCGAAAGTAAATCTTCAGTGGTTAAAAGCATACGTAGAATTTATCTTTGAATGATAGATTTATGCACTAAAGTTACACAAAGTTGCTATTACGCAGAGATATTTTCAATTACTTCGCGCGAAACACGTTCGCTGTAAGAGTTAATTTTCCAGTGACCGGGGTGCCAGCCTTTCAAAAAGCGATGAAAATCGGCCCAGGCAACGTGATATAATTTACGCCAGTCGGCTTCAAGTGCATCGCTGTCAATGTTGGAATTTTTCTTTTGCAGTGCTTCACGCAGATGTGTGAAATATATTTCGAGCAGTTTCTCTTCGTATTTCTCGCAGTCGCTTTCGCTCATGCAACTGCCAATAAAATAAGCCAGGTCTTTCATCCCACATCCGCCACCAACATATTGGAAATCTACTGCCGCTACATTTTTGCCATCGGCAGAAAAACAGAAGTTGGCCAGTTTGGCATCGCCGTGTACCAGCGTTTGAAAAGGACTGGCTTTTAGTTTCTCATCAATGGCTAAGGCTGCATTCTTTAGCGGAAGGTCATCCATTGCTTCCAATTCCTCAGGGCGGGTTTCAAGGTGCCAGTAGGTGCCGGTTTCCCACAGACCTTCTGGCTTTGTCCCCATAAAAGTTGCATGAAAGTTAGCCAGCCAATGCAAACAGGCATTTATATTGTCCCAGTTAACCACCGAACTTAAACGTTCCGCAAAACCGGAGCTGTCGAGGTCTTCAAAAACCATTAAAACTTCGCTGCCCTTTGTTTCAAGCGCAAAACACTGTGGTGTTTTACAGTTATCGTCGCAATGCGAGTTAAACGATCTGTACCACTCCGTTTCAACTTTGTATGATTTGAGTTTTCGCTGGTGGGATAGATCGGTGTTCCAACCTCGCGGATGCGATCCGCCTTCCGGCAGGTTTACATGTTTTACTACAACACTTTCAGGTTCACAACCTTCAAGTCCAAACCGAACTATCTCGCCATAACCACTCCACAGGCTTTGAATAACTTCAATTTCGTAGAGGCTTTCAGCTCCGGTAGATTGTAAAATGATATCTTGAAAATGTTGATTCATGTTTTCCTTTTCTTGTCATTTCGAAGGAGGAACGACTGAGAAATCTGTTTTAATTGACAGCAGATTTCTCACGATGTTCGAAATGACAGTTATTATTTTAGGTTGGTATTGAAAAGTTTGCGGTTGCCTGCCATTTCTCCCAGCGATGCAGGGCCGTTAATACAACCTCCCTCGCAAACCATTACTTCAATAAAGTTGGCTGGTGCTTTTCCGCGGGCGTAAGCTTTCATCATCCCAACAGCTTTTTTGTCAACACCATTTATCACCAGCTCCTTAATGTTGGCCTCGGGGCGTTCAGCTTTTACCGCAGCTGTAACACCTCCTGAAAGCGCAAATCCACGATCGAGCGTTTTTTCATTGTTACGGCTTTCGTTATCCGGTAATGTTCCCAAATCAATATCGAGCCCAACTATTAGCGCATTCAATTCTTCAAACGACATAACATGATCAACCTTTTCGTTGCGACGGGCTTCTTTACGTTTCCCGATACAAGGACCGATGAAAACTACCTTTGTTCCCGGATTTTTTTCGCGTGCCATATCGGCTGCATACATCATAGGCGATGGCGTATCACTAACAAATGGTTTTAATCCTTTTACGTGCTTCTCAACGGTTTCAACGTAACTTGGGCAACAGCTGGTGGTCATAAACGGTGCACCTTCGTCAAGGCGCTCAAGAAATTCAGCCGATTCGTGCTCCACTGTTTTACGGGCACCGTCGGCAACTTCCACAACATCATTAAAACCAATTTCTTTTAGAAGACTTTCAATCTGGCCGGTTGACAGGTTAAACTGCCCGTGAATTGCCGGTGCAAAAATGGCAGTTGTATGCTCTTCTTTGCGGATACACATTAGGATATCAATCAGCTGGCTAACCTCGAATATACTGCCAAACGGACAAGCCACCATACATTTTCCACAGTAGATACATTTGTCGTCGTCGATTCGTTCAACACCATAGTCATCTTTTGAAATGGCTCCCACCGGACATGCTGCTTCGCAGGGAATAGGTACATGTATAATGGCATGGTACTGACACTGTTTCTGGCAAATTCCACAGTTGATACATTTCTCTGTATTAATTTGTGCCTGCCCGTTTACCATGCTAATAGCATCTTTCGGACAGTTCATCATGCACGGACGAGCCACACAGCCACGGCATAGGTTACTTACCACGTACTGCGCTTTTACACAACTTGTACAGGCTTCGTCAACCACAGTCATTATTTCCTTTTTTACCTGGGTACGGTTTTGGGCATTTTTAGCGTAAACACTAAGTGGAGTTAATTCATCTTTTTCGTCGTCAACAGTGTATCCGAGAAGCGGAAATAGTTTATATTTTATTACTGCCCGTTCTTTGTGAATACAACAACGGTGCTGTGCTTCGCGTCGTTTTGGTGCCATTTGAATTGGAATGCGGTCGATTTCTTCAACCAGTCTTCCATCGGCAAAGAGCCTGACCATCTGTTTTAACAAATCTCTTCTGATAATCAGTGTGTTACTTGTGTATCCCATGTTGTCCTCTTTTTTTGACGCCGCAAAAGTACTGCCTTTTTTATGTTCCGCAACATATTTATTGTGAATACTTGATTCTTGTTAATCTTGGCTTAAACCGGAGGTCGGAACACTTGATTTACCACGATTAAAATACCACGATTTCAATGCTTTTTATCATAAATTTGTTCGATTATGGCTATTTACGAATAGCTTTTTTATAAATTTGAAGATACGCGGCAGTCTTTCATCTGCCATGCTTAGAAATAAACTAACATTAAATAACAATCTTATGAAATCGTTTAAAGCTTATTTCCCGTTTTTATTTGTGCTCGTTTTGGTTATTACTGCCTGTAGTTCAAATCAAAAAGAAAAGAATACAAATACAGGAGCAATTGCTGATTCATTGGCAATGGCCGAAAATCTTATTCAGCAATATATCGATGAAGGTGAATTGGCCGGTTTTTCAGCGTTGATTCTTAAAGATGGTGAAGAGGTTTTTAGAATGAACAAAGGTTATGCCGACCGTGAAAATGAAAAGCCAGTTGAAAAAAATACGATTTATCGGATTTTCTCGATGAGTAAACCGGTAACTGCTGTTGCTCTGATGACTTTGTACGATGAAGGAAAATTCGATCTGGATGATAACGTATCGGATTATATTCCGAAATACGCTGAAAGCAAAGTTTATACGCCAAATGAAAATGGTTTTACTTTGGAGGCTCAGCAAAACGAAATGACAATTCGTCATTTGCTCACGCACACTTCAGGAATATCTTATGGTTGGAACCCAGTTTATGTTGATTCGCTTTACCGCGTAAACAATGTTAGTAGCTGGGATAAAAAGCTGGAGGACAAAATGCTTGCACTGGCCGATATGCCGCTTAACTTTCAACCCGGTACGCAATGGATGTACGGACTTTCGATTGATGTGGCCGGTTATTTGGTAGAAGTGATTTCAGGAAAACCTTTTGATGAATACCTTCAGGAAAACGTTTTTGGACCGCTAAAAATGGACGATACCGGATTTTATGTACCGGAAGAAAAGCACGATCGTTTGTGTGGACTTTATAACCAGGGAGAAGACAAAATGCTGGAACCCTCGCAAGAGTTATTTGCCGATATATTTAAACAACCCGCAATACATTTTTCGGGTGGAGGAGGATTGGTTTCAACTATTGATGACTATGCCCGTTTTTGTAGAATGTTGTTGAATAAAGGCGAACTTGATGGCGCAAGAATATTAGAACCGGAGACCGTAGAAATGATAATGAGTAACCAGCTGCCTGAAACAGCAACCTACGAAAATGGTGGTATGGGATATGGATTGGCCGGAGCAGTTGATTTTGAAACAGGTGAATACAGTTGGGCCGGAGCAGCTACCACCAATTTTTGGATCAATCCTACCGATCAGCTTATTATTATTACGGCAACGCAAATAATGCCTAGTAATTACAAATACGCAAACGAATTTAAATCAATAATCGACAATACTTTAACAAAAGAGTAATCAAACACTGGAAATGAGAAATTCAATCATAATCATTCTGTCTGTATTCCTATTTCTATCTTGTAGTAATACAAACGAAGAGTGGGAATCGCTGATGGATACCGATCTGTCGAAGTGGGACAGGTATTTGAGTTATAAACACAAGTTGGGTTACAATGGCGATCAGCCCAAAGACGCAGATGGTAACCTCATCCCGCCGATTGGATTAAATAGAGATGGGTACGATGTATTTACAGTTGTGGAAGATGGGGGAGAAAAGGTACTGAAAATTAGCGGTGAAATATACGGCTGCCTGATAAGCAAAAAAGAATATGACAATTACCATTTGCGGTTAAAAATGAAATGGGGCGATAAAAAGTTCGAACCCCGCAAAAAACTTCTGAAAGATTCGGGCATTTTATACCACTCGATTGGAGAACCCGGCGCAGAATATTGGAGAACGTGGATGCTTTCACAGGAGTTTCAGGTAATGGAAGGCCACCTGGGCGACTACTGGAGTCAGATTACTTCGGCAATCGATATCCGGGCTTATCTTCCTGAATATATTATGAACCCGGTAGCCGATGCTGGTCAGCCGTTTCTTCCGATGGGACAGAATGAAGAAATTCAGGGATTTTGTTTGCGTAGTGGAAATTATGAGAATGCTCCCGGCGAATGGAATACATTAGAATTGATTTGTTACGATGGCAATAGTTTGCACATCGTAAATGGGCAGGTTGTAATGGTTTTGCGCAACTCGCGTTACATTAAAGAAGATGAAACGCTGCCTTTGGATAACGGAAAGATTCAGATTCAAAGCGAAGCTGCAGAAGTTTATTATAAGGATATTGAGATACGAGAGCTGGACGAAATGCCCGAAGATTTTGCCCGGTATTACAATTAACTAGTTAACTCTTTCGAGGATTTTTTGGCTTTTAATTCACCATGTTCGGCTACCAGTTCCCAACCAACTGATTCAATTAACTGCCGGATTAGTGAAACGGTGTCGGTAGCTTGGTTTTTGGCTATCTGTACAAGATGACTTGTTTCTACCTTTTGGCGAATAAACTCTTTTGATTTTTTGTTCATGTTGGTTAAATCAGTCTCATTAAACTTATTAATGATTCCCTTTTGTACATCGTAGTATTCCAGGTCGTTATCGATGCTTAATATTTCAGGTTCAGGAAACTGAGAAAGTCGGACCTGGCGTTTTGGTGTGTTTATTTCGATATTTATTTTAGTAAGATCGAATCCGATCATCACTTTCGCCTTAACAATGAGCAAGGCTTTTTTCTCCGCTTGAAAAAGTTTAAAGAACAGGTTTTTCTCATCGCGGTGGGTAAAAATTTCAGAAAATTCACCTTCAACGGTTATCAATTTACAAACCTGCTTTATCTTTTCCAGTAATAAAACCGATTGACTTTGAAGTTGTTTTTCATTCCGGTTTTTATAAAAATATATTGTACCGGCGATGCCGCCTGTAAGGCCAATAATCAATCCCAAAAAAATAAGGGTCTCCATAAAAAGTATTATTTAGAAAATCTAAAATAAGACTTTTTGCAGAAACCCTGGGTATACTTGCTTTGAAATAGGGATCTATTCTTTTGTTTATTCCTCTTCAGGTAGGAAAAAATCAGCGATTTTAAATAGAGGGGAATTCGCACGTTCCTGGGTTAGGTTCGTGGTCATGGCTATTACCAGTTGTTCGTCTGGGTACATTAGCAATGCCGAACTACCCCCATGTACGTATCCTTCGCGGCCATATATAGTGTTGCCCGTTTTGTCATGAAGCACGATCCATCCGTTGGCAAATTGTGATGGCATTCCGTTCGACAGCGTATCGGGTTGAAATAGCTTTTCACGAGTAGCGGCATTCAGGTAATCCGAATTCAGGTAGATATTCCCCAGTTTGACCAAATCTTCGGCAGTTGACAAAAGCCCGTCGGAAGGTAAACGCCAGCGTAAATCGATTGAAGTAGCATTTACTACCTGGGCAATAAAATTGTGGCCGTAAAAATCGGATCGGCCTGTTATTGTTGCAAACATGTTATCATGCACAGTATTTTCGAAATCCAGCGTATCAATAACATAGTCTTCCAAAACCTCATGAAAAGGTTTACCAGCAGCTTCTTCCATAACTGCTCCAAGCAGGTTAAAGTTGAACCTGCTTTCTTTTTGGAAAGCTCCGGGAGGTGCCATCAGTTCATCGTTCTTAAAGGTTTCCAGTCCTCTTTTGATGGTAAAATTTATTGCGGTCGAATTGCGTTCTTTACTATTCATTTCTCTGATTCCGGATGTATGACTTTCCAGGTTTTTCACCTTAACGGGAAGTCTTTTTTGTGGAAACTCCGGGAGATAGTGTTGAACTGTTGAGTCGGGAATGAGTTTTCCGTCTTCCACCATTTTCAGATAGGCAATTGTGGTAAACATTTCCGATAACGATCCAATCCTGAATTTTGTGTCGCGCTTAGCCTTTACTTCCAGGTCTTTCGATGCCAGTCCAATTCCTTCGGAATAAATCATTTCACCATTTTTGGAAATGGCAATTTGTGCGCCCGGAATAAAATTACTCTGCATGTAATATGCGACTTCTTTTCTAACTTGCTTAATCTCGTCGATGTACTTTTTGTTGTACAGGATGTCGTTTTCTGCTTTATCACAGTTCGTAAGAGCTACTAAAACAAAAAACAAAATAAAAATCTGAATTCCTTGCTTCATTTTTTACTGGGTTTTTAGTTTAAAAAGCAGCTGCAAAAATAGAAAAATTGAAAGAGCCCGTACGTGAAATTTTGTTAAAAAAGGCAAGGATTTGAGAAGGTGTTTAGATAAAATTCTTTTTCTGAAGCAGGTTCTGAAAAGCGATCTTATAGGTGCTGCTAACCGGAATAAGTTTATCTTTTATTTTAATGGTGTTATTCTCGATGTAGTCGATCTTGTCGATTGAAATTATGTACGATTTATGTACGCGAATAAACTTCTGATCGTCAAGTAACTCCTGCATTTTTTTGAAATTCAACAAGGTCATAATCCGGCTGTCTTCGGTATGTATTTGCAGGTAATCTCGCTGTCCTTCAATGTATAAAATCTTATCGAAATATATTTTTACTGTCTTATTTCCCGATTTTATAAAGGTAAAATCAGCGTGTTCTTTTTGTTCTGGTTGTTGTTGCTGAGTTTGCACGGGTACATGGCTGTTATGATCTTTTAAAAATCGTGCGTAAACTTTCTCGGTGGCCTTGACAAAACGTTCGAACGGAATCGGTTTTAACAGGTAATCTACTACATCCAACTCGTAGGCTTTTAGGGCATATTCATCAAAGGCAGTTGTTAAAATAACGTATGGCGGATCTTTTATGGTTTCCAGCAATTGAATGCCGGTAAATTCATCCATTTGAATATCGAGGAAAATAAGGTCGACTTTGTTTTCGCGCAAAAATGAAAAGGTTGACAAAGCATTATCGAAAGTGCCTAAAAGATTCAGGTAATCGATTTTATCAGCAAAACGCTCTATCTTCTTTAATGCAAGGAGTTCGTCGTCAACAGCTATGCAGTTCATTTTCATAATTCCGCTTTCATATTGATTACACCGGTACTTTAATGTGTACGTCAAATTTATCCATATCCTTATTAATATCAAAAGTATAATTACTACCGTACAGTAATTTTAGCCGCTTTTCTACATTTTTCAGGCCGGTTCCAGTGCCACTGTCGGGTAACTTAAAATCGTTGCGTTTAACAAAGTTCGAAGTTTTTAGATCGATGCTTTTAGATTCAATGTCGAAATTGATTGTTACGCCTGGCGATTCCGATTGTTTGTTGCAATGTTTAACCGCATTTTCAATGATGGGAATAAACAAAAGTGGCGGAACCATTTGTGAATTGGGCAGTCCTTTTTGTTCAAATTTCAAAAAGTCTGGATTTGCAAAACTAAGCTTGGCCAGTTCAAGATAATCCTCGATGTAACTCAACTCTTTGTCTAGTTTCACCTTTTCATGAGTAGATTCCTGGAGCATGTAACGCATAATCTTCGACAAAAGTACAATGGCATTCGAGGCTTTTTCTTTGTCTTCAAAAATAAGCGCATCAATATTGTTCAAGACATTAAATAGAAAATGTGGATTTACCTGCGAGCGAAGTATCCCTAATTCCGACTGAACGGTTTTTCGCTCCAGTTCTGATTGTGTTAACTGAAAACTGTAAGAATAGCTAAATAGCTTAAAGGCAGTGGCTGTTCCAATGATCATGAAGTTATTGAGCAAAGCCGTAAACATTTCGGCACTGAGCGGGCGGCGTACCACCCAAAATCCCAGCATAGGCTGGATATTCAATTTAATAAATTGAGAAATACCAATATTGAGGGCAATTATAATGGCTGTTCCAAGAATGAAAATACCAAAATTTCGTTTCTTGAAAACAAAACGCGGTATGAGGTATTCAATAACAATATAAACACCAACGATATCAATAGGAATATAAATTATATTTATAAAAGCTTCCAGCACGAATCCATACGATAGCAGGTATGGGACTGTGTAGAACGTGAAGATAAATATCCAAAAAAGGATATGGTTGAGTATGCGGTATTTAAAGACTTTCATTTTACGGTAAAATCCAATTTTCAGTACAATGGTAAGTCATTTAATCGTAATAATCAATTGATTTTCTGCCAATAAGCAGATATTTTCGTCTACACTGATTATTTCTTTTGTAGTTCGGATTGGTAGATTGAAAACATCATTTTGCAGAATGTATTATTCCTTTTGCAGAATTAGGTTCGAGAAAAATCAGTTTTTAATTTACAGTGCAACTGCCGTTTCTTCCTTCTCCGAGCGGGCAACGGTTACGGCTCCGCAGCTATCGCTCCAAACGTTTACCGAAGTACGAAGCATATCCAAAGGTCTGTCAACAGCCAGAATCAGCCCGATTCCTTCAAGCGGAAGGCCAACTGCGGTAAGTACAACGGTAATCATTACCAATCCTGCCATCGGAATTCCGGCAGCTCCGATAGAGGCCAGCAGCGCAGTTACTACCACAAAAGCTTGCTGAGCAATCGACAGGTCGACACCATATGCCTGTGCAATAAACATGGCTGCCATACATTCGTAAAGTGCTGTGCCATCCATATTTATGGTTGCTCCAAGTGGCAATGTAAAACTTGTTATTTTATTTGATACACCGCTTTTATGCTCCAGCGCCTCCATTGTAAGCGGAAGTGTGGCACTCGACGACGATGTAGAAAAGGCCGTTAGCAGGGGAGTGGCCATGTTTTTAAAATGGGTAAATGGTTTGGCTTTTCCGATAAAACGCACAATTAAAGGTAAAATCACAAAAGCATGTAGCAGTAGTCCAGTAATGACACAAAGGCTGTATACTGCCAGACTTCCGGCAATGCTTCCTAGCTGGCTGGCGTTTCGTGCTACCTCACCGGCAACAATTCCAAAAATACCCAGTGGTGTAAATTTGATGATGAACAGCGTAACTTTCATCATTACCTCAAAAATGGCATCGAAAAATGTTTTTAGCGAGTTTTTATAAGGATCTTCAACCTTTGTAATAAAATACCCAAAAATGATGGCAAAAAAGATGACCGAAAGGATTGTACCTTGCGCCATAGCATCAACAATATTATCGGGAATTAAACGGTACAATATTTCTTTTACCGATCCTGCCTTTTCTGCCAGCCCTTCAACTGATTGGCTAAAACCAAGCTCAACACCAATACCGGGTTTAACAAGGTTTACGATGAATAGACCGGTTAAAATTGCCAGCGTACTGGTTGACAAATAGTACAACAGCGTTTTTAAACCAAGTCTTCCAAGGTTACTGCCTTCGCCCATGCTGGTTACTCCACTAATAATTGAGCTAAGAATAAGTGGAATGATAACCATTTTTAAAGCACGAAGAAATATATCTCCCATCCAGGATGTATATTTAGTGGCATCAGGCGCCAAATAACCAAATAATACTGCAAGTACTAAAGCAATAAGGATTTGCCAGTGTAATTTTATCTTCAGAATTTTCATACGTTTTCTTGCCAATTATTAGGAAAAAGCTTTATCTCATTTTGACAGAGCAGCTCAAATTTAGTGACAGTTTATTTTTTTTCTCGGTTTAAATTAGGAGCCGCTAATTTATCCTTTTTCGATGATGTTGCAAATAAATCTTGTCAATTCCTGTAATTGAAAGAAAAAAATATGTTTTCATTAAGGTTTTGCAGCATTTTGATCAAATAAGAAACTGAAAAAGATCAGGTTTTTCATTCAGATACTCGAAAATGAAACCGTTTTCTTCCATTCGTTTAACCAAACCATTAAAATCTTCCGGCTTTTGAACTTCAATACCAATTACCGCCGGACCTTTTTCGCGGTTTGTCTTTTTTGAGTACTCAAAATGAGTAACATCATCAGTTGGACCAAGTACAATAGTTACAAATGTTTGCAGGGCTCCGGCACGTTGCGGGAAACGTACAATAAAATAATGTTTCAGTCCTTCGTAAAGTAATGATCGTTCCTTAATTTCTTCAGTGCGGGTAATGTCGTTATTACTACCACTAACAATACAAACCACGTTTTTACCTTTAATTTGTTCGCGGTAAAAATCGAGAGTGGCAATCGACAAAGCTCCGGCAGGCTCAATTACAATTGCATCGCGGTTGTAAAGTTCAAGAATTTTGGTGCATATCTTTCCTTCAGGCACCGATTGATATTCACTGATAACCTCTTTACAAATTTTAAAAGTAGTTTCTCCAACACGCTGAACCGCAGCGCCATCAACAAATTTGTCAATTTTTTCCAGCGTAAGTACTTCGTTGGCTTCCAATGATTTTTGCATCGATGGTGCTCCGGCCGGTTCTACACCTATAATTTTGGTGTTCGGACTAATCTGGTTAAAATACGCACCTACACCCGCCGCCAATCCGCCGCCGCCGATTGGTACAAAAAGATAATCGATCGTTTCTTTTGCATCCTGAAGAATTTCAAGACCAATAGTTGCCTGGCCTTCAATAATTTGCGGATCATCGAAAGGATGGATAAAAGCCATGCCTGTTTTCTGGCAATCTTCCAATGCTGCCTGGTGAGCATCGTCGTAAGTGTCGCCGGTAATTATCACTTCAACATCTGTTTTCCCAAACATTTTTACCTGCTTGATTTTTTGTTTGGGCGTTGTCGACGGCATGTAAATTTTACCTTCAATTCCGAGAAGACGGCACGAATACGCAACTCCCTGTGCGTGGTTTCCCGCACTGGCACAAACCACTCCTTTTTTCCGTTCGGCATCCGAAAGTTGAGCAATCTTATTGTAAGCACCCCGTATTTTGTAAGAACGGACAATTTGCAGGTCTTCGCGTTTTAAATACACATTGGCCTGGTATTCTTCCGAAAGGTTCAGGTTTTTCTGAAGCGGTGTTTGAAGCACTATTTCGCTAAGGTTGTGCTTGGCTTTTATAATATCTTGTAATTGAGGAAAATATTTTGTGTCGCTCATCTCGCAATTTTTTTGCAAAGATAAGTTGGTAGCTGCTAAAAGCAAGAAAGAGGAACTATTTCATACGTAAGTTTTATATGATTTTTGTTGTAAATGCCTCCTTCCGAGGAGCACGGAAGGAGGCTTCAAATTTAATCTTTATACCAGTTAATTTTTCGGGTGGCATACATTAGTGCTGCAAGCAATACAAATAAGCCGATGCTGCCGGCCAGCAAGGCAAACGACTCAAGCTGTAACAGAATGAAAATAAACAGATAACAAACCACTAAGCCCAAACTTGTAAGAAGTTGGTTTTTAAGTTTTGGCATAAAACTTCGGGTGTAAAAGAATACCAGTAAAATTACTGCTAACGTGGCAATTGAGTAGGCCATGTTAAAACCGAGGTGCTCGGATATGGATAACAATAGCAAATAGAAAATACTGATTGCCGAACCAACCATAATATACTGGAACGGGTGAATGCGCTGCTCCGAAAGCACTTCGAACATAAAGAACACCACAAAGGTGATAATAATGATAAGTATAGCATACTTTGCACTTCGCATATTTTTTTGGTAGTGATCGGCAAGGCTCACCATTTCAACACCAAACTTCGAGTTTTCAATGTCATTCTGATTTTCGAAAACGTTGCTGCTTACCCAATGTTGCGGGTAATTACGGTTAAAATGCAGAACATTCCAATCGGCCTGAAAACCTTTTTCATCCACATTCCGGTCGGCGGGCAGGTAGTTTCCGGTAAATCCCGGATCGTTCCACGACGATTCCAAATGAACAGTTGTATTTTCCCCCAATGGAGTAAACATCAGACTTTGGCTACCTTTAAGTTGCACGTTGATTGTAAATTCTCCGTTCAAATCTTCGGATACAAGGTCTTTTAACGGAATGGAAACGCCGCTGTGCCAAATCGACGATGAGTTTTTACCCGGCGAGAAAGTATAATCTTTATTGTTCCATTTTAGCTCAAGTCCTTTGCTTATACCACGCAAATCGCTTATTGATAGCTGAAGTTGTGCATCGTCCCAAATAATGTCGGCAATTTCTATATCCGATTTGGCCAGATCAATGTCCTCAAAACTTCCGTTAATGGTTAATTCAGTTTCGTAAACATCAACATTGTAAATACTCCTTTTCAACTGTTTTGGCTGAAGCTCGCCATTAAATGAGAGTTGTTTTGGCAGAAAGGTGGCGTAGCGGGTAACCTCATTGTACTTTTCATCTTCCTCGTTGTAAATTTTCTTTTTAAAAGGCACAAAAAGTACCGGACCACTAATCACCTGTTCGTTTGACCACATGCCCATCACCTCGTTTACTACTTGCCTTGAATTTATCTGGCGTTCGCTGATCAGTCCAAGTATCATTACTTTTGGTATAAGCAGAATAATGATAAGCATGCCAATTACCAAAAGTTTAAACGATAATGTTCTGTGGAAGCTGATTCCCAGGCGGTCTAAAATGTTTTCTTGTTTTTCCATGATTTAATTATTTTTAAAAGTACTTTGAAGTACAAAGTAAAATGGTAAAAAAATTATTTGTTCGTTATATTTTGATTGTTTATTAAATCTTCCAATGCTTTTAAATGCAGTTCAAACGCTTTACTGCCGCTTGTGGTAACAGCGTAAGTCGTATTCGGTTTTTTGCCAATAAAGGTTTTATTCACCGAAATAAACTTTTCTTTCTCCAAAGCTTTTATGTGACTGGCCAGGTTGCCATCGGTCAATTCGAGTAGGTCTTTTAGTTCGTTAAAACTCAAACGCGAATTAACCATTAAGGCAGCCATTACACCCAATCTCACTTTATTCTCAAAGGCTTTATTCAGATTTTGAATAGGATTCTTCACGCTTCTGAATTTTTGTGTTCGCGATTTAAGAACATCAACCCGTAAATAATGTGAACAATACCGAATCCAATGGCCCAAAAATAAAGACCGTAACCCGGAAATATTGCTGCCAGTAATCCTAATACGATCTCAACCAGGCCAAGACTTAAAATTTCGGGGCGTGTATATTTTGCAGCATTTACTAATGCAAGTCCATAAAAAATAAGGAAACAAGGACTTACAACACCATAATAGCCACGTAACGCAAGAACAGTAGTTAAAATTCCACCTGTTGCCAAAGGGATCAGCAGGTTAATCAGTAATAGTTTTGAACCCGGTCCCCAAATGGGTTTTTGCTCCTTTTTAGCTTGTTTAACCGTTAAAATGTAAATGGTGAAAAGCGATAGGATTAATACTGTAATTCCGATAATAAAGACGGATGTGAGGGTATCGTTTATATATTCCTGCCTAACAGAGGATGGAAATTGGATGTAAACGACCCGGTAGACGAAAAATGCACCGATGAGTGCGTAAATACCCACCAAAATACCTGATAGCCCGCTGAGTGAAAGGAAACGGCTTGAGCGCTCCATAATGTTGCGGATGTCTTTTAATTCGCTTAATAGCTTTTCTGAGTCATTCATTTTAAAAGTACTTTGAAATACAAAGTAAGTGAATATTTATTAGAAATAAAATAGCAGCACCATTTTTTAACCAATTTTTTCAATTTATTGCAGCTGAGAATTTATTGATTGATAAAGGGAATATTTGAATCCAAACTACACTTGGCCGTTTAACAAAATGTTCTAACTTCGCTAGCACTTTAAACCTTCAAGGAATTAAGAAGAAATGAAACACTTATTGCGTGCATTCGACGGCCAGAATGAATGGTGGAAATTCTTGGTAGTAATTATAGTAGCTCTTATTGTTGGGCAAATTGTTGGTGCCATTCCGCTAATTATTGTCATAGGAGTGTCAGTGGCTATGAATGGTGGACAAATGGCGACACCGGAAAACGCTATGGATTTAACGGCATATGGAATAGATCCAAATCTTGGGCTTGTTCTCATTGTTGTTCCGTTTATTGTAACATTAGTTTTGGCCATTGTTCTGATAAAAGCACTACATCAGCGTAAAGCCAAAGATGTAGTAAATGGAGGAGCACCTTTCAGATGGAAACGATTTTGGCTGGGAGTTGGTGTTTGGGGATTGATTATGCTGGTGCTGTTTTTTGTACAATTGCTAATTAGTCCTGAAGATTTGGAATTTCAGTTTGATCCGGCATCATTTATTCCCTTGGTTTTTGTGGCCATTATTTTTATTCCTATTCAATCGGGTACTGAAGAATTTATTTTCAGGGGATACCTGGCACAGGGTGTTGCCGGATGGACGAAGCGAGTTTGGGCGGCAATTCTCATTCCGTCACTTCTGTTCGCTTTAATGCATGCTGCCAATCCTGAAGTTAAAGAACACGGTTTCTGGATGATGATGCCATCGTATTTTGTTTTTGGTTTGGCTTTCGCTATAACAGCTGTACTTGACGATGGCATTGAACTGGCCATTGGAATACACGCCATTAATAATACGCTATTATCAATATTAGTTACCAGCAAAGAATCCGCGTTACAAACACCGGCATTATTCTTTCAGCGAGAGACAGATCCGGTAAGTGAATCGATAACTTTAGTCATTTCCTCGGTGATTATGCTGATAATATTTAAACTGATATTAAAGTGGGATTTTTCGACAATATGGAAGAAGATAGAACCGCCTGCAATAACAAATGAGGTTTAATCAAATAAAAAAAACCTTCAGGAAATTTCCTGAAGGGTTTTTTTTATATCGTGATGTATATCTACTTAGTTCTTCTCGATCCAGTGAGCTATCCAGTCGCCAACTGCCGATGTACTTTGTGCTTGTCCTTCGGTGATGTCTTCAGTAACAAAACCTTCAGCCATTGACGCTGCAACAGCCTCACGAATAATCTTACCTTCTTCTTTCAGGTCGAAAGCATATTCAAACATCATTGCAGCCGATAGGATGGTAGCAATCGGGTTGGCAATGTTTTTACCTGCAGCCTGTGGGTATGAACCGTGAATTGGCTCGAAAACCGAAGTGTGGATACCAACTGATGCAGAAGGTAATAATCCCAGAGATCCGGTAATTACACTGGCTTCGTCAGTTAGAATATCGCCAAACATGTTTTCGGTAACCATTACATCAAAATTCTTTGGCCACTGAATAATCTGCATGGCAGCGTTATCAACAAACATGTATTCCGTTTTGATGTCAGGATAATTTGGTGCCATTTCCTGTGCCACTTCGCGCCACAAACGCGAGCTTTCCAATACGTTGGCTTTGTCAACCACGGTTAGTTTTTTGTTGCGTTTTGCAGCAAATTCGTATCCCAGCTTTAAAATACGCTCAACTTCTTCGCGGGTGTAAATACAAGTATCGTAAGCAGTATTTCCATCGTCTTTGCGGCCTTTTTCTCCAAAATACATTCCTCCTGTTAATTCGCGGATGCAGACAAAATCAGCACCTTCAACCAACTCGCGGCGAAGTGGGGATTTGTGCAGCAACGATTCGAAAGTTTCTACCGGACGTATGTTGGCATACAATCCCAACTTTTTACGCATAGCCAAAAGTCCTTGCTCCGGACGTACCGGTGCTTTTGGGTTATTGTCGAATTTTGGATCGCCAATAGCACCAAAAAGTACAGCATCCGAATTCATACACAACTCGTGTGTTTCTTCCGGATAAGGATCGCCAACTGCGTCGATGGCACAAGCGCCGGTTAGAGCTTGTTTGTATTCTAATTCGTGATTAAATTTTTGTGCAACAGCTTTCACTGCTTTCATGGCCTGATCAACAATTTCAGGTCCGATCCCGTCGCCGGGCAATAATGCAATGTTTAGTTTCATCTTGTTTCAATTGTCGGAAGCCCGAAGTCGGGAGTCCGAAGACGTTATTAATTTTCGTTTTTTAATTCTTCTAATTTTGTGGTGTTGAACTCGTTTTCAATCACGTTCAACATCCTTGTTGTTGCCAGAATTGCGGCTGCATTCTGATCCGGGTGCAGACCTTTTGTCTTAAATTCGTGATCGTTGCGCCAGGTAATCACTGTTTCAACCAGGGCATTGGTGTTACCGCCCGGAGGAATGGTTACTACATAGTCAATCAGTTTAGGGAATACTTTATCTAGGCGTTCGTAAATTTTGCGTAAAGCTTTTACAAAAGCATCGTACTGTCCGTCACCATCGCTGTATTCCTCGTAAATTTTTCCATCAATTTCAAGCGAAACATTAGCCATTGGGCGTAATCCCATGGTGTAACTTATCGAGTAATTCACCACTTTAACGCGTTGATCAAAAAGGTCATTTTCCAGCACATCAGCCACAATGTAGGGAAGTTCGTCGCTCGTGATGGTTTCTTTTTGATCGGCCAGTTCAATAACCTTGTCTGTAACTTTTTTCAGCGATTCTTTATCCAACTCAATGCCAAGGTCTTCCAGGTTCTTTTTGATATTGGCTTTGCCCGAAGTTTTTCCCAAAGCGTACTGGCGTGTGCGGCCAAAACGTTCCGGTAGCAAATCATTAAAATACAGGTTGTTTTTGCTGTCACCATCGGCATGAATTCCGCTACATTGTGTAAACACAAACTCACCAATAAGTGGTTTATTAGTCGGAATACGAATGCCTGAAAATGATTCAACCAGTTTCGAAACCTTATTTAGTTGGGCTTCGTTTACGCGGGTTTTCATTTTCAGGTGGTCTTTTATGGTGGCAATCACACTTGATAGGGGAGCATTCCCTGCTCGTTCTCCCAAACCATTTACTGTGGTGTGTACACAACGAATTCCGGCTTTCATTGCATGAAAAACGTTGGCAATAGCCAAATCGTAATCGTTGTGTGCATGAAAGTCGAATTCAACGTCAGGAAAGCTTTCGATCATTTCCAGACAGAAATCATATGTTTCGTCCGGATCAAGGATACCGAGCGTATCGGGAAGCATAAAACGCTCCACCTTTTCGTCTTTCAGGCTCGAAATCATGAAGTGAACGTAGTCTTTCGAGCTGCGCATGCCGTTCGACCAGTCTTCAAGGTAAATATTCACCTTAATTCCCATTTCGTCGGCATAGTTTATAACTTTTTTAATGTCGGCTACGTGCTGTTCCGGTGTTTTCCGCAGTTGCTCGGTTACGTGTTTATACGATCCCTTGCACAGCAGGTTAATCACTTTTCCTCCGGCTTTAGCAATCCATTCCAGCGAAATTTTTCCATCAACAAATCCTAAAACCTCAACTTTTTCGAGGTGACCTTTTTGAGTGGCCCATTGCATTACTTTCTGAGTACCTTTGAATTCTCCTTCCGATACCCGTGCTGAGGCAATTTCAATGCGGTCCACTTTCACATCCTCAAGCAACACCTTGGCCACACTTAGTTTTTCCCCGTCGCTGAACGAAACTCCTGAAGTTTGTTCGCCATCGCGCAGGGTAGTGTCCATTATAGTAAGGCGTTTACCTGAAATTTCTACTGCTTTGCCTGTCATTTTTGTCTGTCTGTTTCAATTTATCATGTCATTTCGAGGAGGAACGACGAGAAATCTGTTAATTGAAACAGATTTCTCACCTTCATTCTTCAGGTTCGAAATGACAGCAACTAATTAGCCTCAAATTCTGCAATCTGCTCCTTCATTTCAACCAGGTAGTCGATATCATCCAATCCGTTTTGCAAACAATGTTTTTTGTACGGATTGATCTCGAAATCAGACGATTCACCTGTAGCTGTTATAGTGAATTTCTGATTTGGAAGATCGACTTCGAAAGTTGAATCTGCATCTTTTTCAATCTGAGCAAAGATTTTCTCAAGGAACTCTGGTGAAACAACAACCGGTAATAGTCCGTTGTTCAAGGCGTTTCCTTTAAAAATATCGGCGAAAAAGCTTGAAACTACCACACGGAAACCATAATCGTAGAGGGCCCATGCGGCGTGCTCACGGCTCGATCCGCTACCAAAGTTCTTACCGCCTACCAGGATTTTACCTGAATATTTATCGTTGTTTAACGGGAAATCAGCTTTCGGACTTCCATCGTTTTCATACCGCCAGTCGCGGAAAAGGTTATCGCCAAATCCTTTACGTTCCACCGCTTTCAAAAAGCGGGCAGGAATAATCTGGTCGGTATCTACATTTTCGTAGGGCAGAGGTACTGCCGGTGAATTTATTTTTGAAAATTTATCGTATGCCATGTTTTTATAATTGAGCATAGTGCCAAGAGCATTGAGCTTTGCGACCTTTTTCGCTTTGCTCTTTGCGCTTCGCGCTTTGCGGTTCTACATCAAGTCTCTAGGATCTGCAATTACACCAGATACTGCGGCTGCTGCAGCTGTAAGTGGGCTTGCAAGCAAAGTGCGAGCACCCGGTCCCTGGCGACCTTCAAAGTTTCTGTTCGACGTTGAAACAGAATATTTCCCCATTGGTATTTTATCGTCGTTCATTGCCAGACATGCAGAACATCCCGGCTGACGCAACTCAAAACCTGCTTCTTCCAAAATCGGAACAAGTCCTTCGGCTTCAATTTGGTTCTGTACCTGTTTTGATCCTGGGACCAACCACGCCGTAACGTTATCGGCTTTTTTCTTGCCTTTAACAAAAGCGGCAAATTCGCGGAAATCCTCAATACGACCGTTAGTACAGCTTCCCAGGAATACAAAATCAACCGGTTTGCCTTTCATGGCATCGCCTTCGTTGTATCCCATGTATTGCAACGATTTCTGATACGTTGTTTTATCGGTTCCCGACAATCCTTCTGAAGTTGGAATCGTTTGCGAAACACCAATTCCCATTCCAGGGTTTGTTCCGTAAGTAATCATCGGCTCAATGTCAGCAGCATCAAAAGTGTATTCCGTATCAAAAACGGCATCTTCGTCTGATTTTAATTCCGCCCATTTTTCCATGGCTATGTCCCAGTCTTCACCTTTTGGTGCAAACTGACGGCCTTTTACATAATTGAAAGTTGTTTCATCCGGAGCAATCATACCGCCACGGGCACCACTTTCAATACTCAGGTTACAAAGTGTCATACGGCCTTCCATTGTCAGGCTGGTAATTGCCGAACCTGCATACTCGATAAAGTGACCGGTACCACCACTGGTCGATATTTTAGAAATAATGTAAAGTGCGATATCTTTTGCCGTTACACCTTTGTCTAAAGTTCCGTTAACGGTGATGCGCATTTTCTTTGGTTTAGGCTGCATAATGCACTGGCTGGCCAAAACCATTTCCACCTCGCTGGTACCAATACCAAAAGCAATGGCACCAAAAGCTCCGTGAGTAGATGTGTGGCTGTCGCCACAAACAATGGTCATTCCCGGCTGGGTTAATCCCATTTCAGGGCCAATAATGTGTACCACACCGTGACCTTCAGTTCCTAAACCGTGATAAACAATACCGTTCTCATCGCAGTTCTTTTTCAGCATGTCAACCTGGTTGCGCGAAAGTTCGTCTTTGATCGACATGTGCTGGTTGATAGTAGGAACGTTATGGTCGGGAGTAGCTGTAGTTTGATCCGGACGATAAACTTTCAATCCGCGGTTTTTCAATCCTAAGAAGGCCACCGGACTCGTTACTTCGTGAATAAAGTGACGGTCGATATACAATACATTTGGGCCGCCTTCTACCTGTTTCACTACATGTGCATCCCAAATCTTATCAAATAATGTTTTTGCTGTCATGATTTTATTTTGATGTCATTTCGAAGGATGAAAGACTGAGAAATCTGTCAACTTAAAGTAAACAGATTTCTCCTCCTGCGTCGTCGAAATGACAGCGTTATACTCTATAATTTACAATGCTGCCGGCAGTTTGTTAATGGCATCTAAAAAGGCCTCAACCGAAGCCGTAATAATGTCGGTGTGAGCACCAAAACCATGGTAGATCGCATCTTCGTATTCCACCTGCATGTGTACTTTACCAATGTCATCGCTACCGCGGGTAATTGCTTGTACCAGGAATTCCTCGATAACTACCTGACGGTGAATAATTTTTTTAACCGCTTTAATTGCTGCATCAACCGGACCGTTACCATCAGAAGTGGCATCGAATTTCTCACCTGAAATGTTCAGGCGTACAGTTGCCATTGGTTTCAGGCTCTTTCCGGTAACAACTTGCAGGTAATCCAATTTAATGCGGTGTTCTTTACGTGTTGCATCGCCAACCAACAACGCGATATCGTCATCACGAATATCTTTTTTCTTGTCGGCCAGTTTCAGGAACTCTTCGTAAACCTCGTCAAGTTTTTCTTTATCCAACTCGAATCCTAACAACTCCAAACGGTGTTTCAACGCTGCGCGACCACTTCGTGCAGTCAATAAAATTGCCGATTCGTTGATGCCCACGTCTGTTGGATCCATAATCTCGTAGTTCTCGCGGTTTTTCAATACACCATCCTGGTGAATACCCGACGAGTGGGCAAATGCGTTACGTCCAACAACAGCTTTGTTAGGCTGCACCGGCATGTTCATCAAAGTAGAAACCAATCGGCTTGTACCGTAAATTTTCTTGGTATTTACACCTGTTTCAATTCCCAGTGCTTTGTAATGTGTTTTTAATGTCATTACCACCTCTTCCAACGAGGTGTTTCCGGCGCGTTCGCCAATTCCGTTAATGGTAACCTCTGCCTGGCGGGCACCATTCAGGATTCCCGAAACAGTGTTGGCTGTTGCCATTCCCAAATCGTTATGACAGTGCGTTGAGATAATCGCTTTGTGGATGTTTGGCACGTTGTCCATCAGGTATTTGATTTTTGCACCAAATTCGTGTGGCAATGTGTAACCGGTGGTATCCGGTATATTTACAACAGTAGCACCGGCTTTAATTACTGCCTCAATAACGCGGGCCAGGTACTCGTTTCCGGTACGCCCTGCATCTTCAGCATAAAACTCTACATCTTCAACGTATTTTTTTGCGTATTTAACCGCCTCAACACCACGTTCGATAATCGCATCAGGGTTTGAGTTGAGTTTGTGGTAAATATGAAAATCTGATGTTCCGATACCAGTGTGAATACGACCTTTTTTGGCGTACTTGAGTGATTCGGCTGCAACATCAATATCTTTTTGTACTGCGCGGGTTAAGGCTGTAATTGTTGGCCATGTAACCGCTTTCGAAATCTCTACTACCGATTCAAAATCGCCGGGGCTCGAAATGGGGAATCCTGCTTCAATTACATCAACTCCCAATTCCTGCAATGCTTTGGCAACTTCAATCTTTTCTACTGTGTTCAACTGACAACCGGGGACCTGTTCTCCGTCCCTCAAAGTTGTGTCGAAAATGTAAAGTCTGTCGCTCATGATCTATTTGTTTTTCAATTCTTGTTATACTGTTTTATCAAATCGTCTGTTTCAAATCATAACCATTTGACCGGAAGACCGGAGACGGGAGTCGGAAGAATTTTTCTACTTCTGTCTTCTGACTTCGCGCTTCGAACTTTTTCTATCATGAAAAAAGCCATCCTCAATGTGAGAATGGCTTCTTTAATCCAATATCGTTAATCAACATACCATTCTCATTTCTTCCTTGTTAGAAGAAGGATACCAATAATGAGGTTAAGAATAGAAATGTTGATATTTTTTGTCATTTGCTTATGATTTCCTGCAAATATGAAAATATTATTTTAAAATGAAAATGAAATGGGCGTTTTTTCTTAAAAAAAGAAGAATAATACTGAAATGTCTGTTTTGTGTTAACATTAGAGTAACTTTTATTTTCAGGCAAAAGTAAAAATTAGAAAGGCAATAGTTTAAAAAGTTGTAATATCGCCGGGGCACGAAGATAAATCTGTTTCAAGTTATAATCAATTACTGATCAGTTGGGCTATTCTCTTGCTTTGTTACTTCTGCTTTCTTTTCCGATCGCTCAAAAATGTCATTTTTCGAAAGTGGTCGGAGTTCTATTTTCCATTCGAATCCGGGCAGTGTTTTTTCTCCCTCTTCCAGATTTAAAATAGGTTTTAGTTGCCCCTCGGGTTGTTTCTGAAATGCAATTGCATGAACCTGTCCGTCTTTAAAGCGAATTCCTATATTACTGCTTTCAGCTCTGTTCAGACCAATAACAGCCTCCTTGTCGCGGGCATAATACAAGGTTTGTCCGTTGCCGTCAACATCGATATTGCGAAGTTTGCCATTAACGATGTAGCCGGTCATGTCCTTCCCTTTAATTTGATCGAACCGTCCTGTGTCCTGTTTCGAAATGATAAAACTATTTTTCATCATGTGCATTTCATTCGGCGCGTTGGTATGTTGAATCATTTCGATGTATTCGGCACTAAGCTGGTGTTGTTCGCTCCAAATCACAGGATTTCGGTGAAGTTGTACCAGCGAGTCTTTGGTAAAATACATGAGCGAGTCGCAAATACCCTGCACATCATTGCGGAAAAAGCGCACGCCGTAATATGCCATCACCAGGTTTTCTCCCTCAATTGTGTCGGGAATGCTTTTTAAGGTATCGGCATGCAGAAAGAGGCTGTCGGTTTCATTGTAAGAAATAAAGACAGCCGAGTCGGTAGCAACGGCCGTTTCTTTTTCATCATTGTAAACTACTTTGTTCCCTTTAATTATCGTTCGGTTTTCGTAGTCCTCAATATGCACATTCCCTTCGGCGTAACCATCTCCATTCTCTTTATTGTAGCTAATTTGTTTGGCTTCAATCGATTGTGTATCGTTATAAACCATTGGATGCAGATTTAGATCCGCCTCACCACTTTGAGTATTGTACCAACCATCTTCAGCGTACAGTGTATTAACCGAGTCGCGAATAGTTGTTGGCCCTTTAAAATAGATGACCTCGGTTTGCGTGTTGTAACGCAGGTCTTCGCTGTCGATGGTATATTTGTCGGAGTAACCTACCACACTGTCGGTAAAATGCGCTTCATTATTGTCGAGGAAATATTTACCGACTTTACTAGTGAGAACGTTGGTGCTGTCTACAATCTTTCCAAAACAGTCGTAATAGCCAACATTCAGGTTCATGTCGTAATCCAACGTATCGGTATACAGCGTCATTTCAGGATTTACCAGCTTTACATTATTTATAGCTTGTGCAAAACTGCGGTCGCCATCATAAAAAACTTTTCTGGCATACAAGTGCAAGGTGTCTCCCTGGTTAATATGTACATTGCCAAAAGCATCAACACGGTTTGTACCTTCATAGGTGTAAGCGCTGTCGCAATACATTAAAACTCCTTCGTGCCGGATAATTACGTCGTTAATCAAACGCTGGGCGTTAGCAATATTCTCACTTTGTTCTAATGATTCTGCCTGTAGAATTTCCACTCGTTTCTTTTCCTGGGCATTACCTTTTTCGGATGCCAGTAGAAGTATAAAGAGGAGGACGAGCGAGGTCAAAGTGCGCAATCCGGCGCTTATATTAATACGATAAAATGACATTAAAGCAGTTTGTCGATGATTTCGTCGATTGAAATATTTTCAGCTTCGGCTTTGTAATTTTTTATAATACGGTGCCTTAATATTGATGGGGCAACAGCTTTTACGTCCTCAATGTCGGGCGAATACTTTCCATGCAATGCAGCATGCGTTTTTGCACCCAAAACCAGGTATTGAGATGCACGCGGTCCGGCACCCCATTTCAGGTAGTCGTTAGCTATCTCTGCCGAATTCTCATTCTCCGGACGTGTCTTTGCTGCAAGTGTAACTGCATAACGCAATACATTATCATTTACCGGAATTTTACGAATTAAATCCTGGTAATAGAGAATTTCTTTTCCTGAAATAACCGGTTTCAACTCGGCATTTTGTATGCTGGTCGTATTTTTTACAATCGTAATTTCGTCTTCAAGTTTTGGATAATCAAGCCATACCGAAAACATAAAACGGTCGAGTTGCGCCTCGGGCAGGGGATAAGTTCCTTCCTGCTCAATTGGGTTTTGTGTTGCCAAAACAAAAAACGGTCTGTCTAACTCAAAATGCTGACCGGCTGCAGTTATTGCACGTTCCTGCATGGCTTCCAATAACGCCGACTGTGTTTTTGGCGGTGTACGGTTTATTTCGTCGGCCAGGATAATGTTGGCAAACAGTGGTCCCTGTATGAATTTGAAGTTACGCTCATTGTCGAGAATTTCCGTGCCGATAATATCCGATGGCATCAGATCGGGAGTAAATTGGATGCGGTTGTATTTTAATCCCAGAATTTTGGCAATAGTTGTTACCAATAATGTTTTTGCAAGTCCCGGAACACCAATTAGTAAAACGTGTCCGCGGCTAAACAATGAAATTAAAACCTGGGTTACAATCTCATCTTGTCCATAAATTACTGTTGTTATCTCTTTCTTCAGGTCCTCGTATTTTGCCTGAAGAGCATCTAAGGCTTCAACGTCGTTTTTAAAATTCATAAATAAAAATTCGTGGGTTATTTAATCCAGTTGTCAAATTGAAAGTTGCAATTGGCGTAAGTTCTGTCGATGCGAATATAGGTTTGCGACTGGCGATCAGCTATCCATTCCTGCAGCACCTGTTCTTTCTTTTTGGCCAGGTACATTTCTGCAAGTGTCTGGTAGTCGTCCTGCAGGTTAGCCTTGTGTGCGTCTGTTTTCTTTAGCAGCTTGATAATTTTATACACCTCCTGCTGGTTTTCCATGTCAATGGTTTCAAAAGGCTCTGAAATCTCATTGATGTTCATTTGAGTAATTATTTTACTTACGTCGGCATCAACTTCTTCAATCGAAAATTTCGACGACATGGTGTTCATGTTAATCGCAATACCGCCATTGTTTCTGGTATTTTTATCGTACGAAAACATTTGCGCAGCCTGATCGAATGCAATTTCATCTTTGCGAATCAGGTTGGCAAGGCTGTCCAATCGTTCGTAGGCTTCCTCTTTTGCTTCTACCGAAACTTTAGGTTTCATCAAAATATGACGCGTGTTTACTTTACCTCCTTGTTTGTCAACAAGCTGAATAATGTGATATCCGAAAGCACTTTTTACCACGTTCGAAACTTTGTCGCCTTTCAGGTTGAAAGCTGCAGATGCATAAGCCGGATCAAGTTGTGCTCGTCCCGAGTATCCAATAACACCACCGTCTTTTGCCGATGGTCCCTCAGAATAAATCACAGCCATGGCGGCAAAGCTCGAACCGTTTTCAATACGTTTTTTAATCTCGCGCAATTTGGCCTTTACTCGGTTTTCTTCCTCCAGGTCAATCTGTGGCTGAACAGTTATTTGTGCATACTCGTATTGCGCCGGAATAGTTGGAATTTCATCTTTACTCAGGTTGCGGTAGTTGTAACGCACCTCTGATGGAGTAACTGTTACATTCTCAACAATTTTTGAGCGCATTTGCTGACTTAATAATTGTTCGCGAATAGCTTCCTGCATATCAGCTTTAATGCTGGCAATTGGCTTGTTGAAATAGGCTTCAACGGCACTTTCAGTGCCAAAATGTTGCAGGTACATTTGCAACTGTCCGTCCATTTGCTGATTAACCTGGCTCGGTGTTACTGTAATTAATGTATCCAGTTCTGCCTCGGCAACCAGTAGTTTGTTAATCAAAAAATCTTCCAGTATCTCGCACTTCATATCGCCTTCAGAGGTAAGTCCCTGTGCCTGATTATTGATGTGCATATTTTCGATGTCGGATTTCAAAATAATGTTACCACCAACCACGGCTACAATCTGGTCGATAACTTTATCCTGAGCGTTTGCCCCGGTAAGTACCGCAAGCATTAGCATCATTGTTACAAAAATTCTAGTCATCATATTTTCGCTAATTTGTTTTCGTTTCATATTTTCTGAATTTCTTCTTTCTTACACCTTCCGTGTAAATGTTTTCTTCAATTTCTTTAAGAAACCTGATTTTACGTTGATTCAGGATCAGGTTCTTAATATTGTTTCGCACAAAATCAATCGGTGCCAGATCGTTGGTTAATTTATAATCATGAATGCTGACAAGATAATAATAATTTGAATCATTCATTTCATACAGTTGGTTGCGGCTAAGAAAACGGGCATCGTCTTCCACCTCTGCCGGGAAATTCTTTTTCAGTGCCTGAAAACTAATCCATTCATCGGCCGAAATGTTTACCTTTTTTGCATATTGTCCGCAATAATCCCGCAACTCATCCAATCCTTCGGGCGAAGTATCGGCCACCAGTTCTTTAACCAACTCCGGATTTGCCAGTTCTCCCGGTATCATTACAAATGTTGCTTTTACAATGCTGTAATTCAGGTTAAAGTTCGATTGATTATTGTTGTAATACGTTTCAATCTGTTCATCGGTAACCACGGTATCCATGCGCTGTTTCATCAGCTCATTTTTGTATTTGTAAATGATGAGTGAGTTACGATATTCTTCCAGCTCTTCACGCAAATCTTTCTGTTCGGCACTCAGGTTTTCGTCGGCTTTTTGTATCAGAAGTTCCTGCTTAATCCATTTGTCGATATAATCGTTGCTCATCGAAACACTGTCTTCAGTACTTATTCCTTTCGGCAAAACTTCTTCAACTTTCGATCTGTAAAGCACTTTTTCTCCGACACTTGCAAGCGGTTCATCTGCACTATCCGATGTACATCCGACAATGATAACTGCCAAAAAAATAATAAAACCATATGTGAACCGACCTTTAAACACTCTCGATGGTTTTTAGCAGTTTTTTATTCACTTTTACCTTGTGTTTCGATCGTAATTCTTTAAGCCATTGTTTTTCAAGGTAATCCTGGTAATCCGAAATAAACAATCCTCTTGCTTCATCCAATGTTTTTGGCTCCGGCTCAATTTTGTCGCCACGTATAAAAGTGGTCGAACTATCAAAATCTTCCGGATCTTTGCCGTTCCAAACGTAATAATCAACTATTGGGTTTTGCGCTTCTTCCCATGCTCCGGATTCTATTGAAATTAACTCTTCGTCATTTCCGTTGATGTGTGCCAGTACTTCATCGGCATTCATACCTGCGCCAAAAAGATTTTCAGCTTCTTCGCGAACCGAAACATTTTTGCAGGTAATTATATGCCCTTTGAAACGTTCGCCCCACAAGTGTTTGTCTTTATCTTTTTCGTAGAATTTTTCAAGTCCGGCGGTATCCTGTGCAGCAAAGTTCCAGATTTTTTCCTGCGAAATATTGAAGAGCAGAATCCCGTCGTGGTACTCGTTCATCAGGTAGCGGAACTCCGGATATTTATCTTCCAGTTTCGAATCTTCAAGCCTGGTAATTTCATATATCACCCAGGTATCATATACCGCTAAGTACGATCCGCTTGATATCTTTTGTTGGGAAATGAATGCTGATAATTCCTTTGCTCCAAAGTTTTTATTGTCGATGGTGAATAAAGTGTCCTCTGGCAAAACAGCGTCATCCGAAATACTTAATTTTGCCAATTCTTCTATAGCTGCTTTGTTTTCAGCGAAATTGTATTCTTTTTTAAGCTTTTCAATAAAGACTTTTTTCCCCGAAGCCAAACGAGTGGCATCCTTTTTAATTTGACTTTCAATTGAAGCGCGTGCTTCTTCGAAAGGTGGAACCGGTCTGGCATTCAGCCTTTTGATAATGTGATAACCAAATGGCGTTTCCACCGGTTTCGAAATGTCGCCGTTATTTTTTAATGCAAAGGCCGGGCCTGAAAATTCAGACACAATTCTTCCGGCCGAAAACCATGGCATTTCGCCACCACGAACTGCAGAACGACGATCCTGAGATTCTTTTTTTGCCAGTTCTGCAAAATCGGCCCCATCAAGCAATAACTGGTAAATGGAATCGATGGCCGCTTTGGCTTTTATTTTTTCTTCGGCAGGTGCTTCGCTCGGAATATTTTTCATGATGTGGGCCACCTGTATTTCACCTTTGTTCTGACGAACATCGTGTACTTTTATCAGGTGATAGCCAAAGTCCGTTTTTATCGGATCCGAAACTTCTCCAACGGGTGTATTAAACGCTGCATCTTCAAAAGGAGCAACCATGGTAAATGCCGAAAAATAGCCAAGTCGTCCTTTGTTGGTTTGCGCCGATGGATCTTCTGAATACTCCATGGCTGCGTCGTCAAACGGTTTGCCGGCCATTATCTCATCCTTAATTGCAGAAATTTTATCCAGTACTTCTTTTTTCTTTTGTGGCGAAGTATTGGGTTCAATGCGAAGTAAAATATGACTGGCATCAACTTCAAGCGTCATTCGGCGATAGAGTTCTTGTACCTGTTGTTCGTTAAAATCAATATCGGTAAGATAAGGAGCTGCTACCTCTTTTCTGTAACCCGCCAGTTCATTAATAAATGATTGGCTGGTATCCATTTTTAAGGCTTCAGCCTCAACAACTTTTAGTTTAAAATTGATAAACAGTTCGAGGTATTCTGCCGGCGATTTTTTATCTGTATCAGAATATAAGTTATTGTTGTTCTTCCGGTATATGTGTTCAAACTCATCCTTGCTTATTTCCTGATGACCAACTTTTAAAATAATGTCCGACTGCTGAGCAAAAGCCCCCAGCGTAAATACAAGAAAAAGAACCAGCGAAAAAAAAATCCTGTTCATTTTAAACTATGGGTTTAAGATTTGAACCACCTATTTGTACAGCTTTTTTTTTGATCGTAATAGCTACAAGGCAAGCCGCTCTTATTGGCGGCTGCTGTAGTTCGGTGCTTCACGGGTAATGCTTACATCGTGCGGATGACTTTCCTGAACACCGGCATTTGAAATGCGAGTAAATTTAGCTTCTTGCAATACTTTAATATTTTTAGCTCCGCAATATCCCATTCCTGCACGCAAGCCACCAAGCAACTGGTAAAGCACTTCGTACAACGACCCTTTGAAAGGAACACGTGCAGCAATTCCTTCCGGAACCAACTTTTTAATATCTTCTTCCATATCTTGGAAATAGCGGTCTTTCGAACCTTTTTGCATGGCTTCAACCGATCCCATTCCACGATATGCTTTAAATTTTCGTCCCTGGTAAAGGATGGTTTCGCCCGGAGATTCCTCAACACCTGCAAACAGTCCACCTGCCATCATCGAGTCGGCACCTGCAGCCAATCCTTTAACAATATCACCTGAATAACGAATACCGCCATCACCAATTACCGGCACTCCAGAATCTTTAATGGCTTTTGAAACATTGTAAATGGCAGAAAGCTGAGGTACACCAACACCGGCAATAACTCGGGTGGTACAAATCGATCCCGGACCAATTCCAACTTTTACCGCATCGGCACCGGCACTAACCAGTAATTTTGCTGCCTCGGCAGTGGCAATGTTTCCGGCCACAACATCTTTTTCAGGGTATTTTGCTTTTACGCGTTTCAGCATTTCTATCACACCTTTAGTATGTCCGTGTGCAGTATCGATAACCAGCGCATCAACCTGTGCTCTAACCAACTCGTCTACACGGTCCATTGTATCGCCGGCAATACCAACACCGGCAGCAACGCGTAAACGGCCTTTTTCATCTTTACAGGCCAGTGGCTTATCTTTTGCTTTGGTAATATCTTTATAGGTAACCAGCCCGATCAATTTATTTTCCTTATCAACAACCGGCAGTTTTTCAATTTTATGTCGCTGAAGTATTTCTGCTGCTTTATGCAAATCAGTTGATTCAGTGGTAGAAACCAGGTTTTCGGTGGTCATTACTTCCGAGATCGGGCGGCGCATGTTCAATTCAAAACGGAGGTCGCGGTTGGTTACAATACCTACCAGGTGACCGTGTCCGTCAACAACAGGAATACCACCGATTTTATACTTTGCCATAAAATCCAGCGCATCTTTCACTTTTTTCTCAGGAGTAATGGTAATCGGATCATAGATCATCCCATTTTCGGCACGTTTTACAGTTGTTACCTGGTGAGCCTGTTCCTCAATTCCCATATTTTTGTGAATTACACCAATACCGCCTTCGCGCGCAATGGCAATCGCCATTTTACTCTCGGTAACCGTATCCATTGCTGCCGATAAAATTGGCGTATTTATTACAATGTTTCTTGTGAACCTTGATGAGAGATCAACTTCGCGTGGTAATAATTCTGAATATGAGGGAATTAAAAGTACATCATCGAAGGTTAATCCTTCAAACTGTATTTTGTCTTCTAGAAACGACATGCCTAACTATTTTAATGTTTTTATTAAAGCGCAAAACTACAAAAAAATAGTGGACCAGAACTGATTTATTTCGGCTGTAGCTACTTTTGAAGAATAAAAATTGTTAAAGGTTAAAATGATTTCTTAATTTGTATTAATGGAAGACTTCAGGCAGATACTTACCCGCTATTGGGGCTACCCCGATTTCCGGCCACTGCAGCTCGAAATTATAGAATCGGTGGCAGCCGGGAAAGATACGCTTGGACTAATGCCAACCGGAGGCGGGAAATCCATTACTTTCCAGGTTTATTCGTTGGCGAATGAAGGCATTTGTGTGGTGGTAACACCGTTGATTGCTTTAATGAAAGACCAAGTGGAAAGCCTGAATCAGAAAGGAATAAAAGCGCTGGCGGTGCACAGTGGAATGTCGGCACGCGAAATCAAACTTACACTCGATAACGCTGTTTGGGGCAATTATAAATTTCTGTATGTTTCTCCTGAACGTTTGAATTCACAACGATTTCTAGAACGTTTAGAGCAAATGAAAGTCAACCTGTTAACCGTTGATGAGGCACACTGTATTTCGCAATGGGGGTACGATTTTAGGCCTAGCTATCTGAGCATTGTTAAAGCGCGGGAGTTAATGCCCAAAGTAAAGATTCTGGCACTAACAGCAACGGCAACCACAAAGGTAGCCGGCGATATTCAGGATAAACTTGGTTTCAAAGAGAAGAATTTGTTAAAAATGTCTTTTCATCGCGAAAACCTGAGCTACCTGGTGCGTCATGTCGAGAATAAAACGGGTTATCTGCTTGATACCTTGCAAAAAGTTAAAGGCTCGGGAGTGGTTTATGTAAGAAGCCGCAAAGCCACTCGAGAAATTGCTGAAGAGTTAAAGCAAAATGGTATTTCAGCCAGTTACTACCATGCGGGATTGGGAAACATTATTCGCAGTTCGCGGCAGGATGACTGGCTGACCGGAAGAACACGGGTGATTGTGGCTACCAATGCGTTTGGAATGGGGATCGACAAAGCAAACGTTCGCTTTGTTATTCATATTGATTCGCCCGATTCGCTGGAAGCTTATTACCAGGAAGCGGGAAGGGCAGGCCGTGACGGGAAAAAGTCGGCAGCAGTACTATTGTATAATAACGCTGATACCACTAAACTTAAAAAGCACATTTCCACGTCGTTTCCTGAAACCGATAATATAAAACGAATTTACGACTCGCTTTGTAACTATTTCCAGATTGCGGTGGGCCACGGAAAAGGGCAGGTACGCGAATTTAGTTTGCAGGGATTTGCACAAGCCTACAAGTTTCAGCAGGCAATGGTTTATAACAGTCTGAAAATCTTGCAACGTCAGGAATATCTTGAGTTTACAGAGCAGGTTGACAGTCCGTCGCGGATCTATTTTCCGATTTCGCGCGATGAATTGTACAAATTTCAGGTGGCTAATGCAAAACTCGACGATTTTATAAAGTTACTTTTACGCTCGTACACTGGTTTGTTTAGTGGATATGTATCGGTTGATGAAGAGTTGTTGTCGAAACGTTCGGGGCTCAATCGTGAACAAGTGTATAACTATTTAAAACATTTGCGCCAGTCGAAAGTGATCGATTATGTGCCTAAAAGTCAGACACCATTTATATATTTCACAAAAGAGCGGGTGCATATCGACCGCCTGAAAATTTCAAAGGAGAACTACGATCTGCGGAAAAAGGACTACACCGAAAAAATTGAGTCGGTAATTCATTATGCTACCGATTCAGCAACATGCCGCAGCCAGATTCTATTAAATTACTTTGGAGAAACAGATGCAGCACCGTGTGGAACCTGCGATATTTGTAAAGAAAAGCAAAGGCTGGCTCTAAGCGACTTTGAATTTGGCGTGGTTAGTAAAAAGGTAAAGAGCCTTTTGGAAGTACCTTGCACATACGAGAACCTGTTGTTCAAACTAAAAGGCGATCAGCAAAAAATGCGCGAAGTGATTAAGTGGCTACTCGATAACAAAAAAATAATCTACCGCGTAGATAATTTGCTGGAGTGGAAAGAGTAGAGGGCTTAAGGCAAAAGTAGAAAGGCAAAAGTGGAAAGGTAAAAGTTGCAGTTTTCAGTATTCAGTCTCTGTTCTCAATCAGCAATTTTACAATTGATCAGTTTAACAATCATACAATCTTCGCGAAAAGAGCCCAGCTTTCAGCAAAATTCTGCGACAACTTCCGACTTCAATCTGCATGCTTCTATCTCTTTTCTCCTGTCTTAAAAATCTTTACTACTTTTGCAGCAGTTTTTTTATTGAGGAAATTTAGATGTGAGTATGGATCAGATCGTATATTCAAAAAATGTAGTTGAATTTGTAACAGTGGCTAACGAGTACTGTTCAACCATCGAGAATGTGTCGCATCTCACTGCACAAGAGAATCTTGCAAAGTTGCAAAAGTTGCTGCCATTGCTTTATTTGAAGGCTTCGGTTGTTGAGAAGATTGAAATGGTGATGGACGAGGAACTGGAGAAATTTGTAAGCGAGCTCGACTACAATATGTTGCATCAGAAATGGTTGCAACTGTTGGGCGAAAACGATGGATTTTACGAGGTTTTTGATCCCAATATTCAGTTTGGAGAAGAAACGGTACGGGCAAGTGTTTCCGAAAATCTGATGGATATTTACCAGGATTTGAAGGATTGTATCACCAATTACAGCATTGGTAACGAAGAAGTAATGAACGATGCAATTTCGGAGTGTATTTATCATTTCGAGGAGTTTTGGGGGCAGCAGCTGGTAAATGTCATGCGCGCCGTGCATATGCTGGTTTACAGTGGTGCTGATTTTTCGGAAAAGAGTAGTAATGAAGATGTGGTTCCGGGAAAAGGGAATCCGGAGTGGCTGGATAAATTCTGGGGAACCGATCAAGAAGAGGAATAAATGTTTAAAGAAAAGATATCAAACGAAGAATTGACGGGGCTACCTTTAAAACGATTTGAAGGCCAGATCGTTTTAGTCGATTCACTGCAAAAGGTAAAATACGCTCTTGAGGAGCTAAACGGAGCCAGCATTATTGGCTTTGATACCGAGACAAAACCTTCGTTTAAAAAAGGAGTGGTTAACAAAGTGGCTTTGCTGCAGTTGTCTACCAAAAACAAAGCTTTTTTGTTCCGCATTAACCGCATTGGTTTGCCGCGCGAAATTGTTGATTTACTTGCCAACGAGAAAGTAATAAAACCGGGTGTTGCAATCCGCGATGATATTAAAGGCTTACAGGAATTTGTACCTTTTAAACCCGGTGGTTTTGTTGAGTTGCAGGATGAGGCGAAAGAAATGGGGATTCAGAATTTCAGCCTGAAAAAACTTACAGCCATTGCCTGTGGTTTCCGCATCTCAAAAGGGCAGCAGCTTACCAACTGGGAAGCCAGCGAATTAACAGAAGCACAACAATATTATGCAGCTACCGACGCGTGGGCTGCATTGGAAATTTTCGAGAACTTTTCAAAAAATTAGAGATGGCAAAAGAGTTTGTCAAAATTGTATTAAAGTCGGGTAAAGACCAGTCACTGCTGCGTTTTCACCCTTGGGTATTCTCCGGAGCCATTAAAAAAATGTACGGTACACCTGCCGAGGGCGACCTGGTAAAAGTGTATTCCAACAAGGATCAGTTTTTGGGAATTGGTCACTACCAGGTGGGATCGATTGCCATTCGTATTGTGTCGTTCGAGGAAATTGAACCGGATTACGATTTCTGGAAAAGCAAAATAGAAAGTGCTTGGGAATTGCGTAAAATGACGGGGTTTGACAACAATCCCGAAACCAATGTTTTTCGTTTGATTCATGCTGAAGGCGACGGAATGCCAGGCTTGATCGTTGATTTTTACAACGGAACAGCGGTAATGCAAATGCACTCCATTGGCATGTATCTCATTCGCGAAGAGCTGGTGAAAGCCTTGCAGGAAGTGATGGGTGACAGACTGAAAGCCGTTTACAACAAAAGCGAAAAAACATTGCCGTTTAAAGCTGATGTAAAATCGGAAGACGGTTATTTGTTTGGTTCGGAATCAGAAACTGAAGTACAGGAATACGGGCTGCGTTTCAAAGTGGATTGGGAAAAAGGACAGAAAACCGGATTCTTTGTCGACCAGCGCGAAAACCGTAAACTGGTGCAAGACTACTCAAAAGGCCGCGACGTGTTAAACATGTTCTGCTACACCGGTGGGTTTTCGTTTTATGCCATGCAGGGAGATGCAAAATCGGTGCACTCGGTTGATGCATCGGCAAAAGCAATCGACCTGACGGATGAGAACGTAGAGCTGAACTTTCCGGGAGATAAACGCCATAAATCAACTGTGATCGATGGTTTTGAATACCTGAAAGAAATTCAGGATAAATACGATCTGATCATTCTTGATCCGCCTGCTTTTGCCAAACACCGCAAAACATTGCCACAGGCGTTAAAAGGTTATAAACGTATAAACACCCGCGCTTTCGAGCAAATTCGTAAAGGCGGAATCCTGTTTACTTTCTCCTGTTCGCAGGTGGTGTCGAAAGAGAAATTCCGAGAAGCCGTATTTTCCGCGGCAGCCATTGCCGGACGAAATGTTCGAATTCTGCACCAGATGAGCCAGCCTGTTGATCACCCGGTAAATATTTACCACCCCGAGAGTGAATATCTGAAGGGACTGGTTTTATATGTTGAATAGGAGATTGAGGAAAGATTGATCGAAGATTGATTTGGATTGAAGGACAGAAGATTGATATGCGTGAGTGCTTTAATGCGAAAATGCTTTAATAGATCTTCCAAACATTTTTATCAGAAATTTGAAGCTTTTCTACGCGTCTTCGTGCCATCGCCAGAATTCTCTTCTCTCTATTCAAATGAGTGAAAAAATGATGAAGCAAAATGGTTTTTGCCAGAGAAGTCAACTTTGCTATTTTTACTACTTTAAAACAAAACAAGAGCTAATGGCTGGAAGCTAGTAGCTCGCAGCTATATGAAATATGAGCAAACAACAACTTACCGATAAGTATAACGCCCAACTGGAAGAAAAATCAATCGTAGAAAAACTACAGTTTCTGGTTGAACAACATCCAGGCAAAGTGGTTTTTACAACCAGTTTTGGTTACGAAGATCAGGTAATCACTGATATTATTTTTAAGAACGACCTGCCCATAAAAGTAGTTACTTTGGATACCGGACGTTTGTTCCCGGAAACCTATAAAGTATACCGCAGCACACTCGAAAAATACAACAAGCCGATTAAAGCCTACTTTCCGCCAACTGAAGAAGTGGAAAAACTGTTGGATGAAAAAGGGCCTTTTAGCTTTTACGAGTCGCTTGAGAATCGAAAAGAATGTTGTTACATCCGTAAGGTAATTCCATTAAAACGTGCTTTAAAAGGAAACGATATTTGGATTACCGGGTTGCGTGCATCGCAAAGTGATAACCGAAGCGATATGAAATTTTTTGAGTACGATGAAGGAAACGATATTGTAAAATTTAATCCACTTATGGAATGGAGCCTGGAAGAAACCATTGATTGGGTAAAAAAATACAATGTACCATACAATGTGTTGCACGACAAAGGTTTTGTTAGCATCGGTTGTCAGCCTTGTACACGTGCCATTCAACCGGGTGAGGATTTCCGTGCCGGACGCTGGTGGTGGGAGCAGGGCTCAGGAAAAGAATGCGGATTGCATTCCGTGAAAAAATAAATTTTAGATTAATATATTGAAATAAGGCACGGTAACTTCCGTGCCTTATTTTTTTAAAGCTCTCTGGAAAATGCCAGAAAGTATTTTCATTATATGTAAACTCAGCCGGATTAGGTCTGCGATACAATTGTCCCTCTTCTATGAAAAGAGAGGCATTCCTGTTAGTGATTCCCGGATATGATGCTTGTTTTATTTGTAGTTAATTCCCCGCTGCACCCTCATCCTGTTCTTAAAAGGGGCAGTTCTCTTAAATTATCCCGAGTCGTTTTGCGTAAAGTAAAGCCTGAGTCGTATTTTCTGATTTCGTTTTTCGTAGAATGTTTTGGCGATGGTTATTAACCGTATTAACGCTAATAAATAACTTTTCAGAAATACTTTTACTATCATATCCCAATGCAATAAGTTCGAGCAATTGTTTTTCTCGCCTGGTTAATAAGTCATCTGTGTTTGACTTTTCTTCTGCTATTAAATAATGCAGTTTCCCGGTTTTCATGTTTATCATGCGGCGTTGGCATTTCGTTTGTTTGGCGCGCTCCGGAAGGGGGTCGGAGATGATTAGAGAAAGCCACGAACGTCCGTTTATATCTTGTTCCAGAATAATAACCTGATGCATGTAATGTTGGTAGTTTCCTTCTGTATTTTGAATCCTAAAATCGTAAACCAGTTTGTAATCTTTTTTTTCAGTTGGAGATAACGAGGCAAAAAAGCGATAGGCAAGGTTGTCGGTTTCTAATACGAAAGGCAGGTCGTTGGGGTGAATGTTTTGGTAAACCAGGTCTGCATTAAATGTTTTATTCTTATCTGAAAGAGACGCTCCAAATAACTTTTGCTGTTCTGAACTTTTCAGCAGGTAATTTCCCTTGTGCATGTCAAAAATTGCATAAATTGACCGCTCTGTTTCTGCCAGGCGTTGTAGCAACTCAATTTTTGGCTGAATCTTTTCATAGTCCGTATCATTTACTGCACAACTGTGAGCCTCCAAATTTCTCAAACGTATTGAATTTAGCTGATGAGTATGATACGTCATAAAATGATGAATATTCACTATTTCAAGATATAGTGAGCATAATAATTTTGTCTTCAAAAATAACGAATAATTCGAGTCAAAAGAATTTTTGGTTTGAATGTAAAATCTGAAGTGTTTATTAAAGATGCAAACAAAACAGCTAATAATTAAAAGTTTTACACTCCTTATCGGTATGATAACGCTAACACTTACGGGTATTAACTGGTCAATGTGGTGGGCTGCGTGGTTGGCACCGGTATTTCTTTTGTTTTATTTTCGTAGGGCAAAGAAGTTCGACTTTGTAATTTTCTTTCTGCTTCTTTTCGTCTCCGGAATGCTATCACAAACAGGAAACAACCTCTTTCATTTGCCGGTAGTTAATGTTATTAATGGCATCATTTTTTGCATTCTTTATAGCATTTCATACCTGATCGATCGTTTGTTGTATGGTAGACACAAGCCCTTTTACTATACACTCATTTTCCCATCGGTGGCAGTGTTGGTAGAGTACTTTGCCAGTTTTGCCATTGGAACCTGGGGCTCGATAGCTCATACACAGTTTGCCATAAAACCTTTGTTGCTGTTAAGTGCAATTTGTGGAATATTTGGTGTTTCGTTCTTGGTATTCTGGTTGGCCCCTGTTGTTAACCTAATTATTGAAAACTATGATAATCGAAAACAATGGATTAAAGGTGCATTAATCTATGCGATAGTACTATGCACGGTAATGGGATATGGTACCGTACGCATGTATATGAATAAACCTGAACCTGATAATGGAATTGTAAAAGTGGCAGCCATTTTAAGTGATATTGATATTCACGAAGTGGTATTGAGTGAACAGCAATCATTAAAACAACTGGCAGATGGAATTGATTCTGAGATTCCCGAAAGTTTGCTTTCCGATTCGGTAGCTATTAAAATCATGATCGAAAGAACGAGGCAAGCAGTAAACGAGGGGGCAAAAATTCTGGTGTGGAATGAGGCTGCTTTAGTTCTTGATCATAATCAAAAAAAACAGTTGCTTGATAAAGAGAAGCAGTTTTGCACAGATAAAGGAGTTTATTTATTAGTGTCTTTTCTTGAAACTAATAGCAATTCAGGTGATAAACCTTTTAATAATGTGAACATGCTGATAACACCTGAAGGGGAAATTATTTGGAAATACAAAAAATCGTTTTTACATCCTTATGCAGAGGCGCCAATAGTAAATCGGGGTGATGCCAGGATACCATTCATTGATACCGAATATGGACGTTTGGGAACAGTTATTTGCTCCGATCTGGATATGCCACATTTCCTGAAACAAGCCGGTTGTGAGGATATAAATATCCTTCTGGTACCAGCATTTGACTGGGAAGGAATAACTCCATTTCATGCCGAAATGGCGGTTTTTCCTGGAGTTGAGTATGGATTATCTGTTGTGAGAGCAAATGGAAAAGGTCTTACTACCTTCACCGACTATCTTGGAAATTCTTTGGTATCTACTAATAGTTTTGTTAGTGATGAAAAAATTGTTTATGCTGAAATTCCTTTACTCTTCATTCGCACTATTTATACAGCATTAGGTGATCTGGTTATTTATCTTGCTCTGGCTTACCTGGTCTTTATTTTCATCGGATGCCGTTTGAGGAAGTAAAAAGAAAATCGATTCAAAAACACTTCTTATATAAATAAAAAGCCCCGATTGATAATGGCATTCTATCAACCGGGACTTAAAACGTATGTAATGTCTAACTATTTACAAATGAAGCTTTTTCAATAGTGCTGTTTTGTTTTCCACATCGGCAGTGATGGCATAAACCGAGATGGTGGCACCTGAAATGGCATCGATGTTTTTATCTACTTTCAACGAGTCGGAACCGTTAAATCCGATAAACTGTTTTAGCCAGCCTTTGGCGGTAATTTCGTAACCATGGGTGGCCTGATAGTTGAATACTTTAACAGCCTGAACTGTTTTGTTCTCATCGAATAAAATGTAATAATCAAAGTATTCCGAATCTAATGTTGTCGCAGATTCATGCGCTACCGAACAACCTCCGGCACGGCAGCTGTTTACCCGGCCAATGTAAATGTAGCGGTACGCGTTGTCGTTTTTTTCGGTAACCAGGAAGTATTTGCCGTTTGAAGTACAAGCATCATTTGGAAGCGTAAGCTCTTCAATGCCCGATAGTTCTTCAATACCCGATTTCTCAAGCGCTTTTACAAGTGCTTTTGGCTGAAAATCTACCTCACTTTGGGCGAATGCCAAACAGGCACTGATTAAAGATGCAAATAATATTATTCCTGATTTGATACTCATAAAGCCAAGGTTTAAAACATTACCCCAATTCCGGCACTAAACGTTTTTGCGTAAGTATCGGTGGCGGCATTCTTTACAAACTGGATATCGGTTTTTACAACGGCCCCTTTTGTAAGTGCCAGCGTTAGTCCTGTGGTAATGGCTGTTTTTTCGTAAGCCGCATTTTTAGCAATATTGTTTTCTACCGAACTGTGCGTATTCAAAAATTCGTAACGAACAAACGGAAGCAGTTGTAATTCGGTGTCAACCGTGCGGAATACATTGTAAGCCGCTTCGGCGTAGTACCCGATCATTGCACTTCCCACATCGTTCAGACTTCCATCGTTAGCAGTAAAAACATTGTACTCGTCGGTATTCGATAAGCTGGCATAATACAACTGGCCACGCAACTGAAGGCCGCTTATCGAATAACGGGCATCAAGTCCGAGCATTGAAATACCAACTACCGACGAATCGGCCATTGCTATGGCAGCGTCATCATTTTTGTCAATTCCGTTGTACAATTTGCTCTGTGTTTTTCCGAGGTAAGCCGATACGCCAAGGTTCAATCCCCTGATTCCGAAATATTCAATTTTACCCGCAAAATTTGGTGAACTTACAAACGATTCAGCTCCTTTTTGGCGGCCACTGCGCATTCCTTTTGCTCCACTCAGTTTGGCTGAACCATCGTAACCGTTAAACCCGTTCATAATGTAGGCCTGGTATTTTAACGAGGCCGGAAGTATCGTTCCGGTAATTCCAAAACCAATTTCGCGCCAGGTGGTTGGTGTAATGGTATTGTCAACCAGCGGACGTTCAACACCGTTAAAAGTAGTAGGTTCGTGGTACTCGTTAATAATTCCCATTGGTACCAGCATTAATCCGCCTCTGAAATTAATGGCATTGTTCAGTTTGTATTGCAAAAAGGCCTGTTCTACATAAACTTCTTTTACATGCTCGTATTCAATCTCGGTAATAAATTGTGTTTTGTCGTTGAAATTATACCCCAGCAACATCACCACACGGTGCACATCGAGTTTGCCATTGTTGTAGGTGTCGCCTGACAAAGGTTGGTTGTAATGTACTTCGCCGTAACCGCCCACCAGCAGTTTGCTGTTTTGAGTTAAAAGGTTATCGGCCGAGTTGGTATATTGATTGGGGGAGTTGTCGTTGTTTTGTGCCATGGCGTAAAGTCCGCCCACCAGCAACATAAGAATAATTGATAGTTTCTTCATGATTTTTTGATAACAGTTTGATACAAATTCATGCTGCAAAACTACAATGGAGTGATGAGGTGTGAAATCCCAAAAAGTTGGGATTTTATGAATGGGTAACTACTATTTGTGGTGATTGGAAAGAGATAATGAAAGAAGAATAGCTAGAATAAAAAGAATGGCTAAAAGTTTGATAAGTTAAAAGCTGACCTGTAAAGTCATAGAATACTTATTTTTTTTCTTTTTTTACAACAACAACGCGTGTTTTCGATAAACGATCGTGCCAGCCGGTTTTCGAATCGGAGAGGAACGAAAAGGGTTCAAAAGGTATAAAGCGGCAGATGGTACGCAGCAAAATGATAGTAAATCCAGGATGATTCCGATCCATTGTAACAACCTTTGTTCCGGTGATGAATTTACCAATTGTGCGCCCAGTAGTTGCTTCCAGCGTAACATAATACAGTAAGTACGAAAAATAAACGAGGGTATAAATAAATACTTTATTATTACTTATTGTGTATATAGTTCCCGGAGCAACAATTTCCATGATTAATCCAAGAGAAAATATCAGTACTACTATAAAAATGTAGATAAAAATCCAGTCGAGAATGAAATTGGCAAAACGTTTACCGGTGCCGGCAGAATTTTTTACAAATGCATTATATTCTTCGAGGGCAGCTATTTCTTTTTTTGCTTGTGCATTTTCTTTAAAATGCGGACAGCTTTCTTCAAAATCGGCAGTCTGGCCACTTATATTGCAAATAAGTCCTTCTTGCAAACTCATTCGCTTGTTTTCACAAATTTTGCAAAATTTTAGACGTTCTTCCCTGGTCATGGTTTTTCTTAATCGCTTATTATTTGTTTATTCAGTGTCTTTTTGGGCGAATGCGTAACGAAAAACCCAAAACATTCAAGGCTAATCCTAAAAAGGTTAATCCGCCGGCTATCATTTGTATTCTTCCTGAATCGGGATTTTCAACAACTAATATTATTCCTGCAATCAGTACTATGAGACTGATGATGTAAATTAAAATGTTTGTTTTCATTTTTGTGTTTTTATTGGTTGTATTCAAAAACTGTTTTTGCGTTTTTTAGGTGAGCAGAACGATTAAGCTATAGACGTTCTAACATGATTATATTTTGTCTAATTTTTCAACAGTAAAGTCTCCTTTTGTATCTCCGGTATTTAATGTCGATACAGGTTCAAATACCATTGCAGAAACTTCTTTTTCAGCAATTGGTTTATGCTCAACTCCCTTAGGTACAATTAAAAATTCACCTTTATCAATACTTATTGTTTTATCACGAAATTCAATTTTAAGTAAGCCATCAATCACATAAAACATTTCATCTTCATTATCGTGTTTGTGCCAAACAAATTCACCTTTTAACTTACACAATTTCACATACTGGCCATTTAATTCTCCTATAATCTTTGGACTCCAATAATCAGAAAATAGAGATAGTTTGTTTTTAATATTTACTTTTTCCATAAGCAAGTAATTGTATTCATATTTCTTATTTAGTAGTTTAAAATTTCCGGCTGTAGTAATTTCAATTTTGTCAAAGTTTTGGGTTTATAACCATTATTCGGCTTTTAATTGTAGAATGATTTCTATTCCCCACAAAAGAGCTGTCATTTTCATATTTTATGTATCACTAAAAGCAAGTGTATTCCAATATGCTGTAGCGCGTTTTAACATGGTTTATTATTTAATTCGATACCAATTTTATTTTCTTTAATAGGTCTTTTAATGTTATCTGGTTTTAACGGTTACTTGCAAGTTGTCGGTCGGGATTTCGAAGAGAAATCCTGTCTGACTCGCAGGAAAGTGGGCAGAAGGTCTGACTTGTCAGACTGCTAAAACCCCCGCCTGCCATATACAATTAGGGGTAGTTTTTTTCATATTACTTTATCTAAATAAACATAAGACTGAGGAGCAAAACCAATATTGAAATCATCAAATAAAGTTTTCGGTTTGTCATATTTAACCGTTTTTTTAATCTTAATTGCATAGGCTGACTCTCTATTTTCGAAATATTCATCGAAAAAGTCTTTCTTGATGCCGGCATGGTCTTTAGTCAAGTTCCACAAATTCTCAGGTTGCTCTTTTAATACAGAGTCAATTTCAAATTCACCGATTACTTTTTTTACTGGAGATGAAACATAAACAACAATTGTTTTTACTCTACTATCTTTAAATATTGATTTTCTAAATTCATATTTTTTCGAGCCCTCAAATATTTTTGAGGCAAATTCCTCTTTAATTGCTAATAGTACTTTCATCGCTACCTGTGTCTTTTAAAATCGATTCAAATTGTTGCCAACTTATTTTTCCAAATCCTCTTGGCATTTTATCAACTCCACCAATAACACCAAGTTCAATTAGTCTTTTCAAATTTGGTCTTCTTGGCAGTGAATAGGAGTATAGCAAGTTTATAACAAATGGTTTTAATTTTGGATAGTAATTCCAGAATTCTTTTAACTCTTGTTTGTTCAAAACGGTTCTTTTCTGACAAATATTTATCAATTCTTCTTCTGATTTAATATTGTCAATTATTGAATCCACAATTCCAACCGTCGTTACGACTCCTTTGTAATATCCACCAGTACGGTAAAATAATAAGACATCACCTTTTTTTAATGGTCTTTCAATAGCATGAGATATATAAACTTTTCGAATAGCATTTCTGTGTGGTTGATTTTCGATAAAATTTACCGCAGATTCCGTATTTAATTTAGAATCGGGAAAAAGTTCTGTATGGTATTTAGGATAAATTGAAACAAGATATATGTTTGAATCTTTAGGTATAAAAGGGAATGTGGATTTTGGATTATTTTTATCAGCTACTTTACTAAAGTCGCGCACAAAAACTAATTCATTTCCTGTGGGAGTTTCTTTAATCCCAAAATATTTGAAACCAAATTTTGTTAACAGATTTATTAAGGCAATTTGACCAGGTCTTTTGTCAAAAATTGTTACATAGATTTCAGCTACTTTTTGACGTAATGCATTGTCAAAAACTATTTTCAGAAACCTTTCACCAATTCGCAGACCATTAAGAGAAACCTTAAAAGTTCCTATTTTAAGTCTTTTTTTCGGTGTGAAAGCAGGAACCAAATTCGAATAATTCTCATCCGTATTTTCAGTTTTAATATATAGAAATGCGGAAATTTCATCATTGTAATAACACACATAAGCGATTTCATCAGATTTCTTTTTGAACCAAGTATCAAACCCTTGATAATCTTCTCTAAATGAGTCGAAGAAATTGTTGTTTAAATCAACATTTCCAAAATATTCCTTCTTAACAGATAGGACATTATAATCAATTAAATCAGGATTTTCATTTATTGATTGCTCTATAAATCTGTCAATTGTAAAAACCGAATCTGAAATATTAAGTTGGAAAGCTTTATGATGGATGTTTTTATCCTCAGTGATTAGACAGTCAACTCTGCCATTAAATAGTTCATTTATAAGTTTGGAATCAATAACATCGTTAGGAGTTTTGTCTTGGCTATCAATTATTTCTTTTACAGCTGGCGCAACTGGCGCTTCAGTCTTTAAAATATTATAACTCGACAATTTAACTTTCATAGTGTCAACTGCCGATTTATCGTGAAATTTCTCAAGTTCACTAACAGTCAAGGGGTGAACACATTTAATATGTCCAAGTTTGTCCAACCAATTGAAAAGTTGTCCAATATCCTGATTTATTACCCGACTTGCTTCTCTATGAATAATAATGTTTGTGTCTAGTAGTATTCTCATTTTCTTTCAAAATTACCGCCAACGTGTGTATAAGCGAATTACTGTTATATCGCTTTTAGCATTAAATTCTAAATTTCTTATAAAGTGTTTATTCTTAGAGATATATCCATTTGTAATTATTTATAAACGTTTGTTGTCGTTTGCCAACGGCTAATCCAACTTCTTCCGGGGGGCCTCTCCAACGCTGCTAATCTTCTCTGTGGCCGGGTAATGAAGCACTAAAGTAACAAAGGTTTACATAAATTAAAAGCTATTGTTGAAAATATTCTGAATTAAATGACTAAGGATTAGGGGTTAATGTAATTACAAGTTACGAGGTATGAGTTGGGGGAGGATGGCCTTACAAATCATCGCACACAAAAAACATTCATGATTTATGGAATCACCAACAGGGATGAAAGGACATCAATATTGTTTCACGCAAAGAAAAGAAGAAGCGCAAAATTCGCAAAGGTATAGCATCTGTTTTGCGTGCTTTGCGAAAACTTAATGATCTACTCTGCGTGAACTTTTTTGTTTTTACCAAAGTGACTTTCAGAAAAAAGGTGCACCGTTACCGATGCACCTTTCAACATTACTTAACTCCGAAAAGCCATTCACCTACACATGCCCCGGGAATTTATTGTGCTTCTGTTTCTGCTGTTGTTTCTTCACTTTCCGAAGTCGTTTTTTCAAAACGTTTACTCAGGTCGTCGTAAATCGATTTGGCCCCCGGAATATCCATTTTAGCTGCCATTTTTACCGAGTTGTAATACATTAGTGCTGCCACATAACTTTCGGCACCGGCTTCCATAGTGGTATCGTCGAGGTTGTCCGATAAAATACGCACCTGGCGCAAAATTGGTGTAAGTTGCGAATGAACAGTCATGTCGTTGGTCAGGCCTTCAACATTTAGGTAAGGAGGTGCAAATTGTGGCTCGCGACTTACATAGTCCAGTGCTTTCACCACAAAAGGCAATGTTTTGTCGCTCATTTTCGGAAGGGCGCGGCGCTCGTCGGGCGATAAAGCCAGCAAATAGGGTTTCAACAAGGTGGCAATACCTGCCAGTGCTTCGTTTACCTGTGTTGTTACTTCCGGAGGAATTGTAAAATTGATCTTGTTATCCATAATTGTGTGTTTTAATAGATTAAAAAATAATATTGTTTAAAACTGAATCGAAATTACGGCAACTGACTATCTTATGCCAAAACATCTGCCCTGCAATTTTTATGCTTTGCGGCATGTGGTTGATATACAGTATGTAAGTGCTAGTATTTGTTTCCTTTTAAGGAATATAAGGGGGGCCTTCCGAAGGTGTCGCACCACCTTCCGAAGGTACTCTTTGGGCTTCCGAAGGTATCGATTGGGCTTCTGAAGCCGAACGTCGGGGTTCAAAAGATAAAATTTGAGCTTTCGAAGGTGTCGTTTGAGCTTTTTAAGCTGAACGTTGAGCTTCAGATGCCGGATGTTGAGCTTCCGAAGGTAGAATTTCAGCTTCCGAAGCTGAAGCTTGAACTTCAGAAGGTGTCTATTCAGCTTCAGAAGGCGGCGTTTGTGCTTCAGAAGGTAGTAACTGCAATATTGTAGCACAAAAAGGGTGTTTGTTACTCCATTACTTTTGTTTTTGAGCAAAAGAAAAGGGAACACCACTTCTGATGCTCCCTTTAAAACTAATAATCCTGTTATAGTTATTATGAATTAATCTGCTTTCGGCTGTTCATCTGGCCCTGAATCCTTGCCGTAATTGCTTCGGATAAAACGTTTTTTCAGATCTTCGTAAATGCTTTTGGCTCCGGGCACATTAATGCGCGATGCTTGCCTAACCGAGTTGTAATAATTCAGGGCATTAGTGAAACTATCGCCACCGGTTTTTAGTGCTGAATCATCCAATCCGTTGGTAAGCTGTTTGCTTATGCGCAGCAGTTCGATCAGTTGGTCGTGTACCAGCAAGTCGGTGCGCAGCTTTTCGGCATCCATGTATTGTGGAACATACTCAGGAGCCAAAAGCGTATAATCGCATGTTTTTTCCACAAAGGGATATGAACGATCGCTAATTTTGGCACTGATCTGCCGCTCGTGGGGCGTTAAAGCAATTAAATAAGGTTTTAAAACGGTAAGTGCATTGGTAATTAGTTGGGTAGCCTCGTTAATAACAGGCTCGGGAATCCCTGTAGGTGTTGTGGTTGCCATAATTGGTGAGTTTTAGTTCTTAAAAAGTTAACGTTTTATTGCATTTGGTTTATAAGTATACAAGTTATGGTAAATCAGGGGCTTTTGCAAATCTTATTTTTTATGGTGATTGGATGAGGTGGATTTTTGCTTTTCGATAGTTTGATTTGAAGCAGCGATTGAGGATAGCGCTGGCGAAGTTGAGGATTTCGTTTGTAAGCCGTAACGGATTTTACGCAATGACTTTTCAGTGTATTACCGGCCTTGAGTATACAAAAAAGCCATAGACGAAGCACTTACTCCGCTATGGCTTATATACATTGTCAGTGCACGTATTTTATTCTCTCCAATGCTCTGGTTTGTTCAATTCATTCGAGCAAATAACATTCCCTTTGTCAATTATAAACCCTTCCGGATTCAACGATTGAACCATCCAGGCATTTGCAAATTCAGCAGGAATTGGATAGGGTGCCGGAAATCCTATTTTCTTAGCATCCGGAATAAATCCAAACTTTGGATAGTAATCCATGTGTCCAAGAACGAAAACCAGTTCAGTACCCCATTCTGCCAATAGGCGTAATCCTTCTTTTATCAATAACCCACCTACTCCTTGTTTTTGATATTCAGGAATAACGGCCAAGGGGGCTAATATGTGCATTAATGGTTGTTTGTCATCCATTTCGTTCAGGTATACCCTGGTAAATAAAATGTGCCCTATAGCTTCTTTCCCATTAAAAGCAAGCAACGAAAGAACAGGTTCAGCAGTATTATCCTTCAATAAACCGGCAGTTAATTCGGCTTCCTTAACATAGCCAAATGCACGTTCTTCAACACGCATTATCTTGTTAAAATCTTCACTTTCGGTCGCTCTGATTTGAATATTTATTTTTGTCATGATGTTATAGTTCTTACGGTATGCCATAGTAAAACAGCATACCAATTTAACTTTTGCTTTGTTACTTAACAAAAGTGTATTAATAATAAAATTATATTGAAAACAGCTATCAGTCTGGATTACCTTAAAGCAAGCAGATTGATACCTTATTTGAAGAGTTCGACAGGTGTGGCATTTTACCTTTTAAGAATAAAAGGAAGAAATTGCATTTAAACAACCTGTCTGTTATACCGAATACTTATTTGTATTTCTTTTCATAAGCTGCGAATGTAAGCTTATTTTTAAAAATAGGGATATTAAAATGTTGGAATATTTATTTGTGGCTTACGGTTGGTACATGTTGTCGGGGCGGATTTCGGAGAGCGTTCCTGTTCGAAGGACACGGAACTGCGATGCGAGAATCCGCAATTGGCGTACCACTGAACCCCGCCCTGCAATATGTACTTTGTTACACACTGGCATTTTATTTTATTATAAATCGTATTAAATATAAAAGTCCTTGAACAAAAGCTACAGGCATGACAACTGTCAATGCGGCAAATAAATATGAGTACTTATTAAAATATTTTAGTCCAACAACCATTATTTTTAATGTCACAATCCACAATATATAATTTGCAATTGGATGATTATATCCAACTAAACTTTTGTCACCTAATACTAAAGCTGGAATAATCATAAGCAGTCCAACAAGTAGGATTATCAGATTTGGGATTAAAGAACAAGCAAAGACTAACCTTATTCTATCAATAGAAGCTTTTCCTTTAAATAGTCGACTTACTCCAAGTATTACATAGGAGAATATATAGTTGTAAATTGTCACCCCAACTAGACCTGATACAAAAAGTGAAACAAATAGGCTTAGATAATAATTTCCTCCAATAATTTTGTGAATATCATGTGAATTAGGAAATCCAACGACCATTGCAGAAAGGAAGAACAAAACTGTAATCATTGTTTTGTTGCTTTCATCATCCCTTTCCTCTAAGAATTGAAAGGTCTTTTTAGTTTTTGTCCAAATTGAAAAAATAGGTTTCATTATTATAAGTCAAAGTTGCTTAGTTCTTTTTTCATGCTTGTGTGTAACTAGTGTGTATCATCATTGTTGTTATTTCGCTTATAGCATCAGGTTTATGTTATTTGCATAAAGTGTTTGTTTTCAGAATTCTATCCGTTTGTAAGCATTTATAAGTCCGTCGGCTGACGGATAAACGTTTACAAACAGCAACTACAACTATTTCCAAGGGCCTTTCCATCGCTGCTAATCTTCTCTGTGGCCGGGTAATGAAACACTAAAGTAACAAAGGTTTACATAAAATAAAATTTCTTTCACACAAAATTATCCGTACATAAGGTCAAAAAAAAAACGAACATTTATACGGGTTATTAAGCAGAACGTATAGGTAAAGTAATTCTGCTTTACCTTTTAAGAGTATGATTCAATTATCCTTGCGAAAGGATTCGAACGAGAGAAGACGATTTGACTTTTATTCCAAAAAAAGGCTGTAGAAAAGCAATTCTTCTGATTACAAACTCATAAAAGATAAATGATATGCCATAGGTTCCGATAATCATTAACAACATTTTTAGTGCATAATGCATTGCTGTATCTTTTATCAGGTAGCCCAGAAAAAGGGTTATGGTAAAGTGCAATATATAAAAGGGATATACTGCAGCATTTCTGTAGCTCAAGATGGCGCTTTTTCTGTTTAGATATTTCGAACCAAATCCGAAAATAGCAAGAATCCAACTCCATACATTGAGCGGCTTTACAACTTGTATCCATAAAGGACTTTCTCCTTTAGCTATCATTAAAATAACCGGTACTGATGCAATAATGCCAAACAACAAAGAGAAATATCGAATTTTAACAAAGGCATTCCATATTGTTTTTTCAAGGTTGGCCAGTATAAAACCACCTAAAAAGCAAATAAAATAATAACTGAAAGCGTACCAGTCGTTTGTTAAATCCATGGTTAACGGAAAGCGCTTTTGCAGGCTTATTTCAATAAATAGTAGTGGCAGGCAAAACACGTACAAGTAGAATGGCGATTTATGAATTAAGTGGCTAAGCAAATGAAAAAAACGGCTTCCCTTGCTACGTAAATAAAGAAACAGAGGAAGTGTTGCCACCGACATAACAAGCAGATAGGCGATAAACCACAAATGTCCCCAGCTAAAGTTGCCTTCGGGGTAAACCCCCTGAAAAGTGGAAGGATAATACTGAAAGAAGGAAACAGCAACGCGGCCTTGTGCCAGTTTTTCGAGGTAAACCTGTGGAGGAACAATAATGAATATTGCGGTTAACAGGGGAAGAAACAAACGAATAAAACGCTCTTTCAGGTAAGTTAGTCCTGATTTTGACGATAAGGAAAAGCAGGTACCTAATCCCGAAATCAGAAAAAGAATGGATAAACGCCATTGCCTGATAAACATCATTGGCCAGAACAACCAGGTAACCTGCTCATTATTTTTTATGGGTAAATCCCATTCAACCTGGTTTCCCCAAGCCACAAAAAACAGTCCTACATGCCAAAATATGAGAATGTCAAAAACAATTACCCTTATCCAATCAATATCATATCTTCTTTCGCTCATCTTTTTTATAAGCAATGATAGAGAAAGTATAGGGTGGAAAAATAAATATGTGGCGTACAGGAACGAAAAGTGATGAACAGGAATGTGCCTGTACAGATGGGAAGTTTCCGGTGGTAAACCGGAAGGCATTAATTACGCTTTTTAAGTTTATTTCGAGGGAAAGACCTGGAAAGGGGAACGCTAAAGTCCAATCCTTCGAGTTGAACAAGAATTGAACGGGCATTTCCCTGATACGATTTTACTTTGTCTAAATTTATAATGTACGACTTATGGCATCTCACCAGGGCTTCTGTCGTTTCTGCCTTTTCCATAAAACCAGTCAAGGTCATTCTTATCAGCTCCGTTCTCGTGCTGTTTTCTTCGTGCCAATATACCGATGCATAGTTTCCTCCTTCGGCTTTTACACATATTAAATCGGCAGAATTGATTGTTATTGTGGTATCCTTATTCGATTTTAACTGAATTTGTTTAGCCTGCATATCAGAGTTGGTCTTTTTGGTTTCCTTGTTGAGGATTTCTGCCAGGTTGGAATTTCTCAGGAAAAACCGTTTTTCGATATAGTAAAGTGCAAAAATAACAGGTATAATTCCCACAGAGAAAGTCATTGTTACCCACTTAAAAATGCTGCTGTTATTTTCAAAAGTTGCAGGATATACCTTGGCGATCATAATGTCGTTGTAAAAATAATTTACCAACGATATGTTTAGCAGAATCCAGAGGATAACCAGCAAATTTTTACCGGTTGTAAAACTGGTGCTTTTCAGAAAACGTGGAACGATAAGCGGTAACAAGAACAGGTTAAGTGCTGTAATTATAAAATCTATAATGCCAAACCCGACTAAAAAGAAGAATATTCCATTATACGATTCTATTCCGAATGGCTTTATTAAGGATAGAATACCAACCACTACCACTCCCGAACCTATAGATATAAGTAACTTATCTTTGGCCGATTCAACAACAGGGAATGGTTTTAGAAACCATTTTGTAATGCTATTTTCTTTTTTTGTATTCAAATTTTGTTAAACAAATATGGTTTAATTTTAAAAACGAACCAACCATTACTTTTTACGAAAATCAAATTTTTAATATTTTATACTGCATTTTATTCCTAAGCTATTTTTCTTATTTATGGTTTATATGTGGTCAGGTATGTAACCGTGGAAATATAAATGCGAGGCAGGAACGACTAAAACAATCTTTTCAATCTTACGAACACTATTCGCATCTTCGTGTTTCCATCTTCCGACTACCATCTTCGGTCTTCCATCTTTACTAATAATCATTAACCTTATCCACCTTCAGCTGCCGCATGGCTTCGCCTTCGGTTAGTTTGTAACTAATCTGGCGCATTCCGCCTGTAGGATTTGCATTGGTGTCGCCAGCCTTATACACGGGAAAACGCCGTACCAGGCGGTTTTCTACCACGGCAAACTCGTCGTGTCCCATATAACCATTGTTTATCTCGTCGTTATCGGCAATAGGTGGGAAGTTTACCATACTCATTGATTTCAAATTATTTACCGAAAAAGCATGCACATTGCCGTAACTTCCACTGCCATCCGATTGGGTATAAACAAATAATTCGGGCGAGCCATCGGCATTGAGGTCTTCCACCTCGGCATCCGTTACGCGACTACCGATAATTTCAAATGTTTCGTTGAATTCATGCGGTAATCCGAATGAGAAGACAGTAAAGGTATTTATATCGTTTTTGCGAATAGACGAAACGGTAAATCCAACTCCCTGTAAGCGTAGTGTTTTTATAAACGATGTTTGGTCGACTTGGTCGGCGTCAAGTGGCTCATTAATTTTTTTATAACTTCCGGCAAAGCTGGCTCCTCCCGAGCAAAAGAAATTCAGTATGTTCTTGTCGGCTTCATTTTCGGTAGAAATGGTAATGGATTTATCAGAAAAGGTATAAACAATCTTCTTCCCGTCGTAAACTGAATAATACGAATTTTCGCCTTCTGGATAGGCATTTGCATCGAAGGTACAGGTTGGTTTTTTCTTATCGGCTCTCGATCTTACCGACACCAAAATAGAATTGTCTTTGCCTTCTTTTACCGATACAGCTACCCAGTCGTAACCCTCGTGACGTATTACGTAAGTGTCGTTTACATAGTTGCCAAATATGGACTTATCTGGCTGCACGAAAAGATGGCCTTGTGTTATTATTTCATCGCCTTTATAAAAGGTAAATGCCTTTCCTTTCGACCAGAAAACATAGCCTTCATCGTTGGAATAACGTTCTCCGCTTGCTGCCCGAACATGGTTCATCGAATAATTTTTATTGTGGGTAACATCGTTCAGGATAATTCCATCGTCGGTGTGCTGAAGCTCAAAATTGTAACTATTGTCAGCTGAAATGTAACTGTATATATCGCCCGATTCAGTTTGTTCTAAATCAGTTTTGTTTTGCTGTTTTTGGTTGTTACAACTAATAATTACCAGGAGAATGAGCCCGGTTAAAAGTATGTGTGTTGTCTTCATAATAAGTCTTTCTGTTTAATCGTTTTCGGTCTGTTGAAATTAGGAATTGTTTACATAGAATAAAAGTTATTGAAGGGAAAGTTTTTGAAGGATAATTGAAGTTGCTGATGACAAGCTGCAAGAGGTAGGACGAAGGGGTCGATTACGTCGCTATGCTCGTAATGACACTTTTTCAATAGGAAAGAGGGCAGCGGACAGGAGTGAATTGTGTCAGGAGAGACTTTATTGTCCGCTGCCGGAACCTATCCTTAATTAATGTCATTGCGAGGGAGGAACGACCGAAGTAATCTGATCAATACTCATTTAACAACTCATTCCTTCTTTCCAACTGTTAAAAGATGTTAGACGAACTACCAATGCATAAGGTAATACATCGTGTTATTCCCTATCTTCGTAGTGTTAAAGCCAATTGATGAGAATAAAGATTAACATGCTGCTCATGTTTTTTGTCTGCGTTGTTCCGTATACGCAGGCACAGGAACTTTTCGGGCGAGATGAAACGACCTTGTCAGATCACTGGGATCTTGGCGATGGGGAAAACGACGATAAAAATTTGTTTGTAATCCGCACGTATAAGCCGGTTTATGTGTTGCTTGGCAAAGTTTCGAACAATGTAAACCGAATGCCGCACAGTGCTAATCCCGACAGGAATATTGATGAGCCCATTCCGCTGAATAAAACAGAGCAGATGTTTCAGCTGAGCCTGAAAACAAAAGTGGTAAACGATTTTTTTGGCGGCGCCATTTGGGTAGGCTATACCCAGGCATCGTTTTGGCAGGTGTTTAATACCGATTTGTCGCGGCCTTTTCGTGAAACAAATTACGAACCCGAGACGATGTTTATTCTTCCTGTTCATTACCGGCTTTTTGGATTGGATGGTGTGTTTCTAGGACTTGGATTTAACCATCAAAGCAATGGTCGCGCAAATCCGCTATCGCGAAGCTGGAACCGTATTGTTGCTCAGGTAGCACTGGAAGGCAAAAATACTTCGGTGGTGTTTAAGCCGTGGTGGCGGTTGCCCGAAACAGCTGCCGAGGATGATAACCCTGGAATAGAGAATTATATGGGGCGCAGCGAGCTGCTTGTTAACTGGGGAAAAGGAGTTCATGCCATTAATTGCACTGCTCGTCACAGTCTTCGTTTTGGAGATAATAATCGTGGCAGTATCAGGATTGCATATTCCATTAAGATTATCAATAATCTGAAATTCAGAGCACAGGTGTTTTCAGGTTATGGAGAAAGTTTGATCGATTATAATCATCGACAAACCGTTGTTGGTGTTGGGCTGTCGCTGGTGGATTGGTGAGGGAAGTTACGAGGTTCTAGCTACTAGTCACGAGTTACTAGCGACTACTAACGCAATCCCAAATCATTCTCAAGACCCAGCCACAAAGACTCTCAAAGAATGCACAAAGCTTCACTAAGTTCTTCCTTATTTAAGCATTTTCGCATTAAAGCATTCATGCATTCTCACGGCAAAAGGGGAGTTAAAGGATTAAGGATTATTGATTAAGGATTAATGGAGTTGTAAGTTGCAAGCTTCTAGCCGCGAGACACGAGCCGCTAGTTTCGAGTACAATTAAACAATTTATCAGTTTAGCAATTTCAGTAATAAGGCCTATGGATTAAAGCATTTACGTATTAAAGCAATAGAGCATTCAGGCAATCAGAGGTTTAACCACAAAATTCCTCCTCATTTACTCAATAACTCATTCACTTCTTAGTCCCTCAATCCTTCAGTCTCTCAACACTTCAATCCTTATGCGTTAACCGTGGCAAAGCAATGTTAAAGCGAATAGCCAGAATACGAATGGCAATAATGGAAACTACGGTTGCTGTTTCGCAAATGAGTTCAGAAACGCCAAGATGGCTTAACAAAAGGTAAATTAACGCACCGGCAATACAGGCTGTGGCATAAATCTCGCGGTGAAATATCAGTGGCACTTCATTACACAGGATATCGCGAATAACGCCTCCCACCACTGCCGACGACAGTCCCATAAGCACAGCCATCGACGGATCGATGTTAAATAATAAAGCTTTTTTTAGCCCAAGAAGCGTAAACGTGGCAATTCCTATGGTATCAAAAAGAAAGAGGGTACGTTTTAGTTTCATTACATGTTTGCGGAAAATAATGGTTACCACAACGGCAGCAATAATCATCCAGAAATAATTGTTGGTACGCATCCAGGCAACGGGTGTATCGCCCAGCAAAAGATCGCGCAAGGTACCGCCGCCAATAGCTGTAACAAAACCAATTACGGTAGCACCAAAAAAGTCGAGGCGTTTGTCGGCAGCCGTCAATGTACCGCTAATGGCAAATACAAATGTCCCAATGTAATCAAACCAAAGTAGTAGATCCATACTGCAAAACAACAAAAAATTGCTTAATCCACCTTAATGCGGTATTTGCTGAGAAGACCGGGAAGCATATCAAGTGAAAAATGAGCTCCGGCCAGTTGGTTTTGCTCCGGGTCGAGCATCAGGTTTATGCAATTACGCAGGTCGGCTTTTTGCAGGTTGGCGCGGCTGAATATTGCTCCGGCCAAATCACATTCCGAGAATACAGCTTTTGTAAGGTCGGTTTCGCTAAAATCAACTTCGTGAATGGCGCAGCGGTTAAAGCGTGTGTTTTTAATTTTTAGTTGATAAAACGAGGCGTAATTTAATGTACAACCTTCAAAACTAAATTCGAGTAAAAAGGGATTGCACTCATCAAACTGCAGCCCGATTAGTTTACAGTTTTTAAAGCTTACATTCTTAAACGCGGCGTTGGTAATTTTTGTGTTACTAAAATCGCAGTTCTCAAACGAGCAATCTTCAAAATTGTAGCTGCCAAGGTTGGTGCCCGAGAAAATACAATCGAAGAAATTACAGTTTTCGTAGTCGGCTTGTTCCAACGCTTTTGCTGAATAATCCTTGTTTTTAATGTTTTTATCGGTAATGTATGTCATTTTATTTTTTTTCGAATTCAATTAATTCAATGGGTGCTCCGTTGTGTTCTATCATTGCCACACGAATTCCTTGCATTGGTGGGTTGGGCGGAGTAATTATCTTTAAGTTTCGGGTGTTTAGTTCGTAATCCAGGTCTTCCACTTCAAAAGCAAGGTGAGGTATTTCCTGAATCAGCGGGTGAATCGGGCTGTCTTTTTCAAAGCGCATCCATTCCACACCAAAAGGACTTGTTGGAAACCCTGAATGGTAAAACTTAAACTGGGGTAAGTATTTTTCGTCGGGCATTTTTGTGTTGGTTGGAATGCCCAGGTGATGGTATTTCCAACCCCATTGAATAAGTGCCTGTGGCAATTCATGTTCTTGTCTTTCCATGTTTATTTAGTGGCGTGTAAATCGGTCGAAAACTTCAATAACAGGTTGCACATTTCCTTCTTCATCAAAGAATGTGCGGTAGCCAAAACCTTTATTTTCCACGGCGGGTTCCCACCAGAAAATGCCGGTGCCCAAGCCATCGGGCACATTAAGTACTACGCGGTTCACTTCTTCCAAAAACTGGCGCTGTCCTTCTGGCGACTCCGCAAAAGGTGCCGTCTTGCCAATGTATTCAGCGGGCGCAAAATTGTAGGCTGCTTCAACCACCATGATTTCTTTCTTGTAGCTGCGCGCCATAAAGTTTAGTGTATTGCGCAAATCGAGAATTGAGCCATGCCACCAAGGATAATACGATTGTCCCATTACATCAAAATCAACTCCGTATGATAGTAGTTTGTCGTACCAATATTTGGTGAATTCCTTATCGCCGCCTTTGTCAATGTGAATCATAATTTTCGGGCACGGATTATTGCCGCAGCTGGCATAAACACCATTAATTCCGGCTTGAATCAAATCAGCCAGGTTGTCCCAATTGTCGGGTAGTTTGCCGTCGGGCCAAAGCATTCCGTTACTTATTTCGTTGCCTACCTGAACCATATCAGGAAAAACACCGGCTTTACGAAAGGCAATCATTGTTTTGCGCGTGTATTCATAGACCGAATCTACCAGTGTTTCGTGCGAAAGACCTTCCCACGCTTTTGGGATGAACTGTTTTCCTGGATCGGCCCATGTGTCGGAATAATGGTAATCGAGCAAAAATTTAAAATCATATTCTTTGGCCATTTGCGCTGTGGCAATGGTGTATTCCAGGTTGTTCGGAAGTTGTGTGGGCGAGTGAAACAATCGCAGCCGTATCCAGTTGTAACCGTGGTCTTTAAATATTTCGATGCCTTTTTTTACTTCTCCGTTTTCTTTAAATTCAAAACCATTGTCTTCGGCTTCTTTTAAAAACGAGAGATCGGCTCCAACAGCGTATTCCTGTGCCTTTGTTGAGAAAGAATAAAAATTAAGGAGCAGAAATAAAAACATGATAGACTTAAAAACATGTGATTTATTTTTTTGCATGGCAAGTTGTTTTTATGTTTTCGCAAGTTTAAAGGTAACTGAAATTTTGGATTGATAAAGGGTGTTTTTCTACCAAAATATTTTTATTCAATATCTACTATTTCAATGGTTTTTTCCATGAAACTTATTTTATCACCCACGCATTTGTTGCGGAGTGCTTTACCAATAGGGGAGGCCAGCGAAATGCAAAAACAGCTTTTGCCATCCACGTCGATTTTGCCTAATGCTGTTGAAATAAAATACATGATTTTCCCGTCGGAAACCAGGCTGCCAAACTCAACTTTATCGAACTTTTTCTTGAGGTCGATGTTTTCCAGCTCGGTTTTTATTCTTTCGGCTTTGTGTAGTTGAACACGATTTTTTTCTACTTCCTGTTGCATGAGCGTGCGGCCGGTTTCGTATTTGTCTCCCACGCTACTTTTCGTTTCGCTGTCGCGCGATTCTTTAGCCGAAGCAATAGCTGTTTTCGCCGATTCGATTCGTTCATCAATCAGCGTCATTATTTTGTTATATAGCTTTTCTTTGGTCATTTTGTTTAAAAAAACCAAAGATAAAAAGCTCAACTGTTATAGAAAGTTTTTGTGAGGAACTATTTAGGAAGTTGAATATAAAAAGTTGTTCCTCTTTCTTCTGAGCTGGTAAAGCTAACTTTACCATTCAGGTATTTTTCGCCCAATAATTTCATGCTGTAGGTACCCAAACCACGCCCTTGTCCTTTTGTGGAATAGAAGCGTTTAAAGAGTTGATCCTTAACTTCTTCAGGAACCACGCTGTTGTTGTGAACAGAAAACTCTATCAGATTCTGTCTGACTTTACACATAAGTGTAATGGTATCATGAGGAACGTTCATCTCAATAGCGTTCTTAATCATATTTCCAAGAATTCGCCTCAGCAATACAATATCAGTATTAATTGTGCAATTGGCTGATTCTGTGCTAATATGTATCGGTTTACCGGCATTTAGTTCATGTTTGGCATATGTCCTTTGTAGTTCTGATAGGACTTCTTCACTGTTTAACTCTTTTATGTGTAACTGAAGTTCACCCCTTTCAGCAGCACTCAATTCTCGCTGCGTCTGTATTTCCTCGATAAGATTCTTCGACGCATCTTCAATCGTTTGGGCAATATCTTTTAATTGCTCAGCATCGTCTATTTCCGTAAGAATTGAAGATAATCCTGAAATTGCACCAGCACTGTTTAATATATCGTGAATAAAAACCCGCTCCAGTGATTTTCTTCTTTTTTCGGCACTAATATCATTTACTGAAAAGATGGTTAATTTCTCACCATCAAGATCTAAGGGACTTGCTGTAACCTCAATGTCAAGTGCATCGTTATCCGTTGTAAGTATCTGGCACTCTTTTGTTGAACGTTTCCCCTTATGTGACTCCAAAATGGCATTTACTGCGCCACATGATTTACAGGCATTTGATGTTCCGCACCCTGCCACTGATTTAAAAGCATTAGCGCAATTAAATGTTTCGCCGGGGCGTTTCCCTATCAACGGATCATGATTTAATTGCCGGCAAAAATCTTTATAACTTTTGTTGGCATAAACTACCTGGCGGTGCTTATTTAAAATAAGTACCATTTGCGAAATTGATTCCACAAAATTTACCAACTGTTTATTATCAAGGATGGTTTTGAATTGGCTTTCAAGCTGCCCGTTTGTATAACGGATTGCCGGGGCATAGCTTGTTAAGGTTTGTTCTTCAAGCATGTGTACGTCCTTTCGATAAATGGTTTGCTTAACAAATGTATCAAAAGTGAGGGGAAAATGAAAGTCTTATGGCTGATTATGAGGTTAATATTGCTGATTTTTGTCTCAGCCATACAAAAGAACCCGGATAAATTTTGTTTTATGTAAAAAAGAAAGGGCCGGATCTTACATTGATCCGGCCCTTCCCATATCATTTTGTAAATGAAATATTAGCTCGCTTTTTTAGCCCATGCTGTACCAAGAGGTAGAACTGTTTTTCCGGCAAGGTCGTTGATAATGATGGCTGCCATCATATACCATGCTGACAGTGCACAGAAGATAAGTTCGTAGCCGGCAACAACATTCATTTTCGGAGATCCAAAATGGCCAATTATTAACAGGATAAAACCAATCTCGAGTAAAATGAAGGTAATGGCCATAGCTTTGTGTACATAAAACGACGCAGCCAGTAATATACAGGTATATAAAGCCCAGGCTACCAAGTACCAACCCACATCGGTATGCGAGGCGGCGTAGATATTAAAATGGTTCAACAACCAAATAATTCCTAAACCAATCCAAAACGAACCATAGGCAACAAAGGCGCTAAATCCAAAATTGTTGCCCACTTTTTGTTCCATAAATCCGGCAATCATTTGTGCCAATCCACCGAAAACGAGGCCCATGGCCAGTACCGGTCCAATGCCCAAAAGTCCGATGTTATGAATTTGCAGTAAAAGGGTAGTTAATCCGAAACCGGCCAAACCAACAACTGCCGGGTTTCCAATTTTTTGAGTACTCATACTTAAAAGTTTAAATAGTTGAAATTTTGAGCCTGCGAAAATATGATTTCAGGTAGAACAATGGGCTGTTAGCAGCAAATGGGTGATCGGTTTAATGTTTTATTGACTTTAAAGAAAGTTACAAGTTACGAGCCACCGGTTACAACTTATTAGACATGAAAAGAGCCGTTCCAACAGGAACGGCTCTTTTTATAGATCTATAAAACCAGAGTTTTTCTTTACATACTCTTGATCTCACTAACCAGGCTGGTTATCGATTTCTTGGCATCGCCAAACAACATACGTGTTTTGTCGTTAAAGAACAGGAAGTTTTCGATACCTGCATATCCTTTACCCATACCACGTTTCATTATAATAATGTTTTTGGCCAGGTGAGCATCAATAATTGGCATTCCGTAAATCGGGCTGCTCGGATCGTCGTATGCTGCCGGATTTACCACATCGTTGGCTCCCACAACAATAGCTACATCAACATTTGGCATATCAGGATTGATGTCATCCATCTCAACCAACTGTTCGTATGGTACGTCGGCTTCGGCCAGCAAAACGTTCATGTGCCCCGGCATACGACCTGCCACCGGGTGAATGGCGTATTTTACTTCCACGCCTTTGCTTTCAAGTAAGCTATCTAGTTCGTGTGCAATGTGCTGTGCCTGCGCTACGGCTAAACCATATCCCGGAATAACAACTACTTTTTGCGAGTAACTTAGGAGAACGGCAGCATCGCTAAGCGTAATTTCTTTAATAGTTCCCTGTTCCCGGTCCAACGCAGCGCCACCTCCGCCAAAGGCCCCGATAATTACGTTTATAAGTGAGCGGTTCATTGCTTTACACATCAAAACGGTAAGAATCATACCGGCAGCACCAACAAGGATACCACCCAGAATCATCGCCTGGTTGTTGTAAATAAAACCAGCCATGGCAGCTGCAATACCTGTAAACGAGTTCAAAAGCGAAATTACAACGGGCATATCGGCACCACCAATTGGCATTACGAACATAACCCCGTAAACGAGCGAAATGGCCGTAAGTGCGTAAATGGCCCACAACATTTCAGCTGGTGCATTGGGCGATATTACAATGTAAACACCCATGGCAATTGTGGCAACCAGTAATACCAGGTTCAGGTAAGTCATAAATGGTTTCATGATGTCGCCAACGCGTCCATCAAGTTTCCCGAATGCGATTAAGCTACCACTAAAAGCAACTGCTCCGATAATTAATCCAAGAACAGTTACCAGTATCGATTGAACATCGCCGGCCATAGCTGCCGGGTATTCTAATAGTGCCACTAACATTGATGCACCACCACCGGTTGCGTTATACAACGAAACCAACTGTGGCATGGCTGTCATTTTTACCTTACGGGCAACCATCCAGCCAATAGCCGCACCAACACCAATGGCGCATAAAATAATCCAAATGTTAGTTAGAGAAATACCTTCTCCTGCACTGTTTTTGTGCAAAAGTAAAGTGGTTATCATGGCCAGTCCCATACCTCCGGCTGCCCAAAGGTTACCACGGCGGGCCGATTCGGGGTGCGAAAGCAGTTTCAGACCAAATACAAATAAAAGTGCGGCAATCAGGTAGCTCAGTTCGAGCAAAGTATCGCCAACAGTAAAATCTATTCCGTTTAGTGTTCCTAATACTTTATCCATAACTGCCTACTTTTTTTTCTTTTTAAACATTTCAAGCATCCTGTCGGTAACAGCAAAACCACCCACCACATTTAGGGTACCAAAAATTAGGGCGAGAATACCCAGTACCAAGTCGAGTGAGAATTTTGATAGGTCGGCATGACCAACCAGGATGATACCACCAATAATAATTACACCGCTGATTGCGTTTGCCCCCGACATAAGCGGAGTATGCAATACGGCAGGCACATTCGAAATCACCTCAATACCCACAAATATGGATAGAGCAATGATAAAAATGGCTTCTTTGTACTCAAAGAAAAACGTTAAAAATTGTTCCATACTGTAGATTTATGCGTTTTCGATTATTGATTTTACTCGTTCGTTGTAAAGTTCTTTTGCATGGGTAATGCAGGTTCCTTTTACAATATCGTCTTCAAAATTCAGGTTAAGTTCACCTTCCTCTCCAATCATCAACTTCATGAAGTTCAGTACGTTTTTACCAAACATACGACTTGCATCAACCGGTTTTTGTGCCGGATAATTCGATTGCCCGATAATGCTTACGCCTTTGTGAACAACAACTTCGTCGTTTTTGGTCAGTTCGCAGTTTCCACCTGTCGATGCTGCAAGATCGATAATAACCGATCCCGGTTTCATAGCCTCAACGGCTTCTTTTGGAATTAACAACGGAGCTTTTCGTCCCGGAATTTGCGCAGTGCAGATTACCACATTTGATTTGGCAGCAACTTCATTGATTTTTTCCTGCTGTTTCTTTTTGAATTCTTCGGTTTGTTCAACCGCATAACCTCCGGCAGCTTTGTCTTCAGTAGCACCTTCCACTTCAACAAATTTACCACCAAGACTCATTACCTCTTCTTTTACCGCCGAGCGTACATCGAAAACCTGTACCTGTGCACCCAGTTTCCGGCAGGTGGCAATGGCTTGTAACCCAGCTACTCCGGCGCCCAGAATTAGCACATTTGCCGGGCGAATGGTACCAGCAGCTGTCATAAACATGGGGAAAAAAGTTGGCAGTTTTACCGCAGCTTCCAGCACAGCCATATAGCCCGAAACCGTTGCCATCGACGATAAAATGTCCATGGCTTGCGCACGGGTTGTACGCGGAATCAGATCGAGACTAAATGTTGTAATCCCCCTGTCGAGGAAAGTTTTAACCAACGCGGTATCCCAAAGCGGATTGAAAGCGCTAATCCAAACCTGAGAATCTTTAATTTTTCCGGTGTCTCCTTCAGCGGGAGGCTGAATTTGCAGCAGGACTTCGGCTTTGGCAAACACATCGTCGCGCGAAACTGTTTTTGCTCCAACAGCTTCGTAGTCGGCGTCGGAAGCAAATGCTTTTTCACCAGCTCCCTGTTCAACCAATACTTCAACTTTCAGGTCGGTAAAAGTTTTCACAGTTTCCGGAAGTAAAGCGACACGTGTTTCTTTACCGTGTTCCTTTAATAATCCAAGAATCATAAATTTTTATTTAGATAGTTATTCTGTAAATCTATAAAATATAATTGAGCGTGTGCGTTAACGAAATTGTGTTTTATTATGATGTATAACAGCTTTTTTTAATGACTAAAGTCACATAACTTCCTAATTCATTGCTAAATTAGCTTGCGAGTTACAAGTCCGAGAAGTATGAATAGTGGCTTTTGTAGATTATTCCCATAATAAACAAGAATGGCACATAACAAGCAACTTTTTATGAGCTTAATCCGAATAAATCGAACGGTGGCTTTATAAATTCTTCGTTAAACAAAAAGTATGTGAGAACAATAAATGCCGCAAATCCCAATACGATAAAAAGATGTGACCAGTTTGTTTTCTGAATGTCATGACGTGATTTAATATCGCAAACTTCGCCCGGGCAGTACTGAACCTTGTCTTTAAAAAGCAAAGGATAAAATTTACATCCAAGACAAATGCCGAATACGGCTTCGAAGAATAAAAACACAAGGCAGATCATACAAATAATTCCGGTTATCGGGCTGTATGAATTTACAATAACCGCCAATATCAGCATGGTAAAAGCCAGTGCAATTCCAATTTTCCAGGCAAATTTCTTTTGGCGCGCCCCAACGTATTCGGGTGTTTGATTTCGCACAATCCAACGTCCGAGAATGAGTGTTGGCGAATATTTTGGGTTGATCAGTACGCGGATTAACATATCAGTCAGGAAAATGATAATCGCATATTTTAAAGGTGTAAAATTACCTTGTGTGGCCTGCTGAATGGAAATAAACATCAGCATAAAAAGCATGCCAGCTGCTGCACGGATCTCTCTTTCGTTTAACACAGGGATGGTGTAGCCTTCCACATTTTCTCCAAATTGAACGATCTTACTCATTTTGTTAAAATTAATTAGTTAATAGATGTCTCTCTTATTTTGTTAAAAGAACGCCAATATAACAAAACGACTATGATTAGGTTTAAACAATTGAGTACGTTAACATGCTGTTCACCTCATTCTACGTATAATGAAGGGAGTAACTTAGTCATAACAGGAAAAATTGAAGAAGAGTGGTTATTTCTTTTTAACCGTTTCAACATAAAGCTTTTCCACCTTTTCGCGTGCCCAGGGAGTTTTGCGTAAGAATTTCAGACTCGATTTTAAACTGGGATTATTTCGGAAAGAGTTAATGTGAATAATATCTCCCAGTTCTTCCCAGCCATAATAGCTTACCAGGTACACCAAAATAGCCTCAAGAGTTTTTCCGTGCAGTGGATTGTTGGGTTGCTTTTGAGGCTCTTTATGTGCGTTTTTTTCCATTTAAACGACTGAAATTAGTTGTTCCTGTTTTTCCGTTAATTGCCCAAACGGTATTGTCTGAATATTGAATTTCGCCAAACAAGTTTGCACATCGGAAAGTGCTTTGGGCTCAACCGCAATTAATAAACCACCGCTGGTTTGCGGATCGCATAAAATGTTTTTGTAGCTGTCTTCTTTCATCGAAACCTGATGTCCATAGCTGTCCCAATTGCGCAAAGTTCCGCCCGGAATACAATTCTGTTCCAGGTAAGACTGAAGCATTGGCAGTGTGGGAATTTTATCGTGTTCAATCTGTGCAGACAGCTTACTGCCTTCACACATTTCAGTGAGGTGCCCCAGCAATCCAAAACCGGTTATATCGGTCATGGCTTTTACACCTTCAATTTTTGCCAAATCAAAACCGGGCGTATTTAACTGGCACATCAATTCCGGTGCAGTTTGTTCGTGTTCTTTTGCCAAAACACCTTTTTTCTGAGCCGTGGTTAAAATGCCAACGCCCAATGGTTTGGTTAAAAGCAATTGACAACCTTCCGTGGCAGTGTCGTTTTGTTTTATGTTTTTCAGGTCAACCTGCCCGGTAACAGCAAGCCCAAAAATCGGTTCCGGGCTGTCGATACTGTGTCCGCCGGCCAAACTTATTCCCACTTCTTTACACACCTGACGGCCACCTTCAACAACTTCGCGGGCAATTTCGGGGGCCAGTTTATTTATCGGCCAGCCCAAAATAGCAATGGCAAGTATTGGTTTTCCGCCCATAGCAAAAACATCGCTTATAGCGTTGGTGGCAGCAATACGTCCAAAAGTAAACGGATCGTCTACAATTGGCATAAAAAAATCGGTGGTGCTGATTATGGCTGTGCCATTTCCTAAATCCAATACGGCAGCATCGTCGCGACTGTCGTTACCAACTAAAAGGTTTGGTTGAAGTCCCATGTCGAGTTTTGTTTCCAGAATGGTACTTAAAACCTTGGGCGAAATTTTGCAGCCACATCCGGCTCCGTGACTATACTGTGTGAGCTTTATATTTTTTATTTCTGATGGATTCATAAAATTCAATAATTGTTTTACTAATAACTTCTGGAGAAATGGAGTCCCACATCAGGGTAAATACCTCCTGATGATCCCTGTTGCGTAAGCCTCTCAAATAATATTTGTCGTAATACAAAAGGCAGATTGTGGCCACCTCGTATAGTTCGTTTTTTTCGAGGTGTTCCAGTGCATTTTTGGTATTTAATCCTCCCAGTCGTTTTTTTATGCGAAGAATGGAATCTTTCAGCATGGCTTTATCAGCAGCCGAATAATCACGAACTAAAAATCGTGCTCTTTCTTCCAGCGCAATATCAAGGAAAATCACCGGATGACTACGCATGTTTTCAAAAAAGTTCATGGGAATATTTACCAAACCAATTCGGTGGCTTTCGTCTTCAATCCAAATGGTTTTGTCGTATTCCAGTTCTTTCCACTCCCAAAACAGGTTGTTTTCAAACTGCTCAATTGTGGGCTGAGTGCCATCGCCGACGCGTCCGAAAGCCGATCCTTTGTGGTTCGCCAGTCCTTCCAAATCAATAATTTGTTCGCCCTGTTCTTTTAAAGCATTTAGAATATGTGTTTTTCCACTGCCGGTATAACCTCCCAGAATGCAAATATTAGCTTCTGTTTTGAACGACTCCAAAGCATGGTTTCGGAACGCTTTGTAGCCTCCGGTAATCACATAAACTTTCGAAAACCCGTTTTCTGAAAGGTGTTTGGCAAATGATCTCGAGCGCATTCCACCACGCCAGCAATGCACGGCAATTATTCCTTCGGGAGCCAGTTTCCTCGATTCTGAAATAAACCACTCCAACTTTGGTGTTACGTATTTATAACCAAGTTTAATGGCTTCCTCTTTTGATTGCTGAACATACACTGTGCCTACAGCTGCCCGTTCTTCATTCGAGAACAACGGAATGCTAAACGCCCCCGGTATGTGTCCTTTATCGTATTCGCCCGGCGAGCGAACATCAACGAGTGAAACCGATTCGGCCAGTTGTATATATTCAGAAATACTGATCTCCTGTAACATGGGGACAAAGTTATTTATTCGGGCAATATTTCATAAGTAGAATGCGCATAATGTTAAAAAGTAGTTGGTAAGTATTGATTTAGCGAGTATAACCATAAAGTTAAATTAACGTAATGATGGTATAATTACAAAGCTAAACCATTATGGATGAAACGTTAAAGGAAAAGATCAAGCAATTTGTATTACAAGATGTAAATGAAACAAAGGTGAGTGCGGTTTCCGATTCCTTTTGGCAGGGATTAATAAAGACCGGCACCGAACTTTGGCTCGATACCGGCGATATGAAGGAAGCCGAAAAAAACTGGTCGGCCGAAATGACAGCCTTAACAACCAACAACACACTAGTTAACAAAGAAATTCAGAAAGGAATTTATGACGATTTTGTGGAGCAGGCCGTTGAAATTGTGAAAGACCTGCCACTTGAGGAGCAAATTGTGGAGATCGCATTTATTTTGAATGCACGACATGGCATTCGGCTGGCCAAAAAGTTTGGTGGCTTTGTAAGTGTGGAACTGCACACCAATACAGCGTACGATTTTGATGCCATTGTAGATTATGGATTACGTTATTTTTCCATTTGCCCCGACCAGTTTATTGTAAAAGTTCCATACACGGCAACCGGTTTACTTGGTGCTCGAAAACTTCGGGAGTTGGGCGTGAAAATCAATTTTACACTTGAGTTTTCGGCCCGTCAAAATGCAATGGTGGCAGCCATTACCAAACCCAATTACTGCAATGTGTTTCTGGGGCGAATTGGTGCTTACATAAAAGATAATGAACTGGGAAGCGGCAGTGGAGCAGGCGAGCGAACAGTAATTTCCACACAGCATATTGTTACCGAATTGACTATAAACAATGATACGCCTACCAAACTGATTGCCGCAAGTTTGCGCCACTATTCGCAGTTGGATTCGCTAGCCGGAACTGATGTTTTTACGATGCCTACAAAAGTGGCTGCCGAAGGAAAAATAAACATGGACGGTAATTTTAGATCAAAACTGAACGAGGTTTATCCGGTAGATTTAACCGACGATGCTGCCAATTATTTTCCCGAAAAATTATGGGAAGTGACTGAAAAGGAATTGGAGCTTGCAAAAAGTCTGGATGCGAATCTTCCAAAAAATGAAAATGAATTTATTGATCGGGTGCATGAAGCGGGTTGTGGCGATATGTTCCCGTACCTCAGCGAAAAAGATTATAAATTGATTGCCGAAGATGGGAAAATTCCGAATCATCAGCGCTGGGCACAACGAATTGCAAATGGAGAGCTGGCCATTGATACTTTGTTAAACCTGGCAGGATTGGCAAGTTTTACAGCCGATCAGGCAGCATTGGACGACCGAATCAGAAGAATAATTGGTGGCTAATTGGTGCTTGCCAGAAAACTCAGCTATTTCTTTGTCTTTGATAAGAAAACGTTAAAGGCAAGGCTTTCGAAGGTTTGGAAACCAGGGAGTTTCCTTTCGTAATCGACCGTTTTCAAACCGAGAGTAACGCAGTATTTGGCGTTTTCTTGCAAAGACTAATTACAGCTTTAGTTCTTCCAGTAATTCAATATAGCGTTCAATCCCTGCAATAATTTCGCTTTTGTGAATATATTCATCAGCGGTGTGTGAACGTGCCGAATCGCCCGGTCCCATTTTTACCGACAGGAAAGGAATAATGGCCTGGTCGGAAGTGGTTGGCGAACCGTAAATATTTATTCCTTTTTCTTTTACCAACTTGGCAAAAGGATGATGTGCCGAAATTCCCGACGAGTTTAAACGAACGGAACGCGGTTTAACTTCCGAATCGAGAAGTTGGCTGATGATTTCAGCGGCCTCTTTGTTGGTATAATGTTCGTTGGTACGCACGTCAACCACAAAATGGCAATTGTCGGGAACAACGTTGTGTTGTGTTCCGGCCTCTATTTGAGTAACCGAAAGTTTTACTTTTCCGAGAACTTCAGAAACTTTTTCGAACTCAAAATTGCGCAGTTTTTCAATGTCCTCAATCGCTTTGTACAACGCATTTTCACCTTCCTCGCGCGCCGCATGGCCCGATTTTCCGTGGGCGTAACAATCTAACACCAACAATCCTTTTTCGGCAATGGCTAACTCCATTTTTGTGGGCTCGCCAATTATGGCAAAGGTAATTGGAGCAACCTCGGGAATCACTATTTCCATTCCGCGGCGTCCTGAAATTTCTTCCTCGGCAGTTGCAGCAAAAACGAGGTTATAAGGTAAATCTTCACGCTCGTAAAAATGAATGAAAGTTGCCAGGAGCGAAACCAGCGGGCCACCGGCATCGTTACTTCCCAAACCGTATAAAACATCGCCTTCTTCGATGGGTGAAAACGGATCTTTGGTGTAGCCTTTTGCCGGACGAACCGTATCGATATGCGAGTCGAGCAAAATTGTTGGCTTTTCTTCTGAATAATATTTATTGTATGCCCAGGTATTGTTCTCCTTTGTTTTATACGCAACCTCTTCTTTTTCGAGAAAAGCACGCATAACGGCGGCAGCATTTTCTTCTTCTTTACTAAACGACTGCGTGGCGATCAGCGTTTTTAACAGTTCGATGTATTTCTCCATAGTTAACTTGTTGCAACGCTGCAAAAATGGTAAAAAAAACAGAAAGTTGCATCAATTCATCACTGTTCAGTTTATCTCAGAATTCTTACTAATCAGGAAGAAGACCCGATTGGTTCTGAAACTCCATGATCTTCTGTTATATTTGTGCCGCAAAATTGAAACAAAGCAGCTATGCACGAAATACTTTTCTGGATCATTATCGGAATCCTTGTTGTTGATTTTATCTTCGAGAAATACTTGTCGTACCTGAATACCACGACCATGAGCGACAGGATTCCCGAAGAGGTGAGGGGAATTTACGACGAAGAAAAATACAAAAAGCAACAAGCCTACCAGCGCGAGAATCATCGCTTTGGAATTTTAACCAGTAGTTTTAGCATGGTTATTACTTTGGCTATGTTTTTGTTTTACGGCTTTGCAATGGTCGATGGCTGGGCTTGGAGTTTTACCGGCAATGCGATTCTTGCAGCGCTTATTTTCTTTGGGATTATCATGTTCGCTTCCGATATCATAAACATTCCGTTTGAAATTTACGACACCTTTAAAATAGAGGAGAAATATGGTTTTAATAAAACCACACCTAAAACATTTGTTTTTGATAAGGTAAAAGGCTGGCTGGTAAGCGCACTTATTGGTGGCGGTTTGCTGGCGCTGGTTATTTTTATTTATCAGCTCACCGGAAGTAAGTTCTGGATTTATGCGTGGCTTGTAGTTTCGGCATTTTCCATTTTTATGGCCATGTTTTATTCCAACCTCATTGTCCCGCTGTTTAATAAACAAACGCCGCTCGAAGAAGGCGAATTGCGTGATGCCATAAGTGCTTTTGCTCAGAAAGTTGGTTTTAAACTGGATAATATTTTTGTGATCGATGGATCGAAACGATCAACAAAAGCCAATGCTTACTTTACCGGACTGGGGACAAAAAAGCGAATCGTTCTTTACGATACTTTGATAAACGACTTGAATACTGAAGAACTGGTAGCTGTTTTGGCACACGAAATAGGGCACAACAAAAAGAAACACGTGGTGCAGGGACTATTGATTGGCTTGGTTCAAACCGCTATTGTTTTGTTTGTTTTTGGTTTGCTTATCGATAGCCCGGTTTTAAGTGCTGCCTTGGGAGTAGAAGAACCTAATTTCCATATTGGTATGGTTGCCTTTGGTGTGTTGTATTCACCGATCTCCTTTTTTACCGGTATTTTTATGAATATACTTTCGCGGAAAAACGAATACCAGGCTGACCGTTTTGCTGCCGAAAATTATAGGCCGGAAGCCTTGGCCTCGGCATTAAAAAAGCTGTCGATTAATAACCTGAGTAATTTAACACCACATAAAACTTTTGTATTCTTTCATTACTCGCACCCGACGTTATTGCAGCGTTTGGCGTTTTTAAAATCGTTTGAGAAATAAGGAAAGAACTCTCGCAAAGTCGCTAAGACGCAAGGATTATTTACAAGATTCAATTTGTAAGTTACATGCTGTATCAGAAATATAATGGACAACTAATTAAAGCATTGCAGCATTAAAGCATTCAATCCTTCAACTCTTCAACCAGGAGTTAAAGGTTAACAATCTTCTCCGCTACCTTCTGAAAATGCATAATATCAACCATTGTTCCGGGAATACCAACTTCAACTTTATCCAGGATTTGAAAATGATTCAAACAAGTTTTGCAAGCCACTAATTTTACGCCTTTTTCTGCAAGTTGTTGTAAGGATTCAAGAGCTTCCGAACCAGAGCAAATGAGTTTTACGCCCTCGTTGTAGAATGTGATTACTTTTGGTAGTTTTGCCTCTTCACAAAGTAAAGTAAGGTAGTTCTTTACAAGTAGTTGCCCGAGTTCTTCGTTACCCGGTCCCATTCCGTTGTGGGTGATTTGGATGAGTGTATTTTTAAAAGAATTCATTGTATTTTGTTTTGTTTGTACAAAAGTAAGTGAAATTATGTTCGGATTTGATAAATTGCTCAATTGTAAAATCTTTAAACTGATATATTGAAAAACTGTACTCGCGGCTCGTAACTCGAAGCTAGAGACTCTATCTTACTTTTTACCATATATATTGTTAATTTTGCTTTTCCGAAAACATGTACAATTAAATTGAAGAAATGAAAGCAGAAATAATTACCATTGGCGATGAAATATTAATCGGACAAATAATTGATACCAACTCGGCCTGGATGGGCGAGCAGTTTAACCTGAATGGCATTGAAATCTACCAGATTACTTCGGTGCACGATGATCACGATCATATTATCCGTGCCATAAAAAGTGCAGAACAACATGCAGATTTGGTGGTAATTACGGGGGGACTTGGCCCGACAAAAGATGATATTACCAAACATACGCTTTGTGAATATTTCGATACCAAACTGGTTTTTCACGAACCCACTTTAAAAACCATTTACGAGCGATTCAAGCACCGCGGAATTGATATGAACAAGTTAAACCGCGATCAGGCAATGCTACCGGAAAGTTGTACGATTTTGTATAATAAAATGGGAACAGCTCCGGGCATGTGGTTCGAGAAGAACGACACCATTTTTGTGTCGATGCCGGGTGTGCCATTTGAAATGAAATATTTGGTGGAGTTTGAGGTTTTACCTCGTCTCCGCAAAACCGGTCGAACAAAAGCAATCTTCCATAAAACGGTGTTGACACAGGGAGTTCCGGAATCGATGCTGGCCGAACGAATTGCCCATTGGGAAGATGTGTTGCCGACTCATATCAAACTGGCTTATTTACCAAATCCAATGGCTGTGAGGTTACGACTTTCGGCACTTGGAGATAATGTTGAAGTGTTGAGAAGCGATGTGGAACGCGAAATTGAAAAGCTACAAAAAATAATTCCTGAGGCAATTTTTGGATACGACACGGAGACATTGTCAGAAGTAATTGGCCGGGAGTTGGTGAAGCAGAACAAAAAACTGGCAGTAGCCGAAAGTTGTACCGGCGGATATATTTCGCACCTTATAACTTCTGTTTCCGGAAGTTCGGAATACTATAATGGTTCGGTTACATCGTATTCAAACGAAATGAAAAAGCAGTTACTGGGCGTTAGTCATGATAATCTGGAGAAATATGGAGCTGTCAGTGAACAGGTGGCACACGAAATGGTAGAAGGCGTAAAACGTGTGATGAAAGCTGACTATGCGTTAGCAACCACAGGAATTGCAGGCCCGACAGGAGGAACAGAAGAGAAGCCTGTTGGAACGGTTTGGATCGCTGTTTCAGGGCCGGAGAAAACGTTCGTAAAAAAGTACACTTTTGTTGGCGATCAACGCGATCGGAATATTGTACGCGCAGGACAGTCGGCACTGCAATTAATGCGAAGAATGGTGCTTGGTGAACTATAACTTTGGGCTTCAAACTTCCGTCTTCCGACTTCGGTCTCCGGACTTTTTTCTTCCAACTTTTTAACAACTTCTAACGTTCTTAAACGTTCTAATAATGTATTTTTGAATCAGAAAACAGAATAATATGAAGCGAATCGTAGTAATTATACTCATCGTGATTGCCTTGCTTTTAGGAGCAGTGTTGGCAATTCCGGTGTTCTTTAAACAAACAATTATCGATGTGGCAAAAAGTACGCTCAACAAGCAAGTAAATGCCGAGGTAGAATTTGCCGATCTGAAACTGTCATTATTCAAAAATTTCCCAAAGGTAACTGTTGATATTCAGGATGTAATGATTAAAGGGAAAGGTGAGTTTGCACAGGATACATTGCTGAATGTGCCACGATTTGCAGCAACAATGAATATGTCATCACTTTTTAGTTCCAATCGTAGTATCGAGGAAGTGATTCTTGAAAATCCATCGCTTAACCTGGTGGTTGCTGAATCGGGCAATGTAAACTGGGATGTTGCACCGGCATCGGGAACGGCAGAAAAGAAAAGCGCAGCAACGGATGATGCCGAAGAATTTCAATTGGCGCTGGAAAATATTGAAGTGAACGATGCGCATCTGATTTACAACGACAAATTGGCAAAAATGCGTGCTGATTTGGAAGACATTAACCTGGATATCTCGGGCGAAATGTTCGGTAATACTACACAACTGAACATTGGGGGAGTAGTTCGCGATCTCACCTATTCGATGGAGGGAGTAACATACATGTCAAATACATCGCTGGATTTGAAAACCTTGCTCGATGTTGATTTTGAATCGATGCTGTTTACCATTGTCGAAAGTGAGTTGATGGTAAACCGTATGCCACTTGAATTGAATGGCGATTTCAACGTACCCAACGATACTACATTTCTCAATCTTCAGCTGAAAACAAAAGCTTCGGATTTCGAGAACTTTTTGGCACTGGTACCCCAAGATTACGAGGAGTATTTGAAAGATATTTCAACAAGCGGTTCGGCAACTATTTCTGGTGGTTTTTCCGGATATTTTATAAATGAGGATTATCCGAAAATCGACCTTCAGGTTAGAGTAGATAATGGCAATTTTAAATACGCCGAAATGCCGGAGCAAATACAAAATATAAGCGCCGAAATGTTAATCGAAAAGCCACAGGGCGATCTGGATTTGCTAAAAGTAAATATCAATAAAGCACATGCCGAGATTCGGAATAACCCGGTTGATTTGACCTTGAAAATTTCGAATCCGGTGAGCGACCCGCTTTTTGATGGTGCATTTGTTGGTAAAGTAAATCTCGATCATTTAAAAGACGCTTTGCCGATTGACAGCGTAAATATGTCGGGAATGATTGATGCTAATTTGTTTGTAAATGGCCGATACTCTGATGTGGAAGCTGAAGCGTATGATAAAATTAAATCAGATGGCGTGGTGTTGTTAAATAACTTTATTTACGACTCGCCGGAACTCACGCAACAGGTAGTTATTCCATCGGGTAAAATGGATTTTTCGCCGGCCAGTATCAATCTCAGCGATTTGAATATGCGGGTTGGTCAGAGTGATTTTCATTTGTCGGGCAAAATTGGCAATTACTTAAATTATGTGCTTAAAGATGGTGTGTTGAATGGAACGATGCAGCTAAATTCGAACTTTGTAAATTTAAATGAGTTGCTGAGTTTACAGGTAACACCAATTGCTGAAAATACTACTGAAACGGCAAGTGAGGAGGAAGCAGTGCTGGCTTTTGATGTTCCTGAAAATATTGATTTTACTTTCCGCTCATCAATAAAAAGGGCGGTTTTGAACCGGATTCCAATTACCGATATAAAAGGCGAGGTTAAAGCTGTAGATAAAAAGTTGATCCTCGATGGTCTGGACATGAATATGCTTGATGGAAAAATGACAATGAATGGCTCGTATGAAAACACTACACAAAATCAGCCACTTTTTGATTTTGGTTTCGATATTGCCGGGTTCGATATTCCGGCGTTGTACCAAACGGTAGCCGGTTTTCGAAAGCTCATTCCAGGAGCCGGTAACAGCACCGGACAACTTAGCACCAGCTTAGGATTGAAAGGGCGGCTTAGTCCGCAGTTGAAACTAATTCCCGCGTCAGCCAATGGAAAAGGGAAATTCAGTACCAATAACGTTGAAATTAAAAATTCTCAGTTGTTTAACCAGTTGAGTGGAATTATTCAAAAGGAAAAACTACGCGATGTTACCATTGGTGATTTTACGGCTAATTTAACGGTTGAAGATGGCGGAATTAATTTGCGTCCGTTCACTACAAAAGTTATCGGACAGGAGACAACGGTTAGCGGAACGTTGAATGCTCAGAGTTTGTTGGATATGCGACTCGATTTTAATGTTGAGCGTGAAATGTTTGGCCCTGATATTCAGAAGATATTAAAAGTACTTCCCGGAAACGAGAAAATTACGATGCTGCCTGCAGGGGTATTAATTAAAGGTCCGGTTGGAGAACCAAAAGTTAACCTTGATTTAAGTGCTACACAAAAAGCGGTTACCGATGCCACAAAAGATGATTTGAAAAATTCGTTGAATAAGTTGGGAGACGGTCTCAAAAAGCTCTTTAAATAACGTTTTCAATATCGTTGTGGTAAAGTTATTTGCTTCCTGGAATTTTCAGAATAAATTTTTGTTTGTTCTGTAGAATTTTGTTTTATAATATTGTGCATTCCACCGAATAAAAACAGAAAAATGCGTATTTTGCCAACGCAAATTAGCTGGGGCACCAGACAGCATTATCAACAGAATATTAAATGACAGACAAAGTAGTTGTAATTACCGGAGCTTCATCAGGAATTGGAAAAGCATTAGCCGAAAAGTATGCCGCAGAGGGTTTTAACCTCGTTTTAGCTGCGCGCAGGCTTGAGCGTTTAGAGGCGCTCAAAGAAAAACTCTCCAATGTTGAAGTTTTGCCCGTAAAAACTGATGTCTCGAACGAAGAAGATTGTAAGCATTTGATTGATAAAACAATTGAACGTTTTGGAAAAATAAATATTCTGATTAATAATGCCGGAATTTCAATGCGTGCATTACTCGAAGACGTTGAAACCGAAGTATTACGAAAAGTGATGGACGTGAACTATTGGGGCACCGTTTACTGCACCAAGTACGCGCTTCCTTATTTGTTGGAGCAAAAAGGTTCTGTTGCCGGTGTAATATCAACCGGTGGTTACATTGGGTTGCCTGGTCGCACCGGTTACTCATCATCGAAATTTGCAGTTCGTGGATTTTTGGATACACTTCGAGTTGAATACTTGCGTGCCGGACTACATGTTTTGGTTGTTGCACCCGGATTTACAGCTTCCGAAATTCGTGAGACAGCTCTGGTTGCCGATGGAAGTCAGCAGGGGAAAACACCACGTAACGAAAACAAAATGATGTCGGCCGAGCGTTGTGCATCCATTATGTATCGCGCCATTAAAAACCGCCGTCGTAAAATGATCGTGTCTTTTTGGGATGGAAAAGTGATCGTTCTTGTGGCAAAACTATGGGCCTGGATTGTTGATCAAATTCTATATGCGGTATTCAAAAACGAACCTGATTCACCTTTGAAATAGTCGCTAGCTGCTAGCCACTAGCCGCGAGTTGCTAGAATCCAATATCAAGCATCCAGTAACCAGCATCCAGACAAAAAAATCCCGACGAATCGCCGGGATAAATTAAAAACGAAAAATGTATAACTATTAATTATCAGTTGTTAATTCTGAACTAACTTGTTTTTTATCTTGTCTTCAAAGGCTGAGAGGGCAGCTTTCGATCCTTCACCCATTGCAATTACAATTTGTTTGTACGGAACCACCGAAACATCTCCGGCAGCGTAAACACCCGCTTGTTTTGTGCGGCAATGAGCATCAATTTCTATTTCTCCCATCCGGTTGGTTTCAACCATTTCTGAGAATACTTTACTGTTGGCTTGCAATCCAATCTGAACAAATACACCATCAGTAACTATTGTTTCTGTTTTTTCTGTTTCTCTGTTTTTAAATTCCAGCGCTGTTACCTTGTTTCCATCGCCAATAACGGCTGTTGTTTGCGCATTGGTGTGGATGGTAACGTTTGCTAATGTTTTTAGTTTGTCTTGCAATACCTGGTCGCCTTTCAGCTCGTCCATAAACTCAAGAACGGTAACTTCCGATGCAATTGACGATAGGTCGATGGCAGCTTCCAGTCCGGAGTTTCCGCCGCCTACAACAACTACTTTTTTGCCTTTGTAGAATGGTCCATCACAGTGGGTACAGAATGCTACGCCGGAACCGATGTATTCATTTTCGCCGGGAACACCCAAACGTCTCCAGCTCGCACCGGTTGCAATTATTAATGCAGGAGTTTTAAATGTTTCATTCAATGATGTTTGCACTTCTTTAATCCCGTCTTTTACGTTTACATTTTCAACGCGACGGTTTTCAAGCACATCAATCGGGTAATCATTCAGGTGGCTCATTAAATCGGCCGAAAGTTTTGTTCCCGTAGTTTGTGGTATCGAAATCATATTCTCAATCGAAACGGTTTCATTTAACTGGCCACCAACTTTTTCGGCAACCAGTGCCACCGAAAATCCTTTTCGTGCTGAATAAACAGCAGCAGAAACTCCGGCTGGGCCTCCACCTACAACAACAACGTCGTATGCTTTTTCAACCGGTGCACTTGTTACAGGCTCTGACCCCACTTTTTCATCCAGTTTCGACAATAGTTCTCCAATTGAAGACCGGCCAACATGCAGTTGCTCGCCGTTGGCATAAACAGTAGGAACGGCTTGTATTCCCAGTGCTTCAACTTCTTCTTTGTTAATTTGTCCGTCAATAATTTCGTGACGAATATTTGGATTTAATATTGTTAACACATTTAATGCCTGAACTACTTCGGGGCAGTTTGTACAGGTTAGCGAAATGTAACTTTTAAGTACAATATCGCCTTTCAAACCTTTAATTTGGTTGGCAACTGCCTCGTCGGGCAGGTTTTTGCCAATGCCATCAAGATTTAAAATTGCAGTTAGCAACGATGGAAATTCGTGTCCCGTTGGCACTGCACGAAAGATGATGTTTGATGGCTCATTATTTTTTAGAATAGTAAATTCCAGCCCGTTTCCTGTTTTTACTGAAACATTGATTTTTCCTGATGTAGCTGCTACATCTACCAACAAACCTGTTAACTGGGCTTTGTCAGGATGAGAATCTGCAACTGCAACCTGAAAGGTATAATTGTTTTTTAGCGGGCTGAAAACTTCTTGTAATTTATCTTTTATGGCTTGTTGTAACATGACTTTGGTTTTTAAGAGGAGCAGCAAATTGCTGCTCCTGAGTTTTTATGTTTTTATGGCGTATTATTAGATCACACCAACAAGGTCGATACTTGGCTCTAATGTTTTTTGTCCTTCTTCCCATTTTGCAGGACACACTTCTGATGGGTGCTCAGCAACAAACTGAAGTGCTTTTAAACGACGCAGCAATTCATCTGCATTTCTACCTACGTTTCCGGCAACTACTTCGTAGGCAACAATTTCGCCTTGTGGATTTACAATGAAAGTTCCACGCTCGGCCAAACCGGCTTCTTCAATCATTACATCAAAACCACGTGACAATACTCCGGTTGGATCGGCCAACATTGGGTATTTAATTTTTTTGATTGTTTCTGATGTATCGTGCCATGCTTTGTGAACGAAATGCGTATCGGTTGATACTGAATAAATCTCGGTACCGGTTGCTTTAAACTCGTCGTACTTATTTGCTAAATCTTCCAATTCGGTTGGGCAAACAAAAGTAAAGTCGGCCGGGTAGAAGAAAAAGATTGACCATTTTCCCAGGATGTCTTCTTTTTTTACGGTTTTAAAATCGTTGTTTTCAAAAGCTTGAACTTCAAAATCTACTACTTGATTTCCAATTTGTGACATAGTTTTTAATTTTTAAAAATTGTTATTTAAATCTGTTTTTCTCTAAATTCTGTGGCAAACATAATGCGACTTTTGATATTAATCAAACAGATAAAATGTATATTTGTATTGATAAAATCAATATTATGACTTTGCAACAACTGGAGTATATTATTGCACTGAATAAATACAGGCATTTTGTTAAAGCGTCGGAGAAATGTAATGTTACACAACCCACGCTTAGTACGATGATTCAGAAACTGGAGGCTGAGTTGAAAGTAGATATTTTCGATCGGTCGAAACACCCGGTGCAACCTACAGCGCTTGGAGCTAAAATTATTGAACAGGCTGAACGTTCGTTAACGGAAATAAAAAAAATCCGTGAGATTGTTTTAAACGAAACTGATTCGGTGAACGGAACCCTACATATTGGTGTAATTCCAACACTGGCAACTTACCTGGTACCACGTTTTATCCAGGTTTTTGGCGAAAGATGCAGTTCGGTGCAACTTTCTATGTCGGAAATGAATACGGCCACATTAATTGAAACGTTAAAAAGAGATGGGGTAGATATGTTTATTGCAGCTACTCCGCTTAATGAACCCGATTTCCTGGAGATTCCGTTATTTTACGAGCGGTTTTATGCCTATTTTACTGCCGATCATCCGTTAAAAGATATTCCTTTAAAACCCTCGAATATGCCGCAGGAAAAACTTTGGGTGCTTGAAGAAGGGCATTGTTTGCGCGACCAGGTTTTTAATTTTTGTACCACAACAATGCCGTATAACCAAATTTTTGAAGCCGGAAGTATTGATACGCTGGTGCGAATTGTGGACCTGAACGGAGGTTACACGTTAATTCCGGAATTACATTTGCCAATGTTAACTGATGAACAACGAAAGAATGTGCGGGAAATTGATGATCCGCCAGCAATTCGTGAAGTATCGATTGTTATTCATAAAAACTTTGTAAAAGAGCGTATTTTGAATGAGGTGGGAGAGGCTTTTAAAACGATTATTCCTGATGAAATGATTGACGAGCGCTTGAAGAAGTTTGCGATCAAATTATAATAAAGTGACATAAAAAAATGCCGTTGAGTTTAAATTAGCTCAACGGCATTTTATTTATCGTTACAAAAAGTTAAGCTTCAAATTGCTTGATTGTGGTTTTGATTATTTCAATGGCTTCCATCAATTGTTCTTCGGTAATTACCAAAGGAGGTGTGAAACGAATAATGTGCTCGTGTGTTGGTTTGGCAATCAATCCGTTTTCTTTTAATGCCAGACACACATCCCAGGCGGTTTTTCCGTTAGTAGGTTTTATGGCAACGGCGTTTAACAATCCTTTTCCACGTACCATTTCTATAAGTGGCGAATCGATGGCACTCATTTCCTTGCGGAAAATCTTTCCAAGACGTTCTGCATTTTCAATCAGGCCTTCTTCCTGAATTACATCGAGCGCCGCCATGGCAACTTTCCCTGCTATTGGATTTCCACCATAAGTACTGCCGTGTTCTCCTGGTTTTATGGTCAGCATAATTTCATCGTCGGCCAGCACGCAAGACACCGGGTAAATTCCACCCGAAACTGCTTTTCCAAGTACCAAAATGTCCGGACGAACACCTTCATGATCGCAAGCCAGCATTTTTCCTGTGCGGGCCAAACCGGTTTGCACTTCGTCCGCAACAAAAAGTACATTGTATTTTTTACACAACTCGCTGGCATTTTTCAGGTAACCATCTTCAGGAACATAAACACCTGCTTCTGCCTGAATGGGTTCAACCAGAAAACCTGCCACATTCGGATCCTGCAACTCCTTTTCCAGTCGCTCAATATCGTTGTACGGAATATTTACAAAACCGGGAGTATATGGCCCGTAATGACTGTAAGCATCCGGATCGCTCGACATCGAAATAATTGTAATCGTACGTCCGTGGAAATTACCGTCGCAAACAACAATTTTGGCTTCGTTGGTTGGTATGCCTTTCACTTTATACGCCCATTTGCGAATTAGTTTTAACGCTGTTTCATCAGCTTCGGCACCCGAGTTCATCGGCAACATTTTATCGTAGCCAAACAGTTTGGTCATGTATTCTTCCCATTCGCCCAGCACATCGTTATAAAAAGCCCTTGAAGTTAATGCCAGTGTTTTTGCCTGATTGGTAAGTGCATCAATTATTTTTGGGTGGCAGTGTCCCTGGTTAACAGCTGAATAGGCTGCCAGAAAATCGAAGTATTTTTTTCCCTCAACATCCCAAACAAAAATGCCTTCGCCTTTCGATAAAACAACCGGAAGCGGGTGGTAATTGTGTGCGCCAAATTTATCTTCTTTGGCCATGTAATCTGCAGAACTCAGTTTAGTCATAATCTGTTGTTTAATTTTAATGCAGAAATACGATTTTTGCGTTTAAAAAACAACCTACTGAGTGGTGTTAAAAAGCAGTGAGAAAAGTCAGTTAATCGTACCGATTTATCTGATTTTGAGTGTGTGATTTATTTCCAGAAACGGGCAATCAAAACTTCTGCAAGAATAAAAAACAACGCCAAAAATAAGCACAATTTCCACAATTGTCGTCCGTTTTGGATATCATTAAAAATTTCAGCGAAGTTACTTTCCACATCTTCAATAACCGTGGCATTTGTAAGTTGTGCATCTTGCAACCGGCCTTCAATTTCACTGTTGTTAAAATAACGGAGGTCTGATTCTAATCGGTCAAAATTAAAGGCCATTGACGCCACCGTTTTATCATCGTTTTTAATGAGGTAATGACCGTCGGAAGTAATTTGTTCGCCAAACTCAAGACGAACACTTCTGCCTGAAATAGTTTTGGTAGGAATAAAACGTTCAGCCGTTTTTGGTTGCTCGATTTCAATCGGTGAGTTCAGATCAATTTTTAGGTTACGAGGCAGGTTAATGAAGTTGTTTTTTCCAACAATAAACGATATTTCCTGCTTTGGTAAACTGTTTAAAACAATGTTGTAAAGAGTGGGGACAAAGAGCACATCGCGCGCAAACGATTCATTTTGTTGCGAAAGCGGGAAAGCAAATACCCAAACTTTTCCATCCTGGTAGTTGAGTTGTGAAAGTGCTTTGTCGCCGTTTTGAAAAGCTAGCAAAGTGTTCTCGTTGGTTTGCGACGAGCCCGCAAAACGGTAGTGTCCGTTAATTTTTGGCAACACCGGATTATTTTCTCGTTTGGTAAAAACATCAGCGTAAAACTTGTTCTCGTAGTCGATACCGGAAATCTCCTGTTCGGTAGAATCAATACGAAGAATTCTACTGGCATTAAAGGCGCTCAGAAGGTTATTGTTAGCGGTCAAATCAGTTTTAAATTTCGGGAATAAGACTACTGATGTTCCGGTGTGTACAATTGTTTCCAATTCGTTTAGCAATCCGCTGGAAAAGTTGTCGATGTTCAGCAGGAAAATAGCATTGTAATCCACGAGTCGATTAACCTGTAAGTTTTTACTGTTCATTTCATCCAGCTGAACATAGTCGTCGTTATTGAATAAAGCACTTATATAATTGAGCCCTTCTTTGGAGTCGCTGTCATTGGAGTAAATTGCAAGCGCTTTTAGTTGTGGTTCAACAAAATAGCTGATGTGCCAATTGTTATCGTGCGTAAACGGATAATCTGTGATCTCTATTTTTCCCAATTGAGGTCCGTTACCGGTATTGTTGTATTTCAGGTTAGCTACAATTTCGTTTTGCGCTTCAATCGAAAAATTGGTAATCGATTTTATCGAATCGTTCAGGAACAGTTTTAGTGGCAGGTTTTGGTAATTCTGGTTCGAACTGTTTTTAATCCTGACAAACATATTTTCTTCCTGTCCCAAACGGTGTGCAGGGTATTCAACCCAGCACGAGTCGATGTAAAGATTGGCCACTTCGTTGGGAACCAACGGCATATAATAGCTGAAAATTCCCGGGTCGGAGAAATTGCTGATATCGCTTATACTGCGTTGAAAATCAGAAATGAAATAAAGATTTTTATCTGCTTCGTTTTCGTTGTTTTCGCTGGCAAAACGATTGTAAATTAACGACATAGGCACAACTGTAGGACTGGCTTGAATAGCAGAAACCTGCTGGATAAATTGTTCTTTGTTAAAAATATGCTGGTGTTTGGGTTGCAGGTCGTTAGTAAACAGCCTGAACTTTGTTCCCGGCGGGTAGGCCATGCAAATTTCAAGTGCTTTGTTACGGGCAACTTCAAGTAGTTGGCCTTGCTCCGAAAGCGCATTCATCGAAAATGAATTGTCGACATAAACCGCTACCAGCTGAGTGCTTTGTTTTTGTGCATCGTTATTGGTTGGAATAAACGGTCGGGCAAAAGCAAAAACCAGAAAAATAATGGTAAGAATACGTGCCGCCAGAATGAGCAATTGTTTTAACCTCGATTTCTTCTTCGACTCTTTTTTAATGTCTTTTAAAAAACTGACATTGCTGAAATAAACGGTTTTGTAACGTTTAAAGCTAAACAGGTGGATAATTACCGGAATGGCAATTGCCAGAAGTGCGAATAAGAATGTTGGATAAAGAAACTTCATGCCGATTTATTGCTGTGTCTTCTATGATTTGGGACTACAGATTTTTTACTCGTTTTCAAATATAGCTATTTCCTTTTCACCGTTCGATTTTATATATCCACGGAACATACCGCTGGTATTAAATTCCATGGCAATATTACCTTTGGCATCAACAGCAATAACACCTCCGGTTCCGTTCAGTTCGCCCAGTTTATCAATTTCTTTTTTACAAGCGTCTGTAACGCTTAGGTTTTGGTATTCCATCATTGCCGCGATGTCGCGCGCAAACCCCAGTCGAATGTAATACTCGCCATGCCCTGTGCACGAGATGGCACAAGTTTTATTGTTGGCATACGTTCCTGCTCCAATTATAGGCGAATCACCAATGCGACCATATTTTTTGTTGGTCATTCCACCGGTTGAAGTTCCGGCACATAAATTTCCGTGGGTGTCGAGAACAACACAACCAACGGTACCAGTATTGTCTTTTTTAGTGCGCTCTCGTTCTTGTTTCAGTAAACTTTGTAACGACTGATATCGACGTTCGGTGTAAAAATATTTGTTGGGTACTATTTCAAGACCTTGTTGTTTGGCAAATTCAGAGGCTCCTTTACCGCTTAACATTACATGCTCCGAATTGTCCATCACTTCGCGTGCTGCATTAATCGGATTCCGGATATCCTGAACTCCGGCAACAGCACCGGCGTTCATAGTTTTACCTTCCATTATCGATGCATCCAGTTCGTTAACACCATCGTGGGTAAATACTGCACCTTTACCGGCATTAAACAGCGGAGAATCTTCCATCACATTAATTACTTTAACTACTACATCGGTAGCGGCTGCACCATCTTTTAGTAGTTGTTCACCAAGCAGCAGTGCTTCATTTAGCTTGGCTTTGTATTCTGCCCTTGCTTCTTCATTCATTTTCTCTTTCGACATTACTCCGGCTCCGCCATGTATAACAATGGCATAGTCCTGACTGTGTGCAGAAAAAAAAGCAACAAAAAATAGTAGCGTGAAAAACAGAGACCTTTTTATCATAGTGTGCAATTTTTCTTACAAAAATGAAATAAAATTTAGAATGCTGTAGTATCCACCATACATTCTTTTTAAAATTAATGTCAACAAAAATAAAATTCAGTTTTGTTTATTTTTTGTAGATTTAACATTAAACAAAACAGATGGCTACAATGTTGTTAATATAGTTTTTAGATACGCATGACAAATTAATTTCCTGAAAAATGAAAACAGAAGGATATTCAATTAAAGATTTGGAGACCTTATCGGGTATAAAGGCTCACACAATTAGGATATGGGAGAAAAGATATGATTTGCTGAAACCCGAACGTACCGACACCAACATCAGGTATTACACCGATGATGATTTGAAGCGAATGTTAAACGTTTCTTTACTGGTGCGCAATGGTTATAAAATATCGAAAGTTGCGGCTTGGCAGGAAGATGATATTAAACAAACAGTACTTGATGTTGCCAAAACAAAAAAATCGGAAGAAGGTTATATAGATCGACTTTTGCTTTTTATGGTGAATTTCGACAACCTCGGGTTTACTGCATTGGTAAACGAGATTATTGAAAAATATGGTATTGAAGAAGCAATTCAGAGTGTGTTCTTTGCCTTGTTCGAGCGCATAGGAACCTATTGGCAGGTTGGATCGATTTTCCCGGCTCAGGAACATTATATCACAAGTTTTATTCGCCAGAAATTGATTGCAGCTATTGACGCACTTGGCGTAAACAACTCGAAAGGTAAGACAATTCTATTTTATTTACCGGAGGAGGAATTGCACGAATTAAGTTTATTATTCTATTCGTACCTGGCTGCAAATTCCGGGTATAATGTTATTTATCTAGGTCAGTTCGTTCCATTTGACGACCTTGAAAAGATACGATCGCACGTTGAACTGGATTTCATTTTTACGGCTTTCATCAGTCCGATTCAAAAAGAAGATTTGGAAAAATACCTTGAAAGATTAAAAGATTTATACCTGCAAACAAAGGTGTTTATTACGGGGTGGCAGGTAAAAGAACATGCTCCGAAATTACCTCGGAATTTTAAGGTCGTTAAAGATTATCGTGAATTTAAGAAGTACCTGGGATAAGCTTTAGGAGTTAATCGGGATAATGATTTTTATGCTTGTTGGTTGCAAATAGATTTACCCAAATAAGAAAAAGTAACAGAGCAAGTAAAATCGCGATAGAAGTATATATTATAATGCTGTAAACTGTATGGTTATCAATAATTAATGGAGATATTATAACTATACCAGTTATGGTAATGACGACACTTACAACTGTACCTACTTTATTTTTTAAAATTTTCATTTGCCCCTCTCAATGTATCCATACAATTTATGAAAAATATCAACTTAAGTCAATCAATTACAGTTAAATAAAACAGCTAGTTATCACCACGCTATTAACAATCTTTGGTAGGTATTTTTGAATGGAATAATTTTAAATTATGATAAATCTTCTCAGAACTGAATCAAAATTATAAATGCATAGTAAATGACAGAACAAGAAATAAAAACTTAAATTGACTGCATGCATCGGGCTGGTATCACTCAAAAAAAGAACGCCACCCATGAATAGCTATTTCCATTGAAAAAACATTTTTTAATATTTCACTGGATTATGAGTCTGGTATTCTGCAAAAAATGCAAAAAATTGTTGGTTGCATTTAATCAATTGTTGGGAAATAATCGAAAGAGATTTTGTGTCTTTACTAATTTATTTTTCTTTCTCGGGGACCGTTTCTGAGGAAGTATCAGCTTCCAGTGTCATTCCGGGGTAAAGGGTGAATTTTTTTACATCGGTAGTGTAAATCTGTATCATTTCGTCATCATCATTTTGTGGAGTATTGCTGAAATATAAATTGTAGGCTGCATGCATTGGTACCATTACCTTGCAATGCAACTTTGGTGGAATACGAATATCCATAAAATCACAATAATCTTCATTGTCCCAAACCAAGTCGGTAAGCATATTTACATAAAGGGTATCGTTGGTTGGATTTATCAACTTCAGTTTTTTAAATTCCTGGTCTGAGGGAATATATTCCATTTCGCAATCCAGCATAGCGCCGACAAAAACAGAGCCTACACCAGCCATTACATCAATAAAAACATTTCCACTGCGATTGCTGTGAAGCTCTTTCTGTCGTTCATAACTTGATGTATCGTGAATATATTCAGGTGTGGAACAACCTGTAAGTAGAAATATCGTGCAGATAATCAGTAGGTAAGTTAGACTCTTTTTCATGGTTCTTTTGTTTTCTTATGTACATTAAACAATTTTCATGCCTTAATTTTCACCGGAAAGGTTCGGGTTCATTCATAAAATCTCCGTATACTTGAAATAGATTTTCAACGTTATTACATTACACAATACAAAAACACAGTAGATATGAAACGACTTCTCTTTGCTTCTCTGTTTATTTTATTCTCAACAATTGGTTTTGCACAACCCGTTTTCGATCTTGGCTTAAAAGCCGGTACACATTACTCGAATATGAGTCTTGACGGAGAGTTTGATTTGAGTTCAGATGCGATTACCAAAGTACACTGGGGCGCATTTGGCCGTGTTGGATTTGACCGTTTTTATGTTCAGCCTGAAGTTTATTTTAGTAAAAAGGGTGGTGACCTTTCGTACGATCTTCTCGATCTGACAGGAGGATTTGATTACAAAAACGTTGATGTGCCGGTACTTCTAGGATACAAACTAATAAAAAGTTCGATGATTGATTTTCGAATAATGGCAGGGCCTGTATTTAGTTTTGTAACCGATGCCAATTATCCGGATGAACTGGATCCCTACTTGCACGAAGAGTTTTTTAATGATCACTTATTCGGAGTTCAATACGGACTGGGAATCGATGTGTTGTTTTTGACACTCGATGCCCGGATGGAACATTCAAGTAAAATATACGACGATCCTGATCTGATTAATGGAAAATCAACATCATTTATGATCTCGCTCGGATTTAAAATTTTATAGTTGAAATTAGATCTAACTTATATAGAAAAGGCTTTGGAATACACCGAGGCCTTTTTGTGTTTATGATTTTTTATAACCTAAGATTATAATGAACGGTTTACAAAATTTCATTCCTGAAATTAATATTAACCAGATTATATTTTCACAGAATCAGAAAACTACATGTTCCAGGTTTTTTTCATTCATAACATCGCACATCGCCCAAAAATGCATATCTCCGGCAGTTAGTTTAAAAATCTCGGTTATCGATTCCAAATCTCTGCCAGCAATGTCATCGAGGAAAATGCGTTCTTCGTGTAAACGATGTATCAATTTCGGATCGGTTACAAATTCAACTGTTCCGGTTAAACGCATTTGTTTGGCTTGTGTCAAATCTTTTGGATGGTTGTAAAAGCAAACTTCAACTTTTGGATTGAGGTGAAGTTGTTTCGACATTTCTTTTGGCGACATTGTCCCGAAATAGAAACCTGTTTTATCGGCGAAAAACATAAGAACAGTTCTTACTCGGGGTTGATCACCCTCGCAGGTTGCTATATAGCAAACCGGGTTTGCAGAGGCAAACGTAATAAAGTCATTAAGATTCATGATTACAGACTTTTGGTTTATCACAATAAGTTACAAAAAAACGGGGTGAAATGCAAGGTGGAAGTAAGCTCTGTTGATGGCTAGTGGAGAGGTTTTTGAATTGTGCTAAAACCATTTCAGGTTAACCATTCTGTTCATTCTTTTTAAACCAGTTTACAGGATTAAGCTGCTTTTTGTATTTGGTAAAAAGTTCTTTGCCAACCAACAAGCCTCCGGCCCAAAACACAACTTCCATTAAAATAAAGCTTGTTGTTGATGCCGCTACTTTTGTTTTGGTAGGCAAATCAAAAAACGGAATGATGAGTGTAGCGGCGAAAAATACACCGGAAAAAATCATTAAGAAAATTCCGATTTTAATCTGACTGTTTTTTCGTTTCATAAAAATCAAAACAGCAAACAAAGGGGATTGTTTCCTTAAGTTATTCCTTCTGTAAACTTTGTAAAAGAATGGTGTAAGCATTTGGCCCTTCGTTAAAAAGCAGATCGAGGATGCTTAAATCAGGCGTAAAACCGTATTTCTCCGAAAAAACCTGTGTGTACGTCTGTGGTTGAAATGCAGTATCAGGATTGTGTTTTAATTTTGGTGAAATGCCATCACGCAAATTTAAAGTGCCATCAGGAACTTTTTCAAAATCTGAAGTTAGCCGGATTCTATTTTCTACTTCTAAAAAATCGCAGAGTTGTTCGTGTATTTTCATGTTATGATCGAGCAGATATTTGGTTTTGCTCTCGAAAAATGGGTAAAGTTCGTCCTGGTAATATTCAAAGTAAGGCGATGAATTGTATGCCGAAACAATGGTTTGCCAGTGGTTACGCTGCCAGTTTTCGTCGTACGAAATTTGGAGGTCTTTTATTAAAACCTTTGGGCCGCGCCCTTTAACTACAGGTATTACAAGTGCAATGGGGCCGTTTCCTCCAAGTATTTGGCAGCGGTTGCGATACGTTTGTTTGGTAAAGTTTTCAAATTGCTCAATATAGACTTCTGAATGGTGTATATAGCGTGTATAAAAATGTACCGGAGCAAAGTAGGCAGTGCTCAGTAGAAGTGCATTGTTTTTCATGTTCAGTCTCTAAAAAAATTATCGTCAGCGTCGTCATCGTCGTCCAGTTCAATTCCTTCCGGATCAGTGACTTCCTCCGATTTTGGTGTTTCGTTCATTTCATGCAGTTCTTTTAATTCTGCGTTGAATTTCAGCATTTGCTTGTTCTCTCGTTTTACTTTCCACAAGCGGGGATAAAAATAGAATGCAGCAATTAAATACCCTAAAAAAATGCAACTGATTAAAACCAAAACCAGCGGTGCATCTTTTATTTCCCAGAAAAAGACGTTGAGGGTAATATCCATGGCATTTTGTAAGGTAAAAATTACCAGGAGCACAGCCAGAATCAGAAGAAGTATTATAACAACCTGCATAATTGATGGTTTTCAAGTATCAATCCCGAAATTATAAAAAAAGGATAACAGTTGCCTGCTATCCTTTAAACGAATATTATCTGTAATAATTGTTAATGCACTTTGGTAAACAGGCGGTTGAATCGAATGTTTGCCGGGAAACTTCTGTCTTTATCCAACGAAAGCCAGATAAATTTTGCTTTTCCAACTACATGGTCTTCAGGAACAAATCCCCAATAGCGTGAGTCGGCCGAATTGTGACGGTTATCGCCCATCATCCAGTAATAATCCATTTTGAAGGTGTATGATGTGGCTACCTCGCCATTAATTTTTATCTGATTTCCGTTTACTTCAAGGTCATTCTCTTCATAAATGTCGATTATACGTTCGTAGAGTGGCAGATTATCGATCGTTAAATCAACAGTTTCGCCTTTTGACGGAATTGTAAGCGGTCCAAAATTGTCAACATTCCAGGGGTAACGGCTGTCGTTCGGAAAAATACCATGTCCTCTTTCTCCGGGCTCTTCCAACATTTTAACAACCGATTCAACATTGGCAAATTCTTTAATTTGGTCGGCTGCATATTGTGTAAGTGGCAATAAATATTGCTGGCTTGAATAGGTATTTCGGTCGGCTTCGGAAATGTGCAACCTGTCGAGCGCTTTTGGATTAATGGCAGTACCGTTTGTCTTCACCAAATAATCGTATTGCATGCCTTCAAATTTCTCCTGTGGCTCACCGTTTACATAAAGCTGGCTTTTTATAATTTCTATTTTATCGCCGGGGATTCCAACACAGCGTTTAATGTAGTTTTCGCGTTTGTCAACTGGGCGCGAAATAATATCTCCGAAATTTCTTTTATCGCTCCAAACTCTGCTTCTGCCGTAGGTTCTAACCATGTCGTAATAACTTTGAGTAGGTATTCCCAAAGCAACTGTGTCGCCTTCCGGAAAATGGAAAACAACAACATCGTTATTTTTTATGGTCGTAAAACCTGCCAGTCGTTTGTAAGGGCGTTGAATTGCTTCAGAGTATGATTTTCCACCGATAACCGGCATGGTATTGTGCACAAAAGGAAACGAAAGCGGGGTGTTCGGCGTTTTTGGTCCGTAAGCAGTTTTGCTCACAAAAAGATAATCCCCAACCAACATCGATTTTTCCATTGATGAAGTTGGAATTGTGTATGCCTCAATAAAAAACATACGGATAAAAGTTGCGGCAATTACTGCGAAAATAATAGCGTCGACCCATTCAACAACTTTGGTTTGTTTGCCGTTGGGTGGGTTTTTCTTTTTCCAGAATGCCCAATGTACTTTTTCGGTAATGTAAATGTCGAAAATTATGGCCAGACCAAGGAACCACAAGTAGCTTCCCAGCCATATTACCCAAAGCGAGTAAAGTATTCCTACAGTGATGAATTTAAACCACTTATTTGTCAGGATCGAACGTATCATTAATTCTTATTTTATAATTTTAGTAAGTCTTTCATTGTCAAGATGCCTTTGTTCTCAAGGCAATATTCAGCAGCTAAAACAGCTCCGAATGCAAAACCGGTGCGACTTTTTGCACTGTGTGTAATTTCAATAAAGTCGATTTCCGATTCGTATTTAACGGTGTGAATTCCCGGCACCTGGCCAACCCGCTCCGATTTAATATTCATTTCGTTGTCGGCAGGCGATTTATCGTTCACCCAGCTATCTTTTGCCGGCAGGCTTTCAATAATGTCCTCTGCTAAACTGATTGCAGTTCCGCTCGGTGCGTCCAGTTTTTTTGTATGGTGAACTTCTGTCATTTCAACACCGTATTCTGAACGCGGCGCCATCAATTCAGCCAGTTTTTTATTCAACTCGAAAAACAGGTTTACACCCACCGAAAAGTTACTTCCGTAAAAGAAAGTTCCGTTTTGCTCATTACACGCGTTGTAAACTTCGTCTTTTTTATCGAGCCAGCCGGTTGTTCCGCTAACAACAGGAATGCCGGCATCAAAACACAATTTATAATTATTTACTGCCGATGCAGGAATCGTAAATTCGATGGCAACATCACACTTTTGGAGGTTCTCAGTGGTAAGGTCGCTTTGGTTGTCAAGGTCGATGGTTAAGCCAATTTCATGACCACGCGACAGTGCAATCTTTTCAATTTCCTTTCCCATTCGTCCGTAGCCAATTAGTGCAATTCTCATTATTTTGTTGATTATCTGTTTTAGAATAAGCCACAAATATAAAACAATACTCAAATGTAGCCATACTAGTTCCAAACATTAAATAAATTCGATGAACTTGGCGCATTGACGGATAAACAGGGTTAACAGAAATTTAAACCCCTGAATATTCAGATAAACGTATTTTGGCTAATTTTAGCGGTGAAAAAGCAGGCAAATGAAGAACATTAAACTAGTGGCAACAGATTTGGATGGCACGTTTCTGAAAAACGACCGGACGATCAGCGAAGCAAATATTGAAGCGCTGCACAAATTGGGTGAAAAACAGATTGTACGCGTTGCGGCAACGGGCCGTAATTTGCAGAAAGTAAAAGCTGTTCTGCAGCCCGACCTGCCTTTCGATTATGTGGTTTTTTCATCGGGAGCAGGCGTTTACAACTGGCAGACAAAACAGCTTGTTGCCAATCAGAATTTAAAGGCAACTTCAGCCAAGAAATTGCTGAATCATTTTATCAAATGCGATGTAAACTTTCATGCGTTTTATCCGGTTCCGGAAAATCATAAGCACTACTATTACAGGGGGAAAGAAGACTGTGAGGAGTTTGAGCGTTATTTTAAATTTAATGTATCTTATGCTGAACCCTTAAATGCCGCTAGTTTGCCGAATGGTGAGTTGTGTCAGTTTCTGATAATTATTAAACAAGACGAGGAACGGTTTCTTCATTTAAAGACCGAAATAGAAGCGTTGTGTCCAGAAATCAGGGTAATTCGGGCATCATCGCCAATCACCCCCGGATTTATCTGGATCGAGGTGTTTCATCATTCCGTATCGAAAGGGAACGGAGTGAACGAAATTTGCCGGCGCCTGGGAATTGCCAAAGAAGAAACGATGGGATTGGGTAATGACTACAACGATTTTGATCTGCTGGAATTTACGATGCACTCGTTTTTAACCGATAACTCGCCACACGAAATAAAGCACAAATATCCGGTGGTACCGAGCAACGAAAATGATGCCTTTGCGTTTTCTGTGAAGTCGTTATTGGCTTAAATAATTAATTTCGCCTAATCAAAGCTGAATTCTATTCAATTATTCTTTATGAAAGTTTGTGGTTTTACTTTTATCCGAAATGCCGAAAAATTTGATTTCCCGATTATTGAAGCAATAACATCTGTTTTGCCCATTTGCGATCATTTTGTGGTTGCCGTTGGAAAATCGGAAGACAACACCCGAAAAATTATTGAAAATATCGATCCGGAAAAGATCAGTGTTGTTGATACGGTTTGGGATGAAAACCTACGTGAAGGCGGCTTTGTTTATGCCGACGAAACCAATAAAGCTCTTGATGCTATTCCTGAAGAATACGATTGGTGTTTTTATATTCAGGGCGATGAGGTGGTGCATGAAAAACATTTACCGGTGATTGAAACGGCGATGGAAACCAACCTCGAGCGAATAGAAGTTGAAGGCCTCCTTTTTCGCTACCGCCATTTTTACGGAACTTACGACTATGTTGGCGACTGCCGGCACTGGTATCGCAACGAGATTCGTGTGATCAGGAATGATAAATCAATCCGTTCGTATAAAGATGCGCAGGGATTTCGTAAAAGCGGGGAGAAGTTAAAAGTTGCTCCTGTTGATGCCGAAATTTACCATTACGGGTGGGTGCGCCACCCGAAATTTATGCAGGAAAAGGTTGACTCGGTTAAAGCTTTTTACCACGGAATTTCTGAGGAAGAAGCGCAAAAAAAAGCATCGGAACAGGAGTTTAATTATGGTGCAGAATACGATGCACTTACCCGTTTTGAAGGGACTCATCCTGAAGTAATGCAAAACAGAATCAAACGCTTGAACTGGGAAGTTGAAGTAGATACCGATAAAATTCAAATGAAATTTAAGTACCGCTTATTATATCGTATCGAGAAGTTGTTTGGAGTGCGTTTGTTTGAATATCGGAATTATAAATTGTTGAAATAGTTTTGTTCCTGCAGCCATTGCACTGCTTTATACACCTAGCGGTTTGGAACCGCTTAGTGCGTTTCAAAAATGAGAAGAATTATTTAAAAATGCTGCGTGCTTCCTCCAATTGAGCAGGTTTCCCAACATCCATCCACAATTCCGAGTTATCGAAGTAGCCTTTTATATTTTTTGTTTTTGCCAGTTCGAGGTAAACCTGAACAATAGAAAAACGATCTTCGTCCGGCATAAAATCAAAGATTTCCGGCTCAACAATATGAATGCCGCTAAAAGCCATTTCTGTAGCTTCCTGGAAATTCTCAGGTCGTGATATTTTTGATTCGCCTGTTTTTTTATTGATCCAGCCAACCAGGTTATGCTCTGAATCAAACTTAAAATAACGCTGCGTTTCGCGCTGCCGAACAACTAATGTTGCAATCGCATTTGATTTGGTGTGTTGCACAAACACATCTTGCAAATTAATGTCACTTAGAATGTCGACATTGTATATAAGTATTGGCTCGTCGGGCGAGAATAGATGTGCTGCAAATTTTAATCCGCCGCCTGTTTCAAGCAGTTTATCGCTTTCGTCGGAGATAAGTACCGGAACATCCCAGTTCTTACTTTTTATAAAATCAACTACCTGAGGAGCAAAGTGATGAACGTTTACAACGATTCGCGTTACACCTTCGGCACTGAGTTTTTCAATGGCGCGCTGCAACAACGGTTTCCCGCCAACTTCAACCAAAGCTTTTGGTTTATCGGCCGTTTCGTCTTTTAAACGGGTGCCTAGACCGGCGGCGAAAATCATTGCTTGCATATTTCAAACTTTTAGGAATTGAATTTCGAATGATGATTAACGAATGAAGATTTTAGAAGTACTTGCCGGTGTATTTCGTAGTTCCTTTACATCGTAAATCTAAAATCGTTAATCGATATTCATCATTCGTTTTTATCTTATCCGATCCAGACTTCTTACTAAAGCTTCGTCTTTGCCAATGGCACGAATAGCCAGCCAATCCAGAATAATACATACAATTGGTAGGGCAACGGCAACTTTAAAGGCCACTTTCACTTCCTCAAAACTGGCGTAAGTAAAAAAAAAGAACAGTCCGAAAAGTCCCAACATCAGAATCATCGAAAATCCCAGAATCCGGATTTGAAGTATTCGTTTTTTATATAAAAACAAGGTTGCCAAATGAAGTACGGCGATAATGCCAATCAGAATCATTAACGGCAAACCGCTAAAAAGTAGCTCTTCGTCTTTAAAAATTCCAAAAGCATTAAAAATGTGCAATTGATCGTTAACGATGATATCTGCAAATTTTTGTACGTATAACGAACCGATCAACATGCCGGCCGCCAGTATAAACAAGGTCTGAATTCTTTGAATCATTGTCTTAAATTTTCAGCAAAAATAGCCAATCAAAATATTTCTCAAAACCAAAATGGCTGTGCGTGCTTAAAAATCATCAGGAAAGCTTAATTTTGATAGGAAAAAACTATGATTGCAGGTAAACAATAAAAAAACTGCATTGTTTCTTCAATATCATATAAAAGTTAATTAAAAATCAACTATGGATAAATTTTCGTCTGTGGGAAACCAGGAACTCGAGGCGATTGAGAACCTATACCAGTCTTATCTTGAAGATCCGGAATCTGTTGATAAGAGCTGGCAACAGTTTTTTTCGGGTTTTGAACTGGCCCGAAAACAATACCCTGAGAAACCATCGGGAATAAAACTCGATAATATCGATAAAGAATTTGCCATTTTAAATTTAATACATGGCTATCGGCAGCGTGGACACCTGTTTACTAAAACCAATCCGGTTCGGGCTCGTCGTACTTACACGCCGACACTGGACATTGAAAACTTTGGATTAGAAAAAGCTGATCTGGAGAAAACATTTCAGGCAGGTAACGAAATTGGTATTGGCGCTGCAAAACTAAAAGATATTGTTGCGCATCTTGAAGATACATATTGTCGCTCGGTAGGAGTTGAATATGTGTACATGCGCAAACCGGAAGTGGTGCAGTGGTTACGCGAACGAATGGAGAGTACCAAAAACTCGGAGCAGTATACCGATGAAAAGCGAAAACACTTTTTCTATCATTTGAAGCTGGCCGTAGGATTCGAGAATTTTATTCATAAAAAATTTGTTGGTCAAAAACGATTTTCGCTTGAAGGAGCAGAGGCAATTATACCAGCTCTCGATGCGGTTATTGAACGCGGTGCCGAACTGGGCATGGAAGAATTTATTATGGGAATGGCACACCGCGGACGTTTGAATATTTTGGCTAACATTCTGGAAAAGCCCTATCAAAATATTTTTAAAGAGTTTTACGGAACCGAATACGAAGATGATATTGCACAGGGCGATGTAAAATACCACCTTGGTTACGAAAACGAGGTAGTAACCGACTTCGGCAAAAAAGTAAAATTAAAACTCGTTCCAAATCCATCGCATTTAGAGACAGTTGCTCCAATTGTAGAAGGAATGGTTCGTTCTCAGATTGAATATGAATACAAGCGCGATTACAGTAAGGCAGCTGCCATTGTAATTCATGGCGATGCTGCCATTGCAACACAGGGTGTGGTTTACGAAACCGTACAAATGGCGCAGTTACCGGGGTACAAAACCGGGGGAACAATCCATTTGGTAATCAACAATCAGGTTGGATTTACAACGCCCTATCTTGAGGCACGATCAAGCACCTATTGTACCGACGTAGCCAAAGTAACGCGTTCTCCCGTTTTCCATGTAAATGGCGACGATGTTGAGGCGCTGATTTGGACGATAAAACTCGCAATGGAATTCCGTCAGAAGTTCCAATCTGATGTGTTTATCGATATTCTGTGTTACCGAAAATACGGACACAACGAAGGTGATGAGCCTCGTTTTACCCAGCCAATGCTTTATAAAGCCATTTCAAAACATAAAAATCCACGAGATATTTATGCCGATAAACTCAATGAACTGGGAATTATGACTCATGAAGAGTCTCGGGAGAAGGTGCGAGAGTTTGATCAGTTGTTGGAAGGCAAATACAAAGAATCGGAGAAAATTGAAAAGTTACAGATTCGAAAATTCCTGGTGAAGGATTATGAGAAGTACGAACTACCCTCGAAAGCCAACTTTAACGAACCAGTTGAAACGCGCGTTGGAGAAGAAACGGTCCGGAAAGTAGCTGAAAAGATTTATACATTACCGGAAGATCTTCCATTCTTCAAAAAGGTAAATCGGATTATTTCCGACAGGAAAATGATGATTCATGATAACCGTTTGGATTGGGCGATGGGTGAGCTGCTGGCTTACGGAACGCTGGTGGCGGAAGGTCATCCGGTACGTTTGAGTGGGCAGGATAGTGAACGTGGAACTTTTGCTCACCGTCATGCAGCTTTTGTTATCGAGGGAACAGAAAATAAGTATTTCCCATTGAAGCATGTGTCGGAAGATCAGGCACGTTTTAAAGTGTATAATTCGCCGCTGTCAGAGTATGCCGTAATGGGATTTGAATACGGTTACGCCTTATCGGAACCCAACGGACTGACAATTTGGGAAGCTCAGTTTGGCGATTTCCATAATGTGGCGCAGGTAATAATAGATCAGTACATCACTTCAGCTTTCGAAAAGTGGGGATTGATGAATAACCTTACTTTATTGTTACCTCATGGTTTTGAAGGGCAGGGGCCGGAACACTCGTCGGCACGCCTGGAACGTTTCCTTGAGCTTTCGGCTAATAACAACATTCAGGTGGTAATGCCAACCACTCCGGCCAATATGTTCCACTTGTTGCGCCGCCAAGTGAAAATGAAAATGCGTTTGCCACTTGTGGTGTTTACACCAAAGAGTTTGTTGCGTCACCCAATGGTACATTCAACCATTGAAGAGTTGGCAGAAGGACATTTTAATGAAATTATTGACGATCCGGTTGCAGAACCTGATTTGGTGGGAAAAGTGGTATTTGTTTCCGGTCGTTTGTATTACGATCTGGCAAAATACAAAACCGAGCATGGAATATCGAATACGGCAATTGTGCGTTTGGAACAAATTTATCCGATTCCGAATAACCGGATCAATGAAATACTGAGTAAATATCCAAAATCCACCGAGTTGATTTGGGCACAGGATGAACCCGAAAATATGGGAGCATGGCCATTTATCAATCGTAAGTTAGACTGCCTTGGCTTTAAAGTGGTTGCCCGTCCTGAAAGTGCCAGCCCTGCTGTTGGATTGATGGACAAACACAAAAAAGGTCTCGACCAGATTCTGGAGTTAGTGTTCAAAGAAAAAGAAGTTGTAGCGTCATAAAAAACCAAAATATGATTATTGAAATCAAAGTTCCCAGTCCGGGAGAATCCATAACCGAAGTTGAAATTGGCAGCTGGCTTGTTGAAGACGGAGCCGTTGTTGCCAAAGACCAGGAAATAGCCGAAGTTGAATCGGACAAAGCCACTCTGACTATCGTTGCCAGCGAAGGTGGTAAAATTGAAATAAAAGCCGAAGAAGGAGAAGCGGTAGAAGTTGGAGCAGTTGTTTGTACCATTGATACGAGTGTAGAGCCCGAAGCCGGAAGTCAGAAGCCGGAAGAAAAAAGCACCCAGGAATCAGCTCCCGATAGTGAAGATCAAACATCCAGTACGAAGGAGCCAACATCAGGAGATGAGTTGACCGAAGCGAAATCCCGACCGTTAGCGTCGGGGCACGATAAAGTAAAAGTTACATCGGTGGCTAAGGAAATGATGAAAGATCATGGCCTGTCGGTTGACGATGTAATAAATGGTTTAAAACGATTAGGAAAAAAAGAAGTGGAAACTGTGGTAAATGCGCCACAAACAGCTGCTGCCGCCATTCCTCAAAAAGAAGCCACACGCGACGAAGAACGTCAGCGTATGTCGAGCCTGAGAAGAAAGTTAAGTGCACGTCTTGTTTCCGTAAAAAACGAAACGGCGATGCTGACTACTTTTAACGAGATTGACATGAGTTACGTGATGGACATGCGCAAAAAATATCAGCAGAAATTTGTGGATACACACGGATTTAAAGTGGGCTTTATGTCGTTTTTTACCAAAGCTGTTGCTACTGCCATGGATTTCCATCCGATGGTGAATGCACAAATTGATGGCGAAGAGATTGTAATGCCACAGTTTGTTGATGTGGGAATTGCAGTATCAACACCAAAAGGTTTGATGGTGCCCATTGTTCGCAATGCTGAAAGTAAAACAATTCCGGCAATTGAACTGGAAATAAAAGAACTCGCCGAAAAGGCACGCAACAAAAAAATATCGGTTGAAGAATTAACCGGCGGAACATTTACTATTACCAATGGTGGCGTTTTCGGATCGTTGTTGTCAACGCCGATTATTAATCCGCCGCAATCGGCTATATTAGGAATGCACAATATTGTTGAACGTCCGGTGGCTGTTAACGGGCAGGTGGTAATTCGCCCAATGATGTATGTGGCGCTATCTTACGATCACCGTATTATCGATGGCAAAGACTCGGTTGGTTTCCTTGTAAAACTGAAGGAACTGCTCGAGAATCCGGAGCGTTTATTCACAGGAGGCAAAGATGCCGGAGAACTGATGTTAGGAATATAATTCTGTCTGTAATTAATAATAAAAGTAGAAGTCATTTGATTTTTCAAATGACTTCTTTTTTTGCATTTTCTGTACTCTACAGTACTATCACGCGTTACCCTTCTTAGTCGTTATTGTTTATATATTCAACGCTGGGGCCATTGAGTCTCAGTGTTCAGTTACCGTTCTCAGAAATAGATGCCATCCGCGTGACTTGTATGACTTACGGATGGCATCTTTTCTTTTGTATAATGGAAGATAATGTTATCTCGAACATATTGAGGGAGCTGTTCCAAAGAAGTTAAAGCTTACAGGTTGTCAATGGCTAATGACAATGGACCACAAGCTTCAAAGATCAATATTAAATATCCAATATCCAATATCCAGCATCCTAACAGATAACTTCAAACTAATTCATCGGAGGTCTTCCTTGTCCGCGCATTTGTCGTCTTTCTTCCTGCATCACCTGGTATTTTTCCCATTGCTCTTCTGATAGAACTTCTTTCATTTTTGCATCTTGTTCTTCGCGAACTTTTTGCATTTGCTCGCGCATTCCTTCAAAACCGCCACCGCTGTTTTGCATTTCTTCGCGCATAGCTGCCATATTCTCAAAATTCTCTTCCATAATATCGCGGATCTGATCCTCTTGATCGTCACTTAAATCGAGAGTTTCGTCCATGTCTTCAATTTGGCGATCTACCATGGCTTGCGGATCGAAATTTCCGGGGCCGTTACCGCCGCCACGGCCAAAAGGTAGTTGTTGCGAGTTATTTCCCCCGTTATTACACGAAATTACCAGTGCGCTTACCAGCACCATTGCTAAAAATACGATTCGTTTCATTTTGGTTTTAATTAATGTTATTTGATTAGTCGTTTTTGATTTCAATTCAGTTAGATGTTTATTCTGAGAGAAAGTTTAAAATGAACAAAATATATTTTTGTTAGCCAGTTTGTCAAGTTCGCCTGGCTTATCTTAATTGTCCAAAAAATCCCCGCTAGCGCGGATTTGTAATCCGTGCCCTGTCAAAGGACCAGAAAAATTTGCAGTTAAATAAAAACTTGAATAAATTGTAGATGCCCAAAAACAAAATTAGATGTACTACGAGGAAATAAACAAAAAAAGCCGGGACGAAAGTTGGGCTTATATGGAAGAAATGATAGACGGGAAGCCACGCTACCGTTGGTATAAACTGGCTTTAAACTCGGTTTATATGATATCGGATCTGGATGATAAGTTTGATATCGACCACCGTTCTTTTTCAGATTTAGGAGTATGGTACGAAGCCGCCGAATGGGTTGCTGTAAACGATCCCGAAGCACTGGTACATATTATGGCAGAACTGGTTCCCCCGGTTACCGATATCGTTAAACAAAAATTATTGGAGGGATTAACCCGCGAAGGGCACTATAAGGCCTGCGCCATTGTTAAGCAACATTTGCAATCGTACCCTGTGCCCGAAGAAAGAACTTACAAACGCTATAAAGCAAAAGCGGTAGACTGTATTAAAACCCGAATAGTTAACATTTTAAAGGGAAATTGTGAGCAATTGGAGAAAATTAAAACCGATCCCGCGATAAGTTATTTAGTGAAGACCCGGAAATCCAAAAGGCATTAAGTGTTTTGGTGCATATCGAATTTACATTGTTCGGCGAGTATTTGGAAGAAAGCCTGAGATCCTTGGAATGGTTACGAATCAATGATTCTGATGAGCTTAAACAGCTTTTTTCTTTTAGTGTTAGTCTTGAATTAAAGGAACAGATTTTAACATTACTGGAAAAAGCGGAGTTATTTCATCTTTATACTTTAATCGATAAGTGTATTTCGATTAAACCAAGTGATTTTTATTGCAAAATTCAACCCTATGTTAGAAGTCCGCGGGATATTTTAGGAAAATACATCGATATGGACGATGATTAGGCATGTCTTCCTGGCTTATCTTAATTGTTCAAAAAATCTCCCAAATTCTATCAGATATCATCAAAAGGCTGAATTAAAATGTATTAACTTTGCGATTCATTAAATTAATTCAGTTACAAGATGAAGAGAGATACTTTGGTTTTTGATATTATCAAGAAGGAACACGAACGTCAGTTGGGCGGAATTGAGCTTATTGCTTCAGAAAACTTTGTAAGTGAGCAGGTTATGGAGGCAATGGGTTCGGTGATGACCAATAAGTACGCTGAAGGTTATCCGGGAAAAAGATATTATGGTGGTTGTCAGTTTGTTGACATGACCGAGCAATTGGCCATCGACCGTATTAAAGAATTGTACGGCGCTGTTTGGGCCAATGTGCAGCCGCACTCGGGCGCGCAGGCTAATGCTGCTGTGTTGAGTGTTATTCTTAAACCGGGCGACACATTCCTCGGACTTGACCTTTCTCATGGTGGTCACCTTTCGCATGGTTCGCATGTAAACTCATCGGGTATTCTTTACAATCCGGTTGCCTACAAGGTAAAAGAAGATACCGGAATGGTTGATTACGACGAGATGGAAGCGCTGGCTATCGAGCACAAACCAAAGTTGATCATCGGTGGTGCATCGGCATACAGCCGCGAGTGGGACTACAAACGCATGCGCGAAATTGCTGACAAAGTAGGTGCATTGTTTATGGTGGATATGGCTCATCCGGCAGGTTTAATTGCTGCAGGTTTGCTTGATAATCCTGTAAAATATGCTCACGTTGTAACATCTACAACACATAAAACATTGCGCGGACCTCGCGGTGGTATCATCCTGATTGGTAAAGATTTTGAAAATCCATGGGGTATTACAACTCCTAAAGGTGTGGTTCGTAAAATGTCTTCATTGTTGGATTCAGCTGTATTTCCTGGTCAGCAAGGTGGACCGCTTGAGCACGTAATTGCTGCAAAAGCTGTTGCATTTGGCGAGGCTCTGGAACCAGAATATAAAGAATACCAGGCGCAGGTGAAAAAGAATGCCGCTGTAATGGCACAGGCTTTTGTTGATCTGGGTTACAAAGTAATTTCTGGTGGAACAGACAATCACTCGATGTTGATCGACTTGCGTACAAAATATCCTGAAATCACAGGTAAAGTAGTTGAAAATACTATTGTTAATGCCGAAATAACCATTAACAAAAACATGGTGCCATTCGATAGTCGTTCACCATTCCAAACTTCAGGTTTGCGTGTAGGTACACCGGCTATTACAACGCGTGGTGTAAAAGAAGATTTGATGCCTGAGATCGTTCAGCTGATTGACGATTCGATTGCGCACATTAACGATGAAGCATACATTAAAGCAGTTGGAGAAAAAGTTCACAAGCTTATGAAAGACTTCCCGCTGTTCGCATACTAGTATTAAACTTATAAGTTAGAAAATACAAAGCCCTGAATTATTTTCGGGCTTTTTTTATGCCAACTCATATTGAACAGAGACTTTGAAAATATTATTTATTCATCCTACTACTCTTCGATTCGGACAATGAATATCTGGTCCCGAATGGTGACTTAATGGAAACAAAAATCTTTTGAAGCATTATAATATTCAGGAATAATTATTCCCAGGAATCGTTATACGCGTTATAAATAGTTTGTCGTAACGATGCATTATCTTTAAAACTTAACCCTTGACAATTCATTACAATAACACAATCAACTCCGGTTGATGGAAACATTACAATTTGTGTTCGAACTCCTTGGTTTTCTGAAGGAAGATCGCTGTTGCCTATAGAGCCATTTTTTCCATAATATGCTCCGTTTACTTCTCGTAAAACATCTTCGCGATCCATTCCAAAACGATTAGATTTCATAATATCTCGTTGTTCTGATGTCACTAGCGACTCGGTATGTTCAAACCAGGCATTAATTTTAGACATTTCAATGATAGTCATATAGTATCCACCACCGCCACACCATTTGCTCCAGTCGCTGTAATTGGTACCATTGCGGTTTAATACCGGATCATCAACATGATAATACAGTGTTGCAATACTTCTGTCTTCCGGTGTACAAGTGACATTTGAAGAATTTGTCACATTAAAAATATATTCTTGCATGTAAAACTGATACCAAAACCTGGTGTCATCGTCACTTTCAATATCAATGTTTAGAGCAGGTATGGCACCTTTAAGCAAAGAAGGGATTAAGATTCTGAAAATGGCAAAGTTGACATTTAGGTATTCATAGCTTTTTAATTTCACTACGCCGGTCTCAATGCAGTTTTTAATTCCTTCATAAGTTAAGGTGTTATCAAAATCAGTGTTCACACTTTGTAAACCCGATTGGTGTCGTAACAGATCTGAAAAGCTTAAATTATTAATAGCCGGACCTGGATTCCAGGAAGGGGGTAACCATTCTTCAATTATGGCATTTTCGCTGATATTGTTCATCTCCAATAGTTGCATTACCGCTATAGCCGTATAAAACTTGGTAACACTTGCAATATTTATTTCCTTGTTCAACGTGAAATCAATATCCCCATCTGTGGCAGTTTGTGCTTTTCCATCCGCGAAAGATTTTTTCAATTGCCCATTAACGCTTATGGTATATGCCCAGCCTACCGGTTCTTTCCCGGAAGCGGTGATGTAATCAACCAGGTTTTCTTCAAACAAATCAATACTAAAAACAGGAGTATTGGATTGTAGTAAACCACTATTTTCCTCGCAGCTTACAAGTCCAATGATTATAAAAAGGAAGACAAGAAGTTTTGAATTTTTCTTCATTTCATTAAAAGCATTAAAAGATTTGTTAGTATTTATATGGAACATTTCTTAACAAAAAAGGTTCTATGTCTACATTTGCGTTTACTTTTAATGAATTTTTATTTCTTTATTATATAATTGATCAAAGCTCAAGTGATTATGGAATGGTACATGATACTGGCACTCGTTGGAACCGGAATTGCTGCCGGGTTTATTAATACAACTGCAGGAGGCGGCTCTATGTTAACCATTCCTCTACTGATGTTTATCGGTTTGCCGGCCAACATTGCCAATGGCACCAACCGAATTGCCATTTTACTTCAAAATGTTATTGCTGTAAAAACCTTCAAACAAAAGCATGTACTTGACTTTTCGAAAGATTACCGGCTGGCCGTTCCTGCAATTGTAGGATCGATAATTGGGGCACTGTTTGCTGTTGAAATTGATGTAAATCTTTTAAAGAATATTATTGCCGGATTAATGGTGGTTTTGTTGCTGTTGGTAGTTTTAAAACCTGAAGTTTGGATTACTGATCAGATTGGGAAGATCGATCCCAAACCGTCGCCGCTGCAATACATTATTTTCTTTGGAATAGGTTTGTTTGGTGGATTTATCCAGATGGGTGTAGGATTTTTTCTGTTGGCTGGTTTGGTTTTAGGGTGCGGGCATAACCTGGTGCGCGCCAATGCAATAAAGGTTTTTATTGTTTTAATCTACACTGTTTTTTCGCTTGGAATATTTATTTATAATAAACAAGTTGATATTGTTGCGGGTTTAATTCTGGCTGCCGGAAACATGGTCGGTGCATTGTTAGGCGCCAATTTTACCGTAAAAGGAGGTGCAAAATATGTTCGTTATGTGTTGATTTTGGCCATGCTGATTGTGATTTTGAATTTGTTTGGAGCTTTTGTTTAGTCTCAAGCTACAAGTTGCAAGTCACAAGCGATAAGCTGTTTTGAACAAAGAACAATCTCCCATCGCTGAAGGGAGTGTCCATCAATCGACGGACGAGGGTGAAGTTCATCAAATAGTAAAAGTAGATTGGAGCATCAAAACAAAATACCAGTAACCATAATCACCGGCTTCCTGGGGGCCGGGAAAACCACTTTTATCAACTTTTTGCTGAAATCAAATCCCGACACGCAGTTTGCTTTGGTTGAGAATGAATTTGGTGACGTACCTATTGATACAAAACTAATAAAAGGTGTTGATGCCAGCCAGATGTTCGAGTTAAAGCAGGGATGTATTTGTTGTACAATTACCGATGAGTACGAACTGGTATTAAAAGAACTGGCCGAACTTTTCCCGAATGTGGATCACCTGTTGATCGAAACAACAGGAATTGCTGATCCTGCACCTGTCATTCAACCCTTTTTTGCTGATGAAGACTTGAAAGAACTCTACGAATATAACGGCGCGATTTGTTTGGTTGATGCTGTACATTTTAATGATCATCCGGAAGAAGAGATGGCCTATAAGCAGTTAAATGTTGCTGATTTGATTCTGCTCAATAAAACAGAAACTCTGGATGAAAAGCAGCAAGAGGAGCTTGCGGAAAGAATGAATAAACTGGCACCGTTGGCAAAAATCCATGCAACGAGTTTTGGAGAAGCAAAAGAACTCAGTCTGAACGAACTGAAACAACATTCGTTTAATGCATATTCTTTTCTTTCGTACAAAAGCAATCATGCACTGGTGCGAACCAAAACACTTTCGTTTTCTGCTCCGCTGAACCGGGACGCTTTCCTGTATTGGCTGGAATATACACTCGAAATTTATAAAAGCCAGGTTTATCGCTGCAAAGGAGTGGTGTGTTTTCAGAACGAGCCTTTTGAATATATTTTGCAGGGTGTTGGCGGCCGTTTTGAACTGGAAGAAGGAGATTTAATAATGGAAGCACCTGAAAGTCATATTGTTTTTATAGGCAAGCTTGATGGTTTGGCTTTGGATTTTAATCCTCCATTATAATTGCACGCAGATTTCGCGGATTTACGCAGATACGAGATATTGACTCTGAATTCAATTCAGCGACATCCGCGTAATCTGCGAGAACCAGTTCCTCAGCCAAGAAATGCTATCCAAAATGGAATAATAAGCACCGAAAGCAGTGTTCCCAGCACCACAATTCGTGCTACCAGTTTTGTTTCCAGTTTGTATTGAACGGCCAGCGCATAAGGTGTTAGCCCAAGTGGCATGGCCGAGTCAAGAATAGTGGCTTTAAACTGAAGGTCGTTCAAGCCGGTTGTTTTGATGCCAAAATAAAGCAACACCGGCAGAGCAATCATCGTTAGCACAATAAAAATGAATACCCTAATCCATTCGCGGGGAGCGCCAATTTTGTTTTGTCCCAGGAATATGCCCAGCGAAAACAGAACAACTGCAGTAACCGATTCGGCAAATAGGCTGACGGTTTTATCGATAAACGACGGCACTTTAATTTGAAATAAAACGATGGCTACACCCACAAAAACGGATAGCAGTAGTGGATTTTTGACCAGGCTCAACATTAATTTCTTCGGCTGTATGCTTTCTTCTCCAGTAGCTTCGATAAGAATTACACCAAGCGTAAGCAGCCAGAAAACATAAACGGCAGAAAGAACGGCTGCAACGGGCAAAATAGCTTCGCCAAAGCTGCTGCGAAGAACCGGAATGCCCAGGTAAGCCACGTTCCCAAATGAAAGGATCAAAAATAACGAACTGCGTAATCGCTTCGATAATTTAAATATTCGCGCAATAGGGAAGGCCAGCAACATGCACACCGCAATGTATGTAGAATTAATAAGAATGAGTTGTGTGTAGGATTCGCCCCGCGGATCGAGATGCATTAACGAAGCAACAACCAGTGCGGGGAATCCGATCCACAGTGCGTATTTGTTTAGCACATCAATCCACGGACCGTGAGCGGCTTTTGTACGCGAAAAAAGTGTTCCCGAAAAGATGACAAGAAACAAGGGAGCAACAGTCTTCAACGCGAGTAGAAAGTGTGCCATAAATCCCGTGTTACTTGTTTTCAGTCATTGCCCAATCACCGTAAACAATGTGTTCGCGTACATCGGTAACAAACATGTCAACTTCTTTTGCAGCCGAAATGCCCAAGTCTCCATCTTCAAAAACCTGGCAAAATTTTGGTTCTACCCCCATCAGTTGAGCACATTTTACAAAGGTTTCAGGGTGTGGTTTGTGTTTCTGCACATCGTCGGCTGAAATCACATAGTCGAAATATTCACGAATACCCAGTTCTTTTAACTGCACTTCAGCACTTTTCCCACTTGCCCCGGTTCCCACCGACATAGGCAGTTTCCCATGGTAATTTTTTACAATCGCGATTACCTCTTCTATTGGGTCAAGCAAATGTGCGGCATCCCAAAATGCCTGCTGTTTCATCCGAACCAGAATTTCAGGGTCTTCATCCACATTATACTGTTCAACAATTCGTTTGGCAAATTCAATGGTCGGGCGGCCTGTCATCTCATGAATGATTTTGGGGTCAAAATCGAAATTATATTTTTTGCCCACTATTTTCCATGTTTCAACATGCACCGGAAGCGAGTTCGACAGGGTTCCATCTAAATCAAAAATTAAGGCTTTTGCCTCGGGATGAACTGTAATTGCCATTGTTTTCATATTTGCGGTAAAAGTAACAGAACCCCAAAATAGGATGAAAGTTTAATCGCGAATAAACGAAGATTTAATCATCAGTTAAAAGAGTTTGTATGATTATGAATATTTGAATTGTGAATTACATAAATAATATCTATTTGTCATTAATAATTAGTATTTAAAGGTTTGTTAATTAGTGAATTAATCATTTTTTAATCGTGCCGTTTTTCGTATATTATCAGGCTAGTTAAATAAATTATCACTTAAAACTAAGTATATGGAAAACAATCACTCAAAACAAGGCAAATGTCCGGTAATGCATGGTGGAAATACCGCCGCCGGATCATCAGTTATGAATTGGTGGCCGAATGCATTAAATCTCGATATTTTGCATCAGCATGACACTAAAACAAATCCTCTGGGAGAAGATTTTAATTACCGGGAAGAACTAAAAAAGTTGGATGTAGCGGCTCTAAAAAAGGATCTTCACGATTTGATGACTGATAGCCAGGAATGGTGGCCTGCCGATTGGGGACACTACGGCGGATTGATGATTCGAATGGCCTGGCACGCTGCCGGTTCATACCGAATTGCCGATGGACGAGGTGGCGGAGGAACAGGAAATCAGCGTTTTGCACCGCTAAATTCATGGCCCGATAATGTAAGTTTGGATAAAGCGCGTCGGTTACTTTGGCCAATTAAAAAGAAATATGGGAATAAAGTTAGTTGGGCGGATCTGATCATTTTAGCCGGTAATATCGCTTATGAAAGTATGGGATTAAAAACCTTTGGTTTTGCATTTGGCCGTGAAGATATCTGGCATCCGGAAAAAGACACCTACTGGGGAGCTGAAAAAGAATGGCTGGCACCGAGTGACGAGCGTTACGACGATGTAACAAAACCCGAGACCATGGAAAATCCGTTGGCTGCCGTTCAAATGGGATTGATTTATGTAAACCCGGAAGGTGTAAACGGAAAGCCCGATCCGCTGAAAACAGCACAGCAAATGCGCGAAACATTCCGCCGAATGGCCATGAACGATGAGGAAACTGTGGCGCTTACTGCCGGTGGACACACCGTTGGAAAAACACACGGAAACGGCGATGCCAGTTTGTTGGGACCCGATCCGGAAGCAGCAGATGTACACGAGCAAGGTTTAGGCTGGTCAAATCCGCACAAAAGCGGAAAAGGCAGATATACCGTAACCAGTGGTTTGGAAGGTGCCTGGACAACAGAGCCAACAAAATGGGATAACGGTTATTTTGATATGCTGTTTAACCATGAATGGGAACTTCGGAAGAGCCCGGCTGGTGCGCAGCAATGGGAGCCTGTGAGTATTGCCGAAGAGGATAAACCTGCTGATGTGGAGGATTTCTCAATCCGTAACAACCCGATGATGACCGATGCTGATATGGCCTTGAAAATGGATCCGGAGTATCGGAAGATATCGGAAAAGTTTATGAATGATTTTGATGCTTTTTCTGATGCATTTGCCCGCGCCTGGTTTAAATTAACCCATCGCGATATGGGACCGAAAGCACGTTATTTCGGACCGGATGTACCTGAGGAAGATCTGATTTGGCAAGATCCTGTTCCGGCCGGAAAATCGGATTATGATGTGGAAGCGGTAAAAGAAAAAATAGCTGCAGCAGGATTGAGTATTGCCGACATGGTTGCAACGGCCTGGGATAGTGCAAGAACTTTCCGCGGATCGGATATGCGTGGTGGTGCCAACGGTGCCCGCATTCGTTTAGCTCCACAAAAAGACTGGGAAGGAAATGAACCCGAACGTTTGAAAAAAGTATTGGCAGTGCTTGAGCCAATTGCTGCTGAGTTCGGAATTAGCGTAGCCGATGTAATTGTATTGGCCGGAAATGTTGGGGTAGAGCAGGCCATTAAAAATGCAGGAATGAACGTTGCTGTTCCGTTTTTGCCCGGACGCGGTGATGCTTCCGATGAAATGACCGATGCCGAGTCGTTTGCTCCGCTTGAGCCACTGGCTGACGGTTTCAGAAACTGGCAGAAAAAGGATTACGTGGTTAGTCCGGAAGAAATGCTGCTTGACCGTGCCCAGTTAATGGGATTAACAGCGCATGAAATGACAGTACTGGTAGGTGGTATGCGTATGCTCGGAACCAATTATGCCGTAACAAAACACGGTGTGTTTACTGACAACGAGGGTACGTTAAGCAATGATTTCTTTGTAAACCTTACCGATATGACCTACGTTTGGGAGCCTGCCGGAAAAGGACTTTACAACATCAGAAACCGGAAAACCGGCGAAGTAAAATGGACGGCCACTCGCACTGATCTGGTGTTTGGTTCGAATTCTGTTTTGCGTTCGTACGCTGAGGTGTATGCACAAGACGATAACAAAGAGAAATTTGTAAGTGATTTTATAAAAGCCTGGAATAAAGTGATGAATGCCGATCGCTTTGATGTAAATTAATTGGTAACTCACTCAAAACTAAAAGGCTGTCCGATACTTATTTTGGACAGCCTTTTTTTATGTCTTATTTAATAGATACTATTGCAGATTCCACGAAATAACAATGTTGGTTGCCATTTTTACTTCATCAGGTTCAAGCAAATCAACAATTTCATTTTGTGCCATTCCACGAACCATAACATCTGCTTTGCGCAAAGCCGGTGGATTATTAATTCCAACTAAGTTTGGTTCGCCGTATTGAATATGAGCAATCTTGCCCAACTCAACTTCCGCAGCCTGAGTAATGATTTCTGCCTTTTCTTTTGCATCATCTACAGCCAGTTTTATCAACTTTGCCTTTACTGCTGCAATTTGCTCTTCCGAAAGCGCAAAATTCATGTTGAAATTCGACTCAAGATTGTCTTTTATCAGCTTAAAAATCACATTGTTTTTATCGTAATCCCTATTTGTGCGCACTGTAAGCGGAATGGTAGCCTGGTAACCGTCAGATACCATTTTTCGTAACTCCGGATCATGACGTTGGATTTCACGCACGGAATACCTATTTGTTTTAATCATATCTTTTTCAATACCGTTTTCCGTAAAAAGTGATTTTATTTCTGCCAGTTTCTGAACGGCTAAATCCGCACAGGTTTTATAATCCTGGTCTTTTACTGTCAGCGACACATTAAACCAAATTTCTTCAGGAAGTATTTTAACTTCTGATTTTCCTTCCACTGTAATAATTCTATCTTCGTTTGTTTGAGCGAAAGAGCCGAGTGAAAAAACGATAACGGCCAAGGATAAAATAATTCTCTTCATGACTTAATTTTTAATGACTTTTACTGTATGTCTGTTACTTTGGTTGCTTAAAGTTACAAAGTATATGCCAGAAGAAAGTTCATTAACTGAAATCTTATTTAAGCCGTGTGAAAGTTGCGATTGTTTTATGAGTTGTCCGTTGATATCCGAAATCTGAAGTTGTTGTAAATCAGCGGTGTTGTTGACAAAAAGATTGGCTTTTACAGGATTCGGAAAAACACGACTCTTAACATCTTCTAACAATTCAACAGAAGTTGGAAATTCAAGTTCAACCGATTCCAGCGTAAGAAATTCAATCGTAAAATCGGGTGTTGCGGTTCCCAAATCAAAAACAATGCGGGCATTGTTGTCGGTGGTCGTCATATCAAAAACGTAAGAGTACACTTTAAACGTATCGGTAAAACTAATACTATTGTAGCCGCTGTATGAACTCCAGGGCGAAACATTCATGCCAACATAGGATGAGGCATTTCGGTTCGCAGATGATTTTGCCTTAAAAGTTAGTCGGTATTTTTTCCCGGCTTCCAATGCCACATTGTTTTTAACGAGTTGGATGTGCCACCCCTCAGAACTTGCACTGGTAATATTAACTTCAAGATTTTCGGCGTTTTGAGTCACTGTAGCCGCTGCTCCGTTATTTGCCGCTATATTCCAGTCGCCAATTGTTTGATCGAATTGCGAAGAGTAAATAGCAGTGCCAACATAGTGTGCAGGTTTGGGCATTTCGTTGTGTAGCAGAGCATCAATCAGGCGATCGTTGTAACTATCATCCGACGGATTGTAAATTCCAAAACCTGCACTAAATTCCCAGTAAGCCCAGCTCCATCCCTGCAACTCGATGTATCTGGCAAGGTATGTTGTCCAGCGCTCCCGCGAATCCATATCAGCTTTACTGTATGAACCAAATTCACCAATATGAACCGGAATATTTTCTTCCTGTTCCAACACTTTTAAAGGAGCAAACTCATCTTGTACAATCTGGCGCTCCGTTTCAGTGTCTGTCCATTCTGTACCCAGCCAGGCGTCTGAACCTTCGCTCCACTCAGCTCCCTGATGCGTAAACGAAAACGGATTGTAATAATGAACCGTAACAATAATGTTTTCATCGTTGGGTAATTGCAGTTTTGATAAACCGCCCAATCCTCCGTATTCTGCAGTGCCAATAAGCACAACTCGTTCGGGATTGTCTTCTCTGATGGTAGAAAGTGCATCGGCAAAAAAAGTATTCCATTTTGTGGCATCCAGGTTGCCATGCGGTTCATTCAGAATTTCGAATAACAAGGAATCCGGGTAATCGGCAAAAAACTCAGAGATCTGTTTCCACTGTGCCAGAAATCGTTCTTTCTGTCCTTCCGGATCTTCGTAAAGCGCCTCATGGTGGTGCATGTTTATAATGGCGTACAAACCATTATTCAAGGTGGAGTCAACCACTTGTTTTATTCGGTTTAGAAAAACTGTGTTGATGATATATGGATAATTTGCCGAGCTTCTTTCATCCGGCTCCCAACGAATGGGAATACGCACGTGATTAAAACCAAGGTCGGTAATAATTTGCGGATACTGTGGTTTCCAGGGATTTCCCCACGCGGTTTCTGATGGAGCCTCAAAAATGTTCCCGAAGTTTATACCACGCCCCAGTTGGCTGTTTATTTCAAAAGCTTTTTCGCGGGTTTGAGCTGTAAGCAGCAAGCTTGTTAAAAGAAAAATGACGGAGAATAGGGTTTTCATCTCATTTAGATTTGATCGTTTACTTTATGGGTTCAGTAATAAGTTATTTTAACTTATTGTTCATGTTACAATAATAACATATTTTTACGACCGTTCTATATAATGATCAAATAATAGGTCTCCAAAACTTCTGAAAAAATCTTAGCGTTCAATATTCTTACGCAATTCAATGATTTTCTGAATTGGCAAGGCCTTAATTTTATGACCATCCCTTCCGGTTATCGTTTTTGCTGCTAGCAAGGAATTTAAGATTGCTTCTTCGGTCGCTTCAATGGTTGCCAGTAATAGGGGAGACATTTTATCGTTATGCAACTCTTTTAACTCCATTTCGGCATTTTTTACATTATACGGAACGCGGTTTTCTTTAGCCGTTGAAAAGGCAATCACATAATCACCACTTCCATTCGAAGCAATTCCCCCGGTTTTTGCCAAACCCATAATCGCCCTTTTTGCCATGCGCTTTAAGTTGCGTGAACCGAGTGGTGCATCAGTTGCAACAACAATCATACACGAACCGTCTTCCTGGTTACGAATCGATTCACTAAAGGGAAATTTTCCCAAAGCTTCGCCGGCATTAAAATCATCGATCTTTAACACGCCGCCAAAATTACTTTGTATCAACACTCCAACCGTATAACCGCCGAGTTCATCTGGCAAAACTCTCGATGAAGTTCCGATACCACCTTTAAATCCAAAACAAATGGTTCCAGTTCCGGCCCCTACATTTCCTTCTTCAACCGGTCCGCTTGATGCCGATTCAATGGCATTTAAAACGTGTTCTTGCTTAACATGGCGCCCCCTGATATCGTTTAACCAGCCGTCGTTAGTCTCGCCAACCACTGCGTTTACCGAGCGAACGTCTTTATTTTGATCGAGCGTATAGGTGATCAACGCATCGCAGGCTACCGGAACGCTGAGTGTGTTGGTCAGTACGATAGGAGTTTCAATATTTCCCAACTCTTCGACCTGGCTATATCCGGCCAGTTTACCAAAACCGTTTCCGATGTAAATAGCAGCAGGCACTTTCTCCTGGAAAATATTTCCCGGGTGAGGAATGATTGCCGTAACACCGGTGCGAATATTGTCGCCTTCAACAATTGTTGTGTGCCCAACTTTTACGCCTTCCACATCGGTAATGGCATTTAATGCACCGGGAATCATCACTCCGGGCTTGATATCGAAATCGCGCAATCGTTGCGAAAAAGCGGAAAAAACAGTCAGAAACAGTAGGAAAAAAAGAGAGAATCGTAACATTTTTATTTGTTTGATGAATGTGAGCCTTAAAAATACACTATTTTCAACACTCAATTCTAAAAATCAATTTTATGACAAAGACTTTTGCAATCAGTATAATGCTTTTGTTGTTTGTTATTTCCGGATTTGCACAGGAGAAGCTTACAAATAGTGAAAAGGAGCATATTATTTCATTGCTCGATAAGCAGGTAGAAGCCTGGAATGAGGGCAACCTCGAAAAATTTATGGGAACCTACTGGAAATCGGATAAGCTGGTTTTTATGGGCTCGCGCGGACCAACATACGGCTGGCAGGCTACACTGGATAGTTACAAAAAGGGTTATCCTGATAAAACCGCCATGGGACATTTAGAATTCAAAATACTCGATCTGAATAAGATTGATACGAAAACGGTTTTTCTAATCGGGCGTTTTGAACTAACCCGCGAAATTGGCGATCTGGCAGGTCATTTTACACTTGTCATTCAAAAGATCGATGGGGATTGGGTGATCATCAGCGATCATTCGAGTGGGGAAAGCTGATTAAACTACTTCATTAAAAATACAAACGATTGCCTGAAAGCCTGTATTTTCTCATGGCAGGTTAAGCAGAACTTTTGCTACTTTCGGACTTCAATTTTAAACTTATTATAATGCGTCGGATTATATTTATTCTTTTCCTTTTTGTCCAAGCTTTTGCTTTTGCCCAATCCAAACAAATGAGTCTGGAAGATGCCGTTTACGGCCGATACACTTATTTGTATCCCGAGTCGATGTCGGGTTTACAATGGTTGGACGATAAACATTTTTCTTTTATTGAAGATAAATCGATCATTTCTGAAGCTGCAAAAACAGGCGAAAAAAATACTGTTGTGTCGCTTGATGAGTTAAACAAAATTACCGGAACAAACTTAAAACGCATTCCATCATACCGCTGGATCAGCGAAACTGATCTTCTGATTTCGGGAGCTAAAAAATATTGGGTGATTGACATTGATCAAAAGCAAGTAAAATTTCAGATTGAACTACCGGAAAAAGCACAGAATGCGAACTTCTCTGAAGAAGGACAATTTGTGACTTTCACCCAGGGAGATGATTTGTTTGTGGCGCTTGCTGACGGAAACAAAAAACAAATTACCAGCGATGGCGGTAACGGAGTTGTAAATGGACAAACCGTTCACCGCAATGAATTTGGTATTTCCGGAGGTATTTTTAATTCGCCCGAAGGAAATTTTGTGGCGTTCTACCGCAAAGACGAAAGTATGGTAAAAGACTATCCGCTGGTTGATTTTATGGCACGCGAAGCTGAATATGCGCCGGTGAAATATCCAATGGCAGGAATGGCCAGTCATCATGTAACTTTAGGCGTTTACAATATCGAAAGTGAAAAAACAACCTTTCTGAAAACCGGAGAACCACTCGACCATTTTATTACAAATGTTGCCTGGTCCCCCGATGAAAAGTACATTTATATGGCGGAGTTAAACCGGGCACAAAACCATATGCAGTTAAATTGTTACGATGTAGCAACAGGCGAAAAAGTGAAAACACTTTTTGAAGAATCGTCAGATACTTACGTTGAGCCGCTTTATCCCATTCAGTTTTCCAAAGTTAATCCGAACGAATTTTATTACCTGAGCCGCGAGGGTGGATGGTTTCATGTATATAAATACAACACCGACGGAAAGCTGGTGCAGCAAATTACAAAAGGAGAGTGGGAAGTAACCAAAATGTTAGGTTTCGATGCCAAAGAAAAGACCTTGTTTATTGAAGCTACCATTGACGATCCGCTGCAAAATAACATCTATAAAGTTGATGTGAAATCCGGAAAAACTGAACGACTTTCATTAGAAACCGGTGTTCATAGTGGAACTTTGAGTCCTGATGCGACTTACATTTTGGATCGTTGGTCAGCCAATGAAGTACCCGGGAAAGTTGATCTGATATCAGCAAAAGGAAAAGACAAGCGAACAATTTTTGAGTCTGAGGATCCGCTAAATGATTATCAGTTAGGCGAAAACAAACTGGTAGCCTTAAAAACCAAGGACGGAAAGTACGATCTTCACGGACGATTGATTCTGCCGAATGATTTTGATCCGGCTAAAAAATACCCAGTTGTTGTATACGTTTACGGAGGGCCACATTCGCAATTGGTAACCAAAAGCTGGCACAACCAGGCGCGTTGGTGGCAATATTATATGGCATCGCAGGGATACATTGCTTTTACGCTCGATAACCGTGGAACCTCGAATCGTGGTCGCGCCTTTGAAACTGCTATTCACCGCAATTTGGGCGAATTGGAAACCGAAGACCAGATGCAGGGGATTGAATACCTGCTTTCGCTGCCTTATGTTGATGCCGACCGGATTGGCGTTCACGGATGGAGCTACGGTGGTTTTATGACGTTAAATTTGAAACTGAAACATCCTGATATTTTTAAAGTGGCTGTTGCCGGAGGCCCGGTGGTGGATTGGAGCATGTACGAAATTATGTATGGTGAGCGCTATATGGACATGCCGAAGGAGAATCCGGAAGGTTACAAAAATACGGACATGACCAATTACGTGAAGAATCTGGATGGCAAACTGATGTTGATTCACGGTGTGCAAGACGAAACGGTGGTAATGCAGCACAGTATGAAATTTCTGCGCGAATGTGTAAAACAGAATAAACAGGTCGACTTTTTTGCTTACCCAATACATCCGCATAATGTGCGTGGAAAAGATCGAATACACTTAATGCAGAAAGTAAGTCAGTATTTCTTCGAGAACCTCTAATTCGGTTTTAGAGGTTCATTCGTTTCGTAAAATTTAAATTTACGACTAAATCTGTCAGTAGTTCGAAAAAATGAATAATCTGAGGTAAAAAGCAATAACTTTGTTTTAAGCTAAACAATAGAAACTAAACATTATGAACGGACAAATTAAAGAGATAGCCATGAGGCTAAGAGGTTTACGCGATATGCTCAATATTTCTGTTGACGAAATAGCAACTTGCTGCAGAGTGTCCGCCGAGGAATACGAGGGATACGAAAGTGGAAAAAATGATATTCCTATTGGCGTTCTCGAAAATATATCGAAGAAATATGATATTAGTTTGACTGCGTTGCTATTTGGCGAAGAGCCTCATATGAAATCATTTTATCTTACACGTGCGGGCGAAGGGACAGCGATGGAGCGTACCCGGGCGTATAAATACCAGGCACTGGCATCGGGGTTTACAGGACGGACAGCTGATCCGTTTATTGTAACCATTGAACCGGATGCTGAAGACAAACCAATTCATCTGAATAGTCATAACGGACAGGAAATGAACTATGTTTTGGAAGGCAAAATGCTGCTGAGTGTCGGAGGGCACGAATTAACACTGAACGAAGGAGACAGCCTTTATTTCGATGCAACTCTTCCGCACGGAATGAAAGCATTAGAGGGGAAACCAGTAAAATTTCTGGCTGTAATTCTATAATAAAACTTGATGCTACATGATTGAAAAATACTTAAAACAAACTGCTTTTACCGATTTTGAGGATTTTAAAGCCAATTACGAGTTAATTATTCCGGAGGACTTCAACTTTGCCTACGACGTGGTTGACGGCTGGGCCGAGAAAGAACCCAACAAACGAGCTTTGCTCTGGACTAATGACAAAGGCGAAAGTCGCACATACACTTTTGGCGAATTAAAAGAAATTACAGACCGCACTGCCGGTTATTTTTCGTCGCTGGGAATTGGCAAAGGCGATATGGTAATGGCCATTTTGAAACGCCGTGCCGAGTTTTGGTTTACCATTATTGCACTGCATAAAATTGGCGCCGTTATTATTCCGGCAACACACTTGCTAACAAAAAAGGACATTGTTTACCGTAACAATGCCGCTACTATAAAAGCTATTATTTGCGATGGCGATGAGCTGATCACTACTCACGTAAATGATGCTTTGCCTGAGTCGCCATCAATTGAAAAGGTGGTGTCAATCGGACCTGTTATTCCTGAAGGATGGGAAGATTTTCATAAAGGAATTGAAAATGCAGAACCGTTTCAACGAACTGCGGAGCCTACAAAAAATGACGATCCGATCATCGTAAGTTTTACATCGGGAACTACCGGCGATCCGAAAATGGTGGTGCTTGACAGTGTGTATCCGCTGGCACACATTGTTACTGCTAAATACTGGCAAAATTTGCACCACGATAGTCTTCACCTCACCATTGCTGACACCGGATGGCTGAAAGCCGTTTGGGGAAAACTCTATGGTCAGTGGCTTGTTGGTGCTTCTGTTTTTGTATATGATCACGAAAAATTCACGCCTTCCGATATACTGGAAGCGCTTTCAAAATACCAGGTAACCTCGCTTTGTGCACCGCCAACTATTTTCCGCTTTCTGATTAGGGAGGACATGAGTAAATACGATTTGTCGGCGATGGAATGGTGTACAATTGCAGGCGAAGCCTTAAATCCGGAGGTTTACAATCGTTTTTACGATTTAACCGGAATTAAATTGCGCGAAGGTTACGGACAAAGTGAGACTACCTTGTCGGTGTTTACTTCGCCTTGGGTAGAACCAAAACCGGGTTCGATGGGACTCCCAAGTCCGCATTACGATATTGATTTACTGACGTCGGAAGGACGATCGGCCGAAGCAGGTGAGCAGGGACAAATTGTAATTCGTATCGATAAAAATTATCCGGCCGGATTGTTTGATGGATACTACCGCAATAAACAATTGACTGATGAAGCCATGTCGGATGGAATTTATTACACCGGTGATTTGGCCTGGAAAGATGAGGATGGCTATTTATGGTTTGTGGGAAGAGCAGATGATGTAATTAAAAGTTCAGGTTACCGAATTGGTCCTTTTGAGGTGGAGAGTGCTTTGATGACTCACCCGGCAGTGGTGGAATGTGCTATTACTGGTGTTCCTGACGAAATACGTGGTCAGATTGTGAAAGCTACCGTTGTTTTGGCACCGGACTATACACAGCGTGCCGGCGATGATTTAGTGAAAGAGTTGCAAAATCACGTAAAAGAGGTAACCGCTCCGTATAAATATCCGCGGCAAATTGAGTTCGTTGATGAGCTGCCAAAAACCATTAGCGGGAAAATTCGCCGCGTGGAAATTCGCGAGCGCGATCATGAATCAACATAGTCAATCGATCATCCAATCCGGTGCGGATTGGATGTTTTTATTTAAATCCTTCATAATAATTGTGGGCTGTTTAATCGGAAATCATATTTTTGCGTAACATTTTTGCAAGAATTGTATTTGAAACGATTAGTCCAAAATAAGCCTGGTTCTTTAACTGGAATTTTTGTGGTTTTGCTGTTGTTTGTTCCCCTGTTAAATTGGGGGCAGGACAGTATTAACGGCGAAGATTTCGAATATCGGTTGCTGCAAAATATTCATCAGCAGGTTTTTGAATATCCATGGAACGATGCTGCTTTTCTTCCCGGGAAATTGGAGTTGGCAAGCCGACAGACACTGAAACGAGAATTGAAGGAAGCAAAAGAAGTTGCATATAATCCGGATGCATTCGAGACTTATTTTTCTGTATTAAGTAATTTGCCAACACCCGATAAGGCAATTTTTATCAAAAGCTTCTATTTCTATCAGCATGAAATAAAAGCTGAGTTAGACAAAGCAGGTCTCGGTGAAGATATACAATATTTACCGGCCGTACTTTCTGCATTTAATCCTGAAGCAAAAAGTCCTTTCAAACGGGCAGGTGTTTGGCAATTAACACACTTTCAGGGCGTGCTGAATGGATTGCAAGTAAATAAACTGGTTGATGAGCGTCTGAATGTTTCAAAAGCGACTCTTGCTGCTATTCAGGAATTGAAAAAGAATGAAGCTTTATTTGATCATCCCCCAAAAGCCATGTTGGCATTTGTTTTCGGAAAGACTAAGATAAAGAACCTTTGTAGGCGAGCCGGTGGTGATGATTGTTCCGTAAATGAATTACTGGAAGTTGCACCAAAAGAAATGACTGATTTTATGGCGGCCTACCAGGCAACAGCGACATTTCTGAGTCAGAATAAATTTATTCATGGAGAGGAGCCTCAAAAAACGGCAGAAGCAAAAGTACGTTTGCAAACACATTTCGATCAGATCAGTGCAGTACTGCCAATTTCAACTGAAGAACTACGCTTTTTGAATCCACAGTTTCCATATTCCATCATTCCGGAACAGACATCGCTTACTTTGCCCGAAAACTTGAAGCAAGACTCTTTGTTTTTGCAGGACTCCATTTACAATGGTGTTGATTCAACGTTGTTTGAAGTGGTGGCGCAAAAGATTGAATATCCGCCGGCACCGAATCGTCAGTATGTGGGCGAGAAGGTAAAGGATCTGGAAATTGAAGGAAAAACGAAAATAAAATACACGATCATGTCGGGCGACGTACTTGGTTTTATTGCCGAAGATTATGATGTGCGCGTGGCCGATTTAAAATACTGGAACAACATTTACGACGAACGCAAAATTCAGGCAGGAAAAACGCTTGATATTTTTGTTGACGATGAAAACGCAGATTACTATCGCGGCCTTCAGCAAGAAACAGCTAAAAAAGAAGAGCCGAAAACTGTAGTCCCCAATTTTGCATCTACAACTTTGCCGGGAATTGTGATTCCCGAGTCGTCGAGAAAAGTGGAACACATTGTAAAAAGTGGTGAGTCGCCATATGTAATTGCCCAAAAATATGATGGAGTAACACCCGAGAAAATATTGGAATGGAACAGCATCAGCGATGCGCGTAAAATTCAAATCGGTCAGAAACTAATTATTTACGTTCAATGAAGCCGTTACAGACATTAACATATACACTGAGTGTGATTGCATTATTGGCAGGCGCTATGTGGCTGATGCCTGACGACGGTTTCGAGGTGGGCGAAATGACCTTTCATATGCCAACTTTTCCGGAAATGCTAGGCGCCGATGATGTGGAATATGCTGACGTTTCTGAAATTATAGCACAGCAGTTTGAAATTGATTCGCTGGTGGATATTGAAGTGGATACCATTGCAGGAGATACTGTGGTTGAAGTGATTCACCGTGCAGATTATGATACGCTGGTTCAATCAGTTCGCCGTATTGAAATGACCGAGCTGGGCAAAGAAAACCTGTACCGCTTTTTTGATCATTTAAAAAGTGATTCATTGGTTCGTATCATGCATTATGGTGACAGCCAGATTGAAGGCGACCGCATTACAGCATTCCTGAGAAATAAATTACAAGTGAAATTTGGCGGAACCGGTGTTGGTTTGCGTCCGGCATTGCAACCTTACGATTATGTTTTTAGTGCCAATCAAATTAACTCCGACAACTGGAAACGTTACCCGATTTATGGCAAGGTGGATTCAACGGTGGAGCATAGTCGTTACGGAGTGATGGGAGCCTTTTCGCGTTATGCGCCTTTGGCCAGCGATACAATTCCTTTTAAAGATTCGATTATTTACGAGGCAGAAATGAATGTCTCGAAATCAGATATTTCATACAAACGTACCCGCGAATACGAAAACATGCGCCTGTTTTACGGGCATACAAAACGCCCGGTAGCTGTGCAGTTAATTGCTCGTGGCGACACGGTTTTAAGCGATACTCTTGTGGCAGATACAACTTATGCGGTGTTGGAATGTGCATTACCTGATTCAACAGCAAGCGTGACATTGAAATTTTCGGGTTACGATGGTCCCGATGTTTACGGTATTGAACTGGCATCGAAAAAAGGTGTGATCGTTGATAATATTGCTCTTCGTGGTAGTTCCGGTACCATTTTCACAAAAGCCGATTACCAGCACAGTTTGAAAATGTATAACGACCTGAATCCAAAATTCTTTATCCTGCAATTTGGTGGAAATGTAATTCCATACATAAAAGATAAAAAGGCGATTGAACGTTATGGCCGCTGGTTTGGAAGTCAGATCAGACGAATAAATTCGTTGTGTCCTGATGCTGCTATTCTGGTAATCGGGCCAAGCGATATGTCAACAAAGGTTAAGGATAAGTATGTTACCTACAAGCATTTGCCGCAGGTTGTTGAAAAACTAAAACAAGTGGCACTTGAAAATAACTGCGCGTATTGGGATATGTATGAAGCCATGGGCGGACACAACAGTATGCCGTCGTGGGTGAATGCGCAACTCGAACTGGCACGCCCGGATTATGTGCATTTCTCGGCACGTGGAGCGCGATTGGTGGCAAATATGTTCTACAATGCATTGATTCTGGAGTACAACAATTATTTGGAGGAGGAGATGTAATGGGGAAGAAAGTTAATAGTTTCGAGTTTCGGGTTTCGAGTTTCGAGTTCGGTGTCATCTCGAATGCAGTGACAGATCTGTTTTATCGAAGCTTCAAGTTACAAGTTGCAAGTTGCAAGAGCGTACTAAGTTTTGTAGCTCAATCTCTATTCAATCTATTTCAATCTCCATTAATCTTAGTGCAATCGGTAAAGGTTCGAGGCTTGTCTTTTTTGCTTCTAAGCTTTGTCATGCTGCTAGGCACATCCATTTCAGCTCAAGAAAACAGCTACTTCTACCATGTTAACCAATATAACTTTGTTCGTTACGACCGGAATGAAATGCATTATCCGGGAGATCGGGAAAATGCTGAACGTCTTTATTCTAAACTGGAGAAATTGGTAACTACCGGCGAAGGACGTGTAAATATTGTACAAATTGGTGGTTCTCATATTCAGGCAGGCTCGTTTTCCGGGCAAATGCGCAACCGTTTTCAGCAGCTTAATGGTGAAATGAATGCCGGTTGGGGATTTATGTTTCCGTATCGCATTGCACGCACCAACTCGCCTTTTGGTTATTACATCCGTTACAACGGCTATTGGAAGTCTTTCCGAAATGTAGAGCGACGTAAAAGTGGAACGCTTGGAGTTGGGGGGATTTCGGCAACAACATCATCGCCAAAAGCCGAACTCACAATTTTACTTGAAGATGAAAACGAATTGGATTACAGCTTTAACAAACTGAGAGTATATTACGAAAATACAGCAAAAAACTACACAATAAATATTGATCAGAATTTGGTAAAAAACAAGGTGGAAGCCGATGGTTACACCGATTTTGAATTGAATGAGTGGGTGGATAGTTTGCAGATAACATTGGAGAAAGATTACAACTCGCAGGGTAATTGTACTTTGCTGGGAATGACCACCGAATCGAATCCAAACGGGATCATGTATCACAGTATTGGAGTGAATGGGGCACATGTTCCGGCATTTTTGCGCTGCCAGCTTTTTACAGAACAACTTGCTCATTTAAAACCTGACATGGTAATTCTGGGACTGGGAATTAACGATGCATACGGTCGAAAGTTTTCGCAGGCTCGTTTCGAAGATCATTACGGACAACTTATTGACAAGATAAAAGCGGCTGCTCCCAATGCGTTGATCGTGTTTACCACCAACAACGACAGTTATTTGTACCGTCGCTATGTAAATAAAAATGGCGAAAAGGTAAGGGATAGCATGTTTAAAATGGCCAATAAATATAATGCCGGCGTTTGGGATATGTTTTCGGTAATGGGAGGATTGAATTCCATTGTGCTGTGGCAAAACAACGGCCTGGCGCGAAGCGATAAAATTCATTTTTCCCGTGAAGGTTATTTAATGATTGCCGATTTATTTTTCTCTGCAATGATGAAAGATTTTGAGACATTCTTAACCGATAAAAAGGAACTTACAACGAATAATAATTTTGAAGAAAGGGGAAGAGAACGAAGTCTGAATAGCCAGATTTTTCAGTCGATTGATTCTTCAAATTAAAAGATAAATTAGAATACTTGGACTTACTAAAACAAATAGAACTGAACGAACTGCTGAGGAATATTTTTCTTTACGATAAAACGGCGCCACTGATTTTTACGCGCTTTTTCTTTTGGGCATTTTTTGCTTTTGTATTGGCCGGTTATTCACTGGTGTACAAGAACAAAAACCGAAGCGTTCGTGCCGGATATTTGTTCCTGGTTAGTTTATTTTTCTACTACAAATCCAGCGGATTCTTTTTCTTCATTTTGCTGTTTAGTACACTCACCGACTTTTTTATTGGAAAAGGAATATACAAGTCAAAGAGTGAGCTGATAAGGAAGCTCCTTATTGCAGCCAGTGTGATTGTAAACCTGGGATTGCTGGCTTACTTTAAATATGCTTATTTCTTTGTCGATAGCATAAATATCATGTTCGGAACCGATCTGAACGTTATTAATCACCTGGCATTGTGGGCTAACGAAGCTACAGGAACACATTTCGAGGTGAACCAGATTTTGCTGCCGGTTGGTATTTCGTTCTTTACCTTTCAAACCATCAGTTATTCGGTTGATGTGTATCGTGGCGAAACCAAACCCGTAAATAATTTAGTTGACTTTGGTTTTTATGTGTCGTTTTTCCCGCAGTTGGTTGCCGGACCAATTGTTCGTGCATCGGGATTTGTAAAGCAGATATACGAAGATTATCGCCTCTCAAAAGAAGAATTTGGCTGGGCTATTTTTATCATTCTGAAAGGGTTGATCAAGAAAATATTTATTGGCGATTACATTGCTGTAAACTTTGTCGATCGGGTTTTTTCCGATCCGATCACTCACTCCGGATTCGAAAACCTAATGGCCTTATTTGGTTACTCGCTGCAGGTTTATGTCGATTTTTCGGGGTATACCGATATTGCCATTGGAGTTGCGCTGTTAATGGGCTACCGCTTACCACAAAACTTTAATTCGCCGTATAAGGCAAAAAGTGTTGCCGAGTTCTGGAAACGTTGGCACATGTCGCTTTCATCGTGGTTAAAAGATTATTTGTATATCCCAATTGGTGGAAACCGCGAAGGTTCAGTGTTTAGTTATATCAGTCTCGGAGTAATTCTGGCAATCGTTGTCCTTTTGGCAGGAAAGCTGATTCTTGTTCCAATATTTGTCGTTCTCGTGCTGTTATTTGCTTTGCTGGCACGTTTCGTTCCCAATGTAAAACGGCACATTAATACCAACATCAACCTTATGCTTACCATGTTGCTTGGTGGTTTGTGGCACGGTGCATCGTGGCAATTTATTATTTGGGGAGGATTGAATGGTGTTGGTTTGGTGATTTATAAATTCTGGCGAAGAATAAGCCCTTGGGAAAAACTGGATAACCGACTAATAAACGTTTGGAAAATTGCAGTAACATTTACATTTATAACCTTTACACGAGTATTTTTCCGCTCTGAATCGATGGATGTTGTGCGTGGAATGCTACACCAAATTGGCACCGACCTTAAACTTTCAATGATCCCCGAGGTGCTTGTAGCTTACAAGTGGGTATTTTTAATGATGTTGTTTGGTTTTGTTACACACTGGCTAAGTTACGACTTGAAAGACCGGGCGAAAAACTGTTTTATTGCATCGCCGATGTGGGTAAAAGCTGCAATTTCTGCAGTTGTGGTTGTCATTGTTTATCAGTCGATTTCAGCCGATATGCAGCCATTTATTTATTTCCAGTTTTAGCCATTTGGTTCTATTCAAAACGTACGGGTTCAGGTCCTGTTGGTTCGAACGAAATAAAACGCTGTTTCGATTGTTCATCAAGCGCAAATCCAACAAAGCTCATATCATCAGGATGGAATGGATAAAAAGCCAAACGAAGTCGGAAAGTTTCAAACACAAGGTTTTCGTTGTGTAAACGAATCCCAATACCAATACCACTGTAGTAATCTTGTTTAAAAATAAGCTGCTTATTAGAACCAATAACACCAAAATCGGCAAAACCAAAAACTGCTATATTAAATTTGTAGAATTGTGCAGGCAGAAAAACAACGTGTTCCAGTTTTAGGTTTAAACGCTGTTTGCCAATGGCAATATCGCTGTCGAAACCTCGAATGTGATCTTTATCTCCCAATGTAAGGTGTTCAATATCAAAACGACGGATGCCAAGTGTATAGTTAAGGTCGATAAATGTACGAACACGCTTTTTCCCCGGGGTATGTAATTTGGAAATAAAGTTTACATCGCCATAGATCATTCCTTCTTCAAAATGACCGCTTTTTAAATAGCCGCTCGCACCTGCAGATGTAAAAAGATATCCACGTCTGCTTAATAAGAGATTTCCGTTTGACGAGAAAAAATGAAGGTAATGTCGGTCGCCAAATTCATTGGCATCGTAGCCATAAATAAGCTCGTTTTTAAAACCTTCGGGAATATCCTCGGTAATACCGTAACTGTAAATCAATTGATCCTGAATAAAACGACGTTGCGAAATGGTAAGTCCGGCCATGTATAAGGTGTGATCCGAAAAGAAGTGACTGTTTTCAGGCGCCACAACCGGATCTTCAAAATAATTCCAGTTGTTTATACCTGCCGACAAAACCAATTCGGTTATATTTTCATGATTGGGACTTATATTAAAACTGCGTCCGCCCCAAAGGTAATTTACCGAAAGATCCATTGGTTCTTCCACTTGAACCGGATCATTATTAGTGATTTTATCGGTTCGGTACATGCGCGTTGAAAAACCACCGTAACCCCACTTAACATTTTGAGTTAAAAATGGTTTGTTTACATCCAATACAAAGCCCTCGCGACGGTAAGTATTTAAATATCCCAGCCGAACATCAAGAAACCTTCCGGCGATGTTTTTTATATTGTAAAAAGTTTCAACTCCCAGGTAAGGTTCTTTCTCTACATGCCCGACAAACTTAACCGACACTTCATGTCCAATACCAAAAATATTACGGTTATATAATTCAATATCGCCAGAGCTCGTTCCATTCACACCTCCCGACACACCAAATGAAAACCGGTCTTTTGTTAAAACCAATACATTAACCAGCCCCGGATATGTCGTATCCTGCTCCACATAAAATCTTACATCTTTTATATAGGGCAAATCCCTTATAATCCTTTCGTTTTCGTACATCAACTCAGGATCGAGCACATCGCCTGTTTTAAAAAGTAATAATTTGCGAATGGTTTTTAAATTGGACTTCGTATGTATTGCATTTGCTGCACGCTCGGCCCAGTGGTTCGCCTTTTTTGTAGTGTCGGTACATGTTGGTCCAAAAACATCAAGCGCGTTAATTTTTATATCGGCAATTATTTTGCCTTCATAATCTTTAAAGTAATCAAGGGCCAACGCCTTTTTATCAACATAAGGGCGCGGTGGACTGATTATGGCATCGTAGAGCCAACCCGTAAGTTTGCGGCGATTGGCTCGGTTTTTAAGGCTATCGTAAAAGTCATTCTGTTTTTTGCTAATATTATCAATTACCGCCGTAGTGTCAATTTGTGGTTCCTGGGCACTTATCGATTGGGTTCCCAAAATAATCGATACAGCAATGATAAATATTTTAATTGCCTTTAGCACAATAGTTTTCCCCTTTGGTTCTGTTGTACAGAAATTTGCTTGTTATTAAGCTTATTTGAATGTAACAATTTTATTATTTATAGTTTTTAATTCATAGTGTTAATTTACGTTAAACAGAAAAGATGTCCCATCCATTTAACTGTTATCAAATTTTATTTGGGAAGAGTTGCCAGGAAATAAAACGCAAATAGAAAGCAAGCTGAAATATTATGTGTAAAAACATTTTCTTTATTGATGCGTTAAAATTCCTATAATATTTTGTAAAGAAGGACAGTAGAGATAAAACAGGTAGCTCAAAAAAGTTGTGATTTTGGTACCTTATTGTAAATAGTACTTGAACACTTAATTTATTAGCGATTTTGAAGAAATTAATTGAGTAACTAGAATAAACTTACTAAAAAAATTAATAAAGACTTGCTTTTTGCTTAAGAAATTCCTTAAATTGCATCTGATTACTTTAACTAAACTATTTTTAATGATCCTGATAAATAATTTTAAGGATGTAAAACTAACCGGTAATGAATTAAAGAATTACCGTCGGAAGAAAAAGATTCTCAGTCTTTTGTATCAGAATGATACGCTGTCGGCTACCTACATTGCCAAACAAATAGGAGTTAGTTTACCAACAGCAATTTCTTTATTAAAAGATTTAAGTTCGAGTAATTTAGTTGAAGTACGTGGCAGCGGAGAGTCAAAAGGTGGAAGGCGCCCAACATTATTCGGGTTAAAAAACGAAAGTATTTTTGTTATTTCATGCGAGCTTGGACGTTTTCGGGGTAAAATTGGCATATATGATTCTCATAATCAACTTGTAGCACCTGTTACAGTAGTTGAAACTTCAATTGATGATGATGATCTTGTTGACAAAATTTATGCAGAGGCAAGGCAAATACTTGTTGATAATAACATTGATTACAGTAGTGTATTTGGTGTAGGAATGGCAATGCCTGGTTTGGTCGACTCCAGCATTGGTATAAACTTTACGATTAAAAAGAAAGCTTATCAGAATGTTGCCGAACGGATGAGTATGAAGTTCGGGAAGTTGGTTTATATTAACAACGACGCCAGGATGGAAGCCTTTGGTGAGTTTATTTTTGGAGCTGCAAAAGGACACAACGACGCAGTTATTATAAATTGGAACTGGGGACTTGGAATCGGACTCATTCTGGGAGGTAAACTGTATAACGGAGCAACAGGTTTTGCAGGAGAATTATCGCACACAAAATTTGCAGAAGATGGAGATCTTTGTATTTGTGGTAAAAGAGGTTGTTTGGAAACAGTTGTTTCTGCAAGTGTGTTAATTAAACGAGCCAAAGAAGCGATTGAAAAAGGAACCATTTCTCAGCTTACGAACAGATTTCAGTATAAAATAGATGAGCTGCAACCAGATGATATTATTGAAGCAGCTAAACTTGGCGATGAGTTGTCTATATCACTCTTGAGTGATGTGGGGCAGGCCCTCGGAAAAGCATTATCAAATACAATCCAGTTATTAAATCCGGATATAATTGTTATAGGTGGTGTAGTGTCGCGTGCAAACCAGTACATTCTAACACCTATTCAGCAAGCAATTAATCAGCACTGTCTGGAGCAAATTTCAGGAAACATTGAAATTGTAATTTCCGAAAACTGGGAACAGTCAGGCTTATTAGGTATTACAGCAAAACTTTTTCAAAAATTATTCAGCGATATGTATAAATAATCTAAGTATTAATCTATTTCTAGTTCATTAAATTCAAAATCTATGCGAAAGATTTTTTTGTTTTTAGGAATGTGCTTTGCATTACTAAGTAGTGCAACGGCGCAACAATCGGTAACTGGAACAGTTACCGGAGAAGATGGCCTCGGGATACCCGGAGTCTCAGTAATTGAATCGGGAACATCAAATGGTACCATCACTGATATTGACGGTGTGTATACCATTTCAGTTGCCGATGATGCAACCATCGTTTTTTCTTTTGTGGGAATGCAAACCGTACAGGAACCTGTTAACGGGCGCTCAACCATTGATGTAACATTGGTCGAAAGCCAAATTGGTTTGGAAGAAGTTGTTGTTACAGCATTAGGTATTTCCAAAGAAAAGAAATCATTGGGTTATGCAGTAACCGAAGTTGGTGGCGACGACATTTCTGTTGTTAAAGACCATAACCCGGCCAACTCGTTAGTGGGTAAAGTAGCCGGTGTAGTTGTAACACAAGGATCGGGTAGCCCGGGTAGTGGCTCGCGTGTAATCATCAGGGGTAATAACTCGATTACCGGAAACAACCAGCCATTAATTGTAGTTGATGGTGTGCCGATTGATGCAACCGGATCAAACAGTGGAGGTAGTGTATATAACAGTACCGTTACCGGTGGTGGTATTACCGATATCAACCCTGACGACATTGAGTCAATTTCAGTATTGAAAGGGCCAAACGCAGCCGCCTTGTATGGTTCGCGTGCTGGTAATGGTGTACTTTTAATCACCACCAAAAAGGGTACAAAAGGTAAAGGTTTGGGAGTTTCAATAAACTCGAACATTACTTTTGATAATCCAATGCTTTTACCTGACTATCAGAATGAATTCGGTCAGGGGAGCCAGGGTAACGTACCCGGTAATGTTGAGGATTTGAAAAACTCAACAGGTTCTTGGGGACAGCGTCTGGATGGCAGCAGCCAAATGTATTACACAGGTGAAGAAAGACCTTATTCGGCTCAGTCGAACAATGTTGAAGATTTCTTCCAGACCGGAGCTAAATACATTAACTCTATAGCTATTGCAGGTGCAGGCGAAAGTCACTCTATTCGTTTCTCTTACACCAACAATAAAACTGAATCGATGATTCCGAATTCAGATTTAAGAAGTCATAACTTTAACTTGCGTGGTGTAGTTGATTTGAACGATAAATTAACTCTTGATGCCAAGGCAACTTATTTCTGGCAAGAGCTAAACAATGCGGCAAATCAGGGATCAGAAGGTATTTTGGCTTATGTATACGGAATGCCTCGTAACGTTGATATCGAAGATTTGAAAACGTATCAGAATCCTGAAGAATCATTAAACTCTATTTCTTATGGAGCGTTGGGTGCAAACCCTTATTGGATTCTTTATAACGATTACAGAACCGACCGTAGAGAGCGTATTCTTGGTTTTGGAAAATTAAACTATGAATTTACTCCGTGGTTATCGGCTTTTGCTCGTGTGGGTACCGATGTTACTCAAATGAAATCAGAATCGGTAAATCAACCGGGACACCACTTTTATACAAGCGGTCGTTTAACATTCAGCAATACGCGTGTTACTGAAACTAACGCGGATTTCTTACTGATGTTTAACAAAGACGTTACTCCTGATTTAAACTTATCAGTAAACGCCGGTGGTAACCATTCGTACCGTACATACGAATACCAAAGTATTTATGGTGAGGATTTTAAAATTCCTAGTCGTGCAACAGTTGCTAATACTGTAACACAACGTCCTTCTTATACTCCATTACGAGAAAAAGAAGTTAACTCTTTATATTTTCAGGCATCGTTATCATATCGCGACTTTGCCTATTTGGATGTTACAGGTCGTAACGACTGGTCGTCGACTTTACCGGAAGACAACCGCTCATATTTCTATCCATCAGTAACAGGATCTCTTCTTTTGGATGACTTTATTGATCCTGAAGAAGATGTGTTTAATTTGTTAAAGGTTCGTGCGAGCTGGGCAAATGTTGGTAACGACACCAGTCCTTACCAGTTGTACCAATACTACAACCTGGCAAATGATGGTTACCTGGGATTAACTCAGTTATCTCGTCCTTCTACAAAACCAAACGAAGACTTATTGCCGGAAAATATTGCTTCTTTTGAAGTTGGTATGGAAGGTAGCATGTTTGATAATCGTATGTTCTTCGATTTCTCGTGGTATAATATAAAAACTACCGACCAGATTTTCTCTGTGCCTGTTCCTTCTTCAACTGGTTTTTCATATTTTCTTGAAAACATTGGAGAAACAAGCAACAAAGGAGTTGAGCTACTTGTAGGTGGTATTCCTGTGAGAACTGGCGATTTTAGCTGGGAAACCAGTGTGAATTTCTCAAAAAACAATAACAAACTGGTTGAATTGACTGAAGACCTTGACAGTTATGTTTATAATGAATCAAACTCTGGAAACATCCGTTTACAGGCAACTGTAGGTGGAGGTTATGGTGACTTATACGGAACAACCTGGAGAACCAACGATGCCGGTCAGATTGTGGTAGATGCCAACGGCCGTCCTCAGGCTTCAACTGAAAAAGAATACCTGGGTAACTCACAACCCGATTGGACTGCAGGTTTTACAAACACTTTCACATATAAGGACGTTTCTTTACGCTTCTTAATTGATGCACGTATTGGTGGTCAGATATACTCGCAAACCAACGCTGCACTGGTTGGTAGTGGAGTTGTAAAAGAAACGCTTCAGTATCGTGAAGAAGGAATTGTTGTTGATGGTGTAGTACTTCAAGACGATGGTTCTTATACTCAGAATACAACTGAAATCAGTGCCCAGGATTATTGGGGATCCGTTTCAGGAATTGCTTCAGAATATGTTTTCGACCAAACTAACGTTCGTTTACGCGAATTGGTACTGTCGTACAATGTACCGCAGTCATTAATCAGAGATACCTTTATACAAGGGGCCACAATTGGTTTGGTTGGACGTAACTTGTTCTTTATTTATAAAGACATTGATCATGTTGATCCGGAATCGAGCTTGGGAACAGGTAATAACGGACAGGGTATTTTGTCGTACAATTTACCAACTGCCAGAAGCATTGGATTTAACGTGAACATTAAATTTTAAGGAGGGCCAGCAAAATGAAAAATATATATAAAATATTCGTAGTGTTAGGAGCGGTATTTTTGCTGAGCAATTGTACCGATGATTTCAATGAAATCAATACAAAACCGGATTCATTTACGGTTGACGAGGTGAGTGCGAAATACTTTTTAACTACTCCTCAGTATCGTTTGTATGCACCCGATCGTTATCCATACTGGCGTGCACACTTAATACATGCCGACCGCTATTCAGGTCAGGTTTGTTTCGGACACAGCAGCAGCTGGTGGTCAGATGAGTTAGGATATTCATACAGCAGTGGTTATACCGATGCCTCGTGGGATTGGTTGTCGGGTTATATTGGTAGCCTAGATAATTTTATGCGACTAACAGCTGCTGGCGGTGAGTTTGAAAACCAGTATATGTATGCTGTAGGGCAAATTATGAAAGGAATGTATTTCCAGATGTTTACCGACGTTTTTGGAATGGTGCCATACACCGAAGCAACAAATCCTGATATTGTATTGCCTAAGTTTGATGATCAGGCTACAATTTACCAGGGAATTATTGCTGAGTTGGATGAAGCTATTGCAACCATTGGCGATGCAACTGCTACCGGTGTAGCTGTTGATGATATTGGTGCCAATGATATTTATTGTAATGGTGATTTGCAGCAATGGAAACGTTTGGCTAACACCTTAAAGTTACGCATTGGTATGCGTGCATACGGTGCTGCCGGTGCCGGTTTTGCTCAAAGTGCAATCACATCAGCCCTAAGTAGTGATCTACTTGATGGCGATAATGATAACGTATTGATGCAAAAAGACGAAGAGATCTCGCAGTGGGGAAGTGCCTGCTACGGTGATGTATGGTACAACTTTGGTGCCGGTTCAGACTGGACGATGAGTAAAACCATGATTGACCTGCTGCGCAACAATAACGATCCTCGTTTGGCCGTTTATGCACAGCCTGCAGTAGGCGGAACACAAACGCTTGAAAAGCCAACAGAAGGAGCCGAGGTTGAGAATTTCGATAAGCGTGTAGAATATATTTTGGGAATTCTCGATGATGCTGGTGTTGACTATACAACAACCACACTTGAAAATGGTAGCATTGAGGTTACTATGCCTGAAAATATGTACTATGTTGGGCAACCAACTCGCTTAAACGGGAAAATGCATCCTTTCGCGCGTTACAATTTCTTCTCAAAACCAGCTGAGGTTGTAATTAATAAAAAGAATAATGGCGAAATTCGTCCGGAGTTAATTATGTCTTCGGCAGAATCATATTTCTTGCAAGCTGAGGCAGCGGTGCGCGGAATTGGAACAGGTAGTGCACAAGACTTATACCAGGAAGGTATTCGTTCGGCAATGAAACTTTGGAATGTTAGCGATGCTGATATTGATACGTATCTGGCAAACGAAGATATGGCATTGTTAAACGGAACTGAAGAAGAGAACCTGGAGAAAATTGCATCGCAACGTTGGATTGCCGCATTTACTGATGGATTTGAAGCATGGGCAATTGTTCGTGATATGGGTTATCCTGCAGAACTTGCAGCCGGTGTTGATGATGGAGATATTTATGGACTTGGAGATATTAACGGAAATTACCCACAGCGCATGCGCTACGGTAATGGGGTTATTAACACCAATGGCGATAATTATAACGAAGCAGTTGGCATTCAGGGACCTGATGTACAAGATACAAAATTATGGTGGGCAAAACAGTAATGAGACTGTTTTAGCCGATTAATTAGTTTGGTTAGGTTAAACCGTCACTCAATTTTTTGAGTGGCGGTTTTTTTTTGCTCAAAGATTAAGGGTTTTTGCGTTGGTGGTTGTCTGTAATAAAATGAGTATTGATTTTTTTCATAGATAAAGCGTTTGGTTAGAGCAGAACCGCCGGTTAATTTATCGGCGGTTTCTACGGTAGACATGTAAAAGCATAAAGCAATAAAACAACAAAAGAAAACTTTAATTCTGTTACAATGAGTAATAGAGTGAGTAAAAAGAAAGGGCAGTAATTACTGCCCTTTCGAATATATTGTTCTTTATTCTTAAACCTCAAGCTGCCCTTCAGCATTTGCGTTGGTCAGGTTTCGTACCTTCGTTGTTTCTCCTCCGGCCAGAGTTAGCTCTAAAGGTTTGTTCGTTTTCCAGGCACCACGTGTAAAATCCGGAATCTCAATAGGTTTCGAACCGTTGGCAATCGACCATTCGCTTAAAGGAGTTATCGAGCTCCAGGCTGCTGCGTCATATACATCCATATCTACAGGTAGTCCGTTTCGCAGACAGTCGATCAAACGCCAATCCATAATAAAATCCATTCCGCCGTGTCCGCCAACCTGTTTGGCCATTTCTCCAACGCGTTTTATAATTTCCGGTTCATACTTTTCGCGCAGTTCTTCCATCCCTGCTTCGTCAACCACTTCGTGGCCAAAAGCAATGTGTTGCAAAGGCCATTTTTGAGCAAAACATTTTGTTCCACTCAGCATGTGAATTCGTGAATAGGGGCGGGGCGAAGAAACATCGTGTTGAATAAGAATAGTGCGCCCTTTATTGGTGCGTATCATTTGCATATCCATGTTGCCACGCATATCCATTCCAACAAATTTTTCAAAGAACGGATCTTCCTTTGCCTTTTCTTCAATGCGGTTTTTCAGCGTAAAATCGTCAGATATCATCGCGGTGAGGTAATCCATTTTATCGCCGCGGTTAATGTTCATCGCCTGGCAAATTGGTCCCAGTCCGTGCGTTGGGTAAACGTTTGCCTGTCGCTGATTTTCGTATAAACGCCACATTTTTGTGTAGGCACCATCGGTCATTTTTTCATCCTGCGGTTTGTTAAAATGCCAGTAATCCAAATCGTGAATGTAAGCTCCTTCGCCATGAATCAAGTCGCCAAATACACCCTGGCGAACCATATTCAGTGTTAGCAATTCGAAAAAGTCGTAACAACAATTTTCAAGAATTATGCAGTGTTTTTTGGTGCGCTCCGATGTTTCAACCATCTGCCAGCATTCGTCCATGGTTTTGGCCGCCGAAACTTCAAGCGCTGCATGTGCTCCACCTTCCATGGCAGCCAATCCAACCGGAACGTGCCATTCCCACGGCGTGGCGGTGTAAACGAGGTCGCAAAGACCACTGTCGCACAATTTTTTAAATTCGTTTTCGTCGCCAACGAATTCTTTGGCTTTTGGTAAACCGGCTTCGCTAAGTATTTTCTGGGCACCGTCAACAGCCGCCTGACGAGTATCGCACAGTGCAACTATTTCTACACCGTCAATATAAGTCATACGTTTTACGGCTCCGGATCCGCGGTCGCCAATTCCTACAAAACCAACTCTTACCTTATCGAGCTTTGGTGCGGCATAACCACACATGTTAAACTGTTGAGGATTATTATTTACAGCTGCATCTTTTATGAACTGTAAGGCCGTTTCTTCCTGCTGTGGTTGGCTGCAAGATGATAATCCTCCAGTAACTATTCCTGCTCCGGCAGCTCCGGAAATCTTAAAAAAATCTCTGCGATTTGTTTTCATTTTGGTCCAGACTTAATAACTAGTTTTGAAAAAATTAATAAAGCACTGTAAAAGAAAATAAAATAATTGCGAATGACAAGGAGAATTATCAGAAAAAAGGTGATTCTCAAATTCGGTTTAATTTTATATATTCGTTTACTAATCATTCGGCTATATGGCTACTTATAATACTTGGTCAACTAACTAAAATCAAACAAGATGAAACGTATTCTGTTTTTGTTCGTATTTCTCACCGTTTGTTTACTATCAGAAGCTCAGGAAAGCCTTACCAAACAAGGATGGAACTTTGGAGCTTTACCAACCATTACCTTCGATACTGATCTTGGTTTTCAGTACGGTGGATTGATAAATTTATATCAGTATGGCGATGGAAGCCGTTACCCAAAGTACGACCACTCGATTTATATGGAAGTGTCGCGGTTTACTAAAGGTAGTGGAATTAACCGTTTTTATTACGATTCTGATAAGCTGATTGAAGGGCTGCAAACCTCACTCGATATTAGTTATTTAAGCGATAGAGCTTACGACTTTTATGGCTTTAATGGATACGATGCAGTGGTTAACAAAGATTGGTTTGATGATGAAGCAGCAGACTATCGAACACGAATGTTTTATAAATACGACAGAAAGCTATTTCGATTTAAAGTTGATTTGCAAGGCGATTTAGCGGGCGAGAATTTGAAATGGCTGGCCGGGATTAATTTGCTGAACTTTAAACTCGATTTGGTTGATATTGATAAACTTAACAAAAATAAAGACGATGATGACCTGCTGCCTTCTCACGATGAAGAACCCGGGTTGTACCAAAAATATAACGAGTGGGGGATTATTTCCGAGGAGGATGCAGATGGTGGTTTTGTACCAACATTAAAGGCCGGGGTAGTTTTCGATACACGTGATAACAGACCGAACCCGATGAAAGGAATCTGGACGGAAGCGGTTTTAATGGGAGCCCCCGAGTTTTTAGGCAGCGAGCACAGTTTTACTAAACTAAGTATTGTTCACCGCCAGTATTTTACCGTTGTACCGAATGATTTATCTTTTGTTTACCGGCTGGCTTACCAAACAACTTTAACCGGCGAAGCACCATTTTATTATCAAACCCAAATGATTACCTCAGTAATGAAAGGTGCAACTTCTGAAGGGCTCGGTGGTGCCAATTCATTGCGAGGAATAAGAAGAAACCGCGTGGTTGGCGATGCTTATTTTTTAGGAAATGTAGAAGCACGCTGGAAATTTGCACGCTTTCAGTTCATTAACAATAACTTTTATCTGGGGTTGAATGCTTTTGCTGATTTTGGTCGGGCAACGAGTAAAATAGATTTTGAAACACCTGACTTTCCATTAGGACAAAACATGATGGACGAAGTTGATAGTAAAGTTGATTATTTCGACGACAACGCAGAAGCATTGCACTATTCGTTTGGTTTAGGGTTGCGCGTAGCCATGAACGAAAACTTTATTATTCGTTGCGATTATGGTATGGCTGCCGATGACCGTGACGGTGAATCGGGTGTTTATATCGGTTTAAATTATTTGTTTTAAGGATTCCTTCGCAATTGTGTGATTTTGGTGCTCCTGAGACTGCGACTCTCTTCCGTCTTCGTGCTTCCAACTTCCTGCTTTTATCATGTTAACGACAAAAAGCCGCATCTCAACGAAAAAATTCTTTTGGGCAGTTTTAGCGAGCTAAATTTGGTGTAGAAATTTAAAAAACGCGCAAAATGAAAACTCGTAATATTTTAGTTGTTGCAATAATTACTTTGCTGCTCTCGGGGTGTGTAGTATATTCTTTTTACCCCTTATATACCGAAGATGATTTGTTTGAAAACGATTTGCTGTTAGGCGAATGGTATGAAGACGAAAATCCGGATATTGTGCTTAATGGTGAGAATGATGTATGGAAATTCACCCATCCATTTCTTGGTGATAAAAACGATGGGGTAAGGGACAAAAAACGATATGTGCTCGTCCTTTCGTCAAACGAGGACGGGGTGGTGAAAGAATCGAAATTTGAAGTACATGTCATCAAACTCGCAGATGAGTATTTCCTTGATTTTTATACGGAAGATTATGCCGACGAAGATAATCTTACCTTAGCTGACCTGCATCTGGTTCCGGTTCACACATTTGCCAAATTAAGCGTTTCTGAGGATAAACTAGAAATCCGTTGGTTTGATCCCGATTGGCTGGAAGATTTGATAAAGGAAAATAAGATCAGGATCCACCATGAAGATAACGGCGATTTTATTCTACTTACCGCCAAACCGAAAGAATTGCAGAAATTTGTGAGCAAATATGTTGATTCGGAAGAAGCTTTTGAAGATGGATTAGATGTTGAATTATTTCGAAAAAAATGAACAGTTATTTAAAAATTACACTTGGCCGGCTCATTAAAAACAGGGTATTACAACATATCCTGTTTTGGTGTTTGTCATTTTTGATTTTGATGAACGTGTTAAAAGTGTCGGCCGAAGTAAAACAAATAGATCTCATTTACACGGCTGTTTTTCACCTGCCAATTTTACCGGTGGTTTATTTGAACCTCAATTTACTTTTCCCGTTGCTTTGGGAGCGCAGCAAATACTTCGGATATGGATTTGCCGTAGTTGCACTTGCCGGGTTAGGATCAGGATTTTATTTGCTTTTGTTCGATAGCCTTATCGACTACATTTTTAAAGGGTATTATTTTATTGCCTACTATAGTTTTTGGGATATCTACCTGTTTTTTGCCATTTATCTATTCATTTCCAGCTTATTGCACCTTGCAAGGGGATGGTTTCGCGCCGAAGAGCTTGAAAAGGAAAAGTCGCAGGCAGAACTTAAAGCCTTAAAATCGCAGATCAATCCGCATTTTCTATTTAATTCGCTGAATAGCATATACAGTATGGCCCGGAAAGAATCGAAAGAAGTTCCTGAAAAGATAGTACAGCTCAGCGATTTGATGCGTCATATCATTTACGAATCGGATGCGGATTTCATTCTATTGGAAAAGGAAGTTGAAATGCTGCAGAATTATATTGAAATGCAGAATCTTCGAACGGCTAAAAATCAGCGGATTGTTTTTGATACCATTGGCGAAATAAATGGTAAAAAAATTGCTCCTCTGTTGTTTCTTCCTTTTGTAGAGAACAGTTTTAAGCACGGAATGAAAGGTGGAGCAGGAAATGCTTTTGTGAACATTAAATTTGAAGTGACGGGAAAAATGTTGCATTTCGAGATTGAGAACAGCAAAGGAAAAGCAGTTGAACCACTTAATGGGAAATATCGGGGAATTGGAATTGAAAATGTGAAAAAACGCCTGAAATTAATCTATCCGAATCAACACCAGCTTAAGATTTCGGATAACAAAGAAACTTTTAAAGTACTTTTGCAAGTGCAATTGAATTAGCATTTACAATGCCAAAAACAAAAACACTAAACTGTATAATTGTTGACGACGAGCCTTTGTCGCAGGATGTAATTCGTGATTTTATCGAAGCTTGTCCCGAGCTTAACTTAAGCGGAATTTGCAACGATGCGCTGGAAGCCGGTCAGCTGTTGAAACACAAAGAAATCGATTTACTTTTTCTGGATATTAACATGCCCAAACTGAGTGGAATTGGTTTTGTAAAAAGCCTCAAAGAACCGCCACTATTTATTTTGGTTACTGCCTATCCTGAGTTTGCCCTGGAAGGTTTTGAAGTTGATGCTGTTGATTACTTGCTGAAACCGGTTTCGTTCGAACGTTTCCGAGTGGCAGTTAACAGGGCACTTGAACGTTTTTCATCACGAGACGAGATTATGCAGCACTTAATGGTACGGGCCAGTAAAAAAGATTACCGGCTCAATTTCGACGAAATAATGTACCTGGAAGCTCAAGGTGATTATGTGCGCTTTGTTACCGAAACACAATCACTGATGGTTCACGGAACAATGAAAGATTTTATTGCTAAACTACCCGAAAGTAAGTTTGGGCGCATTCATAAATCATATGTTGTATCGTTAGCAAAAGTGGTTTATTTGGAGGGGAACCAGATAAATCTTGGCGATGTAAAATTACCTTTGAGTTTAAGTTTTAAAGATGCGTTTCTAAGCAAACTGAATGCATAAAAAAGACACAACCCAAATGGATTGTGTCTTTCTTGAAAATATTGTTTTGTTACCTAGAATTTAAATCCTAAAGTAAATAGTACATCATTTGTCGATCCGTCAAACTTAGCTGGATTTGGCACTGGGTAATAGCCCGATGACGGCGCGCTGTAAGGAAGTTCATGTTCCTGTTGTTTGCTTAAACGATAAGCAAGATCAAAAGTAAAGCTGCCAAAACGGTAGCCAAATCCGGCTGAATAGATATTCAGTTTGTCGTCAGATTTAAACTGGTCGTTGCCTAACGAAGCTGATTTATATGCACTTGGATAATACTCGTATCCTGCACGTAAACTTAAATTATTAGTAGCACGTAATTCGCCTCCAACGCGAATATTTCCAACCGATTTATACGCATCACTTATTTCCTGGTTCTCACCGGTAAAGTTGTAGCCATCGCCACCTCTTCTCAGTTTTGCGGTTGAGTAATCAACATATTCATAATCAACACTGATTAATCCTTTTTTTGCGATAACAAATGCTCCGCTAAAAGTGGCACGAAGCGGTGTATGCAGTTGATAATCGTAATTGTTTAAAGGAGAAAATCCTGAATCATCGACTACGCCAGTGCCATCAAAATCATTTCTTGAATACATGGCTGTATGGAAAAAGTCGTGCATATCGTAAAATGTAGGTGTATGAATTGATGCCCCCAAACGAACTTCGTTAACAGGCTTGTAAATCACACCAAACTTAAAGTTATAACCCGTACCGGTTGTTCTCAGGTAACTGTCAAATTGCATGTCTACAAAGTTGGGTATATTACCTTGCTGGTCCCACTCTTCATAAGTGCTCGATTCGCGGTAATAAATATCTGTTACTCCAAGTGTAGCGCCAAGGTATACTTTATGGTTAAAATTAAATCCAACTGCAAAGCTGTATTCATCTATCGATCCGGTACGAGAAATACTTTTTCGTTGCGACACGGGGTAGTTCTCAACATTCTGATCGAAAGGATTTTTTTGAATATCGCTTCTCCAAAATCCTGCCTCTTCATCGTAATACATTAAATCGGCTCCCGATTCTGTGTCCGGATTATAATAAGCCAGTTCCTCATAAAAATCACTCCATCCTGCACCGTTGAGATCTTCTCCGTTTGCATTCTCAATCAGGTCGTCGAGAAATGAACTTGTAACTCCCGAGCCACCCATTAATGAGTTGCTGTTAAAGTCTTTCAACCTGTTATAGCCAATTCCAAGGTTGATACTAATTAAACCAACTTCGCTACGTGAGGCAGTTGGTATGGTAGTAACATAACTTAAATTGTTTAATGCGAAGTTATATTTTGTATCTTCCATTAAGGTATTCATGTAGTTACCTTCTGTTTTACCATAGGTGAATTTTGGTGTAACGGTCAATTCCGATGTACGGTAAACACCCAGGCCTGCAGGATTTATACTGATAGACGTAAAATCACCACCTAAAGCGCCAAATGCATTCCCCATTCCACCAGAACGTGCTGTTCCCGAAACCTGAATGTCAGAATAGCGCAAGGCGTCGAGCAAATCCTGTGCCTGCATAAGAAAGGGCACGAAAAGGACAAGTAAAAGGATTAAAATATTCTTTTTCATGGCAAATAGTTTTTGTCGTTAATGTTCTGAAATGTTTCTTTCTTTATCGTCTTCTTCCACCTGATGAGCTGCCTGAACTTCTTGAACTTCCTGAGGAACTTCTTGAACTACCTGAAGATACTCCGCTGCTTCTACTGCTGCTGCCACTACTTCTGAAGCTACTGCTGCTACTACTTCTCGATGGCGTACTGCTTCTGTAACTGCTGCTCGATTTTGTAGATGAAGGAGCACGGTACGTTCTTGAAGAAACACCACTACTGGAACTTCGGTTATAGGTAGAACTTGAACGGTACGACCTGTTGTATGTTGAAGTAGATTTTGGAGCAGTGTAACTGTTCGAAGTACGGTTGTTACTCGGAGTTACAACTCGAGGAGTTGCAGATCTTGCAGTGCTGCTGCTTGGTCTGGTGTAAGTCCTGCTGGTTGTTGTCGAGCCAGGTCTTGTATAATTTTGCGTACGTACTGTAGTTGCCGATTTAGATGAAGTTATCGGGCGAGTGGTTCCACTGCTGGTTGTTGTTCTTCTTCTTTCGGTTAATACCTGTGCATTATTGGTAGTCGACCTTGTTGTTGTTGTACCAGTTGCCCTTCTTGCAGTGCTACTTGCATCTCTGCTTGTAGCTGAAGCTGATTTGTTTACATTGCTGTCACCTCTTCGGTTGTTGCTTGCTGAAGCTGCTGCTGCTGTACTCGATCTGCGGCTTGCATCACCGCGGTATACATTTGTACCTGTAGATCGGCGTTGCCCGTAGGAATAATCTCTTCCATAACTCGGATAGCCCGGATAAATCGGATGACTTGGGTAACCAGGATATCCCCACCAGCCTCCGCCGTAATAGGGGGGATAATAGCCATAACCCCAGCCATAATATGGGTAATTCCAACCCCAGCCGGAATAGAATCCACCCCAGCCAAACGACCAGCTAAGTGACCATGATGGGTAGTACCATGATGAATAATAATATGGATCATAGTAAAATGGGTCGTAGTAACTCCAGCTGTCCCAGTAAAACGGATCATAAAAATACGGACGGTGGAAACGGCGGATACGGTAAGCGTAGTCCAGTTCTTCGCCATCGTAGTAATTGTTGATCACGTATTTCATCTCGTCATCGTTGTAATATACAGTTGTGTCGCTGGCTTCCATGTCCATTTGGTCCATGTTGTAGCGCAACACATCGGCATCTTCTTCTGATCCTTCAAAAATGTAGTTGTTCATGGTGTTGGTACCATCTTCACCTTTTTCAATGTTGCTGATGATCATGGTGTTGGCCGATTTCTGAACCGGCTCTTGTGTAACAACCTCTTCAACTGCAATTGGAGGAGGAACTTCACCCGGATTAAAATAGATGTCGTCGGAATAAGTACCTGACACATATCCTCCCGTCGTACAGGCTCCAAGAATGATAGCCAGTAATCCTAAAAATGTTAATCTTGATTTCATAAGGTATCCTCCGTTTATTTAATGTCAATAATAATTACTTTCTTTGTAAGCTCAAAATTTATAATGTAAAAACAAAATCTATACCAAATATTAGATTATGGCGAAAGAATTGACCTCGCGCAGCGAGAATTATTCACAATGGTACCAGGATTTGGTAATTAAAGCGGACCTCGCTGAGAATTCGGCAGTTAGAGGGTGTATGGTGATAAAGCCTTATGGCTATGCCATCTGGGAGAAAATGCAGGCCGAGCTCGACCGAATGTTTAAAGAGACCGGACACGTTAATGCATACTTCCCTTTATTTATACCAAAATCTTTTTTTAGTAAAGAAGCCGATCACGTTGAAGGCTTCGCAAAAGAATGTGCAGTAGTTACTCATTATCGTTTAAAAAACGATGAGGAAAATGGCGGCGTGGTTGTCGATCCCGATGCCAAACTGGAAGAGGAACTTATTGTTCGACCAACATCTGAAACCATAATCTGGAATACGTATAAAAACTGGATACAGTCGTACCGCGATCTTCCAATTTTGTGTAACCAATGGGCAAACGTTGTGCGTTGGGAAATGCGTACACGTTTATTCCTGCGTACTGCCGAGTTTTTGTGGCAGGAAGGTCATACGGCTCACGCTACAAAAGCAGAAGCAATCGAAGAAACAGAAAAGATCATTAATGTATATGCCAATTTTGCAGAGAATTTTATGGCCGTTCCGGTTATAAAAGGTTTAAAATCGGCCAACGAGCGTTTTGCCGGTGCACTGGAAACATATTCTATCGAGGCATTGATGCAGGATGGTAAAGCCTTGCAATCGGGGACTTCGCATTTCCTTGGTCAGAATTTTGCCAAAGCTTTTGATGTGAAATTTGCAACTAAAGAAGGCAAGGAAGATTACGTTTGGGCGACATCGTGGGGTGTTTCAACCCGTTTGATGGGAGCGTTAATTATGGCGCACTCTGATGATAACGGTTTGGTACTGCCTCCAAAACTGGCTCCTTTCCAGGTGGTAATTGTGCCAATTTACCGCAAAGAGGAACAGTTGGCTGCCATTACTGAAAAAGTTGATGAGATTATTGCCAAGTTAAAAGCCAGAGGTATTTCAGTAAAATTTGATGATCGTGACACACGTAAACCCGGATGGAAATTTGCTGAATATGAATTAAAAGGTGTTCCTGTGCGTTTGGCAATGGGACCTCGCGATTTGGAAAATGGTACTGTTGAAGTTGCTCGTCGCGACAACCTGACAAAAGAAGTTACTTCGCTTGACAACATCGACGATTACGTAGAAAAATTGTTGAAGGATATTCAGCAAAATATTTTCCAAAAAGCCTACGATTTCAGAGCTGAAAATACACGTAAAGTTGATACCTGGGAAGAGTTTAAAGAAGTGTTGAAAACAAAAGGCGGTTTTATTTCAGCACACTGGGATGGAACTCCGGAAACTGAAGACCTCATTAAAAACGAAACCAAGGCAACTATTCGTTGTATGCCGCTGGAATATGAGGAAGAGGAAGGAGTTTGTATTTACTCAGGCAAACCTTCAAAACGCAGGGTATTGTTTGCATTGGCTTACTAATTTGACGTCATTCCGAACTTGTTTCGGAATCTCAATTGTACAAAATAAGATGCTGAAATAAATTCAGCATGACGTATAACGATATTTATAAAAGCAGCTCAAAAAGGGCTGCTTTCTTTTTTTTGAGTATTTGTGTACATTTAATGGTTAATATTTGTACGCTATGACAGAAAAAGAAGTGAGAGCTTCATTCCTTGAAGCACTGGTTATAAAATCAACTGTAAAACAAACGGTTTACGAAAATACCCTGCAAACTTTTACCATTCTTAAAAAGGTACTTAACCAGCTTGAAAAAGATTACCTGGCAAAAGTTAAAGGCAAGTTGCCTGTAAATGCTTTGCCCGAGTATAAGGATCGCGGACCATTTGAAGCCGAATTTAAAGTAGGTGGCGACCTTTTGATTTTTAGTATGCACTCCAATGTATTCGAGTTCGACGACAAACATCCGGTGTGGAAAACGAAATACATTGAGGAAGATTCCCTGCGATCGTATTGCGGTGTGATTAACATTTATAATTTTCTGGCCGATTCTTTTAAGTACAATAGAGTGAACGATCTTGGTTATTTGGTGGCGCGGATTTTCATAAATAAAGACAAGCATTTTTTCGTCGAAGGAAAACGCCAGTCAGATGAATTGGTTAAGGATTTTGCTACTGATACGATTTCTCCCGGATTTATTCGTCAGATTGTTGAAACGGCCATCCAGTACAGTATTGAGTTTGATGCATTGATGCCGGTTTACGACCAGGTAAAAATAGCTACCGTCGATCAGATGAGGCAGAAAATCAGTCACTCGAAGATGGTAACTGGCAAACGTCTTGGATTTGCTTTCAATTCAGATGACGTTTAGATGCCGGATTTTCGATACTGGATTCTGGATGCTATTTTGAAAGCTTTGTCAGTTTTTATCCTGTGTAAAAAATATAAATTTGCACATCACCTTGAAATCAGAATATAAAAAAGTCATACAAGAGAATGGAAAAAGTAGTAGAACGATTTATAAATTACGCGAAACAATACACCACTTCCGATCCGAAAAGTAAAACTTACCCCAGTACCGACCGACAACTGGTTTTTATGAAAAAACTGGTAGAGGAATTGAAAGAGATTGGACTGAGTGAGGTTGAAATGGACAAGTATGGATATGTTACAGCTACCATTCCTGCCAAGGGAATTAGCAACAGTCCGGTGGTTGGTTTTATCGCCCATGTTGATACCAGTCCTGATTTCTCAGGCGAAAATGTAGAGCCACAAATCATTGAAAATTACGATGGTTGTTCGGTTTATTTGAAAAACAATGTTTGTATCGATCCGAAACAGTTTCCTGAAATACTGAACTACAAAGGACAAGATATTATAACTGCCGACGGAACAACACTTTTGGGAGCAGATGATAAAGCCGGTGTTGCTGAGATTGTTACAGCAGCAGAAATTTTGCTGAATTCTCCGGATGTTAAGCATGGAAAAATTCGGCTAGCTTTTACTCCCGATGAAGAGATTGGCAAGGGAACCGATTACTTTGATGTGAAGAAATTCGGGGCTGATTTTGCCTATACGCTGGATGGTGGTGAAATTGGTGAGTTGGAGTATGAGAATTTTAATGCGGCCGGTGCAACCATTAAAATTAAAGGACAAAGTGTACATCCGGGAGCGGCCAAAAACAAAATGATTAATGCCTTGCTGGTAGCGCACAAAATTATTGCGATGTTACCGCCAACACAACGTCCGGAACATACCGAAAAATATGAAGGATTTTATCATTTGTTGTCGATGAGTGGCGGTGTTGAAGCAGCAGAGATGTTGTATTTCATTCGTGACCACGATAAAAATAAATTCGAAGAGAAAAAACAGTTGTTAACCGAAGTGGTAAAACTGATCAATTTTGAATATGGGAAAGAAATAGTTGAGTTGGAAATTACAGATCAGTATTACAACATGCGCGAAAAAGTTGAGCCGGTGAAATATATTATTGAAATTGTGCGTAAAGCAATGCTCGATGCCGGTGTGGAACCGAAGATTAAAGCTATTCGCGGAGGTACCGATGGTGCACGACTTTCTTACGACGGGCTGCCTTGTCCAAATATTTTTGCAGGCGGTCATAACTTTCACGGTCCTTTCGAGTTTGTGCCAATTCCATCGATGCTGAAATCGGTTGAGGTAGTCTTGAATATTGCAAAGGCGGTAGGCAAGCACAAAAAGTAGTATAATATCATTCCTAACTTGTTTCGGAATCTGTCAGGAAGGATCCTGAAACAAGTTCAGGATGACGAAGTTTGATAACAATTAGTCCATGTTCGATCAATTTATTATCAACATCAAGGAAAAGCAGCTGATTAAGCCGGAGCAAAAAGTGTTGCTGGCCATTAGTGGCGGAATCGATAGCATGGTGCTGCTACATTTATTCGAGCGTTCGGGATTCGAGTATGGAATTGCACATTGTAATTTCAGGCTGCGCGATGCAGAATCGGACGGTGATGAGGTTTTTGTGCATGAGCAGGTGGAGCAACACGGAACTCCGGCACATTTCGAAACTTTTGATACCAAAGAATACGCAGCTCTAAAAGGCATTTCAATTGAAATGGCAGCGCGCGAATTGCGTTACGGATTTTTTGAGCGCGTCCGTAAGGAGTATGAATACGACTTGATTGTAACAGCCCATCATCAGGACGACCTGATCGAGACTTTCTTTTTGAACCTGTCGCGAAAAACAGGAATAAAAGGCCTTACCGGGATTAAAGAGAAAAAGGGAAAACTTTTACGTCCGCTGTTGTTTGCAAGTCGCGAAGACATTGAAAAATACGCTGCCGAACACTATGTTCCTTATCGTGAAGATTCGTCGAACAATGAAGTGGTTTACCAACGAAATTTTTTGCGACATAAAATTCTGCCTTTATTTTCCGAGTTGAATCCGGCCTTCAAAAAGAACTTTATGGCCAGTGTTGATAATCTAAAGGCTGCTTATGAAGTATATGAATCTGCCATTGGAAATGAAATCCATGAGGTATTGACAGTGGAAAGAGAGCAGTCGGTTATTTCAATTTCGGCGCTGCAAAATTCACCACATTCTAAAACTGTTTTGTTAGAGATTCTTGCTGGTTTTGGATTTAATTCCAGCGTGGTAGATACTGTTTATCAAAGTCTGGAAACACTTTCTGGGAAACAGTTTTTCTCTAAAACACACCGATTGGTGAAAGACCGCGATGTTTTATTCATTCAGGAATTAACAACTGATGAAGACCGTGTTTACTACATCGAAGAGGATGACATGGAGTTGTTCGCTCCATTTGATATTTCCATTGAGCGTTTAGATGCTAAAGATTTTACAATTATAAAAGAAGCAAACATTGCCTGTATAGATATGGATGAGGTGGAATTTCCGCTGTTGATGCGAAAATGGCAACAAGGCGATTATTTTCAACCACTGGGTATGACCGGTTTCAAAAAGGTAAGCGACTTTTTTATCGATCAGAAAATACCCTTACACGAAAAGGAAAACACGTGGTTGTTGTGCAGTGGTAAAAAGATCGTCTGGATAATGGGGCAACGACTGGACAACCGTTTTAAAGTAACCCCTGCCACCAAACAGGTTCTTAAAATTGAAATGGGATAGGCTTAAATTGCTTTGATCATTATGAAAAACGTAGAGCCGGTTATAAATGAGAACAGTTTGTGGTGCCCAATTACGTTCAGCTCTACGTTTATTAAATAAGGCTTACTTCAAAGCCGAAAAAACTATTTATCTCTGTAAAGAACAGCATCTTCATCTCCATTAAATAAATCGATTACTAACGATTGGTCTTCAGGGAAAAGTCCGTAATAAGAATCAAATTGTTCCATGTCAGAAATATCAGCAGGAAGTGGAGTGTTGTTTCCTGCCATGGCGTTTTTAAAATCATTCCAGGGGTAGTACATGCTGCTTCCCTGCGAGGTCATTGTAACACCTTGAATTTGGAATTGTACATTAGCAAAAAGGCCTTTCTCGTTCGGGTCATACTCGGCATTGTCGGTAAGTTGATAACTGTATTTAAATGCATAAGTGAAATCGAGTTCCTGGCTAACATCGGCACCGGTTGTTGAAGATGAACCGGAAATAAGGATATTGCAAATTGTGGTTGCAAATTCAATTTCCAACGGATTAATTGTTGTTGTCATGGTATAACCACCAGCACTTTGGGTAACAGTTTGCGGATCATCATTTGATTTCCATTTTCCCATTAATCCACCGGTTTTAATGAAATTGTTTAAATCTGCTGAAATCTGATTGCCCACAACTTGTTTTACTCCATCGCCATCAGTGCTTATTCCCATGGCCAGCCCAACCAAGTCGTTTATACATCCACCAATGTCGTCTGCTTTTCGGGTTACAACTGCTTCTGCACAGTCAACCGTAGCGCCGTTAACAGCAAGACCAAATGAAATGTCAGCAAACGGTTTTGCTCCGGTTATGTCACCTAATAATCCCGAGGCAAATGAGCCGCAGGCATAAGTTGCCATTACTACCGAGAACGGTGTTGCAGTGCCGGCTGAACCTGCGAAGGTTACACCTGCTCCGGCAAGACCTAGTCCACAGCCAACTCCGGCGGTAACATGCCCAATTGTTCTTTTGATATTTGGTAGCCAAAAGTCATCCCAGGTACCTGCCACGCTGCTTGCTGATTTTAGTCCGGTAATCGGTTCGGCATTAGAAATTCCTTCAAATTTCACACCCAGCATGTATTGCGTTTCTGCATTCACGTTTGTAATATTTCCTTCATACGGATTAGTTCCCGGAAGTCTGGTAATATTATCTATTTTCGAGATGGACAGGTCAACAAGATCACCATTAAAATTTGTAAATGTTACATAGAAATTTCCGTTTGCTGTTAACATATACAAATCAGTAGGTTTACCGGTTGCGGTATTCAGGTTTAACGACCATTCATCTCCATTTTCTTTTCTTACATAAATATTTGATAAATCGTCGCTAAACAGGTAAGAGGTTCCGTCTTCTTCAAGACCCAGTACCGGATAATTGGAATCTTCCGTTAATACAAATTCTGCTGCGGCATTTTTTTCAATTTTGTCGTCATCTTCCAGCAACGAACAACTTACAAAAAGCAGCATCATTAAAAAATAAGTGATTAAGCGTTTCATTTTGTAATTCTTTTGAATAGTTAATATTTCTTGTGGTTTTTTGTTTTGGCTTATGATTGTGCACGTAATACCGGTGTTTACAATTTTGTTATGGTTATTAAAAACGTATTCAAACACAGCATTCCCATCTGACATCGGGAACAATTTATTCAGTTTGATTTTTTCGATCAAAACAGTTTGTATTCTCGATTAATAAGGATGTATGAATTGTACTAAAATTTTAATTTGTGTTTATTTATTTGATAATAACTAAAAGTATCAATCAAAAAGCATGTAAATATAAAATTATGTTTGCTAAGTTTGTTTCCAATTTATCAATAATTTGGTTTGTAAATGATTGAATTAGAGTTGTCGTTTAAAATATTTACTATTTGAGAAAGGAAAAATGAGTGATTTAAAATTGCTTTTCTACGTAGCTCCTCTGATTATTATTTTGTTTTGGACGATTAATATTTCAATCGGTGCTTTTCAAAAAAAGCAGTTGTTCAAGCTTCCTTTGATACTGTTTTTTGTCGATTCGTTGCTGGCTGTTTTTGAAAGTGGCATTTTCTATTTCGGAGAAATGGACTTATTTAAAACTTTATATGTGCCGGCTGTATTTGTTTCGCTATCGATGTTTCCATTGTTCTATATTTACATCAGCAGTTTAATTGATAATAAGAAGTTTGCCAGTGGTCTTTGGTTAAAACATTTGTTATTCCCTTTTTTTAATGCATCAGTTGCATTTGTAACACTTGTAATTTTTATGGATGGTGCAGAACGTGATCTGTTTTTCCATCAAACGTTAGTGTTTAAAGAAGGGGCAACCGGAATTCAAAAGTTTGCATTTTACATGGACGATGTTTTCCGGAAAATATTTTTGGTGACTGCCATTTTCTATTATGCAATAACCGACAGGAAGATAAGACAACATAAAGCACGTTTACACAGTTATTTCTCCAATACCTATGAGAATGAAATAACCTGGTTTCCAACGCTTAGAATAAGTTTCTTTTTAACGCTTATTTCTGCATTTGTATATTTTAGTGTGCAACGCTATTCAACCTTAGATTTGTGGTTAATTCCGGCAATCAGCCACACATTGTTAAGTATATTTTTCTGGATTATTGGTTATTACGGAAATTTACAAAACGAAATTAAGCTACATATTCCTGAAAGTAATTCCGGCACAGATAATGCGGCAATACCTAACGAAATATTTGTTGATATTGATAAAAAAATGGAAGAATGTATGTCGACAAAAAAGCTATTTCTAAATGTGGATTTGACCTTACCTGAGCTGGCTCGACATATTGGCACCAACCGATCGTACCTTTCGCGTTATTTTAACGAGTATTTGAAACAAAGTTATAGCTTATACGTCAATTCAAAACGTATTGAATATGCATGTAAACTGATAAAGGAATCGGATGAGGAATTGGTTTTAAGCACCATTTACGAAATATGTGGATTTAACTCGAATGCCAGTTTCTACCGTTGGTTTAAAGATATTTGTAACATGTCGCCACAAAAATATCGGGAGAAATGGAGTTGAAGTCAATAGTGGTATTTGGTGTAAAATTTTCCCCTGGGTTAAAGGCAAAAAACAATAAAAGTTAAAGTTCTACTCTTATTCTGTTTTTTGTTTCTTCTTTTGCAAAGCCATCCAGCCAATAATCCCCATAAATCCTCCCATAAAACCACTTATTGCTCCGCTTATTCCATGTCCAAAAGCGTGCTGTACCAGTGTGTCAGGTACCGGCGTCATTAAATAGTTCATTATAAAACTCATAATAAATCCCATTAAACCACCAATAATACCTTGTTTGATAAAGTTTCTCATTGTTTGAAATGTTTTGATTAATTAGAAATTTGATTCAGCCTCTGGCGAAGAATAAAATATACCACTGAAAGAACTGCGAGTGTAATTCCCAAAACCACAAAGCTGGAATTTAAACCAACCCTATTTTGTACGGGCTGAATAATAATTGGAGAAAAGAACATACCTAAAAATGTGGCCGTCGTTAAAAAGCCTACATATTTTCCCCGCACCTGAATTGGAACCAGGTTGATCATCCATAAATTACCATTTGGAATTAGCAGGCCAACACCAAGTCCGGTGATTAATACTCCTGCAATTGCCTGCCAGTAGGTTTGGCTAAATCCGATAACTGAAAAACCGATTGCCATTGGAATAAACCCCAACGTGTAGATACTCACGAAATCTAATTTGGCTTTCACTTTTTTGTAAAAGAAGGACGCAATTGCCTGTGCAAAAGGAAGGCTGCCAAGCGCCAGTCCCATTTTGTTACCATTAATTCCTTCCATTTTTTGCAGGAAAAACGGCAGCTGAACCGGAATCATGTAAAAGCTTACTGTAGTAATAAATGCACTTATAAAAACCAGCCAAACTAATGATGGTACCGATTGACCATTTTTCGTGGCGGTCTTTATTTCTTCGTGGTCAACTTTTGGTTCGTGCAATGCAAAGGGCACTAAAATGAGAACAAATGCAGAAAAGGCATAGATTAAGAATGCCAGGCGCCAGCTGATATCCGAAAGAACACCGGCGGCAGTAATAAAAATCAGTCCGCCCAAAGCTACAAATGCACCTTGCAATCCCATAAAATGTTCGCGGCGTGCACCGACGAAATAGTCTCCTACAAGCGTGGTTGTAACGGTCATAATTCCGGCAACACCAAGACCAAAAACTACACGTCCAACAATAATTGAGAACAGATCGGCCAGCCAAAAACCGGATGTTCCGGCAAGCAGATAGATAAAAAGTGAAATATACAATACCTTGATCCTTCCGATTTTATCGAGCAACCGGCCAGCTAAAGGAGCTACAATTGCAATGGTAAGTGCCGGAAGTGTGAGCATCAGTTTAGTTAATATTTCAACTTTTGGTACATCGCTAAAGGTTGCACTGATTAGCGGTAACGATGGTGCAATTATGGCATTGGCCAAAATCGTTAACATACTCGCCAACAACAGTGTAATTTCTAATAATCTGGTGTTTCTCATGCTTGTAACTTTGCTTATCCGCGATTATTCTGTTTATCGGATTATCTCAGCATTGTGCTGATAAAAATTCCGAACTGGTTGTTTTTAATTTTATGTGGCCCGTAACAGTCGTAATTGTAGGCGCCACCAAACGAAAATGTTTTATAGCTTACTCCCAGACGTGCATAAAAATGACTGCGGTCGTGTTTTTCAATTTCCGAATTGTAGCTGTAAAGCCCCTGAACATGTGTGTACAACGACCATGCACCTTTTATGGCCGGGCGGTATTCAACAATGGCCAGCGATTCAAAATTTTGCGTTTCGGTAAGGTGAAAACCTGAATTTACCACACCCATAAATGTTCTGCTGTGGTAACCGTACTGTGCTCCGGCGTATGGTCTGAATCCCCATTGAGAATTGAACAGTGCTCCGGAAAGCAGGCTCACATTCTTTACTACATCGAATTTCAGCAAAGCCAGGTTGATCGATTCCTGTAAAAACTGTTCATTGTCGTAGTTGGCTTTTAAATAGGTTAGTCCGAAAAAACCAAACTTACTGTCAGGTGCAAACTTCTTATCAATGATCATTTGCGAAGTCCAACCGTCGCCGGTAAATACTACTTCCAAAGGAATTGGGGCTTTTTGTGGTGCATGACCTTCTTCCTGTGCGCTCAAAAGTGTTGTAGTAAAAAGGGCAACGGTTAACAGCAAAATAATTGCAATATTCTTTTTCATTTCTCTCTCTTTAGAAATTAATAATGGTTTAAAAAAATTATTGATAACAGGTGTTTGTGGGGATCGCTTAACGGACAGCGAGCAGGTTCAGCCCGCTGTTCGTTAAGTTTGTAGAAGAATGTTCCGGAAACGGAATAGCCCGGTCGTTCCTAACTCCAGGTGTGGAGATTAAAATGCCAAAGCAACTTCTTCTGCTTTTTCAATAGCATTGTTTAATAGCTTTTCGGTGTCTTCGGTAAAAATGTCAAGACGATCTGCAGCAACAGTTGTAAAGTCAGTGATACCTAAGAACCCAAAAATATTGCGCAGGTATTTGTCGGCCATTTCAAGCGACTCCATTGGCTCCGATGAATAATCGCCACCACGCGTAATAATGTTAACGGCTTTTTTGCCTTTGCACAAACCAACCGGTCCTCTTTCGGTGTAAGCAAAAGTAATACCGCCCACTGCAATATAATCGATGTAAGCTTTCAGAATAGCAGGAATACCAAGGTTCCAGATTGGCTCTGAAATGATGTATTTATCGGCTTCCAGAAACTGGTAGGCATACTTTAAAATCGGGTGATCTTTGCCACCGTCGCCGGTTACGTTACGAAGTTCCTGTAGTTTCCCTTTTGGCAGAAATTGCAGGTTTTCTTCGTAAAGATCAAGAACGGTTACTTCATCGTCAGGGTGAATTTCCATGTATTTATGAATCAGACTGTCGGAAATTTTAAACGTCCGTGATTCGCCCTCTAACTTTGCATTTGCTTTAATATACAGTATTTTACTCATAGTCGTAATAATTAAAATTGTTCATGTAATGGCACTAAACCGTAAGTTTTGTCTCGTCTTTTCATTTCTTCTCCAACAGTAAGAATGCAGCACTGAAAATCGTATAAGTGAAACTCCCATTAAAGTATGCTCTCACACATCAACTTTTCTTTTGCATCTCCTTGTCATGTCCCGTCATTTTCTCGATATCGAATTACAAGATGACTACGATGCAAAAATATCGGGTGGGGGTAAGAATTCTTTTTACAAATGTTAAAAAGTTATTTTTTCGAGCGGATGCGGCTTAAAGACACCTGAGAAATGCCTAGAAAACCTGCCGTATCGCCCAGACTGATGCGCTGTTGAAGATGGCCGTACTCCTTTAAAAACTTGTTGTAACGCTCCGTGGCGTCGAGGTAGAGCAGGCCTTTTAAGTTAGAAATTGCTGTGTAAGCAACGTGTGAAACAAACCTGCGGGCAAAGCTTTCAAACGAATGATGTTTTTTGCAAAGCCGCTCAAAATCATCGTATTCCAGGATGATGATCGTTGAATCTTCCAAGGCAAGTGTTGAGTATTCGGCGGGATCGTTGTTAAAAAAACTGTCGGTGGCGATAAAGAAATTGTTCTCTTCAAAAAAGCGCAGAACGTATTGGTTGCCGTCGTGGTAATAAAAGTGTTTGGCCAGCCCCGATTTAATAAAATAAAGGCTTTTGGAGACTTTGCCAATGGAATGGATCAGTTCTCCTTTTTCGAATGTTTTTGTGCGGACACATTGTAGCAGTTCTTCTTTTGCTGCTTCCGACAGGGGAGAAATCTGATTTACATTCTTTAAATATTCACGCATTGTTCCATGCTTTAACGGCTAATATAAAATTTTCCGGCGGTATTGCCCATCATAATACTTGCTATTTCACGATTTGAAAACAATTGCCAGAGCTTAACCACCATCAATCAATACCTGTTTGGCGTTTCTTCTCATGTGAAGTTCTTCGGGGCAGCAACCCGAACGATTATTTCCAAGGTAAGAGACCGTATTTCCTCTTCCATAATAGATATTTCCTAAGACAGCAGAACTATTTCTTAGGAAATATCTATGATTCCCTTGGTAAAAACAATAATTTCCTTGGGTAGAAGAATCATTTCCTTGTCCATGATAGATATTTCCTAATCCCGAAGGATTATTACTTAGGAAATTTCTATGATTACCAAGGGGAGAATGATTATTTCCAAGGGTAGAAGGACGCTACCCAACCTTTTTAACCCGAACTAAGCTTGTGAATGTAATGCCACTCGGTTCCCCTCGCTATCGATAAGCAGCGCCATAAAACCGTATTCGTCGGAAATCTTCGTTTTGGCTTGCAGTACTTGCCCTCCGACTTCCTCAATTCGCGAAAGTTCATTGTTAAGGTCGCCCGAGTGTGCTGTAAAATAAATTACAATTCCTTCCGTCGATGGCTTATAAAATTCGGGGTGGCACACCAGTGATCCAGCAGAACCATAACTTTCGTCTGTCATCGGAAACCAGGCCATATCAAGCGGTCCCATTTGGTTTCGGTCAAGTTTTACACCCAAAACAGTTTCATAAAATTTAATGGCCCGATCCATATCATTTACCGGTATTTCAAACCAGCCTACAGCATTACTTTGCATAATCGTTTAGTTTATTGTTGTAATATTAAAACGCAATTTCAACCACAAGGTTTTGCATGAAGTTGTTTTTCAGTGTGCTTGATGAACCTTCGGGGTGAATTTTGTATATTGTTCAGTAAAGAAAATAAACCATACATTCCGCATTATGAATAAAACGCACACAAGCAGGTTCTGGGATATCCTTTACCGGCACCGGTACGAAATTTTATTAGTCAGTTTTTTTATTCTTTTGTTTGGCGACCTTGTCATTATTGCCAATGTTGATCTGTTTCCATATTTGGTCATTCAGAATGTGGTGGCCAGTCTAATGGTGTTTCATAACCGGCTTCGTAAAAAGGTGTTCTTTTTGGTTGTAATTGCGTTACTTGTTCTTCTTGAGATGGCTAATCTGTTTTTTGATGCACCCAACACACGGGTAATTTTCTTTTTAACTTATATCATCTATTTCATTCTTCTTTCGGTTAGGGTTTACAGGCAGGTGTTATTTTCGGCAGAAGTGAGCATAGGCATGATCGCTGCCGTATTATGTGGATTTATAATACTTGGATTGATAGGTGGTTTTGTGTTCTCCATTGTTGAATTTGCAGAGCCCGGATCATTTAATAATATTACCGAAGGAGTAGGAGGCGTTTCCGATCTGATCTATTTTAGCTTTATAACCATTTTATCTATCGGTTACGGCGATATTACTCCAACAACCGATATTGCACAGAAAGCTGCGCTGCTCTTCGGACTGGTGGGGTATTTTTACGGAGTGGTGGTTATCGGTGTTATTATTGGTAAATACCTTGCACAAAGAACCGATCAGGTTGAGCCTTAATATTTACTCACGAAGCCACGAACTAAGAATGGCCTGTTGTTTTTTACTGAGATTTTCAATTCGAACCAGTTGATAAGAAGTGTTGCCCTTAATATCTTTTTGCCCGGCAAGTTTCAAACCGCCATAACCCAAATATTTTTTGTAATTCAACGGGCTTGTGGTTGTTATGTATTCAAACACCTCGTCGAGTTTTGTGCCGGCTGCAATCTCGCAGGCTTGCTGCACTTCAGCGTCGGTAAAACCACGACCAAGCTCTTTGTAATAATGATTGTACAGGTAACGCATTACATCGTCGAGCGATTGTTCGTTGTCGCTGTTGTGGCGAATGGCAAAGTCGAGCAGCAACCCGGCTACCGGCCCTTTCTCGTAATAGGTGATGGCTGTATCTTTTCCGCCGCGTACGCCAAACGGACCTTCGTCCCATGTGCGGTAACTTGATTCAGTTAAGGATTGGTATTCTTTTCCCGGATCGTTTTCCGAAGCCGTAATTTCATTTGAATAGTACTGCATAAACTCTTCGTTGGTTAATAAACCGGCTTCTTTCAGAACGATATATTCGTAATATACGGTCAGTCCTTCGCTTACCCAAAGTTGTGTAGTACGGTTTTCGCGGTCGTAATCAACCGGCCCCAATTCAACCGGCCTGATTCGTTTTACATTGTAATGATGAAAATACTCATGCGTAATAAACGATAGAATGCCGTTCTCTGCTTCGTGCGATCGCAGGTTGTTTCCATCAAAACTGATGGTAGTACTGTTCAGATGCTCAATGCCGCCCATTCCTGGTCCAATGGCCAGAAAAGTGTAGTGCTTGTAAGGAATATCGCCCATTAGTTCAACCGCTGCTTCTACCGATTTATGCAATTTGGCCATAAAATCAGCTTTGTCGAATTCTCCCATTTTATAACCGATAAAGCGGTGTTTAATGCCCTGCACTTCAAAAGATGGCAGTTCTTCAAGATTCCCGATAAGAATAGGACAGTCGTACAAAAAATCGTAATCCACTGCTGTAAATTTATTAGAGGCGCTTTTTACCGGCTCAAGTCCTGTTGCAACATCTTTCCACTGAGCGGGAAGTTTTACATTCACTTCAACCGGATTGTTAAGCATCCCGTCAACGTACAAATAAGTATTGCATGGCGCTATATATGCATGTTCTTTATCTACTTTGCTTACAGCTACAAAGGCACGTTTGGCTTCCACGGTGTAATTAACCTTAACTTGCTTGGCAGACCCAGAGACTTTCCATGTATTCTCATTTAATTGATTCACGGTTAGCGTTTCTCCGTTTTCGTCTGTAGCTTTAATTGCACGCACATCTTTGGCATAATCCATAATCTGGTAATAACCCGGCATCCATTTTGGCATTTTCAGCACCAGCGACTCACTATGTACACCGCTAATATTCATTTCAACCTGGTACGATTCTGAAGATGGATCAGGGATTGAAATGGTATAACTGAATTTGTTTTGAGCAACGGCTGACAACTGAACCAGCATAAGCAGCAACAAAAAAGGAAGGGCCAGAGAACGCATATTTTTCATTTTTCGGAATATTTATTTGAAAAGGGGCTTAAATGTAGGATTAATTTGAATTCCCTAAAAAAGTTAGTGGGCTAAATAAGAGTCAATTATGATAAAAGTTATAATATAAAAATTCCATCCTTTTTCGTTTTAATAAACAAGGATGGAATTTTACAGAATCCGGACCATTTGATTCGATTTATTTCAGAACTACTTTATTGTTCGTCAAAAGTCATGGAGTAGGGGAAACTACTTGTTTCCGTACCTCGTGTTTTATTTGGCTGGTTGGCCATATCAAAAACAATTTCTCCACCATTTTGAATGGTAGCATGTTTCAAAAAGTTTTTGTTGTACGATTCACCGTTTAAGACTACATCGTTAATAAAAACGTTTTCCTTCGAGTTGTTTGTTGCATCAATTACAAACTCATTGCCGTTTTCAAGCGTTACAGTGATTTTGTTGAAAAGTGGCGAACCCAGCACGTACTCGTCGGTTCCCGGACAAACAGGATAGAATCCCATTGAACTGAAAACATACCATGCCGAAGTCTGGCCATTGTCTTCATCACCACAATATCCATCAGGTTGGTACGAATATAATTTTGTCAGCACCTCGCGAACATGCGCCTGTGTTTTCCAGGGCTGATCGGAATAATTATACAGGTAGATCATATGCTGAATTGGCTGGTTACCGTGGGCGTAATTTCCCATTCCGGCAATCTGCATTTCACGAATCTCGTGGATGGTGCCTCCATAATATGAATCGTCGAAAATTGGTGGAACAACAAATACTGAGTCGAGCATAGCTACAAACTCGTCGTTTCCGCCCATCAGATTTTTTAAGCCTTCAATGTCCTGGAAAACACTCCAGGTGTAATGCCAGCTGTTTCCTTCGGTAAATGCATCGCCCCATTTGTACGGGCTAAATGGCGATTGGAAAGTACCATCTTCATTTTTACCGCGCATCAACTTGCTTTCAGCATCGTAAACATTGTGGAAATTGCGGGCACGTTGTTTATAAAGATCTATCTCTTCCTGTGGTTTGCCAAGTTCCTGTGCCAATTTCCAGATACAGTAGTCGGCATAAGCATATTCCAGCGTACGGGCTGTGTTTTCGTTAATGCCAACATTATAAGGTACGTAACCCAATTCGTTGTAATATTCGGCACCAAAGCGACCAACTGACTCAACAGTCTCCATGTGGCCTTTTGTATTTTTTATCATGGCTTCGTACAAGGTTTCAATGTCGTAGCCGCGAATTCCTTTCAGGTAAGAATCGGCAATCAATGAAGCAGAGTTCGAACCGATCATACATCCACGGTGACCCGGGCTTGCCCATTCAGGCAGCCAGCCACTTTCTTTGTAGGTATTTACAAGGCCTTCCATGATTTGGCTGTTCAGGTCGGGATACATCAACGTAAAGAATGGAAATACAGCACGGAAGGTGTCCCAGAAACCATTGTCGGTAAACATGTACCCTGGCAAAACTTCACCGTTGTACGGGCTGTAGTGTACAATATTGTTGTCGGCATCAAACTCGTAAAATTTTCTTGGGAAAAGTAAGGTGCGATACAAACATGAGTAGAACGTTTTTTGTTCGGCTTCGCTGCCACCTTCCACTTTAATTCGGCCCAGCTCTTTTTCCCAGATTTGCTCGCCTTCAGCCTTAATTGTTTCAAACGATTTGTCGCCAATCTCTCTGCTAAGGTTCAATTCAGCTTGTTCGGCGCTGATAAACGACGACGCTAGTTTTACATTTACTTCTTCACCTTTTTTTGTTTTGAAACCAACAATACCACCAACGTGGAAACTTTGGGCTTCGCCAGATTCCTGCAGGTTTTCGTCTTTCCAGGTTTTTACCACCTCGAAATCCTTGTCGAAAACGGCTACAAAATAATTCTTGAAATTGGCCGGTACGCCACCGTGATTATTCTGGCAATAACCGATAATTTTGCGTTCTTCCGGAATGATCTTTACCATCGATCCGCCATCGAAAGCATCCAGAAGGATATAAGATTCGTCGTTCTCCGGAAAAGTAAAACGGAACGAAACCGCGCGGTCGGTTGGGGTGAACTCGGTGGTAACATCGTAATCGGCCAGGTACACCTTATAATAGTGTGGTTGGGCCACTTCGGCTTTGTGCGAAAACCACGATGCACGTTCAGCACCTTTAAATTTAAGTTCTCCGGTAACCGGCATCAGCGAAAACGCCGCGTAATCGTTAATCCACGGACTTGGCTGATGTGTTTGTTTAAATCCCTGGATTTTGTACGAATCGTAGGTGTAACCCCATCCGTCTCCCATGCGTCCGGTTTGAGGTGTCCAGAAATTCATTCCCCACGGACGTGCAATGGCAGGGTAGGTGTTTCCGTTCGAAAGTTTAAATTCCGAATCGGTTCCCATTAGCGGGTTCACCAAATCCACCAATTTTGTGGGCGTGGTAGTTGTTGATTGAGTGCTGACTTTTGAAGTGCAGCTAAATAGAATTGCGCCAAGGCAAAACAATAAAAAATACTTCATGGTAGTGAGTTTATTAAGTTGTTGTATAGGTATAAATCAGGCGCAAAAATATAATTATTTTGGGCAATCCTGTTATTCGTAGCCCGATTTCGGGCGGTTTTCAGCAGCTTGTCCAAAATCTTTATTTGGTTTTGCGGCCATTGTAAATTCCAGTACACCACCTTTAACAACATCAGCATGGGTGATGTAGCTTTTTGTGTAAGGAGCGCCGTTCAAAGTCACCGATGCGATATAGATGTTCGTTTTATTCAGATCCTTAGCTTTTATCTGAAAACTTTTATCGCCCGGTAGAGCAATAGTAGCCGATTCAAACAACGGACTCCCAAAAACATAAACACTATTGGCTGGATTAACAGGGTAGAATCCCATTGACGAAAAAACATACCACGCCGACATTTGTCCGCAGTCTTCATTTCCACAAAGTCCGTCAGGTTGGTCGGTGTACATTTCATTCATTATGAAATTTACGCGTTCGGCTGTTTTCCATTGCTGGCCGGCAAAAGCATACATGTAAGGAACGTGGTGACCCGGCTCGTTTCCGTGTGCATACATTCCAATCAAACCTGAAATGTCGTTTGATGCACCTTCGTTTAATGTTTCTTCGGTGGTAAAAAGCTCATCCAGTTTTTCTGAAAATGCTGTTTCACTGCCGAAAAGATCGATCAATCCATTAATATCCTGAGGAACCAACCAGGTATATTGCCAGGCATTTCCTTCGCAATAATCGTCGGCACGATGCTCTGAATGTACCGGGTTAAAAGGTGTTCGCCAGCTTCCATCAGCCATTCGGCCGCGCATAAAACCGGTTTCCTTGTTGAAATAGTTTTCGTAGTATTTTGCGCGTTTTGCGAATAATTCAAAGTCTTCAGTTTTTCCCAGTTTGTTTGCCATAGCTGCCACGCACCAGTCGTCGATAGCGTATTCGAGCGCCATAGCAACCGATTCAACAGTTGAATCAGCCGGGATGTAACCTTTTTCTTTTATAAAGTTCAGCCCGCGCTCGTCCATAAGCATGGTCGATTTTACGGCTTCAAAAGCTTTCTCTGCATCAAAACCGGTGTAGCCTTTTAGTAATGCATCGGCAATTACCGGGATAGCGTGGTTACCCACCATGGTGTTGGTTTCGTTGCCGTGCAGGTGCCAAACCGGAAGTTTGCCTTGCTGATCGTATATGGCAAGCAGTGTATTTACAATGTCGTCAACACGATCGGGTTGAACCAGCGTAAACAGCGGATGTGCTGCACGATAAGTATCCCACAACGAAAATGTGGTATAGGTATCGTAACCCGGATCGGTGTAATTTTTATCATCGGCACCACGGTAATCGCCATTGGCATCGTCGAACAACGATGGCGCAATCATAGTGTGGTATAATGCCGTGTAAAATGTGGTTTTATTTGATGTGTCAGTACTTTCAATTTTGATTTTGCCCAGTTCCGTATTCCATTTTTCGTTGGCTTGTTGTTTTGTTGCTTCAAAATCCCATTGGGCTAATTCGGCGTTCAGGTTGTATTTTGCGCCATTGGCACTAACCGGAGAAATCGCCGTTTTAACCAATAATTCGCCGTTTCCTTCAAATTCAAGTAAAACGGTGTTAATACCTTTTTCGTTTTCGCGTAAAAGTTGAAGTGATTTAATTGCTTTCGAAAATTCGGTGTGGAAGTATACTTTTTGATCAGTTGCCCATCCTGTGGAATAACGTAATCCACAAATGCTGTGGTCATCTTCCTGCTGAAGATCGGCTTTGGTGAGGTTGTCCCATCCTGTTCCGTAGGCCAGGTCGATAATCAGTTTTGAATTACCGGGAGCGTTAAAGTTGTATTTCTGAAAACCTACACGTTCGGTGGCAGTTAGTTCCGCCTGAATATTGTATTTATTAATATTAACGGAGTAATAACCGGGACTAACTTGCTCGTCGTCGTGTGTGTAAAGTGCACTCCATGGGTAAGCTTCGTTTGTTGCTGTGTAGTTAAACTCATCGGAAACGGGCATAAAAAGCAAATCGCCGAGATCGCCAATACCTGTTCCGCTTAAATGTGTATGTGCAAAACCTATCAGAACCGAATCGGAATAATGATAGCCTGAGCACCAGTCCCAGGTTTCCTGCGCATTGTTCGGCCCAAGCTGAACAGCACCAAAAGGAACGTTGGCTCCCACAAAAACATGCCCGTGATAATCGCTGCCGATATACGGATCTACATAAGCTGAAAAATCTTCTGTTCTCGGGGCTTGAGAGCACGAGAATACGAAGAGTGCCAAAAATGCATTAGCTGCAAAAAGAATTCGGTTCATTTTGTTGAAATAGGTATGCAATTATAATGAATAATACGGGAAAAGCAAACCGACATTGCCGGTTGCTTAACCCGTAACCTTAAACTAAACTAGACTATGCGAAAGATCTAGAAATTTGAATTTCCTGTATCCCACCATAAGCGGGTACTTATTAAGTCATCACCTTTCATTGTTGCTACTGCATTGGAAACAGCTTCTGAGTTTCCTGTGCGTTCATCCTCAATAAACGGCATACGTTTGATCCACTCATCACTTGGAATTACACCCCAGTCAGAGCTACTGCTGTTTTGGTATACCAAAGGAAGTTTTGGATATCCTGTTCTGCGGAAATCAGCCCAAGGCTCGTTCGGATTAGTAAATCCTGCGATCCATTTTTGAGTAATGATTTTTTCTAATTTTTCTTCGTTTGTAGCAGCTTCGTCCCATGCAACAGTTACTGTTGAACGAGAAACAAAATCGTTAATGTCGCCGGCATAAACCGGATCGTTGTAATCGATAGGAGTACTTGTTGCATCAGCTAAGTAAGCATCAACACCACCTGCTCCCCATTCTGCAAATGAAGCACGAATACCGGCTTCGTAGTAGGCAGCGGCATCGCCTGCACCTTCCCAGCCACGTAATGCAGCTTCGGCTAAGTCGAAGTTAACTTCAGCAGCAGTTAGGTAGCTTCTTTCTGTAATAGAACGGAAGCTTTCGTTGATCATAGAACAAGCAGTGTGGTCGTCTTTGGCGACTAACGATGCACCGTTACGGATACCTTTGTAAGGTACTTCAGGGTGATCAACAACTAATGATTCGTCGGTTGCAGGTTGGAAATAAGTCTCGATACGTGGATCGTTCAAACCAACAAGGAACGACTCCATACCGGCCGACATACGCGTATCGTTCCATTCGAAACAGATAACAGCCAGGTACAATTTGCTTCCGTATAATGAGATATTCATGTTGTCTCCGTTTTCTACGATCAATCCAGCCGGATCAGCAATTGCTTTTTCTCCTTCGGTTTGTGCCAAAGCAGGAGCAACTTTTGAAACACGGATAGCCAAACGCAGACGCATTGAGTTAACAAATTTCATCCATTGGTCAACACGACCGCCATAGGATGCATCGAAACTTTGCATACCTGTGTAATCGGCATTTGCAGCAAATGTTGCCTGAATCTCATCAAGTTTTGCAAACCAAGAAGTGTACAATTCTTCTTCGCTATCGTAGTTGATAGTTGATTCTGTTGAACCGTACTCAGAGTAAATCAGCGGACCGTGGTAAGTTGTCAAACGCGACAATCCCATAATCTGAATCAACTCTGCCCATTTTACGAATACATCGTATCCGCCTTCTTCTGCAATGTTAATTACCTGACGCGAAGGAGCCATAATGCTACCGTAAATACGGTTCCAGTATGTGTTCCAACGAATGTAATATGTAGTGTTGTTTACACCGCCAACAAAAGGAGTTGGTGTTGCCATGTAATCGCAGAATGATTCTGCTACAAGGTTTTCTTCGATCTGGTGACCGAAAATATTGCTCAACATTGAAGGGAAATACGCTCCAACGTGATTAAAGTTCTGTTCTAACGACGAATCGGTAATTTGATAAGGATTCGTGTTTGCCTCTTCAAACTCATCGGTACATGCACCGGCCAAGAGGGCTACTATAAATAAGAATAATATTTTTTTCATGATTCTACTTTTTTACTTAGAATGTAACTTTTAAGTTGAAACCATAGGTTCTTGTAGCCGGTACATTGAAGTTATCAAGCGACTGTGAGTTCATGTCTGTACTCATTGTCAGTTCCGGATCGAAAGGAGCCTTTTTGTAGAAGAAGAACAAGTTTTGTCCTACTACCGAGAAAGATGCTGCCTGCAATGGAAGACCCAGTTTGCGAACATCTAAATCGTATGAAAGTGCTAGCTGGCTTAAACGGATGTTTGTACGATCGTAAACGTATGCTTCTGCAATACCGTTACGGTCACCAACTGTAGTGTAGTATGTTTTCGGATCAACTGACGAAACTGCTGTTGTTCCCTGAATACCGTCGATAGCAACACCACCTGCATCGCGTGCATCGGCTGAGCGCTGACTAACACCATATCCGTCTAACATAGCTTCTGTTTGGCTGAATGCTTTTCCTCCAATTTTCGCATTTACAAGGAAACTTAAAGAGAATTGTTTGTAATCGAAACTATTGTTCCAACCCATGCTGAACTTTGGTTCCAGGTTACCCAGGTATTCTCTTTCAGCAGTTCTCAACGGAGCACCGCTTTCTTCGTCCAACATAATCTGACCGGCATCATTTCTTCTGAATTTGTATCCGTAAAGATCACCAAATGATCCACCGGCAACAATGTAAGTTGTGTAACCTTCTGAGCTACCATACGAAATTCGTTTTCCTTCAAACTCAGGTACCAATTCTACAATCTCGTTTTTGTTACGCGAGAAGTTGATGTTGGTGTTCCATGCGAAATCACCTTTGTCGATAAGGTTACCTGTTAATGTAATCTCAATACCTTTGTTCACAACTTCACCTGCGTTGATGTAGTAGAAAGTATATCCTGAACCAGAGGGAGCATCAAGCGTGATGAATTGATCCTGGCTGTTGATGTTGTAGTAAGTGAAGTCTAATCCGGCGCGGCCTTCGAACAAACGAAGATCGGTACCAACCTCGAAACTTCTGATCATTTCAGGTTTCAGGTTTCTGAATGGCTGCTGCGTATTACGGTCAACACCGCCACCAGAGTTAATAGTGTGCATTGGATTTACCACGTTAAATGGTACTTCGTTGGCTACAGTACTGTACGATGTTCTCAGTTTCCAGAAGCTCAGGAATTCAGGAGCATCAATCATTTCAGTAACAATACCCGACAAACCAACTGATGGATAGAAATATGATTCGTTACCTGTTCCGGCCAATGATGAAGACCAGTCGTTACGACCTGCTACATCAAGGAAAAGCATGTCTTTGTAACCTAACTGAACGTTGCCGAAAACACCTTGTTTAATAATTTCACCTGAATAAGTTGAGTGAACCTGAACATTGGTAGGCAAGTTGTCGAAATAAAATTCGTTAGCATACAACAGGTTGTTTGTACCGTTGTCAACCTGTACTCCATCGCCGTAAGTACCATGTTGGTAACTGGCACCTAAAACACCGCTTACACTAAAGTCACCGAAATTGTTTTGGTAAGTAAAAATACCATCGGTGTAAAGCATTTTATCTTCGTATTTTTTGTAGCTCCAACGACCTGTAGCCGAAATATTGGTGCTGTTACCGCCAGCGTAGAATTTTTGTTCGAACGATTTGCTTGCGTAGTCGTAGCTACCGCGAACTTTAAATTTCAGATGGTCAGTAATATCGTAGTCGAGTGTTAAACTTGCAATAGCACGTTTTGTAAGGTCTTCTTTTGGTTGGTTGTTGATGAGCCAGTATGGGTTAGACTGGTGGTGATCGGAAAGAAACCAGTTTTGAGTGTACATGTTACTTGCTTCGTCAAAAACCTGGTAGTTTTCTTTGTAATCGGCAAAGTTTCTGTCGCGTGGGAAGAAATACAAACCGGTGAGCGGGTTAAGGTAGTAACCTGCAGTGTAACGGTTTTCAGCTTTTTCCGAAACCAACATTACGTTTGAACTCACTTTCAATTTGTCTTCGAATAATTTAGTAGACTGTTGGAAAGTAACGTTGTTTTTCTGGTACTCGTTATTTGGAATAACACCTTGTGCAGTTGTGTTACCGTAAGAGAAGTAAGCTGTGGTTTTATCGTTTCCTCCACTAATTGACAACGAGTTTACCAGGTTGTAACCTGTTTGGAAGAAATCGTCAACATAATCACTCTCATAGTTGCCTTTAGTGTACGACCAGCTTTCTTTAGCACCGCCTTCGCTGCCGTAAGAATATTGCAGGTCGGGAGTAGTAGTTATACTTTCGAAAGTTGTACTTGAGTTGAAGCTAACAGTTGTTTTACCTTCTTTACCCTTTTTGGTATTGATGATAACAACACCGTTTGCTCCCTGGCTACCGTATAAAATAGCAGCGTTTGCACCTTTCAGAATACTGATGCTTTCAATGTCGTCAGGGTTAATTTGTGAAAGACCGTCACCTTCGTCGGTTCCTCCCCACATACCTGACTGCTCACCTTTACGGTTTACCATCGGTACACCGTCGATTACGTACAATGGATCGCTCGACTGGCTTAATGAGTGGTTACCTCTTAAAACGGTTTTAGTAGAACCACCTGCTCCTGAAACACTTTTCTTGATTTCAAGACCTGCAGTTTTTCCACTCAAACTGTTCATGAAGTTCATGTCGCGGGCTTTCATCATTTCGTCGCCCGAAACTTGTTGAGACGAGTAAGTCAGCGTTTTCTTGTCGCGCTGAATACCCAGAGCCGTTACCACAACCTCGTCGAGGTTCTGCGTGTCGGTCTCCATGTTTACATCCAGGTTTGCCTGACCGGAGTAAGCAATCTCCTGCGTTAACATTCCGATAAAGCTGAATACAACTACGTCGCCTTCTTTTACATCTTTAAGCGTGTATTCTCCGTCGAAATTAGTAATGGTACCATTTGAAGTACCTTTTACCATAACAGTCACACCCGGAAGTGGTGCATCAGTTCCCTCTGTTACTTTCCCTTTTAATTCTCCCTGCTGTGCCATTGCAGCAAAACCCGAGAAAATGAAAATAAAAGCAACAGCAAATTTTGAGATCGATAGCCTTTTGGTTAGCTGGCTAATCGCTGAAAAACAATTTTCCATAAAATTTGTGTTAAGTTTAAATTTCAAATTTTTTAACAATTTTAAGCGCAGGTGATTTATTTGTGATTAATCACTGATTAACACGAGTGGAAAACTTGTTAATTCAGATTAATATTAGATTAATATTGTGCAAAAGATCAATGATAGAGCATGTTATATGAGTGTGTAATTTTTATAATAAAATTGTTTTCAGTTAATGTTTGTCTCGAAAAATTTGCAATTTGTTGGTGGTTTTGCGCATAGCAGTAAAAAATGTATGACGAAAAAAGTAGACACAATGTGTCAGAATAACAAAATAAAACATTTTGCAACATTAGTTATATTAGATTGTTTCGAAGGAACAGCTAAAATTATACTTTTGTGTCTTTATTAGCTAACTTGTAATGCGGGGTATTTTTCTTATTTCATTTCTTATTTTATTGGTGGTATTTAAAAGTAATGCCAACGAGCATCGTGGTGTCTTTTTTAAATCAAAAGAAGTATCACTAGAGAAACGTACAGGTATTGATCTTACTCGGAAAGGCTCGATAGAATATCAGAATAGTTTTTGCATTGAATTCGACATTTTATTTCGCGACCTCGACGAACGCTACGGTTACGTGTTGCAATTAAAAGAGACTAATGATGGTCATCAATTCGATCTGATTTATAATATCGACGGACGTTTCCCCGATCTCTTTATCGTGCTGGACAAGAAAGAAACCGGTTTGCAAATGGCACTAACACGCGACCAGATTGAATTGGTTAACCGGTGGCATAAATTTAAATTGGAGGTAAACGCAGTTTCCGGAGAAGTGGCAATGACTTTTGAAGGGAAAACTGTTCGCGATAAAATAGATTTGCCGGCTTCGTCAGAGTTGGAATGGACCTTTGGAATTGTAAACCGTTATGGTTTCGAGATAGATGAAGTTCCACCAATGTCAGTGCGTAATATTCGGTTTTCAGAACAGAATAATTTAAAATATTTCTGGCCTCTCGATTACTCAAACGATTTCACGGTAAAGGATTCTATTGAAGGGAAAGTTGCCGAGATCGTGAATCCTGCCTGGGTGATGGAGCAACATCAAACCTGGAAACCGGTTAAAAAATTTGAATTTTCGAACTTGCCGCAAATTGCTTTTAACAAAAAATCAGAGGCATTTTATTTTGTTGAGCGCAAACAGGGAATTACAAAATTTAGCCTCAACGAACGAAAAGTTACTACGATTAAATACCAGTCCGGAAATCCTTTTTACGAAGATGCCCAGCAGGTGTTTTTTGATAAAAACGATCGATTACGAACTTACTCGAAATACAAAAATATTGTTCCGGCTTTTGATGAAACCAACAGAACCTGGAACAACCGGTACGATACCCTGGCCTATTTGCCCAAGTACTGGCACCACAATAGTTTGCTAAATCCGGTTGATGGCAGTTTTACTGCAATAGCCGGGTATGGCTTTTTTACCTATTTCAATACTATCCGAAAATTAAATGAAACCACAAATAAATGGGAGGAACAGGAATTTAAAGGCGAACTGTTTGAACCGCGTTATCTGGCGTCGCTGGGGAAAAGTGCAAACGACAGTGTTTATTATCTGTTTGGCGGATTAGGTAACGAAACAGGGAAGCAAATTTTGGGGAAAGAGTTTTACTACGATCTGTATAAGATCGATTTTGCAGCGGATACTATTTCAAAAGTTTGGGAGGTGGATGAAATAGGTGACGAAAGTTTTACTCCTGTAAATTCAATGATTGTTAATAAACAGGAGAACTGTTTCTACACCCTATGTTTTTCGCACAGTAATAACGAAACAGCTTTACAACTTTTAAAAACCGATATTGACAACCCGGAGTATAAATTTATTGGAAGTAAAATTCCTTATTCGTTCTACGACATTACCTCGTTTGCAGATTTGTATAACTGGCAAACCCACAATAAAATACTCGCACTTACGATGCACAAAACGTCGAGTGGGAAATTTGAGGTAAATATTTATTCACTAAACTATCCTCCATCAGAAACGGAGCTAGTGCCAGTAGGTAAGACTACGGCTAAAAAGATTCCGTTGGATTACGTCTTTTTTGGTGTTTTGGCTTTGCTGTTAATACTTGCAGTATTAATCATTACCCGCAAGAATAGAAAGGCGAAAGTTATCACGGAAAAGGCAAAATTAGATTTGCTAAGCGATGAATCCAAGGTTGATGAAGAAATCACTCAAGGCCGCATTCTTACCTTTGGAGGGTTTCAGGTATTTGACCGAAACGGAAGAGAAATTACATATCGCTTCTCGCCAACATTAAAAGAACTTTTCCTTCTTATTTTTCTTAATACAATTGATGGCAATACAGGGATTTCTTCAAAAAAAATACAGGATTATTTATGGCCTGATAAGCCCGAGCATAACGCAAAGAATAACCGTGGAGTAAATATCAAAAAACTACGCTCTATTCTGGAGGATGTAGGGGATATTTCAATCACTTTTGATGGAAACTATTGGCGGATGTCGCATCGCGAAGATGTGTTTTGCGATTTTGAGTTTGTGAAAGAATACAATCAAAAAGGATTTGATATTTCGCGCATTAAAGAGTTCAATAAAGTGATCAGTATTTTGAGCCGCGGGAATTTCCTTGTTAACACCGAATCGGAATGGCTCGACAGGTGGAAAGACGATATTTCGGGTAGAGTAGTTAACCGGCTTGAAGAAGTTTGTGAACTTCTGGATATTCGGAAAAATGAAAAGGAACTACTCGAAATTACCGATGTACTTTTCACTTTCGACCAAATGAACGAAACCGCGCTGGAATTAAAATGTAATATCCTTTATCACCAGGGGAAACACAGTTTAGCCAAAGAGATTTATAATCACTATATTAAGTTGTACAATAACCTGTATAACGAAGATTTTAAACGCTCGTTTAAAGAGTTGGTGAGCTAAATACTTTCTTATAACTCCGGAAAACGATCAGGCTCAACTTCGCGCATCATCTCATAAACATTTCTGAAAAGCAACTCGACGTTTGGCTTCGAGAAATATTCGCCATCAATACCGTATGCCGGGCGGTGCTCCTGTGCCGAAAGTGTTCGCGGTGCGGTATCCAAATAATCAAACGCTTTTTGCTCCTCGATAACTTTTTGCATCATGTAAGCTGTTCCTCCACCGGGTACATCTTCGTCCATAAAAATTACTTTTCCTGTTTTTTTTATGGATTCCAGGATAATATGATTTACATCAAAGGGCATTAAGGTCTGCACATCGATCACCTCAATGGAAATGCCTTTAAAGTCCTGCAACAGTTTTGCTGTTTTTACTGCATGGTGTACGTTCCAGGCATAAGTAACCACGGTAACGTCCGTCCCTTCCTGCATAATCTCCGGAACTCCCAGCGGAACTTTATATTCACCATGGTTGGCCGGCAGTTTTTCTTTAACGTTATAGCCTTTCAGCGGCTCAATTACCAATGCAGGGTCGTTACCAGCCAGTAAAGTATTGTAAAAACCGGCAGCTTGTGTAAGGTCGCGGGGTACACACAGGTACACGCCACGCATCGATCCCAAAAGCATTTGCATGGGCGAACCGGCATGCCAGATTCCCTGCAATTGGTGACCCCGAGTACGCACAATTAACGGTGCAGCCTGGCGTCCTTTCGTACGGTATTGTAATGTTGCCAGATCATCGCTTAATTGAGATTGTGCGTAAATTAGGTAGTCGAGGTATTGAATTTCGGCAATAGGGCGGAAGCCACGCATTGCCAGTCCAATTCCCTGTCCGATGATGGTTGCTTCGCGGATTCCGGCATCGTCAACACGAACTTTGCCATATTTTTCCTGCATGCCTTTCATCCCCTGATTTACATCACCCAGCTTCCCGGTATCTTCACCAAAAGTTACCAGGTTGGGGTATTTGTCAAACAGTGCATCAAAATTTTTATTTACTACTACCGATCCGTTTACATCGGAAGATTTTTCATCGTATTCTACTGCAACTGCTTTTACATTCAGGGCAGCGTCCGATCCGGTTCGGTGTAATTCTCCGTTGTAAAAACCGGCGGTGCGTTCTTCAAAACGACTGATCCAGTCTTTTAAAATGTTGCGTTCATCTTCCAGCTTCGGCATGGTATGAAGCTCGAGTTTCAGTCGCTTGGCAAAACTTACGTGTGATCTTCTCGTCGGGAAAATCTTATCCGTTACTTTTTCAAAACGGCGTAAACTTTGCAGCTCACTTTGTTCATCAATTCTTTTTAGAATTGAGATCAACTCGTTTCGTTCGTTTTGGTAACCTTCAGTATAATTTTTCCAGGCTTTTTTTCGGGCTTCTTTCGCTCTTGTTTGTGCCGATTTTTCAATTTCAACCAACATCTCTTCATCAGCAATTCCTGAATCCAAAAGCCATTTACGCATTTGGTTAATGCCATCGTATTCTTTTTCCCACGCCAGGCGTTCTTTTGTTTTGTAACGCTCGTGCGATCCCGAAGTAGAGTGCCCCTGTGGCTGTGTAACTTCGTTTATATGGAAAACCGACGGAATATGATTTTTCCGACAGCTGTCAATTCCTTTTTTAAAAGTCTCAACCAAATCAGGATAACTCCATCCCTTACATTTGTAGATGTTAACCCCGTTCGTGTTTTTATCTTTCTGAAAACCTGCCAGTGCTTCAGAAATGCTCGATTTTGTTGTCTGCAGTTCAATTGGGACACTTATTCCGAAACCATCATCATAAATGGCCACTGCCAGCGGAACCTGCAAAACTCCGGCAGCGTTAATCGTTTCAAAGAAAATTCCTTCGGAAGTACTGGCATCGCCGATACTGCCAAATGCCACCTCGTTACCGGTAACATTATTGTTCAGTTGCTTTCTTAACTCCGGCTGTTGACGAACCATTTTCGAGGCTTGCGCCAGCCCAAGCAAACGTGGCATTTGTCCACCGGTTGATGAAATATCGGAAGCAGAATTGTATTGATCGGCAAGATCTTTTATTTCACCTGACTCAGTGATATTTCTCGTACTAAAATGATTATTGAAATTTCGTCCGCCTGTAGATGGATTGATTTCGTCGTCGGTATCGCCGTAAATCATGGCAAAAAACTCTTCCGGTTCAAGCAGTCCCAGAGCGAGCATAAAAGTTTGATCGCGGTAGTATCCCGAACGCCAGTCACCTTTTTTAAAAGTCTTGGCGTAAGCAATCTGAGCTATTTCCTTTCCATCACCAAAAATACCAAAGTGCGCACGGCCATTGTGAACCTCGCGTCGGCCCATTACACTTAGCTGGCGGCTTAAGCTTGCAATAAAGTAATCTTGTAGTGCTTCCTTTGCAGATACCTGGTTCTTTGTTACCGGTTTTTCCTTTTCTAAATACATAAACGATTCTTGTTAATCAGTCGCCAATAAAACGAATATAAGTCAGAAATGTTTAGCTAAGGTGCTAATTTAGAATGCACTAAAAGGTGCATGGAATTAGGGATTTTTGATTAATAAGACAAAAAAGTATCTATTTGAAAATGAATCGAATGACTGGATTACTTTTTGTTGGGGATTAGCTAAAAATATTTATTATCCAAAAATAGTTTTTAACTTTGCAGCACTTCATTTATTGAGATTACATAGCAGAAACACTCCATACGGAGTTGATTTACACAGGTGAGAATTTTGCTTGTGTGATTCTTTTTATATCAAATTATTTTACTCATTAATTTATACTAAAAATGAAACTCAATAAATTATTGGTTAATACCCAAAAACCAAAACTTTACGAACCGGGTACTGCAATTATGTGGACCGATGAATACATTTCGAAACAACTTTTGCAGGTGCATCTGAACGAAAATATTGACCTCGCCAGTCGTAAACAGGCAACCATAAAAAATACAGTGGGCTGGATTTTGGAAAAGTCGGGTGGAGAAAGAATGAATATCCTTGATTTGGGGTGTGGCCCCGGTTTATATTCAACCATGCTGGCGGAAAAAGGTCACTCCGTAACCGGTGTTGATTTCTCGGGAAATTCAATCAATTACGCAAAAAACAAGGCGAAACAAGACGGACTTGAAATTGGATACCTGCAAGCAAATTACCTGGAATTGGATTTGCCGGAACAAAGTTTTGATCTGGTTTTGTTGATTTATACTGATCTGGGAGTTTTGCTGCCTGACGACAGAGCAAAATTGCTTCGATTTATATACAAAGTTCTGAAACCCGGAGGTACCCTTATATTCGATGTATTGAATGATAAGGAGCTGCCTAAAAAAGTAGCTCCCAAAAACTGGGAAGTTGCGGAAGCAGGATTCTGGAAGCCGGAGCCTTTCCTTGCGCTTTCAGAGTCATTCTTGTATGAACATGAAAAAGTAATTCTTTACCAGCACCAAATAGTAAGTGAAGAGGAAAAAGTTGATGTCTATCGTTTCTGGACTCACTTTTTTTCACAAACCGATTTAGTGAATATGTTGACAGAAATGGGATGGGAGAATTTCACCTTTTACGAAGATGTTTTGCCGGGGGGAGACCTGTTTAGCGGAGAGCATGTGACTTTTACGGTTGCCCGTAAAACGGAGTAGAAAATGAAATGAAAAGGGCACGAACTTCAGTCGTGCCCTTTTATATTTTATTCTACAATAATTTCATCAACAAACAGCCAGCCGGGTTGTCCTTCACCAGCGTGGCCTTTCGGACAGCTTGTTAAATGTGCTGCAGTAACACGAATATAACGTCCCTTACCTTTTTTATTTAGCACCAGGTCTTGAATCTGGCGTTCTCCGTCTTTTGCACTTACTTTATTCTTTACCGTTCCCAGTTTTTTGAAGTTTTTGCCGTCTTCAGAAACTTCAACTGTAAAGTGAGTTGGGTAAAAAATCCATGCGCCGTTATCCTGAAGTACTCCGGTACTTACTTTTGAAAACGATTCCGATTCGCCTAAATCAATCGTTGCAACCAGATCTTTGGCATTAAATCCTTTCCAGTTTCCGTCGTGGTGGTCTTTTGAGCCTTTAATTCCATCTACCAGTGCATATTCGCCGGTCGACTCATAGCTTTTGCTATTTGGGTACTTTTGATCCACTTTACATGCAATGGCTTTATGAATAATAAAATCGGTAGCCAGTGGCTGCGATTTCTGATTGCCATCCTGAATAACCACTGCTTTCACAGTTCCCGATTTACTGATTGTAAAAGGCTGCGTATATTTTTTTGATTGTGCACTTGGTTCCGATCCGTTGGTGGTATAATAAATATCCGGATTCCAGGCATCGGTGCTCAATGAAACTTTTATGGCCTTATTTGTCGGATCCAATTCCGGTTTTGCAGAAACCTGGAATGCACTGGTTGCATAGTTTATTTCCAGCTTGTCGAAACGTTTGTACTGGCTTTCCATTCTTTTAGAGAAATCGCCCCAGTCTTTCGTATCTTTTGGCGACCACAATACTTCTGAAAGAGCACTCATTCGCGGCATGATCATGTATTCCACATGGCGGCCGTCGGGCATATATTCTGTCCAGATGTTGGCTTGTGCACCAATTATATGTTTTGCTTCTTCAGCATTCAATTCAGCAGGAACCGGTTCGAAATTGTACACTTTTTTCAATGTAATATTTCCTCCAAAAGCCTTTGGTTCCAGCGAAGGATCTCCCTGGTAATAATCGAAGTAGCAGTGCGAGGTTGGCGACATTACCACATCGTGACCGGCTTTTGCAGCACGTATTCCGGGATCAGCACCACGCCACGACATAATAGTTGCCGTTGGATCCAATCCGCCTTCCAGAATTTCGTCCCAGCCAATTAACTGGCGGCCGTTTTTATTCAGGAATTTCTCGATTCGTTTTATGAAGTAGGCTTGCAATTCATGTTCATCTTTTAAGCCTTCGTCGGTCATACGTTTTTGGCAGAGCTCACATTTTTCCCATTCAGTTTTTGTTGCTTCATCACCTCCAATGTGGATGTATGTTGACGGGAAAAGTTCCATAACTTCAGTCAAAACATCCTCCAGAAAGTTAAATGTCTCTTCTTTCCCGGCACAAAAAATATGTGTGATCGGCCAAACTCCGCCCGGAGGTACAGGTTTATACTCCCCGGTGCAAGAAAATTCAGGATAAGCTGCCAACGCTGACATAACGTGAGCAGGCATTTCAATTTCAGGAATTACCGTTACATGTTTTTTTCGGGCGTATTCAACAATGGCTTTTACATCCTCCTGTGAATAAAAACCTCCGTATTTTGGCTCGTTTTCTTTTACCGGTTCTTTTCTTGAGTTCCAGTCCAGATCTTCACGGTCGGCACGGAAAGCACCAACTTCAGTGAGTTTTGGGTATTTTTTGATTTCAATCCGCCAACCCTGATCATCCACCAAATGCCAGTGAAAGACATTCATTTTGTGCAATGCGATGTAATCGATGTACTTGTAAATAAATTCAACGGGCATAAAGTGCCGCGAAACATCAAGGTGCAAACCACGCCAGCCAAAACGAGGATAATCGGTAATATCCATGCAGGGCAGGGTAGTACCTTCGTTTGCTGTTAACAACTGCCAGATGCTTTGAACACCATAAAATAATCCGGCAGTGGTATTGGCATTCAGAAATACACGATCAGGTTGAATAGAAAGCGTATAACCTTCGTTGCCGATTTTAGTATCGAGCGGATTATTGAGCTGGATAAGAATATTACCTTCTTTGTTCGTATTTGGTGTTGCAAACTCCGGGGCATTTCCGGTTGCATTTTTTAAAATGTCCCTGGCCAGATCAGCGAAATCAGCTTCAATTTCATTTGAGGCCTCAAAAAGGACTTTGGTGTTGGCTGTTAAATTAAAAACTCCTTCTTTTTTTATAACAGTTACCGGCTTGGGGACGATGTCTGCAGTTTGGGCAAACAAACCCAAACAAATTGTCATTGCGACAATAAAAAATGATGCGATCTTCATTGTATTTCTCTCTTCTTTAGTTGATTTATGTAATTTTAAAATACCAGCTCAATGGTAAAGTTGTATTGGTAATCTTTTGCCGGAACCTGGTATTTATTCATTGGTTGTGCCCCCCACGAATTATCGCCGGCAACTCCCATTTGAATCAGGTCGGTGCAAATAAATACGCCGTCTTTTTTCACGATGTCGTTGGTGTGGCGGTAGTCGTTACTGTCTTCCATATCAAAATCTTCAATAGGATTATGAAGGGTTGAGAATCCGATCACCGGATCGCCGGATATTTTTAAACCCAAACCGTTTTCGTTTCTCAACTCGAACCAGTGAACATCGGTTTTGTATCCGTTTTCCTGTGGACGAACGTAGTTAAAATACTGATCGGCAACTTTACCTTTGTAAAGACCTACAAAAGCGCTGTGGTTGCGGTCGATGTAGTTTTCGTGTGGTCCGCGTCCAAAATATTTCAGGTTATCAAAATTTACCGGCATTTCCCAGCGCATGCCAATGCGAGGAATATTTGGCAGTTCGCTGTTCGAAGTTTCAAAAGTGCTTGTAACCTCAATTCTGCCGTTTCCATCAACAACTTGAACGACCGACTGAGTTGCGTTTATCTCTTCAAGTTTATATTTTGTTGTGAGGTAAACTTTGCTGTCTTCGGTTTGGAAAGCAGTAACACTTACCGGTTTTAAGTTTCTTGAAATCTCACGCCAAACTCCCAGTCGGCCAAGCATGTTGCTTCCTTTGTCGTTGTCGTTTGCAGGACGCCAGAAATTTACCTGTGGACCTTCTTGAATCAGTTCGGTTCCATTCAATTTATACGAAGAAATTGTGCCGGTTGCTTTGTCGAATGTTATAGTAAATTGTTGTCCGGCAATGTTGAATTCATCTTTTGTTTCTTCTAGTTTCAGAGCTGGAGAATTGGTCTCCTCTTCATCCGCATTGTTGACTATAACTATCATGTCGGGAGAAAATTGCTCATGCGCTATTTCGAAACCGGCTTTTCGGAATGGTTTATCCTTTTTAAGTTTTACTGAGAAATCAATAAAATACTCATGAGATTCAGGATCATCGAAACTAACTATCATCCCCTCATCGATCGATATATTTTTAGATTCTCCCGGATTTAAATTGAAATCTTCTATAACACCTGATCGCCAATATTTACCATCGCGCGTGGTTATCCAGTTGATCTCGTAATCGCTCAGATCAATAAAATCAAACATATTGGTAATTCTGTACTCCCTGTCAACTTTTTCAATTTTAACATTTTGATAGGCATATTTTACTTCCCAAAGAGCAGGATGCGGCGTGTAATCGGCAGAGATAATTCCATTGCAAACAAAGTTATAATCGGTTGGCATATTTTCGCCGTAATCGCCACCGTAAGCCCAGAATTCGGTGCCATCGTCGGCTTTTTTCACCAGCGCCTGATCAATCCAGTCCCAAATGTAACCGCCCTGTAACTGGTCGTTCCGGTCGCGGTTAAACACCTCCCACAAATCAACCAGGTTCCCATTGCTGTTTCCCATGGCATGCGAATATTCACTCGAAATATAAGGTTTGGTCTGGTGTTTCGACCCGTAATTTTCCAGTGCCTGTACACTCGGGTATTGCGGACAAAAAATATCCGTATTGTCACCCATAATAGCACGCTCGTAATGAACCGGTCGCGATGGATTGCGTTCTTTTATAGCTTTGTAAACGGCTGAAAAAACTTCTCCGTCGCCGGCTTCATTTCCCATCGACCACACAATTACACAGGGGTGGTTTTTATCGCGCTCCACCATGCGCATATTCCGGTCGACATGTGCAGGTGTCCATTCAGGTTTCTTGGCCAGCGAATGCTCACCGTAATACATGCCATGCGATTCAATGTTGGCTTCGTTAGTAACATACAGGCCATATTTGTCACACAAATCGTAAAAACGTTCGTCGTTGGGGTAGTGGCTGGTACGCACTGCATTAATATTGAACTGCTTCATCAGCGCAATTTCTTTTATCATCGCCTCTTCGCTTACAACATGGCCTTTATATTGGTCGTGTTCGTGACGGTTTACCCCTTTAATGGTTACCGGAACACCGTTGATGTGAAACACTTCGTCAATGATCTCAATTTTGCGGAAACCTATTTTTGAACTTACTGCTTCAACCGTTTTACCTTCACTGTCGGTTAAACTAATTACCAGTGTATATAAATTAGGTGTTTCGGCAGTCCATTTTTTTACGTTTGGAATGTTCCCTCCCGAGAAATGAACGGAGGCATTTTCCTTTTTATTGATCTTTACCTCTTCTTCTCGACTCGATAAAGAATATCCTCCTTCATCAAAAATATCGTATTTAACGGTATAATTTCCCGATTTTAATTTTGAGGTGTGATTGCTTAAATCAACGTCAAGGCTAAACAGTCCGTTTTTGTATTCAGCATCAAGGTCGGGTTTGGCAAAATAATCGCGGATTCGAACTTTTGGTGTTGAATAGAGATAAACGTCCCGTTCAATGCCACTTATCCGCCAAAAATCCTGCGCTTCCAGGTAAGAACCATCCGACCAGCGATACACTTCTGCTGCCACAACATTCTCGCCTTCTTTTAAATATTTTGTGATGTCCCATTCTGCAGGAGTTTTGCTTCCCTGCGAGTAACCCACTTTTTCTCCGTTTATCCATAAATAGAAAGCTGATTTAACAGCTCCAAACTGAATAAAAACCTGGCGGTCGTTCCAGCTTTCAGGAATAGTAAATGTTCTGCGGTAAGAACCTACGGGGTTATAATCGTGCGGCACTTTGCCAGGATCGGCAGGATATATGTCATCCACAAATTTCATTTCGGGCGAAACGGGTCTTTTATAATCCGAGAATTCATATTGATGATTCACATATATAGGTACACCATATCCTTCTAACTCCCAGTTTGCCGGAACCGGAATGTCATCCCAATTGGAAACATCGTAATCCGGTTTGAAAAAATCCATTGGCCGGTCGGCAGGTTTTCTTACCCAGTTAAATTTCCAGGTACCACTCAGTGTTTTATAATAAACCGATTGATGCGGCTTTTGTGTAAATGCAGCTGTCACCGACTCAAAAGGCATAAGGCTGGCATGTGGTTCTTCTTTATTGATATTAAAAAGAGCAGGATTCTCCCAGTCCGCCGGCTGATTTTGTGCAAAAAGGTAATTGGTGAAAAACAGGAGGGCAAAAAGTACGCTTAATTGTCTCATGGTTTTGAAAAATATTTTAAAGTCAACTAGGTTTTGGTTAATAATTTCCAAAGATAAGTTTTTTTGATGGTATAGAACGGGCATAATTTACAGAAAGTGGATATTAGTTAACGAAAGTAATGTATTCCGGAAATTATACGGTGTTGTTCTTTTCTGTAACGCATTACTAAGTAATTGTATGTAAGTAATATATATTCTGTGTTGATAAGCATGGAATGATTTTAAAAAAGCTTAAAAATTTGTGAGATTTAAAATATAATTCTACTTTCGTGCACGTACACGGAAAATTAATTTTCGAGAAATTATTAACCAGACTAGTATCATGAAATTCGGAAAATACAGTTTTGGAGTGGGCGACCGCTTCAATCACGAAGGAGAGGCGCAACTCAGTGCCCTAATCAAAGCAAATAGACAAGGAGTTGAAGTAACTCCGGTTTGGAACAAGTCGAATCGCGAACACGATATCGTTCATTCGGAACCATCAGGAACCCGAAGTGAAGCCGACGCAGCAGTAAAAGCATTAGGCTGGGAAGCTCCTTACTTTGTGGATGCCGATCATATTAACCTGGGAAATGTAGACCGTTTCATTGAACCAAGTAATTTTTTCACACTTGATGTTGCGATGTATATTGGTAACGAGTCGCCAGCAGAAGACGTTGCGGCTTTTAAAGAATCGTGTAAGTCGTTGGGTGTGAGTGTAAATATTCCTGGAATTAATGAAAGTATCGAAATTTCTGACGTACTTTTAGATGAAGTTGCTACGAAATACCTGGCAGCAATAAAAGAGGCAGGTAAAATTTACCGTCACATTGAGGCTGCTAAAGGAAAAGGCAATTTTGTTACCGAAGTTTCAATGGACGAAGTTGAAGCGCCACAAACTCCGGTTGAACTATTTTTTATATTAAAAATGATCGCCAACGAAAATATTCCCGCACAAACCATTGCTCCGAAATTTACAGGCCGTTTTAATAAAGGGGTTGATTATGTGGGCGATGCAGAGCAGTTTGCCAAAGAATTTGAGCAGGATGTTTTGGTTATCGACTATGCCGTAAAAGAATTTGGCTTGCCGGCTGATCTCAAGTTGAGCGTTCATTCGGGATCGGATAAATTTACGATTTACCCGATAATGGCCGATATCATTAAAAAGTACGATAAGGGACTTCACGTAAAAACAGCCGGAACAACCTGGCTGGAAGAAGTGATTGGTTTGGCTATTTCGGGCGACGAAGGTTTGGCCGCAGCAAAAGAAATATATACAAAAGCACTCGACAGAAAAGAAGAGCTTTGTGCTCCGTATGCTGATGTGATCGATATCGACAATTCAAAACTTCCTTCGGCTGATGAGGTTGAAAGCTGGACAGGCGAAAAATTTGGAAACACTTTACGCCATATTCCCGGACATGCTGATTATAATCGAAACTTCCGCCAATTAATTCATGTGGGTTATAAAGTTGCTGCCGAAATGGGCGAACGCTACACCGGCTTGCTTGAAAAATACGCAGACGTTGTAGGTGGATGTGTGGAAGAAAATATTTATGACCGACACTTAAAAAGATTATTCGACTTATAATATAACTCCGGACTTCTGACTTCGGGCTACCGACTTCTGACTTCCGACTTAGATACAATTATGAAACAATTTATGGACAAAGATTTCCTTCTGCAAACAGATGTTGCAAAGGAACTATATCACAATCATGCGGCTAAAATGCCGATCTTCGATTACCACTGTCATATTAATCCGCAGGAGATTGCTGAGGATAAAGAGTATGATAATATCACGCAGATTTGGTTGTACGGCGACCACTATAAGTGGCGCGGAATGCGTACCAACGGTGTTGCCGAAAAGTACTGTACCGGAAATGCCAGCGACTGGGAAAAATTTGAAAAGTGGGCAGAAACAGTGCCACATACTTTACGCAACCCGCTGTTTCACTGGACACATTTGGAATTGAAAAAATTCTTTGGAATCGATAAAGTTTTAAGTCCGGCCACTGCCAAAGAGGTTTGGGAAGAATGTAATGCCAAATTGCAAACACCCGAATATTCATGTCGTGGAATCATCAAAAAGGCCAACGTTCATACCATTTGCACAACCGACGATCCGGTGGATTCACTGGAATATCATCGAGCCATAAAAGCTGACGGTTTTGAAACAAATGTATTACCCGCCTGGCGCCCCGATAAAGCAATGGCAGTAGAAAATGCAGCATCATATAATGATTATCTGAGCCAGCTTGAAGAAGCGGCAAATATGAATATAAAGAGCTTTGGCGATTTAATGGATGCACTGGACGATCGTCATGAGTTTTTCCATCAGAACGGCTGTCGTTTAAGCGATCATGGTGTTGAAACCGTTTTGGCAGAAGATTATACTGAAGCAGAAATTGAAAAGATATTTGGTAAAGTTCGCAAAGGAGGTACCCTTACAAAAGAAGAGGTGGTGAAATTCCAGTCGTGTATGTTATACGAATTTGGAATTATGGATCACTCTCGCGGATGGACACAGCAATTCCATATTGGTGCATTACGTAATAATAATACGCGCTTGTTCAACAAACTTGGTCCTGATACAGGCTTTGATTCGATTGGCGATTTTGATATTGCACGACCACTTTCGAGATTGTTGGATCGACTGGATATGGAAAATAAACTGTCGAAAACGATTTTATACAACCTGAATCCTCGCGACAACGAACTGATGGCAACGATGATCGGAAATTTCCAGGATGGTTCTGTTCCCGGAAAAATGCAGTACGGTTCCGGCTGGTGGTTCCTCGATCAGAAAGACGGCATGGAAAAACAAATGCAGGCCTTATCGAATCTTGGCTTATTAAGTCGTTTTGTGGGAATGTTAACGGATTCACGCAGTTACCTGTCGTATACGCGTCACGAATATTTCCGCCGTACTTTATGTAATTTGTTAGGTAACGATGTTGAAAACGGCGAAATTCCTTACGATATGGAGCTGTTGGGAAGCATGGTTGAAAATATCTGTTTCAATAACGCAAAAGCTTATTTTAATTTTTAGTAAAAACATATTGATTTTTAGGCGATCATGCAATTTAATATGGAAGAATCGTATCTTTGCAATCGATTGCATAAATAAAAACTAAATCATGGCAAAATTGGAGATTAAATCAAAATCCGAATGTACATACGACTGTATCTCGCTGGGCGAAGTAATGTTAAGACTTGATCCGGGTGAGGGCAGAATAAGAACCACACGTCAGTTCCGCGCCTGGGAAGGCGGTGGTGAATACAACGTTTCCCGCGGTCTGAGGAGATGTTTTGGAAAGAAAACAGCGATTATAACGGCATTGGCCGACAACGAAGTTGGTGCCCTGATTGAAGATTTTATGCTTCAGGGCGGACTGGATACACAATTTGTAAAATGGGTAGATTATGATGGTTGTGGTCGTACCGTTCGTAACGGATTAAATTTCACAGAAAGAGGATTTGGAATTCGCGGAGCAAAAGGTGTTTCCGATCGTGGAAATACGGCAGCATCGCAATTAAAACCCGGCGATATCGACTGGGAACATATATTCGGAACACTTGGCGTACGTTGGATGCATACCGGTGGTATTTTTGCAGCATTATCGGAAACCGCAGCAGAAACGGTTATTGAAGCCGTAAAAATTGCCAAGAAATATGGTACCATTGTTTCTTACGATTTGAATTACCGTCCATCGCTTTGGAAAGCAATTGGTGGCGAAGAAAAAGCGCAGGAAGTAAACCGTGAGATTGCAAAATATGTGGATGTAATGATCGGTAACGAAGAAGATTTTACAGCTTGTTTAGGACTTGAAGTGGCCGGTAACGAAGAGAATCTGAAAGAACTGGATTTGGCAGGTTACAAAAGCATGATTGAAAATGCGGTTGCCGAATTTCCAAATTTCAAAGTGATTGCTACAACATTACGTACAGTAAAAACAGCAACAGTAAATTCATGGGGAGCAATTTGTTATGCTGATGGTGTAATTCATGAAGCGCAACACCGCGAAGATCTTGAAATTATGGATCGTGTAGGCGGTGGCGACAGCTTTGCATCCGGTTTAATTTATGGTTTCCTGGAATTTAATGACGGCGCAAAAGCAGTAGAATATGGTGCTGCGCACGGAGCATTGGCAATGACGACTCCGGGTGATACCACCATGGCAACATTGTCAGAGGTAGAAAAAATAATGGGCGGCGGAAGCGCGCGTGTTGACCGCTAAAAAACAGTAAATAGTCTCAGTTTTCAGTCAGCAAGAATAGTCAGTTCATATAGAACTGAAAATTGCGACTGAAAACTAAAAACGCATAAAAAATGGCAAGATTTTCAAGAATAGAAGTAGCATTAAAAATGAAAGAAACCGGAATGGTGCCGGTGTTCTATCATCAGGATGTAGAAGTTTGTAAGGCGGTGGTAAAAGCCTGTTACGATGGCGGTGTTCGTTTATTCGAATTCACCAACCGCGGCGATTTTGCGACACTTGTTTTTGCTGAATTAAATAAATGGGCCATTAAAGAATGCCCGGAAATGATTATGGGAGTTGGTTCGATAGTTGATGAGGCTACAGCTGCCATGTACATCGCTTTGGGAACCAACTTTGTGGTTGCTCCACTAATCGACGAAGCCACTGCGAAAGTTTGCAACAAGCGAAAAATTGCCTGGAGTCCGGGTTGCGGTTCAGTAACCGAAATTGGCCGCGCACACGAATTAGGTGCCGAGGTGGTTAAAATCTTCCCCGGATCGCAAGTGGGTGGACCAAGCTTTGTAAAAGCCGTAAAAGGGCCGATGCCTTATGCCAGCATAATGCCAACCGGTGGTGTATCTCCTGACGAAGATAACCTAAAACAATGGTTTGACGCCGGTGTAACTTGTGTGGGAATGGGTTCGCAGTTGTTCCCGAAAGAAGTTTTGGCCGAAAAAAATTATGCATATATTACCGAAAAATGTGCCGGGGCACTGAAAATTATAAGTGACCTGACAACATAAAACTTTGGCCTAAAATGGCGAAACACTAAATCAATTTTATCTAATGAGAACTAAAATCTTTAAAGCTTTTTCTTTGGTTTTTGTGGTGATATTTCTTTTGGGATGCACCGAAACCAAACAACATAAAGTCTTAAAACTGGCTCACGGTCTCGACCCAACTCACCCGGTACACAAGGGAATGGAGTTTATGGCCGAGCGTTTGGCAGAAAAATCAGGCGGAAAACTGACTATTGATATTTATCCCAGCGGACAGTTGGGTTCCGAGCAACAGTGTGTCGAATTATTGCAGATCGGAAGCCTGGCAATTACCAAAGTTTCGGCAGCGGTAATGGAAAGTTTTACCCCAAAATTCAAAGCACTGGGTCTGCCTTATGTATTTCGCTCGAAAGAACATTCATTTAAAGTTTTTGATGGAGAAATTGGCAAAGAATTGTTGTTGGGTACTGAAGAATACTGGATTCGCGGACTGTGTTTTTACGATGCCGGTTTCCGTAGTTTTTATACCATCGACAAGCCTATTAACACTCCTGACGACTTGAAAGGCTTGAAAATCAGGGTGATGAAAAGTCAGTCTGCCATGGAAATGGTGCGTGCTTTGGGTGGTTCTCCAACTCCTATTTCGTGGGGCGAATTATATACCGCACTGCAAAGTGGAGTGGTTGACGGCGCCGAAAACAACGAGCCAAGTCTATATACTTCGCACCATTACGAGGTTTGTAAACAGTACTCATTAGATGAACATACCTGTGTGCCCGATGTGCTGATCATCAGTACAAAAGTGTGGAATACTTTAACCGAGCAGGAACAAAAATGGCTGCAGGAAGCTGCCGACGAATCGGTTCCTGTTGAACGAAAATATTGGGCAGAATCGGTTGAGGAATCATTACGAATTGTTCAGGAGAATGGTGTTAAAATCAATTATCCTGACAAAGAACTATTCGCAAAGAAAGTCGCCCCGTTATTGGATAAGTACAGACAAGACGAAGTTTTGGGCGATATACTTCGTCGCATCGAAGCCGTGAAATAGAAACCGATAACAAAAAGGTTATGACTATCAGAGAAAAAATAGATAAAATAATCGAGATCATATTGGTTTCGATTATGAGCATATTGGTACTCGATGTGCTTTGGCAGGTATTTAGCCGCTATGTTTTGTCCGCACCAAGCTCGTTCACCGATGAGCTGGCCGGCTTTCTTTTAATTTGGGTAGGTATGTTGGGGGCCGCTTATGTGGCCGGTAAAAACGAACACCTCGCCATCGACCTGATGTTGCAAAAAATGAAAGGTGCAAAAAAACGCCGTCTGCAAATTATTATTAATTCGCTGGTTGGCCTTTTTGCCTTGTTTGTAATGGTTGTTGGCGGCTCGTGGCTCGTTTACACCCGTTTCTACCTACAGGTAAAATCGGCGGCTCTGGCGTTGCCACTAGGCTACGTTTATCTTATCGTTCCGCTAAGCGGATTGCTTATAATTTATTATGCTATTGATAATTCACTGAACCAAAATATTGAAGAGTAATGGAATTTTTAGGAGTAATTGTACTTGTAGTAAGCTTTATAATTTTACTTGTAATTGGAGTTCCCATTGCAATCAGTATCGGGATTTCAGGGATATTAACCATGCTGGTAACCATTATGCCACTGCCTGCAGCAACTACGTTTGCACAGCGAATGGCAACCGGGCTGGATAGTTTCGCACTGTTGGCTATTCCGTTTTTTATACTGGCGGGGAATATTATGAACAAGGGCGGGATAGCTATCCGGCTCATTAATTTTGCACGTGTTTTGGTTGGGCGCTGGCCTGCCGGACTGGCGTTTGTAAATGTTTTTGCGAACATGCTTTTTGGAGCCATTTCCGGATCGGCTGCTGCATCGGCATCTGCAATTGGCAGTATTATGATGCCTGAAATGAACAAAGAAGGTTACGACAAAAACTTTAGTGCCGCGGTAAATATCACTTCGGCAACTACAGGTTTGTCTATTCCGCCAAGTAATATCCTCATTGTATATTCGCTGGCCAGTGGTGGTGTTTCCATTACCGCACTTTTCCTTGCAGGCTACGCACCGGGTATTTTAACCGGATTGGCAATTATGGCCGTGGCAATGGGAATGTTTTCGTACAAACATTTCGGATTTAAAGGAATGGTACGCAACCTCGGTAAATTCTTTGCTGTTATTGCATCACTGGCTTTGGTTGTTGTTGGTTTGATAAAAGTAAACAGTGCATTCTCAGCAGGAGTTGCAACAGCGATTTATGGTGGTATCGGTGCTTTGTTTTTGGGTGGAATTGGCTATTACGGCAGCAAACACAAAAAAGGTGCATTAAACGCCTTAAAAACATTTTGGCGCGCTTTCCCGAGTTTAATGATGTTAGTGATTGTTATTGGTGGTATTGTGGCCGGTTTCTTTACTGCAACAGAAGCATCGGCAGTGGCCGTTTTATATGCGTTGGTGCTGGCATTTATTTATCGTGAATTGACATTGAAAGATCTTCCTGATGTGATTTTACGTTCGGTAAAAACCACCGCATTTGTATTGTTACTTGTGGCAACCTGTATCGGACTTTCGTGGATTATGGCCTATGAAAATATTCCGCAAAACGTAAGTGAAGCTTTATTGGCATTAAGCGATAATAAATTTGTAATCCTGTTGATCATCAATATGATACTGCTGTTTGTTGGCGTGTTCATGGACATGACTCCGGCAGTACTGATTTTTACTCCGATATTCTTACCAATCGTTACCAATTTAGGTTTGGAACCGGTTCACTTCGGAATTATTATGGTACTGAACCTGAGTGTAGGTTTGGGAACACCGCCCGTTGGATCCCTCTTGTTCATTGGTTGTAGTGTAAGTCAGGTAAAGATTGAAACGGTGATAAAACCACTTATTCCGATGTTTATAGCAATGATTGTTTGTTTGTTGCTGGTAACTTATATTCCGGAAATTTCGATGTGGCTACCAAAATCACTTGGATTCTAACGACTTAAAATTTGTGTTTTATATTGGCTCGCAGGAGTTGATATAAAACACAAATCTGTATACTTTTTCTATTTTCGTCGCCATGAAGTTATTCGTTTTTGATTTAGACTTTACGCTTTGGGATGCGGGTGGAACCTGGTGCGATGCCACAAATCCGCCTTATTACTGGAGCGACGGAGCCTTGCTCGATCAGTCGAACAATGAAATAGAATTGTATCCTGATGTGATTCCTGTATTGGAGAAATTAAAAATGAAGAACCGAAAAATCGCCGCAGCGTCACGGACTTTCGAGCCGGGCTGGGCGCAAGATCTGCTTCACTTATTTGATATCGACAAGTATTTCGATCTGAAAGAAATCTACCCAAGCAGTAAAATCCAACATTTCTCAAAAATCAAAAAGCATTTTGGCTTTGAATACTCTGATATGGTATTCTTCGACGACGAAAGCCGTAACATAAACGAAGTGAGGAAATTGGGTGTTGAATCAGTATTTATTGAAGAAGGGATCAGAAAAGAAGATGTTTATCGGTATTTATAATCACACGTATAGGTAAATGTCTCCTTCTCTCTCAGAACTTTATACAGTTATAAATCAGATTAATCTTGCGGCCTTTCAGTAGAATAAATCATTTAAATTTATTGGTTCCAATTATATTTGTACTATACAAACCCAGTAGATAGTTTAGTTTTAAGTTTTCAAATCCTGTTAGGTTGTGATAAGATAATTATCCCGGAGTGGACGCCGGGATTTTTTTATTTCAAGTATACCAATTGTGTTCAGAGTGAGCCTCAGGCGAAACGATGAAATTACAATGGTAAATGCCGTTAGCAAAGCAATGAGACTTTGGGAATAAATGAACCAGAGGCTACAATTGGTTGCTGATCGGTTTAATTAAATTCTGTAAAAAAAAAGAGTGCCCACGGACGCGGGCACTCTTTTAATTTTATTTCGTAGCTTTTACAATTTTACGGTTGTACTTGTATTTCCTGCCTTTTGCGAAATGTATTCCAGTTTTATTTCTCCTTTACCTTGCACAATAAATTCATACTCGGCAGAATCATGTCCGGGAAGTGCAAAGAACTGAACCTCTGGTTTGTGGTCTTTATACTTAACCTGATCAAGACGATAATCGTTTATTTTTCCACCGGCAATAACTTTAGCACCCGAAACTTTCAGGTGATCGATGGTATACAATTTATCTTTTACGGCTTGCGCGGTCATGGTGGATAAGCCATTTTTGTTAGTTAGCCGAACCCGAATTCTTTTCAGGTTATTATCCATTTCTTTAACGTCAAAAACCTCCATTTCAACTTTTGGCGTTTCGTTGGCTGCCAGCAAAACAACCGATGCATTGCGGTGAACCAAATCGGGCAACATAAACGGATGAGGCAATCGAGAACTCATTTTCACCCAACCTCCAATTTCAATTTCTCCGTAAACGGGGTGGTTGTAAGGGTGCCAGTCTTTGTACAATTCGCCTTGCGTTACATTGTCGTTAAACTTTAACTGTTCACGATTGCGTTCGGTTCGGTCAGTACTTGTAGCAGGTTTATCGCTTTTTTCTTTATAGGTTTCCTGCTCGCGCATAAACAACTCGCCAACAAAAGTATACGAACCATGTACGAAGAACATCTGACCATCAGAATCACCAAAAGTCGGGTAGAGCTCAAACGATGACATGTAAACATATCCAGGAGTGATTTTTATGGCTTCTTTTCCAATTACATCATAAGCAGTAATATCCGATGCCGGAAGTACTGTTGTATTGTCAGCGGGGACACGCAGCCACATACCGCCTGAGTTATGGAATGAAAAGTTAACGATGATATTGGGATGTTTTGCTGCAAACTCATCAACAGCTTTTATTCCAATTCCTGAGAACGGGAAATTTCCGGCACCACGCTGAACATACGGAGGTTGCCAATGATAACCAAAGTTACGGTTCGGGTCCAGATAACCTTCTGCATCTTCGTTAAATCTTCCATCGCCATCATTATCAATTCCTTCCGAGCCAAGAATGGTGTATTCCCCTTTTTCACCAGGTTTTACACGAACCATAATACGTGGATCTTCAGGATCGGGTTTATAATTCCCATTCGGGTCTTTTATACGCATCTGGCAAATGCTGCCGTCGCCATCCAGATCATCCGGGGCATCTTCATCGAATAAACCGTCGCCGTCATCATCTTTCGGAATGCGAATGCTTCGGCTTGAGCTTGGTGTATGTGCATCTTTAAAAAAGTGGTTACGGCCATCAACATTCACCACTGGAATTATATAGTGGACATTGCTGTCGACAGCTTTGGTAACCTGCTCGTTTTCGCCATATTTGGTTAGCAACATATTGGCATAATACAGGCACACTTCGCCGGCCTGAATTTCGTTACCGTGAATGTTTCCATCAACCCAAACACCTGGTTTGTCGTGTTCGGCACCGGTTTTTTTATTGTTTATGGTGAGTGCATAAATCTTAAGTCCTTCTTCGCTTTCTCCGATCGATTCCAGTTTAGTCAGTTCAGGGTAGGCTTCGTGAAGCACTTCCAATGCTTTTACCACATCATCGTAATCGTAATAACGGTCGAAACGGAGTGGTACTTCAATTTTTGGTTCGTTGGCGGCAAATACCGAAACAGCCAATGAAAATATTGCTAATAATGAAAATATCTTGCGTATCATGATTAACCTCCAATTTTAATTTGTTCAACTACATCGGTAAAAACTGTCGACTCAATTCCGGCAGTAATACTTTTGTTTTTGCTTGCTTTTAGTAGCCAGGTATATTTTTTCACCTGGTTTGCGCCAATTGCTCCAAGCGGTGTGCGCAGCTTTCCTTCCAGTAGTTCTACATCGCCATCGAGTGTAAGAATTACAGGAGCCGGTTGACCGTTTCGCTGACCCATTGCAATCGGGTAGGGAAGTTCGCCGTTGTTGGCAACATATATTTCCAGTTTGTAGATGCCTCCACCCAGATCGGTAATCTTTTTGTCGGCGAAGGCTAACTCAGGAAGTTCTTTTGACAATTTGAGCAACCATGGCAATTGTGTTGCCGACAATGATGCAATTTTATCTGCTTTTGGTGTTGTTTCCAGATAAGGAACATAACCTCCAACTTCAACATCCTCAAAATCAGGATGATCTACTTTTGTCCATGCTACAAAACCGGCTCCGTCCAGTTCGTCATCCGAATACGCCAGTAAAGCTTTGTCTTTTTCGCCCAACTCATCTTTTTTATCCGTCTTCTCTGCTTTCTTTTTCTTGTCTTCAGATGCTTCTTTGTCATCCTCTTTTTTCGCCTCTTCTTTTACTTTTGGAACCGAAAATAGTTGCATACTAAACGAAGGAACGCCGAGGTGGTAATAAGCCCACAATTCAAACGAACCGTTTTTAGCCGGAGTTGGATCGAGCGTTTCAGTGCTGAAATCTTTTGCTTTCAAGTACTTTTTATAATCCTCCGCATATTTTTTATAGAAAACCAGGTCGTCTTCCAACGGATTCAGCGCCGGGCCCAGGCTCAGATAGCTGGCAACAAGTGCCGAAGTAACATCCGTTCCTTCCGGAACAACAGTCTTAAACAACTCAATTGCCTCGTCCATAGTGTATGTTTTGCTGGCATCGGCATTAAGCATGCTGGCATAACGACGAGGTATTTTTATACGTTCAAGGTTAGCGTCGCCTTTGCGACCTCCTTTGGGTGGAACCAGGCAGAAGTTTGAAGTACCCAGCGCATAAACCATAGCTATTTCAGGACGATCGAAAATGAAACGCATAATTCCATAAACTTCCGGCGTTTGTCCGGCGAATAAACCGGCATCCTTGTTTTCGTATGGGAAAAGGTGAGGAAAAGAAATACCAACATTTATTCCGCCGGTTGCATCTTCATTGTATTTTCCGTCGTTATCGTTGTCAATTCCTTCTGTCAGTACTTTATATTTGCCGCGTTCGCCTTTTTGTTTATCGGCTTTTTTCATTAGCCGTGCATCTTTATCCGAAACGATATAATTTCCATCAATGCTTTTGATCCTCATTTGGGTAATCATTCCATCGCCATTCAGGTCGTCTGGTCCATCTTCACCCGTTTGATCATCTGCATCGTTGTTTATTTCAAAAAGGTTGGTGGCCTGACCGGTTTTCAAATCTGAAAAATAAACGGCAGCTGCATCCGGGTTGGGTTGCGGCATGATGTACCATTTTACATTTTTGGTATAAGCTGTTGAATCCTTTAGCATTTTAGCCAGGTACAGCGCACCTTCTGTTGCCATTGGAACATTTCCCTCGAAATTAGCACCTACAAAAATTGCCGGTACATCGCTAAGGTTTGCACCAATTTCCAATACGGTAATTGGTTCTCCTCCCGGACTTTTGGCAATGGTGTGCAGTTTGGCATTTCCCGAAGAAAATTCATTTAATAACTGTTGAATCTCCCCGTTGGAATGATAATTATCAAAACCGGAGTAGGTTTGTGCTTTAATTCCGGAGCTCATAAAAATAAGCACTCCAAGAAAGCACAAGAAATGTAGTTTTTTGACCATAATAAAAGTGTTTTTCTTTAAATGAATTATGCTGTTAAAATTCTAATTCTTCTTTTTGAGTTTAGTTTCTTTAGGTCATTAGAAATCTGTTCTGATTGGTGGCAGGAAATTACACTTTTTTATTAAAAAACCTTAGTTTCTGTGACAAAATATGGATTTATGTTTTAAATGAGTGACTATTGTCACCAAGGATGTACGCAACTGTTTGTGCTGAAAACATAAAATCAATAGAAATTAGTATTGTTATTCCTGATCAATAAACATAACTTTACAGGCAATACTTTTACTAAACCAATAAATCGAATAAAATGAAGCAATTAGTTTCTTTACTCCGGACTCTCTTTTTTTTGTTTATCTGCACTGCATTTTCTTTTGTAGCTTCGGCGAAAACAGAGCTTACTGGATTGGTGTGCGAATATCATACAAATCCGGTTGGAATAGATGTGTTACAACCGCGTTTAAGTTGGCAGCTGGTATCGGATGCACAGAATGTTAAACAAACGGCCTACGAAATCAGGGTGGCCGGCACAGCATCGGATTTGTCGAAGAATGGAAAACAAATCTGGAATTCCGGCAAGGTTGAATCCGACCAGTCGGTGAATGTAGTATATGGCGGTCCTGCACCCGAATCGATGCAGCGTGTTTACTGGCAGGTGCGTGTTTGGGATAACGACGGAAAAGCCAGCAAATGGAGCGAGCCTGCTTTTTGGGAAATGGGAATCCTGGCGCCTGAGTTATGGAAAGCTTCGTGGATTAGCTTGCCCAACGAACCGGAATCGGAAGACTCGAAACCGGCACAGTACTACCGCAATGAATTTTCAACTTCAAAAAGCATAAAATCGGCGCGGGCTTATGTTACGTCGCACGGATTGTATCAGCTGTTTATTAATGGAGAGAAAGTGGGCGACCAGTTATTTACTCCGGGATGGACCAGTTACAATAAACGTTTGCAATACCAGACTTACGACGTATCTGATAGGCTACAAAAAGAGAATGCTGTTGGCGTAGTTTTGGGCGATGGCTGGTACCGTGGAAATATTGGCTGGGTGAGTGCCAGCGGTTACTACGGAGATAAACTGGCGCTGTTGTTTCAGCTAAATATAGAATACACTGATGGTACAAGCGAATGGATTTTAAGTGATGGGAACTGGAAGGTTACTAATGGCCCGATTCAGAAATCGGATATTTACAATGGTGAAACTTACGATGCACGTCTGGAACTGAATGGATGGACCAATACCGGATATGATGAAGCCGACTGGAAAAGTGTGGAAGAAGTTGATGCTCCAAAAGATTTGCTGATTGCACCACAGGGAGTTCCTGTAAAAGCTGTTGAAGAGCTACAACCGATTGAATTTATTACCACGCCAAAAGGTGAGATGGTTTACGACATGGGCCAGAATATGGTGGGCTGGATACGTATAAAAATGAAAGGGAAAAAGGGGCAGAAAGTGCAACTGAAATTTGCGGAAGTACTGGATAAAGAAGGTAATTTCTATACTGCCAATTTACGAGCTGCAGAATGCACCGACACTTATATTTTCGGAGAAGATGGTGAGGCAACTTATGAACCAAAATTTACCTTCCACGGATTCCGCTATTTGCAATTAATTGGTTTTGATGAAATACCTGCGAAAGAAGATATTACCGGAGTGGTTATTTATTCGGATATGGAGCCAACCGGTACATTTGCCTGTAACGATGAAATGATCAATCAGCTGCAGCACAATATTCAGTGGGGGCAAAAAGGAAACTTTCTGGATGTGCCAACCGATTGTCCGCAGCGCGACGAGCGTTTGGGCTGGACCGGCGATGCGCAGGTGTTTAGTATGACTGCCGGTTACAATTTTAATGTGGCTTCTTTCTACACCAAATGGATGAAAGATGTGGAAGCCGATCAGTTGGACAACGGAGTTATTCCACATGTTATACCTGACGTTTTGAACGGACAAGGTGGAGCAACAGGTTGGGCCGATGTGGTGGCTGTTATTCCGTGGTCGGTGTATAAAATTTATGGAGATACCCGTATTCTGGAAGAAAGTTACCCGGCTATTACCAAATGGGTGAGTTATATGAACGAACGGGCAGGCGACGATTACCTGTGGACAGGCGATAATCATTACGGCGACTGGCTGGCTTATGCCACAACAAGTTCGGATTACCCGGGAGCTACCACCGAAAAAGATTTGCTGGCAACGGCTTATTTTTATTACACCACTACTTTAACCGCTAAAATTGCACAGATAATTGGCAAATCTCAAGATACTGAAAAGTACAAGCAACTGGCTGTAAACATAAAAAAAGCATTTAACGATGAGTTTGTAACACCAAACGGACGTCTGGTTTCGCACACACAAACGGCTTATGTTATTGCGCTTACATTTGGCATTTTGCCTGATGATATGGTAGATGCAGCTGCCGGTTACCTGGCAAAAGATGTGGAGAAATTCAAGCACCTGACCACTGGATTTTTAGGTACCCCGATTTTATGCCCGACACTTTCGGCTATTGGCCGCGACGATTTAGCCTTTATGCTGCTGAACCGAAAAGAATACCCATCGTGGTTGTACCCGGTAACACAGGGCGCAACAACTATTTGGGAGCGCTGGGACGGACAGAAACCTGATGGCACATTCCAGGATGTAGGGATGAACAGTTTTAACCATTATGCTTATGGTGCCATTGGCGAGTGGTTGTACGATCATGTGGCCGGAATTCAAGTGGATGAAAATAATCCCGGATATAAGAAATTCTTCCTGGCACCAAATCCGGGAGGAGGTTTAACAAACGTAAAAGCCGAATTTGATTCGATGTATGGAAAGATCGTTTCGGACTGGAAGATTAACGACGGACAGATGACCTACCAGGTTGAAGTTCCTGCAAATACTTCTGCCGAGGTAGTTTTGCCGAACGCGAAAGTTGCTGACATTATTATGGGCGACGATTTAAAATCAAGTGCCAAACAAAGCGGAAACGACGTTACCGTTTCAGTGGGATCGGGGATTTATTCGTTTAGTTATCCGATGGCGGAATAGTGGCAAGAATTTAATTTTAAAATTAGAAAACCATTCTGTATGCTTGATACAGAATGGTTTTTTTATGGCCGCAACAAGAGAGTAAATTTATCGATAAAAATATTTATTAGTCTTTAATTCATTGCTTTGATTTATTGTTTTATATTTGCAACATTGTTGCATTTGGAGCATATTTGCATTTATGAAGCCAATTGATATATTAAATAATCATAAGCTCAAACGAACCAGTTGCCGTGAGGGGATAATTGATATTGTTATGGAAGCTAACCAGGCGCTATCTGAAAATGAAATCAGGGAACGCCTGGCCGGTAACTACGACCGTACCACCTTTTATCGTTCATTTAAAACATTGGTGGAGCATCACATCATTCATAAAATCGTTGTCGATAATCAGGTGGTTAAATATGCACTTGATAAACAGGAAACACATAAGTCAGCACATGCGCATTTTTACTGCAATTCGTGTAATACTGTGAAGTGTTTAGACAATATACCTGTGCAACACTATACCCTTCCTGTTGGTTACGCAGGGGAAGAAACCGAAGTTTTAATAAAAGGAACCTGTTCCGTTTGCAAAGAACAGGCCTAGTCTGTGAATAGTCTAAAAATACATATAGCCCTTGTGCTATTGGGGATTTTCGTTTTCCCAATCGCTTATCAACCGTATCATATTGTTAGGCATCATTCCAAAAAAGCCGATTCTCATCATGAATGCTGTCATTTGGAGCATAACGAGCCTGATGGTGTACTTATTCATATCAGCACCGATGTTTACGAAAGTTGCCCCATTTGCGATTATCACTTTCCGGTTAACGAATTACCACGACTCTTGTTTTTTAAGCCCGGAACACAAATTGTACAGCATTCGCTTCCCGAAACCAAAATAAAACAAGCCTGTAAACAGGTTGTCTCCACAAAAACACCGCGCGCACCTCCTGCAATCACCTAACATATCAGTTTATTAATTTTTTAGGTGAATTTTAATCTCAATTATTTTATATGAGAAAGTTTGTCATGCTTTTTATTTGCATGATCTTTTTGTATGGCCACATGTTTGGCCAGGCTAATTATGTGCTTTCCGGACAGGTTTTTGATGAAAATAACGATCCGCTGCCGGGTGCATCCGTGTTGTTGTTTCCGATTGAAAAAGGTACGGTTACCGATGCCAACGGCCAATTTGTTTTGGATAAGTTGCCCGGGGGAAGCTATATTCTCAATATCTTGTTTATTGGTTATAAAAACCATGTTGATAGCGTTTTAGTCAAGAATAACAGTTCTTACAAAGCTCAGCTGGAAGTGGCTAATTTAAGTTTGCAGGAAGTTGTTATAACTGATAATTATGCAGAGAACCGCAAAAAGGAAGAATCGCTGAACATCGAAGTTGTTAATGATGATTATCTGAAACAAAACCTTGGTGGCAGCTTGATGAGTTCGCTGGAAAGATTGCCCGGCGTTACTACGATCGATATTGGCTCCGGTCAGTCAAAACCGGTAATTCGTGGCCTTGGGTTTAACCGCGTGGTGGTGGTTGAAAACAATATAAAACACGAAGCACAGCAATGGGGAAGCGACCATGGTTTAGAAATAGACCAGTATGCGGTTGATAATGTGGAAGTGATTAAAGGTCCGGCGTCGTTAATGTACGGTTCCGATGCTATTGGTGGTGTAATCGACATGAACAACAGAACCTTGCCGCTGCCGAATTCGTTTGGTGGAAACGTTGACCTCACCGGAAAAACAAATAACGGTTTATTGGGAACTTCCGTTTCGGTGTATGGGCGGAAAGACTGGTTTTTTGCCAACCTTCGTGCCACTTATATCGATTATGGAGACTACAAAGTGCCGACCGATAGTGTGGATATTTATTCGTACCGTGCAGCTTTGCATAACAATTACCTGCGAAATACGGCAGGCAACGAAAAAAACCTGCACCTGACACTTGGCATTATCCAAAACGGGTTTCAGAGTAAGCTGTTTGTGAGCACGGTAAACAGCAAAAGTGGCTTTTTTGCTAATGCGCACGGTTTAGAACCTCGAAACGTGGATACTGATTTCCACGATAAATCAAGCCGTGATATCAATTATCCGTACCAGAATGTGAGCCATTTTAAAGTGGTGAATACTACTCATTACAAATGGAACGCTTCGAAGCTTGAAATGGATTTAGGTTTCCAACGTAATTTTCGGCAAGAATGGAGTGCATATGTAAGCCATGGTTATATGCCGCCGGTTTTTCCTGATACCTTAACGTTTGATCCGGATTTAGAGCGCGAGTTTGAGAAATTTGTGTATACCGGAAATCTACGGTTTTCGCATCAGGTTGATGAGAAAAACCAATTGGTAACAGGAATTAACAGCGAGTTTCAGGATAACCGGATTGATGGTCGCGGGTTTATTATTCCGGCCTATGAACAGTTTCGTGTGGGAGGATTTTTTGTTGCAAAACACAAGTTCTCGGAACGAAGTCGTTTACTAATGGGAGTACGTTACGATTATGGAACTATTGAGACAAAGGAGTATTACGACTGGTTTCCTTCTCCTGTAGATGAAGACGAAAATACAGGTTTGGAGTATCTCAGGCGTGCCGGAAATATCGACCGTACTTTTTCCAGTTTATCATGGTCGGTAGGTTATAATTACGACTTGAAGCACTGGTCGTTAAAAGCCAATGTTGGCAAAAGTTTTCGGATGCCTATCGCAAAAGAGCTGGCGGCAAACGGTGTAAATTATCATCGCTTTAGTTACGAAGTTGGTAACCCTGATCTTTCACCTGAAATTTCGTACCAGCTTGATCTGGGAATGGAATACCATTCAGAACGATTTGCTGTGGGGACAACGCCTTTTCTGAATTACTTTGATAATTACATTTTCCTGAATCCGAGTTCCGATTTCGACCGATTGTACGGAAACGGTAACCAGGTATTTTATTATACCGAAAGCAAGGTGCTGCGCTACGGAGCCGAGGTGCATGTTCATTACGAATTGCTGCCTTATTTACAGCTGGGAGCCATGGCCGAATATGTGTATTCAGAACAATTCTCGGGAGAGAAAAAGGGATATACTTTGCCATTTTCGCCACCGGCTTCGGCTATTATCAATCTAAAATATCAGAAGAAAAAGGTTGCATTTGCAGAAAATGCTTATGCTTCATTTGATTACAGAATTACTGCGCCTCAAAACCACATTGTTCCACCGGAAGTAACTACCGACGGTTACCAGGTGGTAAATTTAGGAGTGGGAGGCGAGATCGAAATTATAAACCAAAAAGTTAACATCTCAATGCAGGTACAAAATCTGCTTAACACCAAATATTTTAAACACACCAGCTTTTACAGGCTGATTAATGTACCTGAGCCGGGGCGGAATATTGTATTGAATGTTTCAGTGCCCTTCTCAGGCAAATTATAAATGTTAAATCACAAAATTAGTTAAAGATGAAAAAGAGAAATTTATTGGTTGCGATAACTTTAGGAGTAGCTGTTTTTTTTACAGCATGTGACGACGATGACACAACAATTGCCAAACCGGAAGTAACGATAATGGAATTGGGTGAAGGCGACAGCCATGGTAACGACCACACCGGAGTAGCTGGCAGCGATTTACATGTAGAAGTGGAAATTGTTGCTGAGGGAAAGATTGATGTAGTGCAGATTGAAATTCATCCGGAAGGGGAACATAAATCGGCTTTTGAGAACGAGTGGGAAGTGGATACGACTTATACAAAATTTTCGGGTTTAAAAAATACCACTTTTCATGAGCATATCGACATTGCCGAGTGGGCTGAGCCGGGCGAGTATCATTTTCATTTTATTGTTACCGATATGGAAGGAAACCAGTCGAGTGCCGAATCGGAATTGGAGATTGTTGAAGAATAGAAACTTATTAAGCCAACGGGTATTTCAGCCTGTTGGCTTTTAAAAAGTACTGTTATGAGCAAAAAAAATATACTATCAATATTAAGCATTTTATTGTTATTTGTGGTTGCCTGCAGCGACGAGAGCGAAGTTGATACCGAGAAACCGGTAATCGATATTAGTTTCTCCGGTGCTTTTCCTGTGAATTGCGATACCCTCTATTTTGGTGAACCGTTTGTAATGAAAATGAAATTTTCTGACAACGTTGAACTGGGAGCTTACAGCATTAATATTCACAACAACTTCGATCATCATTCACACAGCACGGAAGTTACAGCTTGTAATCCCGATCCGGATAAAGATCCTGTAAATCCGTATGTAAGCATCGACGATTATTCCATTCCCGAAGGTTCTATGGAGTACGAAACAAACCTTACGGTTTCTATTCCTGAAGATGATGGGACAGCATGGTATGATGATGGCGATTATCATTTTTTTATCAGCCTTACCGATAAAGAAGGATGGTCGGCGCAAAAAGGACTAAGTATTAAAATTCTCCATCGCTAAAATAAGATGAAGATTGAAAAAAAGCCGCGTTCCGTATGTTTAGAATCAATACGGAACGCGGCTTTAATTTCCAAACTCTTCTAAAATCATCTTATTAGGCTGTTTGATTCGATAAGGTCATATCCATTATTTTACTTCTTCTGTTCCGTCGGCATAATGGGCAAACCGGCCTTTCGATCGTTCAAATACCTGTTCTTTCATGGGCCAGGGCCATCCGCCAAATTGCGTCTGTTGATATTCATGTATTGTTTCCCTGATTTCCTGTTCGGTATTCATCACAAAGGGGCCATATTGTGCCACTGGTTCCCCGATTGGTTTTCCTTGCAGCAACAACAGAAATGCATCTTTACCGCCAATTGTAATTGTGGTTTGTCTTTCTGGATTTAATGCAATTCTGTTATTTACAGCTATGCTTTGGCCGTCTATTGTAATGGAATCTCCCTCGTAAAAATAGAGGTTCATATTCACCTCTTGGGCTGTATTCGGGAGCGTCCAGCTTGCGCCAGCTTCCATCTTTATGGTATAAATGGCAACTTCATTTTTGGGATCAGCGGCCCACGAATCCGGATTCGGATCCAGAGCTTTGGTTCCGTTTAATGTGCCGGCAATCAGATTGATTTCCGTTACTTTCCCATTTTCATCTTCCGATTTAATAACCGGAATCTTTTCTTTCCAAAGCATTTTATAATGAGGTTCAACCAACTTGCTTTTTTGGGGCAGGTTGAGCCATATCTGAAAAAGTTCAAGCGGATTGTCGTTGTCGGCATTAAGAAGTGGAAACATTTCTGAATGTTGAATGCCTTTTCCTGCCGTTAGCCATTGCGTATCTCCTTCTTTGTATCGTCCGGCACCGCCTAAGGAGTCGCTATGGTCGATTACCCCTTTTTTCATAACCGTAACCGTTTCAAAACCCCGGTGCGGGTGAAAAGGAAAGCCCGGCACCACTTTTCCATGATACATGCTGAAACCGTCTTTACCCGCGAAATCCTGTCCAATATTCCGGCCCTTTAACTGATCGGCCTCGGGCCCCATTTTTTCATTTCCTTTGGGGAATTCATCGTGATGATAGGCACAAAACAGAAATGGATCTTGTGCTTTCCACGGAGATCCTAATCGTTCTATCTGAAGTATTGAATTGTTATTCATAGCTATGATTTTATTGTTTATGCGATTTAAGGTTTGAAACTATTACAGAGAAATGCTGATTTTCTCCCTTTTTTACCTCGATCCTGAAGGAAGAAAGTGAGAAAATCCTTGATCATCCTTTAGGAATTGAGGTAAATCAAGGTTTTTTGTCCATACCCTCGTTCAAACCTTTATTCGCATTGTTTATTTTAAATTGCAGCAGCCGGTTGCTTCATCCGGCTCAGTACTTAACACAAAATTCGAAAGAAAATGTTCGGGTTTTGCCTGAAAATGATGGCGTTTTAACAATCATTATAACTTCAAGACTTGTGATAAAAGATTACCAGAACTTCTCGCTTGTATTCACTATGAAAAAGTTGTTCTAGAGCATTTGACTTGAAATTTTGAACATAAAGCCGTAATTTGTAAACGAAATACCTGAGAGCACTCTTCTTTTCAAAAAACAAAATTTTACGATAGCCCGACCAAGCTCAAAGTGTTTCCATAAAAGACAATAAAAACCACCTGCACCATGGTAAGCAATACAGGTGGTAGTATTAATAAACCAAAATTATTAACAGTCTAAATTTAGAAAAATTATGACAACACTAAATGAAAAAGAGAAACGCGATTTTGCTACTCAGGTAGCAGTGATTACCGAACAAAATGCACAACAACTTATCGATGCCGGTTTTGATCCGGCCACACGGGTAAGCGGTTTGCGAACCAAAATTACCACGGCCGACGAAGCCGAAGGAACCCAGAAAGAAGTTCAGGCAGCAGCCCTTGATGCCACAAAAGCATCAAACGCTGCATTAAAGGATATGTACGACGATGCATCGGCCTTTGTAAGCCTGATAGAAGGTTTGCTTGGTAAAGACAACAGTCTGGTGCGTAAACTCAAACAATTACGAAAATAGAACTATTGATTACTTTGTTAAGGATTTGAAACCGTGTTGCGCTCTGGTGCACACGGTTTCTTTTTATAATCCTGTAACCCAAAAATAAAACGCCTGATCGCCAGCCCCGATTTTTAAACCCATAAACAGGGATAGCAACGTTCTATCCAACGCCGGCAAGCCTATATCCCTGTTTTTTGCCCCGAAAAACAGGGATATGTATTACAACTCCTTGGATATTGCCTCAAAAAACAAGGATAGCAACACTATATCCAGGGCTGGCGATATCATATCCAGGGATATCGACATTATATCTAAGGATTTTGCCTTAAAAAAGTGGGCTAGAGACATTCCAGCCTTGGATATCGTCATCATTTCTCAGGATATCATCACGATATCTTAAGATATGGTGACTGTAGCTATTGATTTTATTGGGGTTTTGGGAGAAAGTAATAACACCATGCGAAGGGATTCGCGCGGCAGAATAAGCAATTACTTTTAGTCATTGTTAGGGTTAGTTTCTTATCCACTCAATTGCATTTTTAGACATTTTTTTATAGTCGTGACCTACATTTTTTATGGTGTCCATTTCCCAATTAAATGTCCAATTATTTTTATTCTTCAACTCCTTATTCGCATTAAAAAAAGTTGTTCCACGTTCCAATCTATTAGCTCCTTGTTCCATAGCCAAATCCGTAGTTCTAAAAGTTCCTAAACTGGGATCATTATCCAATTCTCCCAAAATAATAATCAATCTTTTTTTGTAAGATTTTTGCAAATCTGTTGCTGTGTTTTTGATACCATACGGAAATTTAAGGTTGTGGTTCGGGAAACTGTAAAATCCGGAATTTGCCGCGATAGCTGTACCAATTCTCGATGCGGGCATGAACATTACCATTCTATGTACAAATTGTCCGCCAGCCGAATGACCAAAAATGTCGTACTGCTCGTTAGTAATATTATTAGCCGATTTAATGTGGTCAAATATGTTTTCAACGACAGTGTATGCCCATTCAGTTTTCGGGTTTTTGGTTCCAAAAAAGGTAAATAAATTCCCCTCTTGATAGTCGTTCGTTGTATATCTTGAAAACTTATTTTCGAATTCAGGTGCTATTATTAGCAGGTTATTCTTATTGGCTAATTCAACCCAGGCGTTTAGATAGTCATCTGCATTTCGCCCACCGCCGTGCATAACGAAAACTATTTTGTCTTTGTCGTTCCAATTTTCAGGTTTGTAAGTCCATACCTTAATTGATTTTCTCTCACTATTTTTATAAGCATGGATGACAAAAGAGTCTGTTCCTACATTAAGTTTTCTGGTTGCTGTGATTTCAGGTCCTTTTGGAAGAACATAGAGGTAAATGTAACCCGCAGCTGAAAGAAGTAAAAGAATGGAAAATGTATATAAAATGACCTTTTTAAATATTCTAAAAAATCTGTTCATTTATTCGCTTTTTGTTTGCTCAAATCTAAACATTCTTGATTAGCAGCCTAAATTTTTATTTCCGAATTGAGCTTTTTCCTTTTGCTGGTGCGGATTTGTAATCCGTACATTAGCTACAGGCTGATTAGTTTTTTTCAATTCTATCGAAGACACACCGATTGCAAATCGGCGCGAGCTGGGGAGCTGGGTGAGCGGTGGTTGGTTACTTCCAATCATCTAAAGGCCTGACGTCGTTTGCAGTGAGCTTTTTACTAATCAGTTTTCCATTCTTTTTCGAGTAGAAGATCAGGGAATCGATCCAGTTGCCTTCCATACATTCTCCCTGAAATTTAATGAACAGCAATCCAAGGTCATCGTCGATTTTTAGATGAATGATTTCCGGTTCTTCACTATGTTGATAACACTGATAGTAGGAATAGTCTTTTTCAAAAATGGTGATTTTAAACGGTTTGGCAATAGTTGTATCCATTACAACCTTGTTGTAATATTTTACTTCCGGCTCGCGGCTGTGCCTTACAAAAGCGGGAAGCGCTGTAGTGTCGGGTTGTTCTAAATAATCCAATCCTTTGCTTTTAATTATTGCATTTCTGTGTTTGGCAAATTCGTATTTAGGGCTCCAATTGGTAATTATTTCAACCGAATCGGTATCAATTTGGTATGTATATAGCTCCGTTGGGCAATCGCATTCGGCCCAGCTGGTGCGGGTAAAATAGATGGTATTTGTACTACTGTCAAAGCCAAGTACATCAATCTTAACCGGGCCTCCTACCGTTGAAAATCCGGTTAAATGAAGGAAGCAGAATAGAAGGCTCAGGGCTAATATTTTGATTTTCGGGTTTGTTTTCATTATTGGTTTCTTAGGATGTAGTTAACGGTCACTTGCATGCAATCGGGAGTGTCAGACCCGCAGGAAAGTGAGCAGAAGGTCTGACTTGTCAGACCGCTAAAACCCCCGCCTGCCATATTACAAATTGTTAGCGGTTGTTTTTTATTTATTGCATCTTTCTGCATTTGTATTAACTAGGATCTGTAATTTACCAAGCCATCATCCAGTAGACAATTTTATTTAGTTCTTTGGAAATGGCAACACCACTGGAATAACCATTTTTCCAATCCCCCAAAGTCTCGGGCCTTTCTTGTTCAAATTCAGTTTTCCAGAAGTTCCCATGACCTGCCTTTACTACATAAACTTCTAAATCTTCAGGTACATTATGCTTATCTCTAATCAAAGTAATTCCAGTATCTCTTAAATCAATCCTTTCAAATCCTAAATCAAAGTCGAAACGTTCAAAATATGGTATTGGATAAGCATCAGGTTGAACAATATTTCGGATTTTCAAAGTGTCAGAATATTGGTAATAATAGAATGAGTCGTCTAAAACAAAATTCAGATTACTATAATTAGTCTTGTATATATAAGTTTGTGGATGATAATTTTCAGAATCTTCTACCATGTCTAATAACATCATGAATCCAGCAGAATAAACACTTTCCGAATCAAAGGTATTACTTGGAATTCTTGAAATATACCTTATGAATGAATTATTTGAGATTGATTCAGGAAAATGATTAAACAATCCTTTAACCTGATAACAGTTTTCAAAATCACGTTTAGATTGTTTTACTTCCTTAACATACCTTTTCCCTAAAAAATTGTCACATGAGTTTAATGCCATAAATAGGAAACATACTATTATAATTTTCAATCTCATTTCTTGTATTATACAAATTTTAAAATAACCGCTAACGGTCACTTGCAAGTTGTCGTTGCGGATTTCGAAGAGCGTCATTGTCCAGTAGGACATGACGGTCAAGAAAGGAGCAGAGACAACGCACACCACTGCACCCGCAATGCAATTTGCAAATTGTTAGCAACTGGTTTTTTATTCCAGGTTCTTCCATCCTTTTGATTGTCTTCCTGCATATAATTCATATGGAACAGGCTTTCTTCTATTGTTTTCTCGAATCGCAAAATTCAAAATATGACTAAAATAATACATCAAGGTTCTAACGTCATCCTTTTCTTCATTTGCACCTTGACCAACCACAGGATTAATAATCCCTTTTTGAGCTACATATATTCTATCAATAGTTTTTATGTCAGTGTTCGTTTCCACCGCAACTTCCTTTAATCTCTGATACTCACTTTTTGCCCAATCATCAGTTTTAAAATCTGTCTCGTATGCAAATATGCAGTGAAAGTATCTACAATGTGGAGCAGTACTTTCATCACCTCTTTGCTTTAATTGTGGCTTTTTCTTAAACGGTTTCAGTTCTTTTAATGCTGTCGAATTTTTTAATATCTTTTTTATTTCCTCTTTAGTAAGTTTGGATTTTACTTCAATGCTTACAAGTAACGATTCAGCGGGAATTATTGCAGCCTCAGAATTAAAAAACTCAATTGTCTTAGTTTTATCATAAATCATTAAATCAATCTGGGGGCTTGAACTATTAAAGCAGTCAACAACTTCTCCGGGTTTTATGCCAAAATTACTAGGCAAAGCTTTCTCTAAAAAAAGTTTAAGCGGTAATTCTCTTTGTTCTCCTTTTGTCAATGAGTGTTTAAATTCACTACTTCCAATAAAAGCTCCTGAAAAATTATGTATAGCTTCTTCAAATTTGGATTTAAATTTTGGATTTGCTTTTGCTGGTCTTGCTTTATAATATGCTTTTGCCATAGTTGTATGGTTCTTTAAACTTGTTGCTAACGTGTGTGGAACCCAACTGGTTGGGTTATTTCTTTATTGTCGGGTTGGGTTATACGCCCATATTGGGTGGGTAACCCAACCTTTTGTGTAAATATCGTAATTGAGTGCGTATTCAACGGTTTAAAGTTTTAGCACAATAAATGTAACCATAATATGGTAAAAGCAAAAACCGGTTTTTAAAATTAAAAGTAGTTGGAGCAGCGTAAAGGTTATTTCCTCTTGCTCCCGCGCGAAAAGATTCGCGCGGGAGGGGTGATATTTTAAAAGAAAATTTGGTTTTAGCGTAGCTCTTACTGCTTGTAATTACTTAACTGCAATTTCAATTTGTGTGAACGAATGTTTTGGGAATGTGTGTTGTAAAGTATTTCCCTCAAACTTAATGTCATTTGTATTAATACTAATTTCTTCTTTTTCTTTTGTGTTAGTTGCCATCGGTGAGGCAGCGTTTAGTTCATTAACTGTTGCACTACCGGTATAATTGCCCGATTGCAACTGAACATCAGTTGTAATAGCATCAGTTTCGTGCCTGTTAACAACATTTACAATGAGCTTTTTTTCTTTCTCATTATACAATGCTGTAACATCAAGGTAAGGAACATCTTTAAACAAATCGTTACTGAATTTCTCACACATGGTAAGCACATCTAAAGATGTACCACGACAGTTGTTGGAGTAAAGATAAAAAGGCAGATAGGCAGCGTTTTTGAAAACACCATCGGGGGAATAGCCTGCCAGACTGGTAAGCATTGTAAAATTAGCCATCTTCACAATATCGGCACGTCTGATAAAGGAATTGAATTGCTGGGCAATCATAAGCGAGGAAAGCAGGTTGTTACCATAACCGGCCCATTCGTCAAAAGCGATGTAAATAGGTCGGTCAGTCAATGTTTTTGCCATGGCTTTATGGATTTGTCCGGCAACTATATTAATGATCCTGTCAACCTCGAGACCTAATGATATAACATCGCTGTAAGGGCTGTTTCTTGAGTCGCCCGGCAAAGCATTGTGCAGGTACCTGTGAACTCCAATGTAGTCAATCTCTCCAGCCATATTATCCAATACATGCGCATTCCAATCTATCCATTTCCCATCTTTTTGATAGTTAGAGGCAGCTACGGCCGTAATTTTTATGTCATTATCAACTAATTGCATTAATTTTCCGGCTTCCAATGCAAACTTCACATAGTCCTCTGCACTTTTTTGTCCCATTTGCCATGGTCCATCAATCTCATTGCCGATTCCCCAATATTTAATGTTGTAAGGTTCATCGTGCCCATATTTTTTTCTTAAATCAGAATAATAGGTGCCTCCCGGGTAATTGGTATATTCAATCCAATACCGGGCATCATCTAAAGAGCCGGTTCCGGCATTATTGCAGATTACATTTTCAGCACCGATGAGGTTGCAGAATTTAATGTATTCATCGGTTCCCATTTGGTTGCTATCTAAGAAGCTCCAGGCCAGATCAATTCGAGTTGGGCGGTCTTCTTTAGGGCCAATACCATCTTCCCAGTTATAACCGGATACATAGTTGCCACCGGGCCATCTAACATTCGTAACCTTCAGCTCCCTCATCATATCCATAAAATCGGTTCTGAATCCATTTTCATCGGATAGGGGAGATTGGGGTTCGTAGATTCCACGGTAGGCTACCATTGCTTCAAGAAATCCACCATAAATATATGGATCAACCTCGCCGATGGTTCTGTCTAAATCTACTTTAATTGTTGCCGGGTTTTGTGCCGAAAGATTTAATGAAATTATACCAGCAAGAAGCGCTAAGCATAATAAAGTTTTGGTTTTTTGCATAATTTCTTGGTTTAAGTCAAAACAATAAAGAGATATATTCTATTCTAAATCAATATCTACATTCCAGTGCCTGGCAATAGCTTTTAGTTCATCCAACGTTAAATAGGTAACCGCCCCATGTTTCGGTCGTTCAAAATTTGTGGTCTTCATAATCCCTTCGTTAAAATGACCAATGTTTTTGTAGGTTTTAAAATCTTTAGTCTCGCTAAATCCCATGTTGTTTGGGCGGGCACCGTAAACATCGTACATTAATACATAAGTATCCGTTCCCAGTCGCTTAAAGACATTTGGTGCCTCGGTAGAAACAGTTTCAGGATCGATGCGTTTTCCTTCAACCTTATAGCCGCCATTTATTTTGTCCGAAACAGAATGGAAGATTTTAGCATCGCTCACATAAAACAGTTGGTATTGATCTCCAACTTTAGTTATATCTCCATCAATTCCACCTATTTCCGTAATGCGTTCGGGTACAGTTTCCAGTTTTGTAAAATCGTCGTCGGTATATGAATAGTACATGTGGCATTCGTCGTTATCGTAACGAATGGTAAAGTACACCATCATTTTATCCTCTTTTTCGTCGTAAATAATTTCAGGTGCCCATGAACAGTCAATATCGCCCAGTTCAGGAAATGCTTTGTCAACCCGAAAATCAGTATGTGTCCAGTGAATCAGGTCATAGGATTTCATTAATACAATAGCTCTGTTGTTTCCCCATCCGTATTTTTCAATCGGACGTTGCCAATCGGTTTCACGGAAACCAGCCTGTTTACCAAAAATATGAAGATCGGTCATGGCCAGATAAAATGCGCCATCAGGGCCACGGGCGATGTGCGGATCACGTACTCCTTTTTGTTCGGCCAGCTCTTCTCCCCGGAATACGGGTTGGCCATCATTCACATCAGTAAATGTGTAACCATCACTACTTACCGCAAAATATGCCGATTGGGTTTGGTCTTTAAAGTACACCAGAAGATAAGCGCTAAAGTCTTGTTCTTCCAACTTTTGTTGTGTGTCAGGTTTCTTTAGTTCAGACACAATTTCGATTCCGGTAGGCTTATCCGCAGCCTGATCGTGTGTTATTTGAGCATGTCCGGCAACTGTAAGCAAGAGACTAAAAATGGTAGTTAGTGTTTTTAATAATCTGTACTTCATGTTTTATATTTAAAATTTTACAAATCACTTATGGGCTACATTTAAATCCGTTACATCTGCTCACAGTCTGCCAGAAATCCAACTAAATGGGCTTTTTTCTTATTGTAGGGTTGGGTTATCCGTTCATTTTGGGTGGACAACCTAACTTTCTGTGTAAATATTGTAAAGGAGTGAGAATTCAACGGTTTAAAGTTTTGGCTCATTAAATATAAACATAATCTCGAAAATATAATAGCCTGAGTAGCAGATATTCGTAAAGATTAGCTCACCGATTGGAGTATAAATCATTATCGGAAGAGTTTTTCACCGGCGGTAATCTTCCAAGATTTGCACGTGCGGTATTTTAAATGATCTGCATTTTTCATAACTTATAGAATAATCGAGCTACAGCTTCTTGTCAGTCAGTAGTATACGGAGCTGAAATGAAGATTGCAGTTTGTTTTATACTTAACCAAAAATAGAGGAGGTCATTCATGAAAAAGTCTGTAAAACTATTGGCAATGCTCGTTGGCATCGTCGCAATTCTAATTCCCCAGGCGTGTTCAGATGTAGATACAAACGATGGTTCGCTCGAACAGGAGCGAATGGAAGTAGGGCGGGCATTGCTCGAAATGTCGGCAGATGATGTGGCAGAATTAATTCCGTACTACACCGATGATGTAGAGTACCACGATCCGATCGTAGATATTAACGGAATTCAGGATATGGCTGCATTCCTTAATCAGCTGATCCTGGGTGCCTCGCCCAATCTCGTTACAACCATAGAAGACGAAACCCTAATGGGGGATAATTATTCGGCAACATGGACAATGTCGGGAGATTTCAATGGCGTACCTTACCAGGCCAAAGGTATCTCTATTTTTATGTTTATGCCCAACTCTTCGCAGGTATATTATCAGCGGGATTATTATTCCGAGGGCGATATAATGGCAACGATACCCGGTTTGGATGAAGCAATTGTGGGTTTCAGAACCTACTACAAATGTGCTGTTGATCCAACTTTCGAGTGTCCGCTTCCACCCCCCGAGCCTGTTAGCATGGCAAAAAGCCAAATGATTTCGCAGGAGATAAGCGATGATCAGTTTGTTGTGGGGCGTCAGTTGGTAGAAATTAATGCTGAAAACTGGATGAGTGTGCTTCCCTACCTCGAGAGTAACTACGAGTATCACGATCCTATAGTCGACATATATGGCCCCGACACCATGGCCGTGTTCCTTGGGCGATTGTTTGCCGGATCGTCTGACTTGTACACCGTAATAGAGGAGGAGAGCCTTGTTGACGATATTTACATGGCAACCTGGACCATGTCGGGCGAATTTAACGGAGCTGCATTTAGTGCTCCGGGCATGTCGATTGTAAAGTTTGTTGAGGGAACGACACAAACCTATTACTCGCACGATTACTACACCGAGGGCGATGTTATGCTTGGCGTACCCGGACTTGACGAGGCTGTAATCGGTTTTCGAGAATATTATCGTAGTGTGGTAGATCCAAATTACGTTAGTCCGCAGTAAAGGACCATTAAAATATTACTTCCCCAACATCGGAAACAGCATTTGTATCTCTTCATCAGAAGGATGCCGGCCAAATTCGCATATTTCAAAGGCTTCAACTGCTGTTGCTTTTTCTGCTGTTTCGGTGCTATACCATTTCTCCAGCGATTTGCGCATGGCAGGAGTGATGGTTACCAAACGCATTTTTCCTAACCACTCCAATCGTTCTTGTTCGTTATCCGGAACGTCCTCAAGTACTCCGTTTAACCACGGAAGCCACTCAAAGAATTGCGATTCGTGCGCAGCCATGCCATAAACTTTCTTGTCGTACACCGCCGAAATATCAACAGCAATATCGGGTTGAAAAGGATTTGGTTTTTGGAAATTGTCGTGCGAATACAAAAATACCGGGTTCACTTTCAGCGCCGGAACATCGGGAGCCACATTTGGCACCGTTACCAGGAACGCTGCATCCTGAACAGCAATGGCCGTATTTCTGTGGTCGGGGTGATAATCGTATGGTCGGTGTGTAATTACCACATCGGCATTCCAGTTTCGGATGATACGGATGATATCGTGACGCAATTTAAGTGTTGGCATTAACTCTGCATCGTGATTGTCGAGCACTTTATAGGTAACCCCGATCCGTTTTCCGGCTTCTTCGGCTTCTTTCATCCTTATTTTGGCCAGTGCGCCGCCACCTTTGCTAAAATGCCCTGCATCGCCGTTAGTTAACGAAACAAACAACACATTATGCCCCATTTGTGCAAACTGGTATGCCGTACCACCAACATCCACGTCGGCATCATCGGGGTGGGCACCAATTACAACGACATTTATTTTTGAATTCTGTGCGTGCGTAGTAAAAACGAAAAGACAGCTTAACAGGAGAATGATCGTAGTTCTCATAATTAGGTAGTTTAGTTTTGTTTAGGTTTCTAAGTTAGTTTTTTTTTGGATAAACCGGATTAAATAATCGTTTGGTGTAATATGTTTCAGAGCAAGAGAAATTAGAGGGAATCTGATATCTTTGAAATTAAAACCAATTTAAACCAACTATGCAGCGACGAAATTTTATAAAAACTACCGGGCTGGTAACAGCCGGAGTCGGTATGGCGGGTCCATTATCCGCATCACAATCACAAATTACAAATGCTTTACCTCACTGGCGGGGATTTAACCTGTTGGATTATTTCTCGCCCACCAAAGGAAGTGACTCAAGCGGCACAACCGAAGAAGATTTTAAATGGATGGCCGACTGGGGATTTAATTTTGTACGCATACCGATGGCGTATCCGCGCTACATCAACTTTGATGCATCGAAAAGTATTACACCTGATGATGTTTTAAATTTCGATGAGAAAGAAGTGGATAACATTCAGCGCGTTGTTGACAAAGCCAATAAGCACGGATTGCATGTAAGTCTGAACCTGCATCGTGCTCCGGGATTTTGTGTGAACGCCGGTTTTAATGAACCTTACAACCTGTGGCAGGATGATGAGGCGCAGCACGCTTTTTACGAACACTGGGGAATGTGGGCAAAACGTTTTGCGTCCTATTCCAATAAGCAGATCAGTTTTGATTTGGTGAATGAACCATGTACCCGCGAGGACATGAACGATCAGTTTTCGCAGCGTGGGCCAATTCCCGGGGAGTTGTACCGGAAAGTGGCTAAAACTGCATTGGAAACTATACGCAGTCATAACCCAAAACATTTGGTGGTGGCCGACGGAAACAATGTTGGGGCTGATGTAATTCCTGAACTATTTGATCTGGAAATCGGTCAGAGTTGCCGTGGTTATTATCCGCATTATGTGTCGCATTACCGCGCTCCGTGGGTGTGGGAAAATCCTGATGATGCACCAACACCTGTTTGGCCCGGTGAAATTGATGGACAGACCTTTAGTCGCGAGACCATTGAAGAGTTTTACAAGCCATGGATCGATGCCGTAAAAAACGGGGTAGGAGTGCACTGCGGCGAGTGTGGTTGCTGGCGCGAAACACCACACGATGTTTTTCTGAGTTGGTTCGGAGATGTGCTTAGCGTGTTGTCCGAAAACAAAATAGGTTTTGCCTTATGGAATTTTCGGGGCGATTTTGGACTAATCGATTCAGGACGAAAAGACATTGAATACGAAGACTGGCACGGCCATAAACTCGACCGGAAGTTGCTGGAGTTGTTGCAGAAGTACTAGTTAGTTACAAGGTACAAGTTGCAAGATTTAAGTTGTATTTTACGTCCTCCTTTTTTGAACAGGCGGTGGTCCGTCAGTCAACGGATAGGAGGATTAGAAAATCATCATCGCTATTAGTAAAATAAAAAGCCCCGTTCTGTTGTTTCAAAATATCCAGAACGGGGCTTTCGTTTTCTTCTTTATAACTTATCCTAGTTCTTAGAATAACTCAGGTCTCGTAAATACCAGGAATCATAACTTTTTACTGTTCTTAACACCTTGACAAAGTCTTTATTCAAGTCCTCAAAAAATTTCTCGTATTTTTTCGAAAACTCATTGTCGTATTGTAAATATTCCACCTGGTTTTTCCCGTACGACCAACCGATATAAACTGGTCCGTTATAACCCAGTTCTCCTGATGCAACCCGCCACATATCATTATGTCCTTCCGATTTCATGTAATCAACAGCTTTTTTCATTATTTGTCTAAATTCCTGCTGTTTCCCCGGAATAACATAAAATTCCTGAAATCCCATGTAGTTTACACTGTCCATGGGGATGCGGTTAACTTCCGGTATCAAACTTAATGCGGAATATTCGGTAATTGTTTTGGAATAATTCGATTTGATGGTTTTTACCCATTTTTCCGTTTTTTCTTCGCCGAACTTCTCCAGAATCTTGCTCCATTCGTTCTCCAATTCATCAATATCGGCTAAAGAATTGATCGGATGCCAGTATTGGTATTTAAAATCACCGGTGGTCCACGCATGGAACTCAAATTTCGAATTTTCATCTTTGCACAGTTGGGCCAGTTCTTTACTGTATTCCCAGTACTCGTTTATGTGCTCGGGATGCACTTCTTCTTCCCAGCAATACCAGAGTTGTTTACTATTTTCCTGCGCTTGTGTTGTGTGCATGGTACAAACCAAAAGGATTACGATCAATCCTAAGCCAATTCTTTTCATCTTATTAATTTTTAGTTACTTAAGTAAGTTAAAGCAAATCAATAAGAAATCAAAATAAAAATACGAATTGGTGTTTTATTTATTGTTGCTTCTACACGTTCTAATTTAGTTGTTTAATTTTTTGCTTATATATATCCAATTTATTAATCACAAATGCCTTTTTAAAGTATTCCAAGGCTTTTGCAGTATCCTTCTGAGCCAAATAACAATCCCCCATGGAATCATAAACATTAGAGCTTTCCGGAAAATTTCTAATGTTAAGGTTAAAGAATGCAGAAGCTTTTTCTGGCATTTTGCTTGCTAAAAGTTCATATCCAATAATATTTATTAGCATCTCTGGCGGAAGCACTTCGTATCCCAGATGTTTGGAAACAGCCTTAAAATGTGATATTGGGATATTTATTAGTTCTTCAGAAGTCATGCTTTTTGCATTGCTTATTGTTTGATTGAGTTCTTTAAATGAATACCATTGAAAAAGATAGCGGAGTCCATCATATTCCGCAATTAAAGGAACACTTAAATGGTTATCATTTTGATAATATTTCCATTTAAAATTTAAGCCATTGTGACTTTTGGTTTCCAATGATTGAACAAATTTTAAAATTGATCGAATATGTTCTGAATTATAAGATGTGTCCCTTTGTACCGTTTGTATATTCAATCCTTCATCCATCGTGTTTGCAATGGCTATATAAAGAGATCTGCCATCAAAATGGTCGACTGTTAATGTCGAATCTGCTAAATCTAAGAAGTATTGATTATCCCACCATAAACTGGGATCGATTGCGATATAGTTGTTAAAAAGATACGGTTTGCTTATAAGTGCATTTATAACACTCAATCCTCCGAAGGAATGCCCAATAAAGGTATTATTGGGAGCAGTGGGATAAGTTCTTTCAATGTAAGGCATTAGTTCTTTTTCGATAAAATCGAGAAATTTATTACCACCTCCGGTTTCATATTTAATGGTGTCGCCTGTATGCGTATCTATCTGGACAGAAGTGGGAGTTAAATCTCTGTCTCTATTCGTATTTGGAATTGCCACAACGATCATTTCAGGTAATACTGTATTCGCATTTGAAGAACTTAATTGTTTTATCAGACCAGTAACAGAATAATAATGACTAGGGCCGTCCAATAAATATAATACTGGAAATTTCTTCTTATTATTTTTATTTCTTGCAACCTCTGGATTGTATATCCAGATTTGGCGTGTTTCATCTAATATTTTCGAATTGATACTGTCGATATGACCAAATTTTATATCATCTTTCTTACAACTAAACAGGCAGATGGTGACCAAGGCAAAACATAAATATCTAATCATGAGAATGGTATTAAGGAAATTCTATGATTGCTAACGTATTTGAATGCTAATATGTTACACGTTTTATATACGTTTGAGGGGACTTCACTGTCCGACGGTTCTTTAAAGGTTTTTAATCATCGAGGGTATATGTTTATGTTTGGGATTTAGAAGTTATAGATGGGTGTTGCTAAAATAAAAAGCCCCGTTCTGTTTTTGTTTGAATTATACAGAGCGGGGCTTTACTTCCGTCTTCGGACTTCGATCCCGACGCGTTGGTCGGGACTAGTGATACTTCGCATTTTCGCTTCGCCAGACTCACAAAAATGGAGAATCACTTAGCTTCTTACGCCATCAGCTTTTTATACTTAAAACGTTTTGGTGTTTCGTTGCCCATACGTTTTTTGCGGTTTTCTTCGTATTCCGAGAACGAACCTTCAAAGAAATGTACATGACCGTCGCCTTCAAATGCAAGGATGTGTGTGGCAATACGGTCGAGGAACCAGCGGTCGTGCGAAATTACAACTGCACAGCCGGCAAAGTTATCCAGACCTTCTTCCAACGCACGTAAGGTATTTACATCAATATCGTTGGTCGGCTCATCGAGCAGCAACAGGTTGCCCTCCGATTTTAATGCCAGCGCCAGGTGCAGGCGGTTACGCTCACCACCCGAAAGTACACCGCATTTCTTTTCCTGATCGGCGCCATTAAAATTAAATCGGCCAACATACGCGCGGGCATTGGCTTGTTTGTTTCCCAGCATAATGGTTTCCGTTCCGCCTGAAATAACCTGATAAACTGTCTTCTCCGGATCAATGGCGGCGTGGGTTTGATCGACGTAACTTACTTTAACCGTTTCGCCAATATCAATGCTTCCGGCGTCGGCTTCAAGTTGTTTCATTATCAGTTTGAAGAGTGTGGTTTTTCCGGCACCGTTCGGTCCAATTACTCCAATAATTCCGGCAGGCGGCAATTTAAAGCTCAGGTCTTCGAATAAAAGTTTTTCACCAAAACCTTTTTTCACACCATCCATTTCAACCACTTTATCACCCAGGCGCGGACCATTCGGAATAAAGATTTCTAGTTTTTCTTCTTTTTGTCTGGCGTCCTCATTTAACATTTTATCGTAAGCACTCAAACGGGCCTTGCTTTTTGCATGACGTGCTTTTGGCGCCATTCGCACCCATTCCAACTCGCGTTCCAATGTCTTTTTACGTTTCTGACTGCCTTTTTCTTCCTGTTCCAGTCGTTTTGATTTTTGCTCCAGCCACGAAGTGTAATTCCCTTTCCATGGAATACCCTGACCACGGTCGAGTTCCAAAATCCAGCCAGCAACATTATCCAGGAAATAACGGTCGTGTGTAATACAGATAACCGTTCCTTTATACTGATCGAGGTGTGCTTCCAGCCACAAAATACTTTCGGCATCAAGGTGGTTGGTAGGTTCGTCGAGTAACAGTACATCGGGTTCCTGCAGTAACAAACGACACAAAGCTACGCGACGGCGCTCACCACCCGAAAGTTCGCTTATGGGCTGATCGTTTGGCGGACACTGCAACGCATCCATGGCTCGTTCCAGTTTGCTGTCGAGGTTCCAGGCATCCAGTGCATCCATTTTTTCCTGCAACTCGGCCTGTTCTTTCATCAGCTCATCCATTTTATCCGGGTTCTCATACACCTCCGGCAATCCGAACTGCTGGTTGATTTCTTCGTAGCGGTTCAGTACGTCAACGGTTTCCTGCGTACCTTCTTTTACCACATCGATAACGGTTTTACTTTCGTCGAGTTGAGGCTCCTGATCAAGTAGTCCAACTGAATAGCCCGGCGCAAAAACCAACTCGCCGTTGTAGGCCTCGTCTTGTCCTGCTATAATTTTCAGCAGGGTTGATTTTCCCGATCCGTTTAAACCGATAATACCAATTTTGGCTCCAAGGAAAAATGACAGCGAAATATCTTTGATTACTGTTTTGTTGGGTGGGTAAGTTTTACTCACCTTATACATCGAAAAAATTATCTTTTTGTCGTCGCTCATTTTGTTTGTTTTTGTTCTGCCGCAAAAGTACGAAATTGCGCAGAGATCATAAGCCAGAGTGATGCTTAAAAGGACATCAGATTGACAGAAATGGCGAATTTTATCCAACCCTTACCGAGTTGTACTTTTATTTCGATTTGTTACTTACTAAAATCAAATCCGTATCGGATTTTGCTACATCGGAATGCCTTCAGTTGCAGCTCCTAAACCTGAAAATAGGCCAAATAGGACCATGCCAATAATCATTATCGGATAAAGACACATAAAAACGATCATGATAATGCCAAAGGTTTTGTAGTGGGCACGCAGGTTATTGAACGCGAAGCTGAGCTGATCTTGTTTTTTTAGCGCAATCGCTTTTTTTATACTGTTTGAAAACCGGAATAAATAAAAAACGGGCAGAAAATAAACGCCGGCAATTAAAATATAGAATAATCCGAACAAGCCCATAGGAAAAGGAAACGTTTCTGTTTCGGTGCCTGGAATAAATGCCATGATAATACTAAAGGTAATGCCGATAAGTATCATAAATCCGGTTCCTATAAATCCGAGGATGGCTAAGAACTGGCTCCATTTTCCGGCGCTGTGCAGGTTTTGATTAATGTCTTCGGTAAGTTCAAGTGTTGCCGGTCTTACTTCCGGTTGATTTTCTGACGGAGCAGTTTCTTCGTTGAAGGTGTCTTCTGTATTCATTTTTTATAGTTTGGTAATTTTGTTTCGTATTAAGATTTTGGAATAGACATTATGTGCTATCGCCAATTAGCAAAGCGAAATAACAAGGGTTTCAGTAAATGACCTCATTTTTTTTGATGTGGTTATTTAATGTATTCGTATGTAACAAAAGCAAAACGTTTGCCATCGGGCGACCACGAAGGAACATTGATGGTTCCCTGTCCGCCGGTAAACGAACACAATGTTCTTATCGATCCGTCGTCAAGGTTCATCAGACGCAACGAAACGTCCTTCATTCCCGGGTGACCACTTCCCTGATCTTCGTGATAACTGATGTACACAAAAGAATTTCCATCGGGAGATGGGTGTGCAAACCAGTTGGAATACTTATCGTTTGTTAATTGTTTTTTGTTTGAACCGTCAACATCCATTTGCCAGATTTCCATTTTGCCGGAAGCCATCGAGTTGTAATAAATGGTTTTTCCGTCGGGCGAATATTCCGGGCCATCGTCAAGACCTTCTTCGGTAGTTAAGCGGGTTTCTTCACCGCCGTCGATCGATATCGTGTACACATCGTATTCTCCATCGCGCTCGGCACAATAAGCCAGTCGTTTGCCATCGGGGGACCAACCGTGCCAGTAAGATGGTGTATTTGGTGTAACTGCTGTTGGTGTTCCTCCTTCAATGGGGACAACATAAATCCGTGAGCCGCCATAAAAAGCTTCTCCTTCGGGTGCTCCTGTCTGATCGAAATGACTTATGGCCAGATATTTTCCATCGAAAGAAATACCGTGGTCGTTGTTACAGCGGTCGGCAAAATCGGTATTGATTAGTGTTTTTACATTCGTTTTCAGATCAACTTTATATAGTTTACCTTCCTGGTTGATGACCAAAAAACTTCCGTCGCGGCTCCAGTTTGGTGCTTCAAAATGCGCCTCTTCGCTTCTTACTATCTCGCGTTCGTCGGTTTCGGTATTATAAATTTCAAGGGTTGATTTTACGTTATCCATTTGTTGTGCGAATGTCAGAAAGGGTACAATTAATAAGCTTAGCAGATAAATTCTTTTATTCATCGTAGATTTTTTTAGTTGGCTGCTAAAGGTAATAATTTGTTTGAGTTTTCTGGATGTTATTTACTGTAAGAAAATCAATTATCCGCTATCCCTTTTTTGTATGTTTCCAGTGCCCGGTTGCGGGCCATTTTGTGGTCGACCATCGGTGTTGGGTAGGAGAGTTCCTGAAATTCGGGAACCCATTTTTTGATGTAACGCATTTCTTTATCGAACTTTTTTACTTGCTCGGTTGGATTAAAAACACGGAAGTACGGTGCTGCATCGCAACCCGTTCCTGCTGCCCATTGCCAGTTTCCGTTGTTAGACGAAAGCTCAAAATCGAGCAATTTTTTGGCAAAATACGCTTCACCCCAGCGCCAGTCTATCAGCAGATGTTTACATAAAAAGCTGGCAGTGATCATTCGCACGCGGTTATGCATGTAGCCTGTTTTATTCAGCTCGCGCATTCCTGCATCCACTATCGGGTAGCCGGTTTCGCCTTTGCACCAGTGCTCGAATTCTTTTTCGTTGTTGCGCCACTGAATGCCGTTGTATTTGGCCCTGAAATTTTCGTTTACCACACGTGGAAAATGAAAAAGTATCTGCATAAAAAATTCGCGCCAAACCAGTTCACTTAAAAAATCGGGCGATTGTTTATGCACCTGTTGCACAATTTGCCTGATACTTGCCGTGCCAAAACGCAGATGAACACTTAGTTTGCTGGTGCCGTTAACTGCAGGGAAATTACGCGTTTTACTATAATCCTCTACTACTGACAGATCGTAGTCTTCCACAACGATTTCCGATTTCAGAAAACCAATCTCTTCGAGCGTGGGCAATGAAGAAGCAATGGAAGCGAATGCATCCGTTTTTATTTTCTCTTTAACTTTTATTTGTTGCGGATCAAAATGTTCGAGCCATTTATTTTTAAAAGGCGTAAAAACGGTGTAAGGTGTTCCATCACCTTTTAATACCTCGTGAGGCTCGAAAATTACCTGGTCTTTATGGGAGAAAACAGAGATGTCGTTTTTTTGCAGCAACTGTTGCACCTGATCATCTCTTTCAGTGGCATAAGGTTCGTAATCGCGGTTAAAATGTACTTCTTCAATTTCGAATTCCTCAACCAGCTCTTGCCAGATATTTAAAGGTTCGCCGGTCTTTACCAGCAAACCCGAGTTCTTTGCTTTCAGTTCTTTGTCAAGTTTAGTAAGTTGCTGATGAATAAAAGTTACACGTGCGTCGTCTTTGTCGAGTTCATCCAGAATATTGGTGTCGAAAATAAAAAGCACCAAAACCTTATTGTCATTTTTTGAGGCGTGATGCAGGGCAGTGTTATCTGTAAATCGTAAATCTCTTCGCAGCCAAACAATGTTAGTCATATTTAATGTCTTTTCCGTTATGGTAGTTTAGTTGACAATATTCGAAATCAGTCCTTTAAAAACAAATTCGTGAACTGGCATAACCAGATACCAGTAGTTTCGTCCCCAAATTCCTTTTGGCCGGAAAGTTGCCGTTTGAATAAGCTGATTTTCACGAAATTTGAACTCCAACCAGGCTTCTCCAGGGAGTTTCATTTCAGCATATAGTAATAAACGTCCTTCAGTTTTATTGGCATAAATTACGCGCCAGAAGTCGATGGCATCTCCTGCTCTAATGCTGTCTTCGTTTGTACGGCCACGGCGAAGTCCTACCCCTCCGGCCAGTTTATCCATAAAACCACGAAGTTGCCACAGCCAGTTGCCGTAATACCAACCTGTTTTTCCTCCCAATCGCCATATTTTTTCAATGGCGTTTTCCTTTTGGGTAGTTTCCATTACCCGCACATCGGTATAACAACCATATTTGGGGACGTTTATAAAATCGGAAAGTTGTCCGTAAAGTTGTCCGCTAATGAACGAATCTTTCCAACTTGAAATTATTTCATTTTGTTCAATCCTTTTAAATGCCCGCCGTAGGCTCTCTTCGTAGCTTAGCAATTGCATATTAAAAAGTTTGGTGAGTTTATCGTCTCGTGCAATCACTTCAACGCGCATACTATCCACCAATGAAGTAGCAAGTTTATATGAGGTTGAGGTAACAAAATACAGCCAGTACGACGAAAAATTTGGAGTCATTACCGGCACTGTAAAAATCCAGCGTTTTAAGCCCCTTACTTTTGCATAGCGCAAAAGCATTTGTTGGTAGGTAAGAATTTCGGTGCTACCAATATCAAAACTTTTGTTGAATACCTCGGGAGTGTTCATTGATCGCTCCAGTAAGAGGATGACATCTTTGATGGCAATTGGCTGACAGCGGGTTTTTAACCATCGGGGAGCCACCATTATGGGCAGTTTTTCTACCAGGTCGCGAATAATTTCGAAAGATGCACTGCCTGATCCAATAATTATTCCGGCACGTAATGTGGTTAGTGCATAGTTCCCTTTTGCCAGTTCCTCTTCAACGGTTAACCGCGATTTCAAATGTTTGGAAAGCGATTGATCATTAACAATACCACTTAAATAAATAACCTGTTTTACATTGGTTCTATTTAGGCGCTCCCTGAAATTTTTGGCCGATGTTTTTTCATGTTCTTCATAATCGCGCGAATCGCTCATGCTGTGAACAAGATAATAAGCAATATCTATGTCTTTCGGTATTGAGTTCAGACTTTCTTCGTCCAACAAGTCACCTTCAATAATTTCAATCGATTTGGTGATGCTTTCGCCAAAAACAAAGCGTTGCCTGTCTCTTACTAAACAGGTTACGTTGTGTCCCCGATTTACCAATACGGGCAATAGTCTTTTTCCAATGTATCCGGTTGCTCCGGTTAAAAGAATTCGCATGGCGTTATTATTACAACAAAAACAAATGTTTACAGAGTAACAGTTTTCGAGGCATGATGTTCGTGCACTTCCGGCAGAAATGAATGGATATAAGTTGCTTTTAAAGTGCTTCCAGTTCTTCGCGATAGTCGTATTGTAAATCTTCGTGAAGCATGGAAATAACTTTTTGTATTCGTTTTACCTGGTTCAGGTACATGTTGAATACAACACGGCTTCGTTTATAATTTAAGCGCGAGTTTTTTAATTTCCTGCAGAAATACAGCAAGAGTTCAATTTCGGTTTCTTTTTTACCCGAAAAACGAATGTGCTTTTTGGTGGTTCTTAAAACTTTTCGGAGCGTTTTTTTTGCCAGATAAAAACTGGTTCGGTTTAAGCTCATAAATTCCAGATCGATTTCTTCCTTCACCTGCCGGATGTATTCCTCTTCGTTATAGGCTTCAAAAAGTAAGTAGCTTAGCAGCTCCTTGTTGTCTTTTTTATACTTAGCTAAACGAACAACAACGTCTTGTAATACTTCAGGCGGAAGATTCTTTAATTCCTTTTTAATATGGCTTAGCGAAGCAATGTCCATAGCTTGCAAAATAAGCTAAAACTTTCTGTTTTCGGCTCATCCTGAACTTAAAAGTTTAGTGGTTCATGTGTCGTTTATATGATTTGTCGATCTGCCAAATGCACATTTTTCAGGGTAACTGTAAAAATATAGTGGTGAAATGCTTTCAACGAATTTTGCAGAAAAAAACTGGTTGTTTGTTGTCATATTTTTACTGAATGCTGAATTAAGATGCATGGCGTCAGGTGGTTACGTATATTTGAATCAGTAAAACAATTAAAACTTGATGACGATGAAAACAAAACTAGTTCTTTTAAGCATTTGCATTGCGATTTTAAGCATGGGAGCCACCGCTAAAATTAAAGACGGAAAGGCAATGACCGGAAATTCTCTTACCGAATTCGGTAAATATACTATTGTAAATTCAGATTCTCCGATGATTCATGATAACGAGGTGTTACGCACTTACGAATTGACTTACGAAAATGTAACAACACCTGTGCGTATTGGAGTATTGTGCGAAGACGAGAAAAAATGTACAACATTTATCGTACGCACCGATGAATTTGAAATTGAATATGCCTGCCGAAATAAAGTATTTGGAGTGAAAAAAATGGAACCACGTTTCCAGGAACTTCCGAAAGAGGAAATGGAATTGAAGTTGGATAAGGTTGCTTACTACGCACAACGTGTAATCTGCCAAAACAAAAAATCGGAAGATGATCTGTTAGGTTTGATCGCCTGTTATTTTCCAGACCTGGTAAAAGACGAATATCAAGCCAGCTTTTAAAACGAAATTAGTACAGCGCAATTTTTTTCATAGAAGTATGAAAAGAGATCCCCGCCAGTGGGCGGGGGTTTTACTTTGATTTGAAAGGGTAATTAAAAATAATGTGGAGTAAGTACCACAACCGCAAAACCCTGTGTTGAAAAACGCAGGGTTTTTCAATGAATGGTAACATATCTGCTACGAAATACAGGTCTGTGTCAGTAAACGAACAGTTTTGGTAGTGAATGAAGATGTAAATTTTTAGTGGCTTTTTTAAATGTTGCTACCTTTATATTAACGACGGGGATAAATGAACAAATTGTTGTACAATAATGGCTGGGTGTACAGGGGAACAAGACACTTTATTTTCTTTACTGTTACTGTATTATTTTTTACCGGCATTTTATTCATTCAAACGAATAACGAAAGTTTAATTCATACCTTTTGGATGACACTGGGCAATGCATTTTTCTTTTTCGGTTATGCTTATATCACCATTTTTTTGCTTATCCCCGAGTTATTGCTAAAATCCAAACCATTTTGGTTTATAGTGGTGTTTTTGTTGGTTGGAATTGGATTGTCAGCATTAAAATTACTTTTCTCCGATTATATTTTTTATTCATCGATTGCTCCTGAAAACATGACGGAAAAAGGAGTTTTTGATCTCCGCCTTATTGTGGTTAATACCAAGGATATGACCTTTATAGTGGCTTTGTTTTGTATTACCAAATATGTAAAAGATTATATTCTTACCGAGAACCTTCGGAAAAAACTGGAACAGCAACACCGAAAAGCGCAAAGCACCCTGCTGCAATCTCAGTTCGATCCGCATTTCATGTTTAATACCATTAACAACCTGTATGCTCTTTCTTTGCTCAACCCATCGAAAACCAACGAGGTAATCAGCAGGATGAAAATTGTGTTGGAATATATCATCGACGAAAGCTTAAAAGATTTTGTATTGCTTAGCGATGAGGTAGCACTGGTTGAAAACTACCTCTTGCTTGAAAAGTTACGTTATGGCAAACGCCTGGAAGTAACATACAAAACCGAAGGAAATTTGAATGAAGCACGCATACCGCCAATGGTACTTTTTATGCTGGTTGAAAACAGCTTTAAACATGGTAGCAGCCTGGATGCCGGAACACCTTGGATTAAAATAATGGTAAAAGTTGTTGAAGATCAGATCGTCATTCAGATTGAGAACAGCAAACCGGAAAACCTGAAGAAAAAGTCAAAAGAAATTGAAAAGGGAACGGGGTATGCCGGATTAAAAAAACGCTTGAATATAATATACGATAAACAAGGTTATACATTAAAAGTTAAAGATCTGGGCAATCGGTTTAAGGTTGATCTTACTTTAAATAATACGAGTGAAGACAGGCAAATTACATATCGATAAACAGCGATATTTATTGCATGTCGTTTTCTGGATGGCATGGGTAATATCATTCACTTTTATTCAAACGCTGAATGAAGGAATTGATTCTTTATGGTTGTGGTTAAGTTATTACCTGCTTACTTTGCCTGTTTTTATCGCACATACTTATCTTATTGCCTACTGGTTGTTACCCAAAACCTTTTTCCAGGGACGTTACCTCTGGTTTGCAATTGGTGTTTTAATATTGCTTGTTGCATTTTCGGTCATTGAATTACTAGTGAGCAATTACCTCGTTTTTATGCCATTTGATAAAAACCGGATGTTCGACTCCGGATTCCTGAACGTTAAAAACATAGTAATTAGCGGGGTGGGTAATCATTATATTATTTTGGTTTTTCTTGCGATAAAAGCCGGAGGCTCGTGGTACCGGGCCGAAAACCAAAAAGAGGAACTGTTACGCACCAAACTTCAAACGCAGCTTGAGATTTTTCAATACCAGTTGCAGCCCAAAATTGTACTGGCACTTATTAAAGAGCTTGAGTTACTAACTGAAAAAGGGGCAAAACATGCACCGGAAATGATTATTAATATCTCAAATTTTCTCAACCATTTTTTGTTTGAGGGCAAAGAAGAGTTGATTTCATTGGAGCAGGATGTACAGTTATTGGAAGAATTTATGGCCATTCACAACCATGCCTTGGGCGAAAGACTAACAAATAATTTCATTGTAAGCGGAAACCTCAAATCGTATGTAATTCCGCCACTTTTGTTGTTGCCGTTTATAAATTCTGCAATAAAAACTGCTTACGAGTGTAACGAAAACTATGAAAGTACAGTCATTATAAAAGCAGAGCGAAAGTATTTGTTGTTTTCGTTTACCTTTTGGAGCGAGAATAACTTTAGTATTGCCAGCGATGAAGACAATAAAATTACATACCAGCGTTTACACTATAATTTCCCCGGAAAACATAGGCTGGTGGAGAACATTGACGATAATTTCAGAGAATTTAGTATAGAAATTTATCCTTAAAGTGTAACTCTATATCATTTTCTCGTACTATTTAAGTAACAGATTAAACAGGCTGGAGCGGATGCTCCGGAAGAAAACAGAAAACAAAAGCTAATCCGTATTATCATGAAAACTAAGTGCCTCATTATCGATGATGAGCCTCTGGCGCGTGATTTGATGCGCTCTCATATTGAAAAACTCGATAATTTTGAAATTTGTGCCGAATGCGGCGATGCCATGAAAGCCTTGCAGGAATTGCACAACTACAAGATTGATTTAATGTTTATGGATATTCAAATGCCGCAAATTACCGGGATTGAATTTCTAAAGACCTTGAAAAATCCACCGAAAGTTATCATCACCACTGCTTATCGCGAATATGCGCTCGAAGGATTTGAGCTGGATGTGGTTGATTTTTTACTTAAACCCATCACTTTCGAACGTTTCCTTAAATCGGTAAATAAATACTACCAATCGGTTCAGGAAGATGTTCCTGCAGCTCGACAGGTTATGCCCTCGAATGGCAATTCCGACGATGCCTTTATATACGTGAAGGAGAATAAAAAAGTGTTGAAGGTACATTTAAATGATATTCTTTATGTGGAAGGATTGAGCGAATACGTTCAGATTTATACTACCGATAAAAAGATCATTACAAAAACCAGCATGACTAACATGGCAGAGAAATTACCCGAAAACAGTTTTATGCGTATTCATAAATCGTTTATTGTTTCGCTGTCAAAAATAGAGGCTTTTACCTCGAGTAGTATAGAAGTACCAGGAAAAGAATTACCAATTGGACGCAGCTACAAAAATGGAGTGCTGGAAGTGTTGCAACTACAAGGGTAATTGGTTTTAATCGTTTGCTGCTTTTTCAGTGATTGCGTCAACAAAAAGTTGCCAAAGTTTTAAAATTCCGGAATCCGGATCGTTTATTGATTTTACAGGTGATAATCCGAGAAATGACTTTCTAAGCCGGTTAACAGCTCGAAGATTTTTTATGGAATCGTTACTTAACGGGATTTTATAAATACATAAAACAATTACTGTTTTTAATGTCGCTGCACGCACTCTTATAGTGTGTTTCGAAAATTTTGCAGGATGAATGTGAATGAACCGCTCTGCCAGGTTGCCTCTTTTAATCAGCCATTCCGATTTGTCGGATAAGCTAATCTTCTTCCAATCCCGGTGGTCCAGCCAGTTGTAAAAAGCAAGTGAGTCAAGTAGGTTTTTCTGATTAAAATATTCAATACACAAATTGGCTATTTGTACCGGCATTAAATCACCAAGGTAGAAATCAAACAAGTTATTACCGATCAACAGCATTTTAGTCTGCCATTCATTCGGATGGTCGGGTTGCCAGCTACCAATTTCGCTAAGCAGAAAACGAAAATGATGTTTGTAAGGATTAAACTGGATTGGCAATGGAATTTCAACCGACATTTGATTTGCTTTTGAAACATTTCAATAAATTTACCACAAAAGATGAACATGGCACTTTTACCAATTCATAAATATTTTGTTTTTAATGAACAGCTTCAACCCGTTTCTACTTTCGTCCCGGCCGAAAACGAAGGTGGAATATACGAAGTTCTTCGTGTTGTTAACGGCGTTCCACTCTTTCTGGATGAACACCTGAAACGATTTAAGCACTCGGCAGAACTGGCGGGGAAAGAGATTCGTTACAGTTGTACACAAATTGAAGCTTTTTTAACGCAATTGATTGTTAGAAATGAGGTTGATAAAGGCAATATCTTAATCTCATGTAAAACCAATTTGAAAGCGTTTTTTATTGCACATAATTATCCAAGCGATGAGGAATATAACAAGGGAGTTGTTTGCGGATTATTACATGCCGAGCGAATGAATCCCAACGCAAAAGTATTTCAAACCGAAGTGCGCAAGCAGGCCAACAAAATGATGGCGACCAAAGGTTTTTATGAAGTGCTGCTTGTTGACCATGAACGAAGAATTACCGAAGGAAGTAGAAGCAATGTGTTTTTTATTAAAGGAGATGAACTAATAACACCGCCCGGGAAACAAGTTTTGTTGGGTATTACCCGTCAGAAAACAATTGCATGTGCACAACAGCTGGGTTTAAAACTATCAGAAGAAGATGTGAGCAAAGAGCAATTGCCGACTTTTGACGCTGCATTAATAACTGGCACTTCACCAAAAATACTTCCAGTAAAAGAGGTGGCCGGAAAACTGTTCAATGTAAATAATAAGGTTTTGAGGGCTTTGATGAAAGAATATGATAATCGGATTGAGGAAGACATAAAAAAAAGGTTGTCAGGAAAAGCGGAGAATTAAATCCGTGTCTGACAACCTTTTATATTATTAAGAAAGTTCCTATAGTCTGTTTCTTAAAATCTGTTCAATTTCAAGGTAGTCCATGTCTTGTTTCTCTCCAAATTTAGCTTCGCTTTGTTTAAAACGCTCTACAATTTTGTCTATTGTAGTTTCCGGAACATCATACTCCGGTAAAGTGCAGGGAACTCCTAACGATTCAAAAAACTCAACGGTTCGTGCAATAATTGCATCAACACGTTCATCAGCGTCGCCATCTTTAATATCCCAAATGCGCTCGCCATATTGCAAAATCTTGTCTTTTTTATTCTCTCGTTTTATATGCATAACGCCCGGCAAAACAATAGCCAGTGTTCGTCCGTGATCAATACCATGGAACGCTGTCAACTCATGACCGATTATGTGTGTTGACCAATCCTGAGGAACGCCAACGGCAATCATTCCATTCAGTGCCATTGTTGCGCACCACATAAAGTTGGCAGCGGCATCGTAATTCTTACGTTCGGCCAACACTTTTGGACCTTCCTCAACCAGTGTCGTTAAAATACTTTCTGCCAGCCTGTCCTGAAGTGGCGAATTTACATTATAAGTAAGGTACTGCTCCATCACGTGCACAAATGCATCAACAACACCATTTGCTACTTGTCGGTCGGGTAAAGTAAATACGCACTCCGGGTCGAGCACCGAAAATTGCGGCATAACCAGCGGAGAACCGAAGGCTTTTTTCTCTTGTCTTTCAGCCCGTGTAATAACTGAATTTCCGTTCATTTCCGATCCGGTAGCCGGTAAAGTTAAAACAGCACCCAATGGCAAAGCCTGTTCAACTTGTGCTCCTGCAGCCAATATGTCCCACGGATCGCCATTTTCAAATAAGGCAGCGGCAGCAATAAATTTTGTGGCATCGAGTACCGATCCACCTCCAACTGCCAGCAGAAAGTCTGCCTTTTTTTCTTTTACCACTTGCACCGCTTTCATGCAGGTTTCGTAATGTGGATTGGCTTCAATGCCGCCAAACTCAGTAATGTTACAACCTTTCAATGCTGCCATTACCTGGTCGTAAACACCGGTTCTTTTTATACTTCCACCGCCATAAGTCATCAGTATTGTGGCATTTTGCGGAATCTCACCGGCCAATTTCGAAATTGATTCTTTTCCGAAAAGAATTTTAACCGGATTTTTGTATTCAAAATTGTACATGAATTTTATTTTTGGTTATTTCAACATTCATCATAAATAAGGAGTTTCCTTATTTTCTTTCAAAGTTAGGAAATGTGGAGGAAAAGAGAGAAGAAAGAAAATACTGATTTTAGAAAAGATATTCCGGAATATTCTGATGAGCAAATAGTAGCGATTTTAAAGTTGCGCGACCATTATCAGCCGGAAGCTGCAAAACTGGCTGTAAATGAGGCTTTAAAGCGCGGGATTATTAACTCTGAACAGGATTTGTTAGCAGAAGAATACAGATGCGAACCGATAAAATTTTCTTTATTCCCTGAAATAAAAAAGAAAATTAATCGTGTGAAGATCAGAAAAAGTATTGCCCGTAGCCTGGTTCTATGCAGCCTGTTTCCGGTTGTTTTTGGGCTTATAGAGATAAACCGAAACAATTATTTGGAGGGTATCGCTTTGTTGGCTTTCGGATTAGTTTGGCTTTTTTGTGCATCGCAACTGATCAGAGCTTTTCATATAATTTTAGTCCGCTGTTTGATGATCCAGACTATTTTGGCAGCATTTTTCGGTGGTTACAAAATCTTGAATAAAACTACTTTCATTTTTTTTGATAGCTTTATTTTAGTTATGCTGTGCACTTTTATTCTTTATGGCTTGCTGTTTATGATCAAAATTCAAAAGAATAATAGTGAATAATCGTTATTCAGGTATAATTGTTTACATCCCTCATTTATCTACTAAAAACCTACATTCATCGAAATTAATAGAATTGTTTAGCGTTTATAATCTACTTTTGAACTGTTACAAAATTCAAAAACATGAAAACAGTACTATTATTCACTTTATCCATTCTATTATCTGTAAATCTTGTGGCTCAAAACGATGAGGACTGGGATGAAAGAAAGTACGATGTGGATGATTTTTCAGCTTTGTACCTGGAAGGGGGATATAGGGTTCTTTTATCTCAGGGAGATCAATGCGCACTTACCATAAAAACAACTGATGATGACGTGTTGGACCATTTAGAGGTAGAAAACTGGGGTGATGAATTACGGTTGGTGATGGACAGAGATTTTATAAACTATGAACGAATACGATTATACATCACATTCAAAAATCTAAATGAAATTACAGCACAGGGAGGTTTAAAAATGGATACGGATGGTTATCTTGATTTAAACGATCTTTTTGTTCATGTCGAAGGAGGAGCAAGAATTGATTTGGAGCTTAAAGCTGAAGATATTGAAATTGTTGGCGAAGGAGGTGTGTTGGTTGATCTGGATGGAATAGCTGATAAACTGAGTGTGAAACTTTCTGGAGCAGGCCATGTTGATGCTGAAGAAATGAGGGTGAATGACGCCCGTTTTCAAATAGAAGGAGTTGGAACCGGTTCGGTACACGCGGTGGAAACATTGTATGCTAAAATAGAGGGTGTTGGAAAAGTTCGTTACATTGGAAATCCAAAAGTTACCCGCGAAATTGAAGGGCTTGGAAGTGTAAAACGCGATTAATTAAAAAAAGATACTACTCGTACCTTTTTACTACAAAGGTACATTTTCTTAGGTTTGGTTTAGGTTTATTAAAGGCTATCGTTGGGTAGCCTTTTTCTTTTAAACTAAAAAAGGTATTTCAAACGAAATACCTTTTTTTGATTTATATATTCTTAAATTCTACTTCATTTGAGGTCTGTCAAACCCGTCATCCAATAACACTTCTCGTTTATTCACATCGAAACGAGAGAAACCACGATCGAATATTTTGTAATCGAACGTAACTTTTGGAGCACTTTTTAATGCTAAAACAGGTGTTCCGGTAATGTCTTCAATGGCAGCTTTAAATAACGGATCATTTTTATCTCCAAGCGGGAAGGTTGCAAACAGATCGTCTTCAACCGGAATATCGGGAGCAAAACCATCTTTAAAGTCGGTAACACCAGCGGCGTTGGCATAACGTAATACGATGGGTTGTATGCCCCAATTAGAAATTTCTTCACTATACGTATCAGAGTAATAATCTTCCGGTTTTAGTGTGATTGAAGCAGTATATTTTCCATAAGTGGTATCACCAACGGTTACAACCTCATTCATGTAGGCTCTTAATCCTGTTATTGAAAGCTCTGATGCAGATGCAGTACCCGAGCCCGTTAAGAAATAAACACGGTTTAAGCCCATTTTGGTAGGCACCTGATTGTCGAAATAGACTTCAACCTGGCTCATTATCTGTCTGTCGATAAAGTAATCCTGGTATTTGTCATTCCATTTGTAGGTAACAAGAATACTGTTGTTATTTACTACATCGGTGGGAGCAATACACGAGCACAAATGTTTTGCTGCCGAAATGGTTCCTCCCGGATTGTAACGTAAATCTACCACAAGGTCAGTTGCGCCCTGAATAACCAAACTTTCAAAAGCATTATCAAGTGAACTATTAAAGTCGGCTATATACTGAGAATAAAAGATATAGCCGATTCTTCTTCCGTCGTGTTCAACAATGTTTGTTTTCAATACCGGATCAAGGGTTAGTACTGATGATGTAAGACTTATTGTGGTATCGGTGGCAATACCATCTTCTGTTAACACTCCAAGCGTTACATCCATATTGTCGCTGTATAGCAGGTCGGTGTAATTATCGTCGGTAATATCGGCGTTGTTCAATAATACAAGAAGATCACCACGATCAATACCTGCTGCGGAGGCGGGTGTTTCCGGATAAACATACTCTACAATGGCAAAAATATTTCCGGTGTTAGAAAACCGACCAAAAGCAAGCGACCAGCCAAAAGTCTTTTCAGTTCCTTCAAAACTAGCTTCAAGTGCTTCAACATCATCTGTTATGTACGACCATTTGTCATCTTCATACAAAAGCTTATCAAAATATTCTTTTGAATCGGTTTCGTAGTTCAGATCGATATTCGGCAATTCATCATACCAGAGGTAGATGTCATCCATTGCTTTGTATATAAATTTGTTTACCTTTTTGGTAAGTTCTGAGGCTTCTACTTTAGGTTTATCGTCTTCTTCCCCCGGTATGCTATCCTCTGAACAGCCTGCAAAAAGCAGTGCTACTATACTAAATAATAATGCTATTTTCGATAACTCTTTCATGATTATATTTGATGTTAACGTCCAAAATCTACTACTATTACTATCTTCTAACGTAATACGTTTAATTTTCGTTTAATCTCACGTTGTTTTTTTGCTTTTTTCTTCAGGATATTCAATTCTGATGTGGTAAATATTAATCAGTTTTTCCAGTAATGTTTTCTTTATCGTATCAATATCTCTAAAAGTAAGATCAGAATCAACCAGCTGTTTGTCCTCTATTTTCTTATCGATCATACTGTCGATAAGAGTTTTCAGGTTATCGTGTGTTTTTTCTTTCATGCTTCGCGAGGCTGCTTCAATGCCATCAACCAGCATTACCACGGCTGCTTCTTTCGACCGCGGAAGCGGACCCGGGTAAATAAAGGCGTTTTCATCCACCTTCTGATCGGGATTTTGTTCCTGGTGTTTCAGGTAAAAGTATTTTGCCTTTGTGGTACCGTGATGCGTGGCAATAAACTCAATAATAACAGCCGGGAGTTTATGTTTTTGTGCCATTTTTACACCATTTCGCACATGGTCGATAATTACTTCGGCACTTTTTAAATTGCTAATCCTGTCGTGAGGATTCATTCCCATTGCCTGATTTTCAATAAAAAAGTTGGGTCTTCCTATTTTACCTATGTCGTGATAAAGCGCACCGGCTCGCACTAAAAACGGATTTCCTCCAATACGTAAAATTACCTCTTCGGCCAGGTTGGCAATTTGCATCGAGTGCTGGAAAGTTCCCGGAGCCTGTTCAGCCAGTTTTCGTAACAATGGCTGGTTACTGTCTGAGATTTCAATTAACGTAACATCAGAAACAAAACCGAATAATTTTTCGAAAATGTATACCAAAGGGTAAACCAGTAAAATGAGCACACTGCTTATGGCAAACCACTTTAATGCCGAAAAATCGAACGATATCAATGTACCTTCGTGTATAAGGTTTAAAGCTGTAAATACCACCGCATAGGTTAAAAATACCCATAAAGAGGCCAAAACAAGATGAACCCGGCGGTGCATTTTATTCAGGCTAAAAACAGCAATAATACCGGCTGAAACCTGCAGCAACATAAACTCGTAGTTGTTTGGGGCATAAAAAGCAATTAACAGGGTGGTTATAATTAGCGTGAAAATAGCCGTTCGCGAATCGAAGAAGGTGCGAATCATTATGGGGAAAACCGCCAATGGCACCATGTAAATATGCAGGTTCGGGAAAGTATTAATAAAGTTGGAAAGCAAAATCATACCGGCCATCAGAAGCAGCATAAAGCTTAACTTGTTGAGGAGCTCAAGTATGTCGCGGCGGTATAATAGCAGGAAAACAAATAAAAGACAGAGCAATACTGAAATAAGTAGGATTTTACCTCCTGCAACCATGTAGCGGTTTACATCGTTACCTCTTTCTTTCTCGTAGCTTGCCTTTAACGATTCCAGTATCTGGTACTTGGTTGCATCAACAATTTCGCCTTCAAGAACAATACGCTCGCCCAGTTTTACCATGCCGCGAGTAGCCGAAATATTCTGAGTGATTTCATCTATTTCTTTCTGGCTGGTTTCACTGTCGTATGATAGGTTGGCTGTAATGTATCGGTCAAGAATTAAATCGTTAAGCCAGGGAGCATTATAGCCGGCATTTATTAATTCCTGCCTGGTGTTTAGCAGAGCATTGTAGGCCGATTTCTCTGAATACAACCTGTCGGTATTCATTTTTTGTACAACATTTCCTGTTCGCTTATTTAGCTCTCCCTTTCCTTGTAATTCGCTGTATGTATTTATCGAAAATTGTAAAATTCCATTTTGGTAAAGCTCTGAAATCTTTTCTGCCAGTACTGAATATACTTTGGTTTTTGCTTCATTCGTACTGTCGTTACTTAATTCCATATCTTGCTGTAAACGAGTAAGGCTTTCAGCTTTTTTTGTGGTGTCGTTTGCAAAGTAAGGAATAAGGGAATTTATCTGTTCTGCTTTTTCGTCTTCCAGCTCATTGGCACTTTTTAAAATGGCAAAATCGAAAGGAGCCACCAGGTTTTCATGTCGCCATGGAAATCCTTTTTGGTATTCGTATTTAAATTTTGGCTCACCGGGTAAAATAAAATATATGGCAACGGCTGTTAATGCAAACAGTGCAACCTGTAAAAACAGCTTTGTGTAACTTTTTAGTTTCTTCAATAATTTATTCATATGATTAAGATAGTGTTTTATAAAGTATCATATGTAACTCGTACTTTTATAAGAAGCTTGCTATTTCAATTTATATGCTCGTTTCATACATCGAATATCGATATTTTGATTTAAATAACAATCGCATCCACTGGCTTCTTTTCAAACAAACTCTTAATATCTCGTTGAGAAATTAGGTATGAAGCTTAGCTTGCAAAGCCCATTTTTTCTTAGTTTTGTGTTTATACGCTTCAAACAGGTATTGTGCCTGTTTTACAAAATAAAATTAAGAAAATATTGATGAATTACGGCATTTCCAATTTAAGTATTATCCCGGTACGGCTTGAGCCTTCGGAAAAAAGTGAAATGGTTACCCAGATTCTTTTTGGCGAACACTTCGAAATGCGGGAACAAATGGTTGGCTGGACCAACGTAAAGCTGGCTTATGACGGCTATGAAGGTTGGATTGACACAAAAATGATTACGCCGATAAATAACCGTACCCTGAGTAAGATTGAAAACAGCCCAACTGCCGTAACATCCGATATTATCACCATAGTTCCGGTTAACGAGGAGCAAAACCTGATGTTGGCTGCCGGAAGTACTTTGCCGGTTTGGAGACCCTATCTGAAACAGTTTTCTGTTATTCAAGATACTTACCTGGCAACCGGAGAAGTTATTTATGGTGAACTAAAAAATCCGCGGGAAATTGCCATTCAACAGGCATTAAAATATTTTAATGCACCTTATTTGTGGGGAGGACGTACACCATTTGGAGTTGACTGCAGTGGTTTTACGCAGATTATATACAAGATGATTGGCATTAAATTACCACGAGATGCCAGCGAACAGGTAAAAATGGGAACGGCTATGAGTTTTGTTGATGAAGCGGAACCGGGCGACTTGGCTTTTTTCGACGATGAGGAAGGAAATATTGTTCATGTTGGGATTATCTGGAAACGCAATAAAATTATTCATGCATCGGGGCAGGTGCGCATCGATAATGTCGATCAGTTTGGAATTTTTAATATCGATACGCAACGTTATACCCACAAAATGCGTGTAATGAAAAAAATAATAGAATAAAATGGAACACATCGAGCTTGTTATTTATGTTGCACTTTTTGTAGCTGCCGTTTACCTTGTTGTTAAACATTGGAAAACAGGTCGCAAAAAGTAGTGCCCAATAATGAGATTGATGTTAGGTATTTGAAATTTGTAGTTTTTAAAATCAGTCTGCCAGCAACTTGTACTTTTGCCTTTTCACTTTTAACTTTTTCCTTAAACTATGTACAGCTATAAATATCCGCGAGCAGCCCTGACTGTCGATGCTATTGTTTTTGTAAAATCAGATACAACAACTTTTGTATTATTGATAGAAAGGGGGAGAGAACCCTTCAAAAATAAATGGGCTTTACCGGGAGGATTTATCGAGATGGATGAAACATTGGAACAGGCTTGCATTCGTGAACTGGAAGAGGAAACCGGTTTGCAGGTTGAAAAAATGGAACAGTTTCGCGCGTACGATGCGATAAACCGCGACCCGCGCCATCGCACTATTTCTGTGATTTATTCGGTACGACTGGAGGAACAAAAGCCGGTTACAGGCAGCGATGATGCCACACAGGCAAAGTGGTTTTCAATTGATCAACTGCCGGAACTTGCATTTGATCACGCTGAAATTTTAGCAGATTTCTTTAAATAAAATAGCGGTAAAAAACTGTGAATTCTTTACCGCTATTTCGTTTTCATTGGTGCAGATTAACTAGAACTTCCAACGCATATCCACCCAAAGTTTATCGCCAAGTTCCCACCAGCGGTTAACTGCCGAGCGCAACGATGCGTTACTATAACCAGTCAGGTATTCGCGACACAATTGAGTTGGATTACCGTTAGCTGCATTTTCTTTGTCTTTTTTTAGCAATTCCATCGCATGGCTTTCAACGAATTCAGTTTCATTCAATACCTGGTTTTCAAAAGCGGTGACTTCAGGCTCAACAATTTCTTTTCCGGTGCCCCAGTTTACCAGTGCTAAACGGTTGGCGCGGGTAAATGCCCACATCGCCGACTGGCGGCTAAAATGTTTATGTCCGCAATAATTGTAAGCGTCGGGTAGACTCAGGTTGCCACAGTATATTGGTACACGCGGTGATAATCTTGGAATATCGAGGCTAAACCAAACTTTTCCACCAATTTCGTCGGGCAGGTCATCGCGCAATTGAGCGATCCAAGAGTACGAACAATATTGCACTGAAATTGGGCGGTGACGATAAACTGATCCCTCCTCCAATGCATTCATTAAATCGCGCTTATCTTTTGCCATCCAGGGATGTGCCGCCGGGCTAATAATTGTATCAGTTACTTCCTCGCCATCGTCATTCTTCGTTTTGTGAGCAACTTTCAGGTTACGAATCATTTCAAATTCTGTACCGTCATAAGTTTGTTTGTATAGAGCAATCACATCGCTGATATTCACCTGTTTCTCTACTTTAACGGAGAATGGAAGTTCATTGGCATCGAACTTCAGGTTTAAATCCGGCGCCATCGAACTTAACACAAAATACTCGCGAATATCAAAAGGTTTCTCTCCGCTATAGGCTTTCCAAAATTTAAAGGTTTCTTTTCCGTCCCAATATCCCAGCTCTTTTGCCACATCAAAAACATTGTCGGAAGCCATGTAATAATCCGGGTCATCCAGATCCAGTTCGCCAATTCTCGAGATATTAGCTGAAATTCCCACATGATCATCCGGGATACGTTGGGCAGCCCAAACTCCACCAATTTTATCGGGGCCTTCGCCAAAAATCTCCAGCTGCCAAACCTCTTTCGTATCAGCAATGGTGATACATTCACCGTAATCGGCAAAACCATATTCTTTAATGAGTTCGCCAATGAGAGTTATTGCTTCACGTGCGTTAGTGCAGCGCTGAAGGGCAATCCGTTCCAATTCTTCAATCAGAAAAAGTCCATTTTCGTTTCGCAATTCTTTCCGACCGGTAATGGTGGTTTCACCAATCGCCAGTTGCTTTTCATTTAAACACGGATAGGCGGTATTTAAATACGCATAGGTTTCGCGAGCCTCGGGAATTTCTCCTTTAAGCTCCATACCGTCCATACTCCAGGCAGTGTGCGTGTGCATGGTTCCCCAATATACTTTGTGTGTTGTATCGCGATCGAATTTTTGGGCCGGTACAAAATTTACCCAGGTGCGGTAATAAGCGTCGCAGGTGTGCGCGGTAATCACCGAGCCGTCGTCGGTGGCATTTTTTCCAAACATGATGCTGGTGCAGCTTTCATTCCTGGTTTCGTCGGGTTGGGCAAACAAAAATGATGCTGATGAAAGAACCAGCATCACGAGTAAAGATATTCGTAACATAGTGCAAAGTTTTGTCCAAATTTAATAGAATTGAGAGCTTAGACAAATTAAATAAGCACTATGCGAAAACTATTGTTTCAATTGAGATAAAATTCTTTTTGTTGTTAATGCCCGTCAATTCCGTGAAGCATGAGAAACGAATGCGTCAGAATTTTATGAATCTCGGTTAAATATTCGTTTACCGCTTTGGTACTGCCCGGTAGCGAGAATACCAGCGTTTTGTTTTTCACTCCGGCGATAGAACGGCTGAGCAGGGCATTGGGTTTTTCTGCGCCATATTTCAGTCGGATGTGATCCATGATTCCCGGAATTTCCAAATCGATAAAGTTTGAAATGATTGCAGGAGCGATATCACGTGGCCCGATTCCGGTGCTACCTGTAGTATAAATAATATCGTATCCATCGTTGACAGCATTTTGAAGTTCGGTTTCCAATAACTCTTTTTCGTCAGGAATTACAGTGCGCGATGTTTCACACAGGTATGTTTTTGCAGTGAACCAGTCTTTGCTCAGTTTCTCGAGTAGTGGTCCGCTTTTGTCTTTATAAATGCCATGGAACGCGCGATCGCTGAGCGTAATAACTTTTATGCGAAATGTTTTAGGAATGTATTCCAGTTCGTCGTTTTCAGAAAGTGTTCCAGGTTTTATTACCCGGCAGAAAATTCCTTCTTTAGGCATCACACATTTGCCTGCCAGTTGAAAAATCTCGCAGTTATCGCCGTGGCATTTTTTTCCGATTTGCGTTACTTCCAATTCCACGTTGCCTGCTCTAAATCGATCAAAAGGCATGGTTTTATGAACCGCAATTCCTTCTGTTGTAATGTTTTCGGCAAATTCGCCAAATTTGATCTCACGGCCCAGTTCTCCCTCAAAACTTTTGATACTTTCAGCAGCCAGCAAACTGATTTGTCGGTGCCATTTCCCGGAATGTGCGTCACCTTCAATGCCTTCCAGATTGAAGTTAAGTTCTTTCCGTGGTGTTTTAATCGTGCCTTTCTTTTCCGATATATTCAGCGATTTTATTTTGCAGGTCTGTGCTTCCATTCTGTATTTATATTTTCTCCTTAAAGTCAAGTTTTACATCTCCCATTACCATGTTTTTATCAACGGCTTTACACATATCGTAAATGGTTAAAAGTGCCACATTCACTGCTGTTAAAGCTTCCATTTCAACACCGGTTTGCCCAATGCATTTGGTCATGCTTTTTACCAAAACGCCATTTTCCTGAACTTCGGCTTTTACTTCAACCTTGGTTAGCTGTAGCGGATGACAAAGCGGAATCAGCCGCGATGTTTCTTTTGCTGCCTGAATTCCGGCAATTTCTGCGATGGTAATTACGTCTCCCTTTTTTATCAGGCTTTCATTAATTAGCCGAATAGTTTCGGGCTGCAAAGCAATAAAACCTGATGCTTTGGCAGTACGTACCTGTAGTGGTTTGTGCCCCACATCCACCATGTTTGCTTTTCCTTCGTCGTTGATATGTGATAACTGGCTCATATTTTATCCTCCAATATTTGAGAAATCGTGTGATTCTGTTCCTACTCCTTTTTCCGGTTTGTTTTGCAAAGCCTGGTTATATGCTTCTTTGATGCCCAATTCACTTGTGCTGTAACGCAATCCTGAATGCAGGCAAGGAACAATAAATCCGTCGGCCGTTAAACGCAGGCGGTTACATATTTTGCAAATGCCACCTAAACCACCGTCAACTGCGTAAAATTCACCAGTGCGCAAATCCATCTGACGAATGAAACGCAACTTCAGGCCTTTCTTTTGGCAGAATTCGCGTACTTCCTTTTCATCTTCTTCATTCTCGCCCGGTATGCGAACAAAATTTATTTTCACCGGTAGAAGACCGGCTTCAATTGCTGCGTTTATTCCACGTAGTACAGCATCGAGTTCACCAACGCGGGTAATTTTTTTGAATTTCTCCGGATTCATGGTATCCAAACTGATGTTTACCCGTTTTAAGCCCGCAGCTTTTAGTGCTTTGGCATAACGCGGCAAGAGAACACCGTTTGTGGTCATTCCAATATCTTCAATTTCGGGAATAGCTGAAAGCATACTGATTAGTTCAGGAAGATCTTTACGCACCAACGGCTCGCCTCCTGTAATTCGGAGCTTTTTAATTCCAAGTTTTACTCCTTCTTTAACGATGTCGGTAATTTCGCCAAACGAAAGAATGTCCTCGTGCTTTTTTAAAGGCAAACCTTCGGCCGGCATACAATACTCGCAACGGAAATTACATCGGTCGGTTACCGAAATACGCAGGTAGTTAATATGTCTGTTAAAGCGGTCGTACATATGCAAATTCGTTGGTTTGAATGGTTGAAACTCCCAGCGGTACTTCAAGTAACGCATTGGCAAATGCCAGGGCATTAATATGTGCCGATCCATGAAATGGAATTTCTGAAATTGCTCCCTCGTTGTCAATAACAACCGGGATTATAGCGAGTCGGTTTGCTTTTTTTCGTTGAAAAGTAAAATTCATTCGGGCTTTTATGCGCAACGGTTTGTAGTTGGCCCCGATAAGTTTGTAAATAGCGGGTTTTGCAATCAATTCAAACTGTGCAAAAGATGACACCGGATTTCCGGAAAGTCCAAAAACAAACTTTCCTTTGTTTTCAGAGAATGTCATCGGATTACCCGGTTTAATGCCGGTGTGATCCCAGTATATTTTAAATCCCTGTTCTTTTAGTATGCCCGGAATATAATCAAAATCGCCTACCGATGCTCCGCCTGTAAATACAACAAAATCGCTCGATTGCAGTGCTTTGTTAAAACTATTGGTGAGCAACTCGTAATCGTCAACCAACATCAATTCATCCACAACATCAAGGTTCATTTTTTTAAGCTGGGTGACAACCTGACTGGAGTTACTGTTTCGTATCTGTCCGGGTTTTGGTGTTTCAGATGGAGAAACCAATTCGCTACCTGTTGCAATTACCGTTACTTTTGGACGTTTTGAAACCAAAACTTCGGCGTAACCTGCTCCGGCAAGCACCGCCATTTGTGGAACTGTTATAAGTTCTCCTTTATGAAGCAGCACTTCTCCTTTTTTATAATCTTCGCCCAGGTAACAAATATTTTTCTTTGTATTGGGATTGGTGCAATGCACTGTATTCTCTGACAGTTCTTCAGCATCTTCAACCATAAAAACACAGTCGCATTCGGGTGGGACTGCGGCGCCGGTCATGATTTTAACACACTGGTTTTTTCCAACCTGGTTAGAGGCAATCTTCCCCGCATTAATAACTTCCAGCACTTCCAACTCATTGGCAATGTCTTCAAGTCGACAAGCATAACCATCCATTGCCGATTTATTGAATGGAGGCATGTTTAAATCGGCAATTACTTCTTCTTGTAAAACGCGATTAAATGCATTTTCCAGCAATACTTTTTCGGTTGAAAAGGCAGGTGATAAATTACCGATCTGCTCTTGTATTTGTTCAAATTGATTCATGAATCGAGTGAAAATTTATTGTTGTTAAGCTGAATTCTGGCACAATCAAATGTAAGGTTTTTTCCATCGTTATACACCATTACTGGATTGTGGATCAGGTGTTCAGGTTTCCGAATAAGAGTTCCTTTTTTCTGTATAAAAAAGAATAAACCCGGATTAATAATTTCATGTAATCCGCCTGATTCACACACAATAGGTGTTTCGGGTAAATAAGCCGTCAGTTGTTCAAATGCTTTTGGAAGGTATTTAGGAGCAGCCATCACAAAAAAGACTTTTTCAGCTCCGGATTGTAACATTAATGAACTGTCCTTTCCCGTAATCTGCTTTTCCTGTAAAATCAGGTAATTGTCATCGGCAACCAGCACATCTTCAGATTTATGATCGTGAATGTGCGAAGTAACTTTTACTCCTGTAACCGAGGTGTGTATAGATAATGACTCAATAACCTGACAAGCGAAAAAGGTCTTTCCCACATTTCTACCATTGCCTGCAATTAGCAGCATGTTTGGATAATCGATCCTGGTATTTTGTTGTACTTGTGTCATTTAAAATGTTTAAGGGAAGGGAAGGAGCTTCATTTCTCCCAATGCAGAATTTGCTCAACCTCCTTTCCAATTTACCCCGACCTTGTCGGGATGCGGGAGGATAACCTGTTTCCGGGTAATCCCATCGGCCGAAATCCCCTGGTTGACACTTTAGGAATATCGGCTCGGAGCCGGAACAAATATAGTAAAGAATCTAGATGTTTATATATGATTAAAGTAGTGCTATACAACAGATCAATTATTTATATTGATTCTAATTGGACAATAGACCAAATAAGTGAATTGATTTTCTATTTTTATGGTAAATACAAAAACCTTTAATCATGCTCCGGTTACTTTCCTTATTTATCCTTTTTCTTACTACTGTTTCAATTGCTTCTGCTCAGAAATTGAAAAAGCGGACCGAATCTTATGGTACTTATAAAGAGGTTTATCATATTGATAAAGAGACAAAATTCCGCTGTGGAGAGAGTTTTATTATTAACAACACTACCAAGGACACCCTGGCAATTGGACACTATTTGAATTCAGCCAGAGCCGACAAATGGATATTTGGTGATATTGAATCAGGAGAAGATTATATGATTTATAATTACTCCAATGATAGTTTAATATATTTAAATCAGTCTTTAGTCGCAGATTCATTTCTGGTTAAAACAGATAATGGTTACGAACTTAAGAAAGTTGACCGGCCACTTTTGTATGTAGGCTACAAGGATGAAATTATACACTCAATTGGGCGAGATCTTGAAATACCGCTTGAAGTAATGAAAGAGGAAAAAGTTGGTTTGTCTCTTCTTCAATATTTCGTGGATGAAAAAGGTAATCTGTCTGGGCCAAAGCTTGTATCCGGCTTTAGTAAAGAAATGGAGCAGAGTATTAACCGGAAAGTTGTAATGTTACCCGGAAAGTTTTTACCGGCCATTTTTGATGGTAATGCTATCGCTTCAACGTTTTTTGTCCGTGTGAACGTGGGATTGGACAGGGAATTGTTTGCAGGTGATATAGGGCAACCTTATATATTGCATATAGATAGCTATTATAATGTTCAGGTAACCGAACAAAAAGAACGGAGAAGGATTGGGATTCGAAGAGTGGATATCTCTGAAGTAAGGTGATACCTTGTTCGCCACTCTATAGTCAGTAACAATTTTAAAGGGGCATCTTCTGCAGAAATGTCAACCTCGTGTTCTTTTTACTACCCGTTTCTAACTCCAACTATTTTTAATACATAATTTTTTCTATTCTTCGCTAACAACTTCCTCCTCAACAATCGGGTTGGTTCTCTCCGAAAAATAAGCTGAAACGATAACGATAGCCACAACAACAAGAGCAATATAAACACCTGACGGAATAGGAGCAGCTTCGCCCTGTGCATACGAGTGTAAACCCGACAAGTAATAATTCACTCCGAAATAGGTCATCAGCACCGAGCTAATTCCCAGAACAGCAGCCACACTCATTGCAAAACTACCACGCATTCCCGGAATGCGGTGCATGTGCGTAATAAAAGTATATACCAAAATAGTTACCAGTGCCCAGGTTTCCTTCGGATCCCAGCCCCAGTAACGTCCCCAGCTTTCGTTGGCCCAAACACCCCCCAGGAACGAGCCTAGCGTAACCATTAATAGCCCGATAATTAAAGCGATTTGGATAATATTTACCAATTCCTTTATGGTGTGGTTGATCCGGTCTGAATTGTTCTTGTTTCTGAAAATCATTAAAAAGAGATTCAGAAAGCCAAGCAGTGCACTGATTCCCAAAAATCCGTAGCTGGCTGTAATAATCGCCACGTGAACAATTAGCCAGTATGATTTTAGAACAGGTACCAGGTTGGTAATCTCGGGGCTCATCCAACTCATTCCGGCCACCATTAATGTTAGTCCGGCCAAAACCGATGTTAGCGAAAGCGTAATTTCCGAGCGTTTTGCAAAGATCAGACCCCCAAGCGCCGTTGCCCAACTAATAAAGACCATCGATTCGTAACCATTACTCCATGGGGCATGATTTGAAATGTACCAGCGGATTCCCAATCCGGCAGTTTCGGCCAGAAACAGCAGTAGGATAAAGTAGAATGCAAAACTTTTCAGGAATCGTAATTTGATATTCGGATTAAAAAGTGAAAGCAATTGCAATACAAGTAGAATTAAACCGGTGAACATGAATATTTTGGAGAGTTTTCCAAAAATATTCAGCTTATTATACATTACCTCCATTTTTACTTTCGTTGCCGACGGAATGATCTTAGCTCCAATAGTTTGTTGGTTTTGTTTCAGATTGTTAAGTAATTGATTGGCCGTTGCCCAATCGCGAATTTGAACTGATTGCAGGTAGGCAGAAACAGTTTGCCTGGCAAACTCAGCATCCTGCGCAGTAAGTTCCTGTGCTTCGTTAATTGACACCCATTTGTGGTTATCATCGTTCGGAACAGGGAAAATGGTAAGAAAATCGCCGTTAAAAATGGCCATTAGAATATTAACACGTTCGTCAACATTCATAATTTCTTTATCGAACTTATTTCTTAGATTACTTTCTTTGTTATAAGCTGCCTGCACAGACGAACTAAGTATATATCCGCCCATTTCGCGAGGCCTTACTATGTTGTTAAATGAAGCATATTTCCCTGTAATTCCAATTGTTCTGCGCAATTCAGGATTTGCAACTTTTATAATTGCCACGTTTTTCCATCGTTCAGGATTTGCCTGCATATCGAGAAAAACTTCGGTTGGAGTGAGACCCTCCCAACTGGTTTTTTTAGCAACTTTTCTCAATATCTCTGATGCCAGTGTTGAAACCGGCTCGACGCGACCTTTCCTATCTTGAATGAGCAGGCTTTCGAAGGACTTGGTGTGATCGCTGTTAAATGGAGTGATGGCCGTATTTTGGGCTTGTGCACTTACACTTAGTAATAATCCTGTAACGAGAACAACAAATAGTTTTTTCCGTTTCTCGCGCAACTGCGCTGATACTTTCAGCAGTGTTTTAAAACGGCTGCTTCGGTTAAATAAGGTAAGCACCATTCCGATGGCCATAATCAGGTAGCCAAAATAAGTTACTGATGTTCCGGCAGAATCGTGGTTTACCGAAAGGATCGTACCGCGTTCGTCGGTATCATACGACGATTGGAAGAAGCGATATCCCTTATATTTTAAAATGTTATTCATAAAAATGCGAAACGGCATTTCTGTGGCTCCGTCTTTTAAAACCACTTCGCTGGCGTACGACGACGGACTCATAGAACCCGGATATCGCTCCAGCTGAAAATCGTTGAGATGAATGGCAAATGGCAATTTAATTACACGGGCTCCGTATGAAACAGCCACGTTTAATCCGTTTAAATTGGTATTTGAAAACTCGCCAACCTGGCCTTTTCTGCCATAAACAATAACTTCTTTAAGTACTCCATTGCCCGAAATGGTGGCTTTCATCGCATCCGGAGCACTCATTCCCTGGTCAGGTTGGTGATAGGCTAATTGTACAGAGGCATTGGGTAAAAACTGCTTTACAGCAAAGGTGAGGTTTTTATAAGTGTATGCTTTTTGTGTATTTACCAGCGTTTTTGTATTTGCAGCAAGAGTTTCACTGTTTTCACTCATCATTCCGGAAACCTGAATTGAATCGTTGGCCGAAATGTACAAGTTCCCGTCAAGTAAACTTAGTTGAATATCTGTATCGATATTGTTTCCAAAACCAAGTGTTAACTCATTTAAATTCTTTAAACTATTGTTTCGCAGAGTAAAATCTTTTCGGGAAGAACCATTCATTACTGTAATCAGCGATACAATAGGTTCTCCATTCGGATCGAGTACAATGTTTTCTACTGCCGATGGCATGAATTGCTGATTTTCGATGTGAATGGTTTGTCCTTTGAAATGAATTTTTTCGGAAAATCGGTTTGCGGTGTAGGGCGAAAATTTTACTTCGTGCGATTCTTCAATCGTTTCATTGCCATCGCTAATTTTAACGGTAACGTACGAGGCATCAGAAATAATATAATCAGAGGAACTGTTTTCGCGAATATGCATACTACCCTCGTATCCGTAGTAGCGCGTTATCATTGCACCAATTCCAATAATTACAAATGATATATGAAAAAGCAGAACAGTCCATTTTTTCCGTACTATTAGTTTGTATTTGAAAATGCTGCCAATAATATTGATACAAAGTATAAACAGCAAAATTTCGAACCACCGGGAATTGTAAATGAGAATTTTTGCGGTAATGGTTCCGTAATCATTCTCGATAAATGTGGCATAGCCAATAGCAATAGCAAAAATAACCACTAAAATACCGGTGAAAAACATTGAAAATACAAATGAACTTAGCTTCTTCATAATTAGTCGTTGTCTAGTTGTCTGAATAAGAAACACTAAAAAAATTCCTTTGTTTAGAAACAAAGGAATTTTCCTAAATATAAAAGTTTTCTAATAGAATTAGTTTGTGGTAGGATCGTCGTGAGCAATAACTTTTACAAACTCAGCATAATTCCATGCTTTTTTAGGAGCCACATGGCCTTCTGGTTTTTCTCCTAAATGGCAGGCTTTACAAGTTTCTTCCGTTGGATCGGTCATTCCTTTTGAAAGGGCCATTTTTCTATTCTTCATAATGGCTGCCGATTTGTAGTGGCTACCAGGTCCATGGCAAGATTCACATGTAACACCTTCGTCAACTTTAAGACCTGCTAAAGAACCTTTATCTACAGAACCCGCAGTTGAGTGACATTTTAAACATGTTGGGTCGTTTTTTTCGTCACCTTGCAGCGCATCCATTGCCTTTGCGTGTGGACCAGCTTCCCAAACTTTAAATTGTTCCCCTTTCTCAGGTTTGTTATGGCACATCTTACATTTTGCTGCACCAATGTATTTGAAGTTTTGTGCGGTCGCTGCAGTACTAAAAATGATTGCAAGACCCAAAAGGAAAATTAATTTTTTGTAATTCATAATTGTAGTATTAAAATTTATATTTCTCATTACTGTTTAAAGTCAATTTACTAATTAATAAATACTGTGCCAAAATTAGTATAAAGCTACATGGCACATCGAACACATCTCTGTTTTCCATGCTTCTGCAACATCAACCGGATGCTGAAACTCCAAAGCTTCGAAAGCGGTTGAATATTGCAAACTATCGGCATTTCCCTGTGCAATTATATTGTGGCAAAGCGAACAATCTTTTGAAATGGTCCTGTTCTCTGTTGTTGCATGACGATCGTTATGGCAGCGGTAGCATCCATCTGATTCCATATGGCCAATGTTATTTGGATATTCTTTCCAACTCGCTTTCATAAACGGGAAAATATTATTTGAATAATCGTCCTGAATTGCTGCTATTGCCTGGTCAATTTCTTGTTTTTTCGTTTCATAGATTTCAGGGTAACCACTTTCAAACCAATCTGTAACCTGGTTATTTATAGCAATCATTGCAGTATCCTTATTCGGATAATCCTGATATAGTGCCATCATGGCTGCCAGTTTTATAGCGGGTAACTCAGCTGAAATTTTACCTTCTGCCATTGATTGGTCAATGAAGTTTTGCGGTGCATTGTAATTATGCGATGGTCTGTTATGGCAATCTAAACAATCCATTGTCCTTGTTTCCAGTGAATCAAGTTTGGCTTCAGAAACCATATTGTACTCGTCGGTATAAATATATTCTTCTCCGGTTTTTGTGTTGGTATATTTTACCCATGGAATAATCTGGCGTTTTTCGTCAAGTGCTTTGTATTCAATTTTAACATCGGGACTAATATGCTGATGTATGCCGTTTATAACACCCTGAGGAGTCATTCTAGTACTTGTTTTTACCTGCAGGTGAACAATATGCTCGGTGTTCTCTTCGTCTGTTAAAAATGAATGTTTTACTCTTATTTTATTATCGTAAAATTTATCTGGCCAGTGACACTCTTCGCACGTTTCGCGTGCTGGTCGTAAGTTTGCAATAGGAGTAGGGATAGGTTGGGGATATTTATTTGCCAAAACAGAGTAAACCTGGTATAAACCCGAAAGTTTACTTTTTACATACCAGCTTGCACCCGATCCAACATGACACTCTACACAAGCAACGCGTTCGTGCGACGAGCCGTGATAGGTAACATATTCAGGCTCCATTACCTCGTGACATAACTTTCCGCAAAACTCAACTGATTCGGTGTAATGAAATGCTTCGTAACTTCCAACCGAAGAAATTATGAGCAGGAAGATGGTGCCAATGATAAAGATTGTGCTGGCGTTGCGGGTAGCCAGATTGTTAAAATCAAGAATTGGCCAGTTTAAACTTTTGCCTTCCTTTTCTGCTAATCGTGCTTTTTTTCGGTTGATTCGCATTCCAAGCGGGATCATGATTAAACCAACGATTAAAAATACCGGCAGGATGATGAAGATGAATAGACCTATATATTGACCACCAAATCCAAATGCAATATTCAATAAAAATAATGCCAGGATACTGGCCAAATTGAAAACCGCGATAACTGCTCCGGTAATAGAAATCCAATTTCTTATAGAAGACGGTAATTTCATAATTTTTCGTTTATTGGTTTCATATAAATATCCTGGAATCCAAGATTGTAAAATTCTTTTAATTATTCAATATCAGGTACTTATTTATAAGTTGTCTATATACTAATTGTTATTCTGAAACTATGTTCTGTAAATTTTAATTTGATGTATTTTACGAACTAATATATGTTTCATATCTACTGTTTGTTATGTCGATTTAACGCTTGTTTTATATAACCGAAATTGTAATTTCTTTTTCTGGATTTAAACTACTTTAATGAAAAATTAAAGAGTAAATTATCAGTAATACCATGATTACGCCGGCGAAAAGTGCGGTGAATCCAAAAATTTTGATCCTTCTCAGCTGGTCTTTTGTAAACTCTTTTTCAACGCGAACGTCATTAATTTTTCCTGATTTTACCAGTTGCTCATATTCGTGCGGACGATCTTTTTTGTATTCTTCTTCAAGAACATATCCTGTGAAAATTACCGTATCCATAGGAAAAGCTTCCGGACGCAGGTGTGTATTAAAAAAGTGTATGGTAAAAATAAATCCTACTGCGAGTAACGCCTCGTCGCTGTGAATGATTTGTGCCACATTGATAAGCCAACCGGGCAGAAATCGGGTAAAGAACTCAGGGAACCACAACATTAAGCCGGTAGAACCGATAACTAATACTCCCCAGAATACGGCAAAGTAGTCGAATTTTTCCCAGTAGGTCCATCTTCCGTACTCAGGTCGTGGACCGATTCCAATAAACCATTTAATGGAAGCCCAAAAGTCGCGTATGTCTTTTCGGTTAAACATGAGCGAATTACTACTGAATATAAATTTGCTGACTTTAATACCTTTTTTGAATTTAACTTTTAATAACGCCACTACGTGAAAAATAAAATATCCGAATGTAACCAGAGCAGCCATTCTGTGTATGAAGCCGGCAATATGGGCACCTCCAATAGCATCGGCCAAAAACTTTGCCCAATTCATGTAAGCAAATTTCAAAATCATTCCGGTTAGGGCAAGTAATATGAAACTTACGATTACAAAAATATGGGTTATCCTGTTTTTCTTTTGAAATCGTCTTATATACATCTGTTTGCCAACAGGCTTGGGCTCTTTTCGTTTGTTTATCATTGCACCCAGCGAACGGGGTATCCATAATAAAGTATGTAGTCCGAAAAAGGCAAACACGCTTAACAGTAATGCAGTCATGGCCCAAAATGTATAGTACAACCACGGGAAATTGCTTTTGTCGTAATGTGTAGCATGCGTTAGGTAACCCGTGAATTTCATATTTGCATCGGTATGACATTTCGAGCATGTCTCAACAATATTTCGTGGACTGATTGTTGAATTTGGATTGTCCATCCGGTAAATGTTGTGCGCACCGTGGCAGTCGGAACAACGCGCAGCTTCAAGATAACCGAGCTGATAGACTTTTCCGTGATAGGTTTCAAGGTAAGTTTCTGCCAGTTCCTCGTGGCATTGTCCACACTGCGAACTAATTTCCGACATAAATTTACTTTCGTGAACTTCGGAAATATTATGGGCTGAGTGACATGTTTCGCAAGTTGGGAATTTCAGCTCTGCCGTGTTATCATGAATTCCATGCTCGCTTTCAATGTACTGGTCGTAAATTCCTTTGTGGCAATTGCCACATGTTTTTGCCAGGTTTGCCGGATTAACCGATGAACGTTCATCGTCTTCTTTAAGCATGAAGTGTGTGGTGTGGCAATCGGTACAAATAGCGGCTGAAAGTAATCCTTTTTCCTCAAGACTTCGACCGTGAACACTGGTGGAATAATCGTAATACGCGTCGGTCTCTTTGAGGTTTGTGCCATCTAAAGCCTGACCGTTTTCTTTATGACATTCGCCACAAAGTTGAGGTATTGCCGATCGGAAAGTTGGTGATTCTTCATTTTCAGAAGGAATAACAAGATGAGATCCGTGACAATCGGTGCAATAGGGCGCATTTTCATGTTTAGCAAAATAGGCTTTTCCGTGTCCGCTCTGGAAATAAATGTCCGATTCTTCGGCGTGGCAACTCGAACAATCCACCTTATCCGAGGTTTCGCAAGGCCGTGCAATGTTGGCCGTAACATCCGAATGGCACTTTACACAGGTAATGTTATTGTGGGATGAATTGATAAACTCATTTACATCGACATAAAGTGAAACCTGTTTATCATTTACTACTTTGTGAATATCAGGTTGCTCGTGACATTTTAAGCAGGTTTTATCCGAAATATTTTCAATTATATTTTTCAATTCAACCTTATGCGGAGGATGGCAATCTGTACAAGCCGGAATTGCACCGGGACTTTTCTCCCAAAGTTCTTTGTTGATTATTTTAATATGCACATCTTCAATACGTGCATGGCATTTCATGCATGTTGATGCGATGTTTTTCTCCGAAATAGTGGAATTCATATTTGTGTGGGGAAGTACCAGGTGGTTGCCGTGACAATCGTTACAGGTGGCGGTCACTATTAAACCACTGCTAAACAGTCCTTTGCCGTGTATGCCCTGAGTGTAATTTTCTACAATGTTGTGTTCTCCGATATTGTAGGCGCGTGCAACGGGAGCACCTTCACGGTGACAGGTTCCACACAAAACCGGTATGTTCATTTTATAGGTACGCGATTGCGGATCTTCCGAACTCAATATCGAGTGGGTTCCGTGGCATTCGGCGCAGTTTGGCGAATTTTTATCGCCTTCCTCAAAGGCCATCCCGTGAATTCCTTTCAGGAATTTGGACATAGCTTCATCGTGGCAATCGCCACAGTTTACCGGTTGTAGTTTTTCAGGGTGTGGAAATTCTTCTACATCAGCATCTGCGTGACACGAAATACATTCCAGGTAACTGTGTACCGAATTTTCCAGAATGTTAGCAGGAATGTACCTCGAAACCTCCCGGCCGTTAACGATGGTAATAAGAAAGGGATCATCGTGACACAGCGCACAATCTTCGTTTGATTGTGCATAAACAGTAAATCCTGCAATTAGAAAGATCCCAACCAGGGAAACAAATTTTACAGCTCTCGATAAATAACCGGAGTTGCAGAGGAACAGAATATTTTCAACCAGTTTGTTGCCCAGATTTTTCATACCGCGTCCTTTTATTAAATGACTAAAAAAATCTTTCTTTTTTCAGAGCGAGCTAACAACTTATGTATTGTGTGCTAATGCCTTATATGCTGTTTTTTTGTTTTGTTTACCTACTGTTTATTTTTGTTATACTTGGTTTTTAAACATGGTGCCACCCATTTACTATACTTCTGAAATTATCGAGCGGAGATTTACCAATTGATGCAATATAAAGGTGGATTACCAGGAAAATAGAAATAAAGAATCCCATAGCAGAGTGTACTACAGCAGTGATAAGTACTCCGCTGATATTATAAATTTTATTAAAGATCAGTTCGGGAAACATTAATCCAATTCCGCTTATTATTACCAGTGGTACAACCAAATACATAACAGCCAGGTAAGTATATTTTTGCAGCGGATTAAATTTTCTTTTTTCAGAAAGCGGGTAGGGTGCCTTCATTCCATGAAACATTCCCCATGCATAATAATAAGCTTGTTTCATTGGGCGTTTCAGGAAGTTACGTGGTTTTATAATGTAGAATTTTTTATTGCTTGTAAATATATTCCCAAATAAAAAGAGTCCGTAATTAAGCGTTACAATTACTCCCGAATAGTTGTGTACGGTAATGATGAGTTTAAAGCTGATAAGCGAATCCTCAAAACCCGAATTCATGCTTATTCCGGTAATTATAAGAAGTATAATACCCAAGGCGTTTATTCCGTGCCAAATGCGTAACCAAAGTGGATAGAAATATATTTTATTTTCTGAGCTCATTGTTATTTCTTTTTGATAATAATTCTAAAAATCACGTGAATGGTAATTCCTGCTAATGATGCAAAAAAGATAATCAGGCTAATTGTTTTCAATATCGGGATTTGGTGCGATCCGATTACGTAATTTTCATTTGAAAGCATTCCTAATGCAGTTCCGTCCTCTGCTCTTTCCTGCAGGTTCTGGTATTTATACAACGATGCTTTCAACAATGAATTTGCAGAGTGACATTCGGCACAACGTCGCACTGCATCTTCTTTTGAAAGAATGTTGTGTGACACCATTAAATCTTCTTCAACCGCGGTATGGCACTCAATGCAACGAACGTGTTTAAAATGTAATTCCCGGTTAGGAAGCCAGTCGTGAATGTCAACCACTGCAGCTTTTTCGTTATCAGAAACCAAACTGAATCTTTTCATGTCGCTGTGACACGATAAACACATTTCATTACTGTTTTCAACAATTTCTGTAATACTGCTGCTTGTACGTGCACTAGTAGTGTAATAATGTTGGTTATGGCATTTCGAGCAGGTGAAATTGTCACCAAAGCTTTCGTGGTGAATACTTTTTGCAACTTCCTCATTAATTCTTTCAAACTCGTATTTTGCATACGATTCGTCTCCGCCGTGGCAATCTAAACAGGTCATTAAAGGTTCTAACTTTAATGAAGCGTCGTGTGGATAAGTAAAATAGTCATACGAGTGACAATCGGTACAGTCAAAACTTTGATGAACTCCGGCCCGCAGTTGAATCGTATCAATAATCAGATATGGATTCATAAGGCGTTTCTCTTCAGTATCCATCATATCGTTATGAAACGAATAGGTTTGCTGTGAGTGACACCGTAAACAATCATGATTTTTTGGATCATCGTAAAATTGTCCAAAGCTTTTTAACGAAAATGCTAATACCAAAATAAGTTGTAATGGTGCGAAATATTTCATGGATTAATTCGTATAAATAAGTCTCTAATTCTGCTATACCTTAACCGAATGAAAAATGGTAATATCGTTAGAACTGATATTACCATCTTTTCATTTATTTTTTTCACTTTTTAGAACATCCAAATACGGGTAATTGTGAAACCAATGGCCAGTCCTTTGTTGGTCCAGTCGTTTTGGTTATACATCATCATATCCTGCGGAAGTATTCCCTGTGCCGTTCCAACATATATTTGGAAAGCGTGGGTGAACGTAAAAAATTCAACACCAACTGCCAGGTTTTCTTTAGCATGAGTATCCCAGGTGTACTGTTCTGTAATGTCTTTAATCTTAAGAGGCTTGTCGTAGTTGAAAATAAAAGATCCCTGTGGAGAGAATTTAATCTTTCCACTAAAATGAAGACCAATTACATCGTGGTTGTAATCCCAGCCTGCCATATTATAGTGGGTAAAACTTGCTCCGGCCTGTAATGTAAAACCTTCGCAAAATTTACGTGTAACCAATGCCTGCGAGAAATAGGATAGGCGATCGTTTAAGTCAATATAATTAGGCATCGTCTGTCCTTTTGTATCAACGGTTTTTCCGGTTCCAATCGATTCAGCATTTCTTCCATCAATTGCGACGTTTCCAAAAAGGGTGAACGAAACCGGCATACCGCTGGTTTTTTGCTGAAGTACTTTCCACTTTGCATTAAAATCGGTGTACATAAACTTTTTGGTGATACCTGCCCCGATTTGAACATTTTTTATTGGTACATAATTTAGTCCTAAACGTACATTAGAACCCGGAGCATAAATTCCCCACAAGTCGGATTTACCGTTTTCGAGTGAACCAAATTTGTGTTGAATAACAAATTCCAGTGTTCTCGCATCAGGAATAAAAGACGTTTGCGCATCAATCAATATACCGCTGTTAAATGCGTATACCGGATCAGCTGCCTCCTCCTGAGCAAATGAACTGGAAAAAGTAACTCCTAAAATAATCAGAATCAATATGTATTTTTTCATCATTATCAGTTTAGGTTTTTAATTATTTTGAGCTCCTTGCGTAATCCAGGTTAGCACCAATGCAGCTTCAGCTTCAGAATACTTAACGTGGCTTCCTGTTGGGCTTGGTTTTGTGTATATCAAGCTTGACGCGGGATCTGAAGTGTTTATATAACGACTGGTGTTTAGTGAAGAATACGCATTCTCAGGAGTAAGGTCTGGCGCTTGATTTCCAGTGGAATGGCATGATACGCATTTTGAAGAGAAAATCGGAACGATTTCACTAGAGAACGATACTTCAGGAGCATCAGGATCACCAGGATCGATCACCTCTTCTTCTACAATCCAATTGTACGCACAACCACTCATTATTATCGCTAATACGATCAGTGATAAAAGAGTTTTCAATGTCCTCATGAGTATTGATTTTTTAAAAAGTCGGATATAATTTAAAAAGATATCCGACTTTGTTATTTTTTCAAATTATTGTAACTCCAAAAGAGCTGTTTGCTACAGACCTAACGCATTTTCAGCCTGGTCTAATAATTGGTCTGCATAAACGAAATTATGCACTCCGTGGCTACTGTCTTCCCACAAGCACATAAAATTCCAAAATGCATCCCACTGTGCTTTTGGTAAAGACGCGTACATAGGATGTACTCCGTCTGCGGCAACGTGGATAGCACCAATGTCTTCTAAAGCAGCTTCAACAACAGCCATTCTCGCAGCAATAGCAGCCTGGTCGCCTTCTACATCAACAAGGTCTCCGTGGCAATCGTTACACATTGTTGGGTAATCAGGCGCGAAAGTGTGACCATGTCCACCGGCATCGCCGTGTAAGTGACAATTTACACAGTTGTGGTGTGGTGCTTCAAATGGTACACCTTGAGCGGTACCAATATTAGCAGCGATAATATTTGCTTGAGGACCATGGTGTGGCCCGGCATGTGTACTGCTGGTATAAACGTGAGTAGTAGGAATATCAAATACTACAGTTAATGTATCTTTAGTAGCATTTAACGTTTTTGATCCATTTGGTCCAACAGCACCGTGGGCTTGATAAACTGCAATATCATCACCTGTGAAAGTGCGAGTAGCTGTTTTTGCTTCTGATGCATAATAATCAGTATGAGGTCGGCGTGCCTGGTGACAGGTAGCACATAAATTACCGGCTTCAAAATCTCTTGAAGTTCCCGGGTTAGCAATGAATTCAACTTCATCACCAACATCTCGGAGAGGAGCAGTAATTCCTTCTTCTAAACTGCTATGATTGTCGTGGCAGGTTTCACAAGACATGGATGTTGAGATCGCAGCTCCAATTGCTTCTCCTGATCTTGTATACTCAACAAAACCATCGCTTGAGTGACAACGCCCGCAAGAAGAAGAAGTTCCCCGAGCCCATGATGAGCCAGTAACATGCTTGGTTGTTGCAAATGCAAGGGTAATTTCATCCATCACTTCAGCCGAGTGACAAACCAAACATGAAACATTCCCATCAACTCCGTCGGTACCGTCAGTTCCGTTTGTGCCATCAATTCCGTTAGCACCGGCAGGCCCCATCGGCCCTTCTTTTGTACATGAAGAAAACATGAATGCCAGAATAAAGCCTAGCATGAATAATTTTGAAATAGATTTGTAGTTCATAACGTAGTATATTAGGTATTTATATTTGTTTACTATAGTTATGCAATAAAAGTAGTAGGATAACCATTATGAACTGTAAGGGGCCAAATGATATAACAGAATAGGAAAATTGATAATAAATAATCGGATAATTGATATATGTCAATTATCCGTTTTGACTGATGGAAACTAATGAACTTTCGTCTAAAATGCTGATTGTGTTTCCCTTGGTATCGATGTATTTTGAATCTTTAAATTGATGTAGTATCCTCACAAAGCTTTCTTTTGTCATGTTCGACATGTCTGCTAATTCCTGCCGCGTAAGTGGTACCGAAAAGCTTTCAGAATTGAAAATTTCATTCTTTAAATACAATAAAGTATCGGCTACTCTTCCAGGCATATATTTTTGGGTATGGTCGACCAGTTTTTTAAGTAGGTAATTATTTTGTTTGGTGTGGTTTCGTAATAACTTTACTGCAAAATCGCTGTTGTTTTCCAAAATGCCGGTCAGGTTGGCCGAATCAATCATACAGCATGTTACTTTGGTTATAGCCGATACACTAAAATGCTGCACATTTCCATTAAACAGTCCACCGCCGGTGATAAAATCTCCTGCTTTGGCAATTCTTATAATAACGTTCTTACCACTTGAACTTTCGACATAAAATTTTGCAAGGCCTTCGTTAATACAAATTACTGAAGTTGATGCTGTATTTTGTTTCGCAATGGTTTCTCCAACATTGTAAATAATTTGTCTTTTTTTGTCTACCAGAAAGTCAATTTCCTCTTCACTTAAAGGTGAAAAGATATTGTGTTTGTAATTTTTTATACAAGTATTACAACCTCCTCCATTAAGCTTCCCCTTTTTAATACAATCTCCGGTATTAATACTGTTCATTTTAACGTTTTGGTATTTAGTTAGTTATAGTTATTAGTTTTCTCGCTTCATAATATTTTGCACAATTCTGTTTTAGAACTTCAACATAGTAAAATATTTCAATATATAAAAACATCACTTTGTGATATAATTTTAATGAACCAATGTGAAATTCAGTTTTCTCTGGCCAAAACCTGGTCATGAGAGAAATAAGAACTGCCTTTTCAGCAATCGTTTCAAAACTGATATCAATATATAATAACATGTATCTACTCGTAAAGTTTAACGAGCAGAGGAGTGTTAGGGTTGCAATTAAATTGAGGAATTATATTAGTCGCGTGCCTCGTCCGGTTGCAATGTTTTCAGGATTAGTAATCAGAATTTCCTGCACACCTTTTGCTTTTGCACGGAAACCATTATCCAGCTTCGGAATCATTCCTTCGCTAATAATGCCTTCGTTTTTGTACTGATCAAATAATTTGTAGTCCAAATCGTAAATTACAGAAGTTTCATCGTTTGGATCGGTTAATACTCCACGTTTTTCAAAACAGTAGAAAAGGTATACCTTAAAGTAGTTGGATAATTCAACGGCTAATTCAGAGGCAATGGTATCGGCATTTGTATTTAGTAGCTGGCCATTGGCATCGTGGGTTAGCGGTGCTACCACAGGAATTACATTTTCATCAATGAGCATTCGAAGTTCGCGTGCGTTAACATCGTCTACATCGCCAACAAAACCATAATCAATCTCCTGAACCGGGCGTTTGTGGGCTTTTATTAATCCGAGGTCGGCCCCGGTAAGACCAACTGCATTCATGTCTCGAGCCTGCAATCCTGCAACAATCTTTTTATTCACCAATCCTCCGTAGACCATGGTTACAACTTCAAGCATATCGGAATCGGTAATACGGCGGCCATCCACCATTTTTGTTTCAATTCCCAGGCGCCGGGCTATTTCTGTAGCTGTTCGTCCTCCTCCATGAACCAGTAATTTGTTTCCGGATATTTTACTGAACTGATCGAGCAGCGCATTTAACGATTCGGATTCTTCAACTACTTTCCCACCTACTTTTATAATTGTTAACCTGTCCATGCTTGTGCTGATATATGATATTTTAATTCTTCAGTTTGAAGAACGTTTAATTCGGTTTTTAATTGTTGTTACAAAGTTACGTCAGTATACTCAGAGTTTTAGGAAGTTCTCCAATATTTTTGCACCAATTGTCCCGCTTTTTTCAGGGTGGAATTGTGTAGCATAAAAATTATCGCGATGCAATGCAGCACTGAACGGCAGAATATAGTCGCAGGTTGCAATGGTATGCTCGCTTTTTTCGGCGTAATACGAGTGTACAAAATAAACGTACTCATTTTCCAGATCGGACGAAAAAAGGTCGCTTTTCAGGTCTTTAATGGCATTCCAGCCCATGTGAGGAACTTTAGTAATATATTCTTCGCCAGGCTTTGGAATAAAGCGTTTCACCTTTTCATCGAAAATGCCAAGGCATTCTGTATCATTTTCTTCCGAATGCGAACACATCAGCTGCAATCCCAAGCAAATACCCAAAACCGGTTGTTTTAATGAAACGATCAGTTCATCGAGCTTGTTTTCGCGCAGGTAAGCCATGGTAGTACTGGCTTCACCAACTCCCGGGAAAATAACTTTATCAGCATTTCTTATCTTGTCGTGATCGGCAGTTATTTCAGCATTCACGTCCAGACGGTTTAGCGCATTGTTTACCGACTCAATGTTCCCGGCGTTGTATTTTATTATTACAATATTCATGTTTATTCCGGCTTTTATTTTTTCAATAAAAGATCGATTACATCCACCATTTCTTTGAACTCTTCTTCTTTAAACAAGCGGGTCATGTATACAATCTTTCCTGTTTTGTCGATAATTACGTTTCTGGTAACTCCGGCGCCTTTTGCCGCGAAAGTGTAAAAGATATCAGCGCCAGGGTCAAGTGCCAGCGGATAGGTTATCTTCATCGTTTCTTTAAAATCTTTAACCTTATCGAGCGGTTCGTCCATATCAACACCAATCAATACAAAATCATCGTTATCCTTGTGTTTTTGCCAAATGTCTTTTTCAATATGCGGCATTTCTTTTCGGCAAACCGAACACCAGCTGGCGGTAAACTGTAACATCGTTACTTTTCCTTTTAAATCGGCTGTCGATACTTTTGTACCGTCGGTTAGTTCCATTTCAATTGCCGGCATTTGCTGGCCAATTTTCACAATGTAACCGTAATCTTCCGGAATTTCTTTCTCCGGAATTGTGCTTAGTTGTGCAAATGCTGTCATTGCGAATAATGTTATGCTGAGGATGGATAGTAGTTTTTTCATATTTCTTTTGTTACAGTTTCTAGTTAAACACAACTGTTCTGTTTTTGTAAACCAATACTTTGCGCTGAAGGTGTTTGTAAACAGCTTTTGAAAGGACAATCTTTTCCAGATCGCGACCCTTGCGAATTAGTTTTTCTACCGTGTCAACGTGGCTACAGCGGGTAACGTCTTGTTCAATAATTGGGCCGGCATCAAGATCGGAAGTTACATAATGGCTTGTTGCACCAATAATTTTCACGCCGCGCTCGTGTGCTGCGTGATAAGGTTTTGCACCCGCAAATGCAGGCAAGAATGAATGGTGAATGTTAATCACCTTATTCGGATAATTCTTTACAAAATCTTCAGAAAGAATCTGCATGTAGCGCGCCAAAACCACAAAATCGATGTTATTATCTTTCATCAATTTTAACTCAGCAGCTTCCTGTTCGGCCTTGTTTGCTTTTGTTATCGGGAAATGATGAAAATCAATATCAAAACGTTCGGCAACCGGACGTAAGGTTTCATGGTTACTAATGATCATTGGTATTTCAACATCCCATTCACCTGCTGTGTAACGCGCCAGAATATCGAACAAACAATGCGGCATTTTCGATACAAACAGTGCCATTCGCGGAACAGAATTAGAGAAATAGATTTTCCAGTTCATTTGCAGCGGGCTGCCAATCAAGGTGTCGAAGTACTCACCGATCTTATCGGCAGGAATGGCAAAATTTTCCAGTTCCCACTCTACTCGCATGTAAAAGATCTTTTCCTGACGATCGACATGCTGATCGAGGTAAAGGATATTACCTTTATTTTTATTCAGAAATTCAGTTACCGTGGCAAGAATTCCTTGCTTATCCGGACAGTGTATCAGTAATATTGCAGTGTCCTTTTTCTCGCGTAGTGTTTTTATTGTCTTCATATTATTATAACCGCAGGGTAATTAAAGAATTGCACAGAGTACTGCGGAGTTTTATTTTTATAATGTTCCTTTTGTTGATGGTAATTCAAAATTGAATACATCGCGGCGAATGGCCATTTTTATTGATTTTGCCAAAGCTTTAAAAATAGCTTCAATTTTATGGTGTTCGTTGGCTCCTTCTGCTTTTATATTCAAATTGCACAATGCGGCATCGGAGAATGATTTAAAGAAATGCATAAACATTTCGGTGGGCATGTCGCCAACCATTTCGCGTTTAAATTCGGCTTCCCAAACCAACCATGGACGTCCGCCAAAATCAATGGCTGCCATAACAAGACATTCGTCCATTGGCAGGCAAAAACCATAACGCTCCATTCCAAGTTTGTTACCAACTGCGTTTTTAAATGCTTCGCCAAGTGCCAGCGCTGTATCTTCAATGGTGTGGTGTTCATCAACCTGTAAATCGCCTTTTACCTGAATGTTTAGGTCAACACCACTGTGTCGGCCAATTTGTTCCAACATGTGATCGAAAAATCCCAAACCGGTTGAAATATTGCACACGCCAGAACCATCAAGGTTCAGCGCAATTGAAATATCAGTTTCTTTCGTTGTACGAACAACTTTTGCAGTTCGTTGAGGAGCTGCTACACAAGCATAAATATCGTCCCAATCGTCGGAAATTAACGCACAAGTATCTGCCAATCCTTCTTTTTCCAGCTCTTCTACCTGGTCGCCATTATTAATGAAAATACCTTTTGCACCCAGATTTTTGGCCAGCATAATATCGGTCTTTCTATCGCCGATAACATAGCTGTTTGCCAGGTCGTAATCACCTTCAATATATTTCGTTAACATTCCGGTTGCCGGTTTACGGGTGGTTGAATTATCTTCAGGAAAGTGGCGGTCGATGCAAATGTCGTCAAAAACCACACCTTCGTTTTCAAATGCTTTTAAGATGAAGTTGTGTACCGGCCAAAAAGTATCTTCCGGAAACGAATCGGTGCCCAGTCCATCCTGGTTGGTAACCATCACCAGTTCGTAATCCAGGTTTTTGGCGATATAATGCATATTGCGAAAAACCTTTGGAAGAAACTCCAGTTTCTCAAAAGCATCGATTTGCTCATCGGCAGTCTCGAAGTTTAATGTTCCGTCGCGGTCTATGAATAGTACTTTCTTCATCTTTTTTAAATTAGTTTTTTAAGGGTGCTAAGCAGGTTTTCATTCTCTTCTGAGTTGCCGATGGTAATGCGCAGAGTTTCATCGCACAAATGAACTTTAGAGCGATCGCGTACAATAATTCCTTCATCAACAAGGTAGTTGTATATTCCACGTGCGTCGTGCATTTTCACCAACAGAAAATTGGCATCGGATGGATAAACTTTAACTACAAAAGGAAATTCAACAAGCAGCTTTTCCATTTTTTCGCGCTCGGCAATCAATAGTTTCACCCATTTCTGAACGGTGACTTTTTTGTCGAGCAATTCCATGGCCTTCTCCTGTGTAAGAATATTCAGGTTGTACGGATACTTTATTTTATTTAGAATATTAATCAACTCCACGCTGCCAAAGGCCATTCCCAAACGAATTCCGGCCATTCCCCAGGCTTTTGAAAATGTTTGCAGAATTACCAGATTTGGGTAGTGTTCTAATTCATCCATTAACGTTTTGCCCGGAGCAAAATCAATGTAAGCTTCATCAATAACCACTAATCCTTCAAATTGATTTGCCAATTCAAGCATGGCTTCTTTTTTCAGGCTGTTTCCGGTTGGATTGTTGGGCGAACATAAAAATATTAACTTGGTATGCTTGTCAACTGCTCCAAGCATGTCGTTTATGTTCAGTTGAAAATCATCAGTTAATGAAACTTTCCGAAGTTCAACACCGGAAATATCAGCGGCCACCTTGTACATGCCGTATGTTGGATCGATGGTAACAACGTTGTCTTTTCCCGGCTCACAAAATGCACGAATCAGTAAATCGATCGGTTCATCACTGCCGTTTCCAAGGAAAATATTTTCAGCTTCTACTTTTTTTAAGACTGCTATTTTTTCTTTTACCAGTCGCTGCAAAGGATCGGGATAACGATTGTAGGGCTCGTTAAACGGGTTTTCGTTAGCATCTAGAAAAACCATGGCATCGCCACTGTACTCGTCGCGTGCTGATGAGTAAGGCTTCAGGTTTTTTATGTTTTCTCTTAATAAATTACTCAGTTCCATAACATGTTTTGTACGTCATGCCGAACTTGTTTCGGCATCTGTTTTTTATCTTATCTCCCAATAAAGATCATTCATTTCTGGATTAACAGATTTTATAAGGTTGATTTTCCAATCCCGATGCCAGTTCTTCAGTTGTTTTTCCCAATCGATGGCTTGGTAAATATCCGGAAAATCTTCGTAGTACATTAAATCTGATAGCTTATACTTTGTTGTAAATTCTGAACCAATTCCATTCTTGTGATCGGCGATCCTTTTTTTCAGATCACTAGTTACACCAATATAAAAAGTGGTTCTTTTTTCATTACTCATAATATAAACATATCCTCCTTTCATAATTTAGAACCTGAAACAAGTTCAGGTTGACGTTCTAATCAGCTAAAGATTTCAACCGTAAAGTTACAGCATTTTTGTGCGCTTCAAGCTCTTCGGTGGCTGCCATTTTTTCAATAGCAGGGCCAATTGTCAAAAGCCCTTCTTCACTAATCTCTTGAAAGGTTATCTTTTTCAGGAAACTATCCAGGTTAACACCGCTGTATGAGCGAGCCCAGCCGTTGGTGGGTAAAGTGTGATTGGTGCCTGAAGCATAATCTCCTGCACTTTCAGGAGTAAATTCACCCAGGAAAACCGATCCGGCATTGGTGATTTTATCCGCCAGTTCCATATAACTTTTTGTGCTAATGATAAGGTGTTCCGGCGCATATTCATTGATTAAATCCAGACGTTCTGCGTCATCCGAAACAACAATCAAAACACTGTTTGAAAGTGCTTTTGCAGCCAGTTCTTTTCTTGGTAATTGAGCCACCTGTGCTTCTACTTCAGCAATTACTTGCTTTAAAGTTTCTTCGTTGTTGGTAACTAAAACAACTTGACTATCGGCACCGTGCTCAGCCTGCGACAAAAGATCGGAAGCGACAAAAGCCGGATTTGAAGTTTCATCGGCAACAACCAACACCTCTGACGGACCGGCCGGCATATCAATCGAAACCTCGTTCATGCTAACCAGTTGTTTGGCAGCTGTTACGTATTGATTGCCTGGACCAAATATTTTGTAGGTTTTCGGAACAGTTTCGGTACCATAAGCCATTGCTCCGATGGCCTGCACACCGCCCAATTTGTAAATTTGAGTAACGCCTGCAACTTTTGCAGCATATAAAATTGCCGGATGGATCTCGCCATTTTTATCGGGTGGCGAGCAAAGAACAATTTGATTACAGCCCGCAATTTTTGCAGGTAGCGCCAACATTAATACTGTTGAAAACAGTGGCGCCGTCCCGCCCGGAATGTACAATCCAACCTTTTCGATAGCTACCGGTTTTTGCCAGCAGATTACACCGGGACGAGTCTCCATTTTTCTGACCTCCGGCATTTGAGCGCTGTGAAAAGCTTTAATGTTTTCTGCAGCTAAAGCAATTGCCTCTTTTAAATCCTGACCGATTGAAGCTTCTGCTTTGGCAATTTCTTCCGCTGAAACCTCGAATTTATCCACTTTTACACCATCGAAACGTTCGGTATATTCGCGCAATTTTACATCTCCCTGTTCACGAATTTCGGTTAATATATTTTGTACGCGACCGTACAACTCCGAAACATCGAAAAGTGGGCGTTTTAAAATTTCAGTCCAGGTATTTCTATCCGGATTTATATAAGTCTTCATGAAACTGTTTTTTTGGTTTTAAATCGTAAAGCCAGAATGTTGCCCGAAAATAGCAAAAGTATTCCCAACACAGCGAATACATCCCATCGGTAACCTTCAAAAAATGTAGAAATTAACAAAGCAATGGCCGGTGTAATCAGCGTAACGTAAATCGAACGGTCGGGACCAATTTCTCCCAACAGTTTTAAATAGGTTGAAAAAGCGACTATCGATCCGAAAATTGTGAGATACAATAATGACACCGAATAATTCAGTGATGCTTCAAAATTAAGCGGTTTACCTGTCATTAAAACAACTGCAAACATGGCCAATCCTCCGTACAACATTCCATAGGCGTTGGCCTGCAAAACAGGCATGTTTTTCTTTTGCTTATACGCCGAGATAATGTTGCCTAATGAAGCGAAAGTGAGGCCTCCAAGGCAAAGCAAAAAAACAATCCAATCGCCGCTGCCATTCTGAATCGTTTTCAACTCATTTTTAAAAAGCAATGCAGTACCGCCAACTCCTAAAACTGCAGCCAGAATTACATCGGGCTTTATTTTTCCTTTTAGCAAAACTGCATTGAAAAATATATTGAAGAAAATGATTAGGGAGAATATTACAGCCACCACTCCGCTGGCCAAAATGGTTTCTGCTTCGTAAACAAACCAGTAATTGATCCCGAAAAGACAGAGTCCCAAAAGCAACATCATCAGGTGTTCGCGCAGGGAGAATTTCATTTTTCTTCCCGTAACCACACAAAATAAAATGAGCAGAATGCCGGCTGCCAAAAAACGATAGGCAACCGATAACAGCGGATCAACCGTTCCCAGTTGGAACTTAATGGCATACCATGTCGATCCCCAGATCAGCGATGGAATGGCAAATAGTATGTACTGTCTCGTTGTCATTTCTTTTGAGAATTATTTATCGCCATGCAACAACAGCTTTCAATTGTTGATTCCTAAAAGATCATTTTCTCAATAGGAACAACCAAAATTCCTTCGGCACCGGCTTTTTTTAGTTTACCAATTACTTCCCAGAAGTCATCTTCTGCAATAACCGAATGCATCGAACTCCAGCCTTCTTTTGCCAGCGGAACCAATGTTGGCGCTTTCATTCCCGGAAGCAACGAAGTTATTTCTTCAATTTTTTCGTTTGGAACATTCAGAAGAATGTACTTCTTACCTTCAGCACGTTGTACCGATTCAATTCTGAAAATCAGTTCGTCAAGAATCTCTTGCTTTTCAGCTGAAAGATTTGGATTGGCAATCAGCACTGCTTCCGATTTCATTACCACTTCAACTTCTTTCAAACGGTTGCTTACCAGTGTTGATCCTGAACTTACGATGTCGAAAATAGCATCGGCCAAACCAATTCCCGGTGCAATTTCTACCGATCCGGTAATTACGTGAATCTCTGCAGTGATGTTGTTTTCGTCCAAAAACTTTTTCAGGATAACAGGGTAGGAGGTGGCAATTTTTTTGCCATTGAAGAATTCAACACCCGGATAATCGATTGATTTTGGGATGGCCAGCGATAAGCGGCATTTCGAAAATCCAAGACGTTTCGCAATTACCACGTTCTCGTCTTTTTCGGCCATTTCGTTTTCGCCAACTACACCAATGTCGGCTACACCATCGGCAACAGTTTGTGGAATATCGTCGTCGCGTAAAAACAAGGCATCCATCGGGAAGTTTTTCGCCTCCGATACCAGTTTTCGTTTACCAACGCTCAATCCAATTCCGGCTTCGTTGATGAGCCCCATTGAGTCTTCGTTTAACCTTCCTTTTGTCTGAATAGCAATTTTGAGTTTTTCCATGTCTGTTTTATATAAAAAAAGGCCTGCCTTTAATGGCAAGCCTTTATAAATTAATATCGTTGAGTTTAAACAAAACAATTACAGCCTACCTGATGGTTGGTTTTTCCAATGATGGCCGTGATGTAGTGTTCTTACTGTCATTTCAGTTATTTAGTTGCAAGTATAATTATAATATTGAATTGAACAAGCATCAGCAGTGTTAATTTAAAATTAAAGTTAAGTAGAACTCAAATTATGATATTATTTCGTAGTTGTCTGTTTTTAATCGATGAAGAAAATTGTTAAAGAATTTTGTGAATTGCAATCGTTTCATAAGTTTGCTACAAACTTAAATCAACATGAACAAAACGATTCTACTACTTATTGCTACTGTTCTGCTAAGCGGAACTTCGATGGCACAAAAAGCAGGTAACGAAAAGCTTTTTAAAGACAAATACATAAAAAAAGCAATGGTCAGGGCACTTGATTGGCAGTTGGATCATCCAAAACACGAGTTGTACGACTGGACCAACGGTGCATTTTACGCCGGCGTTTTTGCGGCTTACGAAACAACGGGGGCGAAAAAAATATGGAAAGCCATGTATGAAATGGGAGAGGCTAATGAATGGAACCCAGGGCCACGATTACATCATGCCGACGACCATGTAATTTGCCAGACTTACATTGATATGTACCGGATTTCAGGTGATAAAAAAATGATTGAACCATTTATTGCAACCATGGATGAGTTTATGAAAACGCCGTACGAAGCCGACGGAATTTACGAAAAAACATGGTGGTGGTGCGATGCACTGTTTATGGCACCTCCGGCATTTGTAAAGCTCGGAATTACTTTAGACGACGATAAATACGTGAAACTGTCGGATAAACTTTGGAAAGAAACATACGACTTGCTTTGGGACAAAGAATACCATTTATATGCACGCGATATGAGCTACAAATGGAACGAACCCGGAATTGAAGAAAAGCAGGAAGCCAACGGAAAGAAAATCTTTTGGTCGCGCGGAAACGGCTGGGTAATGGGCGGTTTGGTGCGTGTGCTTTCCGAATTGCCTGAAGATTATCCGAACCGTGATTTCTATATTCAGAATTATAAAGAAATGGCGGTAAAAATTGTTTCGCTGCAACAGGAAGATGGTTTATGGCGCTCTAGTCTACTTGATCCGGAATCTTATCCTGGAGGAGAAGCCAGTGGTTCCGGTTTCTATTGTTATGCATTGGCATGGGGAATTAACAATGGGATTCTGGATAAAGACATTTACCTGCCTGCAGTTGAAAAGGCCTGGGTAGGATTGAATGGATTGATTCAAGCCGACGGACATGTTGGCTGGTGTCAGCCAATTGGTGCCGATCCACGAAAAAACTTCGAAGCCGACAGTTGGGAAGTATACGGAACAGGAGCTTTTTTGCTGGCTGGTAGCGAGGTGATAAAACTAAATTAGTAGATCGAATTATTAAATAAAAAGGCCGCTACACATTAATTTATAGCGGCCTTTTTCGTATCTGATAGTGTTGTTATTTAACTTTTTTCGCTGTAATTGGCATAGCTCCTTCCGGAGTATTAACAACACCTTTCATTTCTTCCCCGTCAACATTAATTTTCAGGCTCACGTAATTGTAATCAACATAAAGGCCACATTTTAATACGCCCTCTTCGTAGGTCAAGTCTTGTAAATCAATTTTGTTATTGCCTTCAAGTTTTACAAAACCCTTTAATGCTCCTTCCTGTTCCTCAAAAACCAGGTTTCCGGCATTATAACCATATGGAGCACTCGGAACTTCATATTTCCATTCTCCAAGAATCTCTTTGTTGCCAGGATGTTCAGATGCTATTGAATACATTCCAGTTAATGCGAGAACAAAAAGTAATAGTGTCAGTCGTTTCATTGTTTTAATTTTTAGATAAGAATTTTAGTTTCATTTGTTTAGCTGATTACAAAGTTTAATCAGAACATTATGATTTACAAATTTATGAGTATAAATTTTCAGTAAATATTCTTAAAAAAATCAAATTAAATGATCACTTCTGCGTTGATGCTGAATTTTATTTGTTGCTTTGCCTGCTCAAAGGCACGGAATTTGTCAGAACAGAACACAATTATACCATTACAGAAAGATTTAAGTCGTGAAACATACCACTATTATTTTATTATCCTTATTGCTGATTTTTAATTCATGTACCGAAAAACCGGCGGTGAATAATGGAATCCCGGAAATTTTACTGAAAAAATCAACGGATATTTTGCCCATCTTGAGTTTTGTAGATAACCTGAATTACCTGGAGCTAAAAGTAAATGAGGCAAAAATTGAATTTGGCGATATTCTGAATGTTAAAGAAATAGATGGCGACTTGATCATTCTTCAACGTCGGGCACGCGAAATCAGTTTTATTCGATTTACAAAAGCAGGTGACTTTATAAATACAATTGTAAGCAACAAAGAGGGAAGTGGTAAGATCAAAAATCCACTGGATATTATTTCCTACCAAAAGGATTTTGCTGTATTGGCCGAAGACGGAATTTATATAGTTGGCAAAGATGGCAAATACAAAACCAAATTAATAGGGGCTAAAATGCCGGGAAGTAAATTTTTTGAATCGAAAAACCGGTTTTATGTAGTGAATGATGTACCGGATTATGGATTGTATACGGTGTATTCTGAAAATCAGAAGGCCAAAAAAATGGTATTTCCAGAAGAGCGTTTAAAAGATCTTGGACGATCGAATCTGGCTGCTTCAGGAGCTCAAAATATTACACTGGTATCGTCGTACAGCGATACGGTTTTTGCTTATAGAAACAATACTTTTAAACCGGCGTACCTGATTGAAAGTGACGGTTATCCATCGTTTGCAAAAATATGGCTAAACACCTGCGATAAAGATGATATTGAAACATTGAAATATATACACAACACGCACCACTCTAAAATTAAAAGCTACTTCGAAAACAACAATTACATTTTTCTCACGTATTGGTTGGGATCGCATCAAACCACTGCATTAATTAAAAAGAATACATGGGAAACCATGTATTTTGCCGAGGCGGTGAATAATATCGATGGCGGAATTTGGGATAATCCTTCATTCCTTTCACAAAAAAATGAGCTTTATATTCCGATTACGGCCTATAAAGTTGGCGGGCACAAAATTTCAGATAAACGCCACAAAGAGTTTGAGAAAGTACAGTTGCATATTGCAGCAACTGGAAATCCGATTTTAATGCGTTGCCGACTTAAATAATCAAAACCGAAATCAATTTAATACTCTTTTTTTACCAGCATTAGTTTGTTTTCTTCCAGTTCTGAATACCCCTGATCGTAAACAAAGTAATAAATGCGTCCTGTTTTAGTAGTGTAGGTATTGGTAAAATAGGTAAAATTAAAACCCCGTTTTATAAGCGTACTTTTGTAAGTGGTGGTTTTTTCATCCGGGTTCAGCTCTTCCAATATCGAATGATTGTTTCTCAGAATACGGTTGATTTTACGCATGTAATTACTCGATCCTCCGGCCTTTTTATTGTTGTAGGAATTACGGCAACTATCGTTGCAAAATTTTTGGTCGGCTCGTCCTTTTAAAGGTTCTCCACATTCGAGACAGGCTCTTTTTCCCATTTTTTATTGTTTTAGTTTGAGTTGCTAAACTGCTAATATACAAAATTATATCCGTTTGTAAACGTTTGCAAACGTTTATTGTCGATTACAAACGTTTAATAACCGGATAAGCTTTCCCGGCCACTCTACCTTTGTTTCAACAATTGCGTTAAAGGACTCGCATAAGACACAGTCCTACATTATTAACTAAAAAATTAAATATCATGAATGCATTAAGAAACAGCGTAAGATTGTTAGGTCACCTGGGAGAAGATCCAAAAGTAAGAAGGTTGGAGAGTGGAAAAATTGTTGCCAATTTTAATATTGCAACCAACGAAATTTACCGCGACAGCAACGGAAATAAACAAACCGAAACTACCTGGCACCGTTTGGTGGCCTGGGGCAAAAATGCCGAGGTGGCTGAAAAATACCTGAAAAAAGGAAAAGAAATTGCCATTGAAGGAAAATTGACCAATCGCCAGTGGGAAGATAAAAACGGCGAAAAGCAATATATGACAGAGGTGGTTATCAATTCGTTGCTGATGTTGGATAAGGCTGCAAATTAGTTGCCAACATAAGTTAATCCACAAAAAAAAACAGTAGTGTGCTTCATTGTTACGCTACTGTTTTTTGTTTGACAGAAAGCAAGGTTCAAACTCCTGCAATATCTCCTTTTAAAGAATAGGCAATTGCCAGCACATCTTTTTGTGTTTGTTCATCGATATTATTCTTTGTTAAAGCTTTCATAATATCGTCGATAACATGCATGTACTCGCCCTGTCCGATATTCATTCCCTTATGCGACGACAGCATATCTTTTCCTGTATATTCCTGCGGTCCTCCGCTGCCTGCTGCCAAAAAGTTAATGAGGTGTTGACGCACTTCTGCAAAATGTGTAGGATTTTCTTTTAATGGTAAAAACCGGGCGTTTACTGCCGGATTGGACATGTGGTTATCGACAATGTCGTCAACAATTGATGTAATTCCTTCGATGCCTCCTAGTCGTTCGTAAAGGCTTTGTTCTACTTGTGTTCCCATGTTAGTTTTGATTAAATGTTCCTATACAAGTTAAGGATTTATATATAAAAAGACAAGTAGGTATTTTAATTTGTGCTTCGTTTTATTAAGGTTATGGATGTCTAAATCTGCATGTGTCTTACCTTTATACCGTCGGGAAACTTGTTTGAAAACATGTGCTTTGATTACCAGATTCGAAAATTGTGTTTTATTTTTATCAATGGTCTGGCAACAGATTCAGGCTTAGACCGGACTACAGCCTTTTTGCCAGAGTATATACTCGAATTTTTTACTAATTAAACCAGAGATATGGCTATTCAGCGAAAAGATAGAATTTACCTCGACGGCGAGTTGTTTGAGCTTTTATCAACTCCTTTGAACGCGTTTTTCGAAGCGCATCCGGAAATTCCTTCATTCAGAGGAAAAATGCCGGAATGTCGGAAAGGTTATATGGCTTCGTGGCGCATCCGAAATAATGTGCTTTACCTGACGGGTTTTCAGCAAGTGAGTCCCACGGTCGTTATCAATCACCGAGACGTTCTATCCAACCCCAAAAAGGTAGCTGATTGGTATAGTGGAAAACTTCGGATTCCTCTGGTAGCGATTATTCATTCTTCAAAAGAACGTGGAGTACTTCACGAAAAGGAGATGCATATTCATATCGAGAACGGGATTGTTTACAATCATGAAGTGGTTTTTGACAAAAATACTGCTCCTGATAATTCGGAGAATAAGCCTTTTAAAAGATCATCTGAATAATGACTTAATAAAGTTATGGGAGAAAGTTGAATTAAAGATTTAAAATAGCTTGATTCAATTTTCTTTTTTTATTAAAATGCCCATTTTACACGCGCATAAACTGCCTGGCCATAATCACCGTATTCTGTTCCCTGGCGTCCGAGAAATAACTGGCCATTTAACATTAATTCCCAATTGTTGCCCAGCGAGTAAGTTACAGACGGACCAAGAAACGAGGAGCCGTCGCAGGGATTTAGCATTGTCGACATGTTGGCCGAAAGCAGGGGAGTAACAGGATAGCTGATTTGCCCAAACAGTTGATATTTGCCTAACGCCAGCATTTTTGCTGAAATATCAGGAGCAAAGAAACTGCGGCCGCCTGCATCTCCGGTAGTTCCGTAACTGTTGAATAAAGTTCCGAAATGCAGGTATAAACTGTTGGGAAATGTATAATCTGCAGAAACTGATGCCACAAACGTTTCAAAGTTATCCGGGTCTTCTTTGTCGCGTGGGCGAAACCAGGTTGCTTCACCGCGGAATCCGGCACCTTTTATATCTCCGGCCCAACCGCCGCCCACAACGTAGTCTTTTCCAACCCAGCCACCCAAAAACTGGATGTCGTAATTAAATTTAGAAAACCGATACATACCGGCAATGGCCGTTTCGTTGTTATTGTGCCCAATTTTGTAGACCAACTCTGCCGAAGAAGTTACTCCGGTGTAGTATTGCAAGCGAATTCCATCCGTGCCGGGGCGTTCTTCGTAATCAAAATCAAAGTAGGAAAAAGTGTTGAACACATCGTTCGGATTCCAAACCAGGTTAGTGCCCCAGTTTATACGTTGGCGTCCCAGCCTTACCTGAAGTTTTCCGCTGGTGTAATCAATCCACGCGCGGTCGAGCATGGTATGTAAAAACCAACTGTCGGCAGAAAACAACACTGTGCCCATGTCGAGGTATCCGTTGTCTGCATCAACAAAATCTTCGTAATTCGGAAATTCACGTATCATCTGCCCCATGTAAATGCGGTTGCGGGCTTCCAACGCAAAAGTCAGTTTGTTTGATGCATACCACCTGAAATTTAAACGGTTGTGTATCTCATTCATAAAAAGGTAATCAAGCGATTTATCTATTGAAACCGGAATTGGCTCTACCGGATGATAATACATGCTCAAATCTTTTATGTAGCCGTAAAACGACAGCTTCGGCTGAGCGTAAACCGCAGTGTTAAAAAATAGTAGCGATAGTATAAGTAAGTTTTTTTTCACTTCTGAATACTGTTAAATCAGGTATTTTCTGCTTTCTACATCTTCTGAATTTTTATTGGAGATGTGCGTTTCAACATGGCTTGATTTTGCTTTCTTACAATCGTCAATCTAAAATCGTTAATCGATATTCGTAATTCATCAGTTGTTTTCCATTCCACCCGCCAAATCCATCACACACATGGTGTTGTATTGTGGATGTGAACCGCAAGCCACGCCAACTCTTTTAAAATCAGGTTGAAGAAGATTTGCCCGATGGCCCCGGTTTTTAACGCCATCGTCGATTAAGAGAAAAATGACGATCTGCTGAGCCGAAGTATTTCCATAAGCAATATTCTCGGCTATACGAACCTGCCATTTCCCATATCGTTCTATCCGATCTTTTGAGTTTGAACGATCCTTTCCAATATGGCCTGTTTTGCCTGTTTTGGCTTGATCTTTTTGATGATCGCTGGCCGCTTTTGTCAAAAGTTTATCCGGAAATAAAACCGGTGCCGGAGTCGCCTTTTTTAAAACACGTACACATTCGTTCAACGCACTTACACCTTCCTGCGTCATTATCGATTTATCGCCGGGGTAATGCAATACCTTTCTTTCGTAATATTTAGCCAAAGGGGCAATATATTTTTCAGCATACTCCGACGGATTTGAACGGAACAGGTTGATCTCGTAAATCACTTCTTTCTCCAATTCCGATAAGTAGTTGACATCGGATGCCGTGTTTAAGGTACGGTCTTTTAATTTTTCATTGGCCGAAGCTCCCAGGCACAGACCGATGAATAAAATCGCTATCCAAATCTTCGTGTTTATCATTGTCTAATTTTCATGTTTAAAGCGCACCAAAAATGAGGCTTTTACTTTTTCTCATCGCTGATGATCTTTCCATCTTCGATGGTAATTACACGCCGCGCTTTGTTTACCACCCGCTGGTCGTGTGTTGAAAATATAAACGTTATTTTTTCCTCTTTATTAAGTTGCTCCATAATATCGAGCAGATTTTCAGTTGAGTGCGAATCGAGATTGGCAGTAGGCTCATCGGCCAGTACGAATTTGGGTTTCGATGCCAAAGCACGCGCTACGGCTACTCTTTGTTGTTGCCCGCCCGAAAGTTTCGATGGCCGGCGATCCATCATATCGCCTAATCCAACCGCTTTTAGAAGCTCGCTGGTACGTGCATCGCGGTCGGCTTTTTTGCTTCCCTGCAAATGCATAATAAATTCCACATTTTCTTTGGCGGTCAGAACAGGAATCAGATTGTAAGCCTGAAAGACAAAGCCAATGTTTTTCATTCTGAAATCAGTCAGTTTTCGTGACGATAATTCATTTATTTTAACGCCTTCAATTTCAACCGATCCTTCAGAAGCATCATCCAAACCGCCGATAATATTCAGTAAGGTTGTTTTGCCCGATCCGGATGGACCAACAATGGCGGTAAATTCGCCTTCTTCAATCGACATGTTTATGCCGTTAACTGCATGAACGGACACTGAGCTTCCGTTGTAAATTTTGTGCAGATTTTTAATTTCTATTATTTTCATCGTTGTTGATTTTATCCTTTCAAATATTCTAATTTTCAAATATTTCTTATTCTGTTCTTGTAGCTTCTGCCGGATTTAATTTTAGTGCTTTTCGAGCCGGGTAAATCGCCGATATTAACCCGGTTAATACCACCAGCACAATTAAAATTCCTAATGAGTGAGATGGGAATTCCGTTGCAATTTCGGTTGACATGCCGTATTGCTCCAATCCCTGAGCAAATGCTGATAAATTAATCGGATGATTTTCGAAAATTCGTGAAATACCGATTCCAAGCAGTATCCCGAATACGCCTCCGGTGAGTGTCAGCATAACCGATTCCATGATGATCATGTTAAAGATCCTTCGTTTGTTCATCCCTACGGCCATCAGCATTCCAATTTCCTTTACACGTTCCAGCACTGCCATCAACATGGTGTTGATGATACCGAAACACAATGCGATAAGAATGATCAAAATAAAAATATACATGTACTGGTCCATCGAATCGGTAATGAGCGACATTTCCGGACTTAGTTCTTTCCAGGTTTGCACGTCCATTCCGGCTGCTATTTTTTGCACCGATGGTTTTACAAGCGGTGCATAACTGTTATCCTTTAGCAGAATGGCAATTTCATGAACGGCGTCGGGTTGAATGCCAATTTGCGAACGCAGGTCGTTGATGTTGACAAACAAATGCATTTCATCAAAACCGGTGTTTACCGTTTTGTAAATTCCCGCCACTCGGTAGCCTTTCGACGATAGGTTGCCATTAAAATCAACCAGTTGTACATTTATTTTGGTACCAATTTTTAGTTGCAGCTTATCAGCCATTTTTTGTCCGACCAGAACAGGAGGCATCCGGCTGGTTTTTTCAAGGTAAGTGCCATCAACCAGGTGCTCCCAAATATCGGTAACCTGCTTTTCTTTTTCCGGATCGATGCCTAACATTTTGCCACCGCCAGTTCCATGAGCTGCCATTATAAACGGTTCAGCAATCAGTCGGGGAGAGGCCGCTTCTACCGAATCGAGTGCTTCAATTCTTTCGGCCAGTTTGAATCCTTCGGAAATAAACAATTCCGATTCGGTGTTATCAAGAAAATGAGGAGCATGCACCTGAATGTGCGACAACTCCGATTTGGTGGCCGATTCAATTCGCGAATTGTACATGCCATTCATAAATGCCATCATGAATATGCCTGCAAAAAGTCCCAGCGCAATGGCCGCAATCATTACAATACTGCGGGTTTTGCTTCGCCAAACGTTTCGCCATGCTATTGAAAGTATCATCGTTTTAGTTTTTGTTGTGAATAATTGTTGTAAGCTTTAACTGCGCATTGCCTTAGTGATCTTTAACCGACTGACGTTGGTCATCGGGAAAATCGCTATAAACAGGCTGATGAGGAAAACCACAATCATTTGGTTGTAAAAGAGCGAGGCTTTCATAGAGACGAACATGTATGGCTCCATGCCGTAAATTTCGGTGGCTTTTGCCATATCTCCAGTTAATGGAATCGGGTTGTAGAAAAAGTACAGGCAGAAAAAATAGCTGATTAGCAATCCTATTGCACATCCTATCAATCCAATAAAAAGGGTTTCGATAAAAACCAAGGAGGCTAGTTTTCGTTTTTGCATTCCTACGGCGTGTGTAACACCAAACTCACGTTGGCGTTCTTTTACCATCATAATTACCACGCTGAACATGCCAAATGCGATAACCAGGTAAAGAATGCCCAGCATGATTATCCCACCGCCGCGGTCGCTTTGAATGATCTGCACCAGTTCAGGTGTCATCTCTGTCCAGGTCATTACCGTATTTTGCTCGGGTAGAATTTGCTCAATTTCTTTTTTGATATGATTAACGGTATAGTGATCATCGGTCATTACAACGAGTGAGGTCGATAATCCATAAGCGGAATAAAAATCGCGGGCTGTTTCAATGTCCATGTAAATCAGGCGCTTGTTAAACTCTGCGTTAGGATGTTTTATAATTCCTTTAATCGGGAACAAGCCACTCGCACTAATTCCGTGATAACCTTGCGAGATCATCACCAGTGTGTCGCCAACATCAAGTTCAAGATATTTGGCCAGGCCTCCGCCGATCACAACTTCTTTATCACCTGTTTTAATAAAGTCGCCCGACTGCATTTTTTTTGAGAGATTGGTGATCTGGTCTTCGGCTTCAGGTTCAATACCCATCACCATCGCCGGTTTACTTTTCATATGGTCGGCGGCAAGAGAAAACGATTCCAAACGGTTGGAAACCAAAGTGACGTCTTTTATATTTTTAATCTTGTTCTGTAATTCCGAATTTACCTCAAAACTATTGTCAAGGGTACGTTCATCCCAGTAAGCAGTATCCTGCACCTGCAAATATCCGGTGTAGAATTTTACCGAATTATCGATCATACTATCGTACGAACCTTCCTGCATCGATCGCATGTACGAGGCCAGCAATACGCTGAACACGATAGACGATATGGCAATGATAGTCCGGCGTTTGTTCCGCCAAAGGTTTCGCCATGCTAGTTTTATGTTTGTTTTCATTTGTTAATGCTTTATTGCGTTAATGATGAAATGCTTAAATGTTCGTTTTTTTGTGACACCTGCTTAATATTGATACTATTTACCATTTAGGTTTTTGTAAGTGGTATCTTTTGCTTTTGTCATAATTTTTGAAATTTCAGTGGCCTCTTTTAGCAGGCGAACCAGTTCTTTTGGATCACTGGATAAGTTCGCTTCTTTAATTACTTCGAGCCAGTATACAGATTCGTCAGATTCTTCAACTACGATACAGATTTTACTGAAGAATTCCGATTTGGAACGTCCCCGGCAAGCTGCCCGGTAGTTGGCTCCGGTTGATGTAGCTGATTTAATCAACTGATAGGTAATTACTGAACTCGCTTTCGAATTCTCTAAGGTTTCACAGAAAAGAATAATATCAACTGCAAACTTCTTCGTTCGTTGTTTCAACTCTTCAATAAATTTATCCTTTGTGTTCATGGTATCATTTTTTTTGGATGGCTTCTTATTAAAGCATTAAATCATTTTCGCATTTAAGCATTGTCATCTGATCCTTTTCATGTTTTGCTGAGAGAAGAAACTCTCTTTCAGATCGACATCGAATTCAATTTTATCAAAGATCATAACCGTTTTGTTGCCTTCTTCATCTGCCGGAATCATTTCCAGGCGTGTTGGCATTTCGCGGTCGTCCATCATTTTTACATCCGTCAGAATTTCGGTGTTTACCAAAAAGCCATCCTCGTCGTAAAACTCAGCTTTTAGCCAGTGCAGTTCTTCTTTCGACACCCACATAATTACTTTTCCCCAAACAACGGGCGCATCTTCGTGTGGTATCAGTTCGATTTTATAACACGAATAACCATCAACTTCTTCCTCGCCAAGCAATTTGTTCGAGTAGTCTTTTGCCATCTGCGATTCCTTCACCAAATCATCATTTGTAAAATCTGATCCCATCCACGACTGCATCATCATCGACGGCGGAATTTTTATCATCCGCTCGATGTTTGGCACCCAGTTCCACATTTCCTTATCGCGTTTCAGAAAGACTTGGCCTTTTTCTTTGGCCGGTGCGGTAATGTAGATGAGCGAATAATCGTTACCCAAAGTCCAGTTTTTCATCGAAACAGTCCTACTCCAGCCCGGTCGTTCAATAATCATGGTCATTTCACCGCGACTGGATTCTCCTCTGAATTTTTCGTCGGCTTGTTTTATTATTGCTGTCATGTCCTGTGCAAATACTGCAAGGCCCAAAAGCATAAATGTTAGTGTAAGTTGTATGTGTTTCATTTTAGTTATTATTGATTGTTAACGATTTTAAATGACGCTGAAATAACGGCCTCTTCCAGTTTTTCCATCGGGAAAACATCAGGGGCAGCAACACAATATAAAAAGGCGCCTTCTATTAATGAGGCAATGGCCATCAGGTCGTTTTCCGGATCTTTGCTCCCTTGTTCTTTAATAAATCCATAAAATAAATTGAAAATAGGAGCCGCTTTCTCTTCGTAGGTTTTGGCAAAAGTTTGTGAGATTTGTGGTTGCAACAACAGCGAAAAGAATAATTTCCAATGTTGCATATTTTCACGAAGTAGCTTAAAATTTTGACGAATAAAATAAATAAACTCTTCGCTGGTTAGCACTCCATCATGGTTAATGTCCAGGTTGTCGTAAATTTCGTTAAAACCATGATTCATTAGCTCATCAAGAATCTCTTTTTTGCTGTTAAAATAGTTGTAGGTTAGTCCTTTGGAAATTTTTGCTTTGGCTGCAATCTGGCTAATTGAAGTTGCATGATAACCATTTTCTGCAAATAATTCCAGCGCAGTTTCCATGATCAACTGCTTTTTCTGTTTTCTGATATCGTCGAATTGTTCCGGACTTCTTGGCATCTTTTTATATTTATTGATTGAACGGTCGGTCAAAGTTAAAGCATGTAATTTTAATTTCCAAGAAAAAAATGAATTAATTGACCGATTGGTCATTCTAAATTTGGAATTATAGACGAAAGAGTTCGAAAGAAAAGTTCGTACTTTGTAATAAAGGTCAATTTATTTAGACATTTTCGCCAATGCACCAATAGTTGCAAGCAAATGTAAAATAACTTGCTTTCTTTGCGCCCAATTGTGTTTAACAGAATCGGGGCGTAATTAACCCCGTCATATATAATTTACGTAAATGAAAATATTTGAAGGACATTCTTTCCATATACCCGTTCTGGGTGTAGGATATTCAATGGACACACCTGTAAATGTCGCACCCTTTGGAATTTCATCGGTGATTTCGCTGGTTGATGATTCGCTGATGGAAACGATACGCGAATTCTACTGTAAAAAGTTCGATCTGCCGTTTACTGCCATCTCAAAAAAGGTGGACGACCACAGGGCGAAACGCATTACCTCGTACCTGAATACGATGGAAGAGGTGGTGAATAAAAAGGTTGAAGGCTTTAAAGCTTCGTTGTCGAATGTTGGAGGCGAATTGGAAAAATATTATGATATGCTTCCAGAGGCATCGGAGTTGAAGGCAAAATTCAGCAACCTTGGATTCAAAAAATCGGTTTCGGAGGAGCTAAAAAAGTGGGTAAACGATAAATTACCGGTGGGGTCGATTGATGTGAACATTATGACCAAGCTCGACCAGGTTAACAAAAAAGATGGCGAAGAACTTCCCATCGAGTATAACGATGCACATGCGGCACTGCGTGGTTTTGCCAATAGCAACCTGAGTTCGTCGTTGGTACTTTCTGCCGGAATGAGCCCGCGTTTGTACAGCTACATCGAAAATTTTAAAGACTTCTTTCCCGATATTAAAGGGAAGATAAAAAAGAATATTATTCTGAAAGTTAGCGATTTTCGATCGGCATTTGTGCAGGGTAAAATGTTGGCTGCAAAAGGACTGTGGGTATCTGAATACCGCATCGAATCCGGTGTAAACTGTGGAGGACACGCTTTTCCAACCAACGGTGTATTATTTGGGCCAATTCTGGATGAATTCAGACTGAACCGCCAGAAGTTATTCGATACCTGTGTTGAGATTTATAAAACAGCACTTCATAAAAAAGAAATTTCGCAACCTGCCGAAGAACCGGAAATGAAAATTACGGCACAAGGTGGTGTAGGAAACGTTGAGGAACACAACCTGCTGCTTGATCACTACAATATGGACAGTGTTGGTTGGGGATCGCCTTTTATGCTGGTTCCTGAAGTTATCAGTATCGATACCGAAACGATGAACCTTTTGGCTGAAGGCAAGGAAAAAGATTATTACTACAGTGGATTATCTCCGCTGGGTGTACCTTTTAATAGTATTAAGGGAGCATCGATGAGTAAGCTACGTTTAGCGATGGCTGCGGATGGAAAAGCGGGGATGCCATGTACAAAAGGATTTTTGAGGTATAACACGGAATACACTGAAAAACCAATTTGTACATCATCGCGACAATATCAAAGCAAAAAGTTAAAGGAACTGAAGGCAATGAATTTGCCAGAGACAGAATACAAAAAAGCTTTCGATAAGATTACTGAGCCGGAATGTTTGTGCATCGGTCTTGGAATTTCAATGCTGCAGTCGAAGGGAATTGCTGTTAAGGAAAACGAAAAAGTAACTGTTTGTCCTGGGCCGAACCTGGCTTATTTCTCAAAAATTTCTTCGCTTAAAGAAATGGTTGATCATATTTACGGTCGTATCAATTTATTGGATAAAGGTTATCGTCCTCACATGTTTTTAAAGGAGTTGAGTATGTATCTCGATATCTTTAAAGAGCGTATGGAAGCTTTTCAAAAAAATGCTGAAGACGTAAAAGAAAAGCGTAACCTGGTAAAATTCAAAAAGAATCTTACGGACGGCATCGACTACTACAAAAATCTTTTCGGCGAAAAGAAAAAGGATGTGGTTTTGGAATTGGAAAAACTTATTCAGAAATATTCAGTTCTGAACGTAGAATTGTAATTGTTTTCAAAAACTATATAAAAGCGGGATCCATTTAGTTGGGTTCCGTTTTTTTTAATAGAAACCCTAATGCGATATATTCATTTTGAAATTATTTTAACATTCAAATTGTGAATATGACAAAAAACAGCGCCGTGTGATGATAATCTGTTTATATTTGGCTGCATTAAAAATCTGGTTGTCGTTCGAAACCACAAATTTTAAATCATTTTATGAAGCGTTTCTATTGGTTCTTTCTGCTAATTTCTCTGATTTTAATAAGTGCAAATCTTAAGGCTGAAAATGCTGATTCCCTTTATGTTGCCACACATTATAACGAATCGGAATACTTTATTGAAATGCGAGACGGGGTGAAGTTATTTACGGTTGTTTACACACCGAAAGATGAATCGATAACTTACCCAATATTAATGACACGTACTTGTTACAACGTAGACGGGACGCGCAATAATAAACTCAGGTCTCCTTCTGATTACCTGATTCGTGGAGGATACATTTTGGTTTACCAGGATGTTCGCGGCCGTTACATGTCGGGCGGAACTTTCGATAATATGCGCCCCAATATTCCGGGAAACGATGTGAAAAATAAAAAGGATATTGATGAAAGTTCTGATACTTACGATACTATCGACTGGCTGATCAAGAACATTAAAGGCAACAACGGTAGGGTTGGGATTTACGGTATTTCGTACCCCGGGCATTATAGTGCTGCGGCATTGCTTGATGCACATCCGGCCTTAAAAGCAGCTTCGCCACAAGCCCCAATTGCCGATTTCTTTTTCGACGATTTTCACCACCACGGGGCATTTTTGCAATCGTATATGGCGGCGTTTCCGGTGTTTGGCTACCAGAAAGAATCGTTGACTAACAAGGGCTGGTATGGCGATAAAATGATGCGTTTGTACAAGGATCAACCTGTAAATGGTTATGAGTTTAACCTGGCTTTAGGGCCGTTGAAGAATATTACTAAAAAGTATCATTACGATAACTTTTTCTGGAACCAGGTAGTTGAACATCCCAATTATGATGAGTTCTGGCAAAAGCGTTCCATTCTTCCGCATTTAAAAGATATAAAACCGGCCGTGATGTTGGTAGGAGGTTGGTACGATGCTGAAGATTTATTCGGTCCGATAAATATTTACAAAACCATCCAGCATAACGATCCTGATGCAACAAATACAATTGTAATGGGGCCGTGGACACACGGTGGTTGGGCTCGCGAGCAAGGAAAACATACAGTAAACGACATTTATTATGGCGACAGTATTTCAACCTTTTTTCAGCGCGAAATGGAAAAACCGTTCTTCGATTACTACCTGAAAGAAGAGGGGAAAATGACTTTGCCGGAAGCCTATATGTTCGACACCGGATTAAAAGAGTGGGAAAAATACGACGAATGGCCACCAAAAAATGTGGCTCCAATTACTTTTTCGTTTGGTGAGAAAGGCAAATTGCTAATGAACGATAAGATAGATGAAAATGTTGAATTTAGCTATATCAGCGATCCGGACAAACCGGTTCCATATCGTTCGGTTGTAGAGGGCTTGACTTTTACTCCCCGTTACTTTATGACCGACGATCAGCGACATGCCTCGTACCGACCGGATGTGTTGACTTTTAAAACGGATGTTCTGGAAAAAGATATAACCATTGCCGGCGAAATTCTGGCGCAACTTGTGGTTTCAATGACTGGAACTGATGCCGATTTTGTTGTAAAACTGATTGATGTTTATCCTGACGATCATCCAAATTACGAGCATAATCCTAAAAATATTGTGATGGGGGGATACCAGCAGTTGGTGCGTCACGAAGTGTTCCGTGGCCGTTTCCGCGATAGTTATTCCCATCCCTTACCTTTTGAACCGGGAGTACCAACCAATGTTACAGTTCCGCTCCAGGATGTGTTGCATACCTTTAAAAAGGGTCATCGTATAATGATTCAGATTCACAGCACCTGGTTTCCTTATATCGACCGTAATCCTCAAAAATATGTCGACAATATTTACAGAGCTGATGAGGAAGATTTTATCAAGTCGGAAATTACCATTCACGGGATGTCGAATGTAAAAGCCGGTGGTGACTTGCCAACTATTGAGTTGATTGAAAGGGTGGACTAAAAACGATGGAATTACTGCTGTTGTTTATGTATCACTGTACTGATAAACCGCCTTTTTTAATCGATCCATAATGGCAATGCCGATACCTGTTTCAGGTACAGGTTCTGCAATTATCACGTCAACATCCGAATCTTCGAGACGATGCAACGCTTCAAAGAAATTTGCTGCCGCTTCGCTTAAGTCGCCGTTTGATGATAAACGCTCGATTTGGTGATACTTTTCCGGTTCGTGTACTTCGGAAAAAGCCATGAAACCCATTTTCTTGTCTGCTGTATAATCGGGTTCTTTGCCTAAAAGATACATGGGTTTGCGGGGACTGTAATGTGATTTTAGCAATCCCGGCGATTTGATCGGCGAATTGGCCTCCGTAGTTTTACTTTGCGGAATCACTTTCAACAAATCCTGCTCCGTAATAAATCCGGGTCGCAGTATTTTAAATTCTCCCTGGCACAGTTCGATAACTGTAGACTCGATACCAACTTTAGGAAGTTCGCCGTTGAGTATACATTTTAGCTCAGGAAGTTGTTTCTGAACGTGCTCTGGCGTAGTTGGGCTTAACATTCCAAACCGGTTGGCACTGGGTGCTGCAATCGATTTTCCGGAAAGTTTTAACAGTTCGCGGGCTGTTTGGTTGGCGGGCATACGAACAGCCACTGTATCCAATCCGGCTGAAACGATATCGGGTACCGATTTTTGTTTTTTTGCAACAATGGTTAAAGGACCCGGCCAAAAGTGTTCGGCCAGTTTTAAAAGCGCATCATCGATCTCAACAAAAAGTTTTTCCAGTTCTGAAATATCACGAATATGTACAATTAGCGGATTAAATGTTGGTCGTTCTTTTGTTGCAAATATTTTTGCAACCGCCTCTGCATTAAATGCATCTGCACCTAAACCATATACCGTTTCGGTAGGAAAAGCCACCAACTCACCATTCCCGATTAGCTTGGCCGCTAATCTTATATCGTTGCTAATCGAACTCATTCTTGCTTCAATTTTGTGGGCGCAAATATCTAAAAAATTAGGGAGAGTTGTTAAAACAAATCTCCCTTTATGATTAAAGTTTTCCTGAACTGCCGATAAGTTATCAAGTTAATTATTAAGTAGATTGCGAAAAAAAACTACCTGCCTCCAGGAAAAGACCAATATTTAACTAATTACTTCTTATTGAACAGTTGTCTTCAATTAATTTTTGCCGTTGTGCCTCCTGAAATTTTGATACCTCGGTGCGCACTTCAGCGTTGTTTAATCCAATAATTTTGGCTGCTGCCAGCGCTGCGTTTTTTGGACTGAGAATTACCATTGGAGCAACTCCCGATGGCATTCGCAGGCTCGAATAAATATCGGCACCGGCAAACGATTCGCCTACAGGAGGACATGCAATAACCGGACAATTGGTTTGTGCATCGGAAAATCCGCTTAGTGCGTTGCTCATTCCTGCAATGGTAATAAATACCGGGTTGTGCTTTTCCTGCTCTTTAATAATGTTATAACACTCCAGCGGAACTTTATGGGCCGAAGCAATGAAACATTCAGAATCGATGTTAAAACCATTTAGCGCATGAACAATTTTGTTAGCCCAGTCCAGATCGGCTTTAGAGCCCATTATTATAACTACTTTGCTCATAGTCTTCAATATTATTAAATGAATATTTGTAATCCATAGGGATTATTTCATTGTATTCTTCAATCGACGCGTTTGACAGACAAGCGTCAATGATTTTTCTTCCGGTGTGGAACAGGTCTTTGTGCATGAATTTCTTCAGCTCTCTGTTAAAGAATTCCTGTAAAACTTCGGCTCCGGCATCGTAACCTTCGGTACCCACTTCAACCTGGTTGTAAACTTTAAGGAAACGGGACGGTATTTTTGAGCTTTCAATGGTCAGATAATTCAATTCGTAACCCAATAGCGGACAACGTGCCGCTTGTATTTGGTCATCTTTTAGTTTGGCACCACCTCTTCGGGTTAAATATTCGCGCATTAAAAGCTGAGGTTTAAAACCAACTTCCCAAACGCCAATGTTTTGGTTGGGTACCAGCGAAAAAATGGTACGTGGTGTTTCAATTATCTGCTTCAGTAACAGATTGGCATGAATAATCCGGTCTCCAGTAGCAAAAGGCCAGTACGAACCAACTCCTTCGCTTTCCATGGCCCCTGTGCCAACAATACTTGGATTTTTGTGTCCGCGTGGGGCAACCAAACGCCACAACCAGGCCAACGCTGGTGGCAATATGTGGAATAAACCAACAATTCCGTAGCTTGGATCTTCTTTCGAACACTTTGGTGTGCGAATTCCAAAACTACGCACATCAACCGAGACTGATCCGTTAATGGTATTATCCACACTTTCGCGCGGTAAAACTACCCTCGGGTTTGGGCATGGCTTGCCCGGTTCGTCTTCGATATGATTCCAGATCAGAGCTGTTGATTCAGGTTTTGTATCGATATTTAAAAATAGCAACGGTTTTTTCGGATGAATGGTTGTCTTCTCAAGCACCGGATCATCTCCGTACTGATTAACGCTGTCAACCCGAACAAACCATGCATTTTCCGCGTCCATTATTCCTAATTTTCCATTTTTCTTTTGGAATGAAGGATGACAGAATGCCATATCGTCGGCGATGGGTAGAAAGTTACAGGTTCGCGGTATTGTGATATAACGGTTTTCATCGGTAATTGAATTCTTTCCCAACAGAACTCTACCATCGGTTTCTCTTACAATATGTTGGTGTAGTTCTGATTTTCCACCACCACTGGCACCCTCGTGCATAAATGTTGTTACAATGTCGTACGGGCTAACAGATTGAACTGCAGAGCAATGAGCTGTTACCCATTCTTCCTTCTCTCCCTGGGTGAGCAAAACGCCGTATAACCCTTTTTTTGCACTTGGGCCAGGGTATAGGTTGTAGGAGTAAAGTTCATGAATGTCGTCAAGACGATTATGTACAACTACCTGTTTTCCATTGAAATGAGTGTGCCTGAAAACAGGAGCAACATAAATCACCGATTTTAACTCGCTGTTTTCAACCAAGTCGTCAATGGGCACAATCTCCTGTAGCATGGATAAACCCATTGCGAAAAACCCTGCATTTGCAGGAGCAATTGCAATACCCAAAGATCCAATTCCTTGTCGACCAGCAAAGTAGAAAAACACAGCCAGGTCATTTTCTTTTAACCAATCAAATGTTTCTTTCTGAATGTCAGAAAATGGATAATTATATTTTTCTGAAAAACGTTGTTTCCCGGTTGGTTTATCATCTCCAATTACCATGGTCCCCGGATCACGTCTTCTCATATACGCTTCGGTATAATTAACGGAAATTCCGTTTTGTACACGGTGCACCGTAGCCTCTGTGTATGTTCCTTTACCTTCGATATCGTAAGATACGGCAAACTCTTTGTTCTCCGGTCCGTTGGTCGCTGCATCGGCAAGTTCTTCGGTTGAATTGTAGCATGTAAAAGATTTACAATTACTTAAAATGGTTTGAATGTTCGCAGGCAATTTAATGCCCTTTTTATCAAGTTCATATCTAAAATCAGAAAAAGCTATAGTCATATTTATAATTTTTTTTGTGGCTTACTATCCAATTCGTTATAAAATCGTATCAGGCCTCAAAACTATAAAAAGCTTTAGTATAGTTTAATAAATAAAGTATAGCTTAATTAAAATTAGAAATAATTTAATAAATTAAGAAGAGTTTAATAAGTTGATGTGTGTAAACTAGATATTGGGAGGCGTTACTACCCATACGACGCGTGTAATTCCTTCAATGATGTTTTGTGCATTATGCGTAATATTGGAATTGAAATAGAAACTGTCTCCCGACTCAAGAATATACGGTTTGCCTTCAAGTATTATTGCCAGCTTTCCTTCTGTAACGTGGCAAAACTCTTGTCCGGGATGCGTGGTCATAATATCTTTGCTATCCGATCCTGGTGTAAATTCGAGCATATAAGTTTCCATTTGTTTATGAGGGTCGTGATGAGAAACCAGGTATAATTTTGTGCCCGATTCGTTCTCCTGAACGAACTTCTTTTGATCATTCTTTATCAGCGGTTGATTAAGCAGAGTTTCATTTTCGCCGATTAATTCTCCAACAGTGGTGTTTAAACTATCAGCAATATTTTTTAGAGTAAGGATTGAGGGAAACGCTTTGGCTTTTTCAATTTGTGAAAGTGCGCTTGAGCTTATGCCAACCTTTTTGGATAAATCGTTGAGTTTTAGGTGTAAGGCTTCTCTTTTTCTCCTTATTCTTTCACCAAGTCGTTTCATTTGTAGAATCAGGTTTATGCCACGTTTTCGGATTATTGGCAATTATACTTTAAGGTTAATTTTATTGAATGCATAAAAGTAAAAGAAAAAACAGAATGTTAAAGTATATTTAAAAAATTAAGTGTAGGTTGATTTGTTTCTGTCGGTTCGATTCCCGCATGCGAAGAACAAAATAAAATATAAGACTAAACAATAAACGAATGTACTTCTGGAATATTAATTCATAAAATATTTATTTTGAGTCTGCTACTAGAATCCCCGTTTTTTGCACAAAACAGGTTTATTTTCCTTTTCGGCTGCGCCAGTTAGTAGCAGTTCGAATGGGGAATACACCTTCTTTAACAAACTTTACATCTTCAACAGAATAGAATGCTTTGGGATTAGAAGCTTTTACAATCTCTTCAACATTCTTTATTTCTTTACGATTGATAATGGAATATATAATGCTAACATTTTCAGTACTACCTTTTGCTTCATGATGTGTAATGCCGAATCCCGCTTCTTTTAATGTATTAATCAGTTTTTCAGCATTCATTCGGGTGATGATCTGGATCTTTACGATTCCCACAGCCAGTTTTTCCTCAATACGTAAACCAACATAGTTACCACAGGCGAAACCGGCAGCATAAGCCACATAACAAAACCAGTTGTCGAGGTTTTGAAAGATTTTTGAAATCGCAATAAGCCAAATAAGAATTTCGAAAAACCCCAGCAGCGGCGCCCATAATTTGTGCCCTTTTGAAACCATCACAATACGGATAGTTCCGATGGTAACATCCATTACACGCGAAAAGAAGATGAGTGCAGGAAGTAGTGCGTAGGTGAATAATGCACTGTCGTAAAAACTTGTTTCCATAGAAGTAAATGTATGAATTCTTATATTATTCCGAAGCCGGAAAACAACTAAATCGCCTTCTCAAAGTTAGCGGTTTCTCTCTTTGTTCGAAATAACAGTACCCTTACTTTTTCCTTGTTCTCCTAAAACTCCGAAGTAAAATGGAACTTAATGTCTTTAAATTCATCCTGTGCCATTTGCAAAATAAAAGATGAATCGGCCATAAATACGTCGCGGCCCAGTTTATCTTTTGCCATTTTCTGGTGCTTACGCTTTTTAAATTCGGTCAACACTTGTTCATCGTCGCATTCAATCCAGCAGGCTTTGTGCATCGAAAGTGGCTCGAAACGGCATTTTGCTCCGTATTCATGTTCCAAACGATACTGGATAACTTCGAACTGAAGCTGACCAACTGTTCCAATAATTTTGCGTCCGTTAAACGCACTGGTAAAAAGCTGAGCAACACCTTCGTCCATCAACTGATCAACTCCTTTTGCCAGTTGTTTCGATTTCATCGGGTCGGCATTTTCAACAAAACGGAACATCTCGGGAGAGAAACTTGGCAGTCCTTTAAAATGGATATCTTCTCCATCGGTAACAGTGTCTCCAATAATGTAGTTTCCGGTGTCGGGCACACCAATAATATCTCCGGGGTAAGCCTCTTCAACAATCTCTTTTTGCGAGGCCATAAAAGCTGTCGGGCTCGAAATTCGGAAGGATTTTCCCAACCGAACATTCTTGTACATTTTATTTCGCTCGAATTTACCCGAGCAGATTTTTACAAAGGCAATTCTGCTGCGGTGATTCGGATCGATGTTGGCATGAATTTTAAATACAAAACCTGTAAATCCTTTTTCTTCGGGTTTTACAACGCGTTCTTCCGTTTCGCTAGGTTGTGGTATTGGCGCAATCTTCACGAAAGAATCAAGTAATTCCTGCACCCCAAAATTATATAACGCACTACCAAAAAATACCGGTGCCAGTTCGCCCGACAGGTAGTCTTCGTTGTTAAACTCCGGATAAATTCCTTCCACCAGTTCCAGTTCTTCGCGCAATACATCGGCATCGTCGCCAATGTGGTCTTCTAAAGTCGGATCCGAAACATCTTCAAACTTTATACGCTCTTCAATTTCCTGAATATCGGGCGTAAACAATTTCAGGCTGCGGTTAAAAATATTGTAAACGCCTTTAAAGTCGGGGCCGTTGTTAATTGGCCAACTCAGCGGGCGCACTTTAATTTTCAGCTGGTCTTCAATTTCATCCATCAAAGTAAACGGATCTTGCGCCGGGCGGTCCATTTTATTTACAAAAACGATAACCGGTGTTTTGCGCATTCGGCAAACGTTCATCAGCTTTTCGGTTTGCGGCTCAACCCCTTTTACAGCATCAATAACAATAATCACACTGTCAACTGCGGTAAGTGTTCGGAAAGTATCTTCCTGGAAATCCTGGTGACCCGGGGTATCCAGAATATTTACCTTGTAACCGTTGTACTCGAAACCCATTACCGAAGTAGCCACAGAAATACCACGCTGGCGCTCGATTTCCATAAAATCGGAAGTGGCACCTTTTTTTATTTTATTGCTTTTAACGGCACCTGCCACACGAATTGCTCCACCAAAAAGAAGCAGCTTCTCGGTTAGGGTGGTTTTTCCGGCATCCGGGTGACTCACAATTCCAAAAGTGCGACGACGTTGTATCTCTTCTAAAAAACTCATTTGCTATCGTATATGTAATGCGGCCGCAAAAATAGAAAAGAAGTTTGAACATTGTTGTTTCTAAATGAATAATAGTTTTCGTAATACAAAAGCATTAATTTTGAGATAAGATTAAAAGCTTTATAATTAGTTGATTAGTTAGTTGTGTCGTGTAAATGCCGTGTTTAATCCTAACTTATTACGTGCATTGCTAATCGTTAAGTTAATAACTTCGTGTAACAAAAAGAAATACCATGCAACAACCGGAACTGGGAAAATTAATTGCCGAAAAAAGAAAGGCAAAAGGGCTTACACAGGACGAGCTGGTGGAAAAATGCAAACTTAATGTTCGTACCCTGCAACGCATAGAAGCAGGAGAGGTAATGCCACGGAGTTTTACACTAAAGGTGATTGCAAAGGAACTGGATTTAAACTTTTATGAACGAGGTGTTTATGCTTGTCTGAAAGATTGGATAGGTGCCGGTATAAAAGTAATTAACTTAAAAAGTACCCTTATGAAAAAAGTAAGTATTTTGTCTGCAACAACACTAATAGTACTGCTCGGTGCATTCATGTTTAATTTTATATCGGGCGAGAGAAGCGAAGCAGTTCTTCGAAAGTATATTGAGCAACATAATAGAAACACAATAAGCTGGTTCAATTCAGGCAAAGTTGAAAAGATTATGGCAGCTTATGCAAGCGATGCGTGTTTTTACCGTAATGGGCACCCTGCCTACTGTTGTAAGGAAGATATTTCAACTATAATGCAACGGGCAATTAACACCCATTCCTTTAAATTAACTGAGATTCAACTTTTGTCGTTAAAAGTTACTAATGATCTGGCAATTGAAAAAAGCCTTGTTTCTTCTGAATTATCATCCGGAGAGATAGTAAAAACTATAAATATTCAGGAATGGCAAAGAATTGATGGTGATTGGTTAATTGTGAATGACATTGACGTTTTAGTTACCGAGACTGTTGACAGCAATGAGTAATCGATCTGGTGATTTTGCATTAACAAACAAAACAATTGAAAAAATTTTGGAATTGAATTGTTAAACCTTTTACCGCAGAGAGTTTCAAAATAGTACTTTACTACGAAGCTAAAACCGTCATGCACCGTAATAATATTTTTCTCTGGGCAGAACAGATTTTGTTATATGGTGTTCTTATTCGGTATACCAATACCTTGTTTGTATGAAATTAATAACTGTTGATGCAAGCCAATTTGAGGCGTTCAGGAATAATTTAGTGGATTTATACATCAACACATTTGCTTCGGGGAAAAGCTTTCAATACCATAGTGCAGAAGAAACAGCAGCTTACTTTCATGGAATTTTTGATGTGGGATATGGGATTTTTGCCATGGAAGAAAATGAGCTGGCTGGCGCAATTCTGTTAACGCCCTTAAGTTTCGATAAATTACTGCCGGAAGATATCGCTAAAAATTTTGATGTGGAACGATCGGTTTATGTAGCAGAAATGATGGTCGAAAAATCAAAACAAGGACAAGGAATTGGTAAAAAGCTACTCAACATTTTTCTTGAAGACGCAGACCGAAGCCGATTTGATCATGCTTTTATACGGGTTTGGGTTGAGAACCAAATGGCAGTTGGTTTGTACAAAAAAATGGGATTCGAGGTTTGTGCCACAATGGTTCAATCCAAATTGCTGGCCGATAAAAGTGGAACTTTTGATTTTGAAAAGATCTATCTGCATCAAAGACTCAACTGATTTTCCGGTTCAATATTTATCAATATCTTAAACATTTTTGATCGTATATTTGCTGTATGCTGATTATATTCGTTAATATTTTGAAACCCGATTTGCAAGGATAGAGTAGATTATGAACAATTTTGTAGCCCATACAACCGATTTGATCAACGGAGAAGCTGGACAAAAAAAGGCCGAAATCCGCGATTACTTTCTGAAAACATATGCACTCGACGAAAAGCTATATGAGCACTTAAAAAACGATAAGGCATTTTATCGCAGGGCCGATCCTTTGCGTCATCCGCTAATCTTTTATTACGGACACACCGCCGTGTTTTACATCAATAAACTGGTACTGGCAAAAATTGTGGATCATCGTATAAATTCTCATTTCGAGTCAATATTTGCAATTGGAGTTGACGAGATGAGTTGGGATGACCTGAACGAATCGAATTATGATTGGCCTACTGTGCAGGAGGTGTTTGAATACCGCCAGAAAGTGAAAGAAGTGGTGTTGGATGTAATCGACTCAACTCCGCTGACTTTACCTGTTAACTGGAAGAATCCGTTTTGGATTATTATGATGGGAATTGAGCATGAGCGCATTCACATTGAAACTTCATCGGTATTGATTCGACAGTTACCGCTGGAATTTTTAAATCAGAATGTCTTCGACTTGCCGTGTAAAGAATCAGGTAATGCACCTGAGAACCGCATGATAGAAGTTGAAGGGGGAGAAGTAATTATTGGAAAACCTTATGATCATCGTTTTTACGGTTGGGATGTTGAATACGGCGAGCACAAGCTAGAGGTAGAAAGTTTTAAGGCATCGGAATATTTGATTTCGAATGGCGAATTCCTTGAGTTTGTTGAGGCTGATGGCTATAAAACAGAAGAGCACTGGACAGAAGAAGGCTGGAGTTGGTGCCAGTTTCAAAAGGCAGAATTTCCATTGTTTTGGCGAAAAACCGATGATAAATACTACTTGCGGCTTTTTGATCAGGAAATTGAAATGCCATGGAACTGGCCGGTAGAATTGAATTACCTGGAAGCGAAAGCATTTGCCAACTGGAAAACAAAACAAACGGGAAAAACTTACCGCTTGCCAACAGAAGCAGAGTGGTATCTTTTAGCGCAACAAAATGGCATTAGCGACGATAATTTTGAAACGGTGCAGGCAAATATTGGACTGGAAAAGTTTGTGTCGCCATGCCCTGTAAATCAATTTAAACACGGCGATTTTTACGATATTATCGGAAATGTTTGGCAATGGACAGAAACGCCGGTTACCGGTTATCCCGGATTTAAAGTGCATCTCTTGTACGACGATTTTTCAACGCCAACTTTCGATGGAAAGCATAACATGATTAAGGGAGGTTCGTGGATTTCAACCGGAAACGAAGCTACCTGGCATGCTCGTTATGCGTTTCGGCGACATTTTTATCAGCATGCAGGATTTCGTTTGGTAGAGTCGGAAAATCCACTGATTATCCGCAACGATTCGTACGAAACCGATACGGAAGTGGCACAATTCTGCGAATTTAATTATGGAGAGCCGGTTTTGGGATTTGGTAATTTCCCCAGGCAGATTGCAGAAATTTGTAAGCAATATGCATCTGATCAAAATTCCTTGAAACTACTTGATTTAAATTGCGATACCGGGCGAACAGCTTTCGAATTATCGGATTCCTTTAAACAGGTTACCGGGATTGATTTCTCGGCACGTTTTATCCGAATGGCCATTCAACTGCAGGAGCAGGGTTTTATTCGCTACATCACAAAAGATGAAGGGGAACTGGTGCATTATAACGATGTACAATTAACGGAGCTTGGACTAAATTCAAGAGAGAACCTACAATTTATGCAGGCTGATGCCAACAACCTGAAACCAATTTACACTGGTTTTGATGTTATTTTGGCCATAAACTTACTGGAAGAGCTGTACAATCCAAAGCGATTTTTGGCAACTATTCACGAGCGTTTAAATGCCGGAGGAATTTTTATTCTCGGTTCTTCTTACGATTGGGAAAAGAACAAAATAAAACGGGAAAACTGGCCGGGAGCGTTTAAGCAGGATGGTGAGCCGGTTACATCATTCGAAGGTATAAAAGCTTTGTTACAGGAAAATTTTGAATTGTTACAAGAGCCTGTAAATCTATCAGCTGCTAAACGTATTACTTCGCGCAAGGCACAGGTTTCGGTGGTTGAAGTTTCTGCCTGGAGAAAGCAACATTAATGCCTTTTCGGTTTCTTTGTTTTTTTGAAAGATTCAGAAATATAATTCCAGTAGCTTTCGTGAAAACGGATATCAGATTTACTCAAAATATCATGGTAGCTTTTGGGCTCGTCCTTTGGAAGAAAAATTTTTAATCCCAGGTCTTCGTACAAAGCCGAAACTTCAGGATGAAACTGTACAGCAAAAACATGTGGGTAAGTATTGTGTTTAATTCCCTCAATGATTTTACCGTCGGGCGAGAGACAGGTTACCGAAAGTCCTTTGCCCAGATTCTCAACTGCCTGATGGTGGCTGCTGTAAATACGCGGTGTTGAATTTTTGGCCACACGTACATCTTTACCCCAAAAAGTATTATCTGTGAACTGAATTGTATGCAGATTAATTCCCATAAAAAGAGGATCCTCTTCGATTAACTGCCAGTAGTTTCGGTGCAAATTGGCTCTTCCAATACCAACTGTTTCTTCGGGCGTGTTTGTATTGTATATTTCAGCAGGAATATCCTGAATGAGTGTGCCGCCTGTTCCCACATTCATGGTTTGCATACCCAGGCAAAAACCTGTTACTGTGTAATCGGGTCGTTCTGTTAAGAATGGCTGAAACGATTCATTCTGAGAACCACCAAGCAGGTGGAAAATAAACGAACATTCGTAGAGGTGTCGTCCCGGATCAGTAACAACCGATAATGAATTGTCCTCGCAGTAAAGCTCCGGCTGAATATCCGGGCCACCAAAAAAGATCACTCCGATTGAGTTAGAAAAAACTTTTCGCAATTCGTCCGTTATATCGTTCTCGGTATAAATATTTTCTTTCGTCAGTTCCCCATCGATTTCGTGCAGAAAGAAGTTGTCCAAATGATTCTCCTCGATGTATTTTTGTGTTTCACTAAAATCGTATTTCTGCCCTTTATAATATACTCCAACAAACTTTACCTTATTTTTTTTAACTGAAAGTAAGTTAGCGTTTGTAAGATACTGAATGGTTTTAATGCGATGCACAGTAGGGTCGCAGAGGATTATGTATTTCTTGCGGGTATTAAAATCGGTGTCGAAAAAATGTTGCGCAAACGAGCTGCTAACCAGCAGAAAAGCAATAAATAGTAAAAACAGTTTCTTCATCAGATTTGAATTACTTGTTGTTAAGACCGGAATTTTCATCATCAAAATTAAAAGAATAGCTTACAACACAATGCATTTATCCGGGTTTTTAAATAAAACATAATTTAGGCTTCGAACGTTCTTTAAACTTTGTACATTTGTCTAATCATTAAAAAGAAATAAGGTTATGAAATTCAATTTTAAATCATCTTATCTGGTATTGGGTGCCGTTGTGTTAATTGTATTGCTGCTTTTTGGTGGCCGCATGTTTAAAATATTAAAACCCGGTGAAAAGGCGGTAATTTTTAAACCTTACACCACTGGTTTGGATAAAGAAAATATTTTTGGAGAGGGATTCCATATTATTGCTCCATGGAACGAGTTAGAGATTTACAATGTTAGGGAACAGCAGCGCGACGAAACAATGGATGTTCTGGATAAAAACGGACTTTCGGTAAATGTTGATGTTACTGTACGTTTTAATCCTTCGTATAGTAAAATTGGATTTTTGCACGAACAATTTGGGGTTAACTTTATAAATGTGCTGGTTATTCCAGAAGTTCGATCTTCAGTTCGTCAGGTTGCAGGGCGTTACACTGCCGAAGAAATTTACTCAACAAAAAGAGCAGAAGTGGAGCAGACTATAATTACAGAAACTAAAAAAGTTTTAAGCGAAAATTTTATAGACATGCGGGCTTTATTGATTCGTTCGATTAATTTACCTGCTCAGATTAAAGGAGCAATCGAAAATAAGTTACAGCAGGAACAGGAAGCATTAGCATACGAATTCCGCTTAAAACGTGAAGAGTCGGAAGCTGAACGACGCAGAATTGAAGCAGAAGGTATTGCAAACTACAACCGAATTATCAATGCCAGTTTAACGGATAAAATCCTAAAACAACGTGGTATTGAAGCTACAACATCGCTGGCTGAGTCGCCAAATTCGAAAGTTGTTGTAATTGGAAGCGGAAAAGACGGACTGCCTTTAATCTTAGGTAATAATTAGAAAATTAAAATAAATTATATAGCGAGCTGGTTTTTACCGGCTCGTTTTGTTTACAGAATATTTATTGAAGCTAACTTTCTAACCCTTCTTGTAAGGAAGTTACGAAAGGGAGTCGCTCGCAAATGTTAATTAAACGATGAAAAAAATCAAAAATCCCTGGAAAGATCCAAAAAACATAGGTGAATACAATTGTTTCGCCTGTTCGCCATACAACAGTGCGGGCCTGCAGCTCGAGTTCTGGGAAGATGGTGACGAGATTATCACTAAATGGAAACCAGAGCGTAGTTACGAAGGCTGGATTGGTGTTTTGCACGGTGGAATTCAGGCTACTTTACTCGACGAGATTGGTGGTTGGGTTGTAATGTTAAAACTAAAAACGGCCGGTGTAACCAGCGATATGCAGGTGAGTTACTTAAAACCGGTAAAAGTTTCAAAAGGCGAAGTTACCATAAAAGGAAAACTGGAATCGCACGAGGGGCGGACTGCAAAAATAAGCGCGTCACTATACGACGGAGCAGGCGAAGAATGTGCAAAAGCAGTGCTTTCGTACTTTGTTTTTCCCGAGAAAATAGCCAAAGCCCGATACCAATACCCCGGTTCTGAGGCATTTTACGACTAGTCGTTCTGCAGCCTATGCTTACTGAATAATAAAATGATATGGTGTTCTGCTGATTTATTCTTCTTCGTCGTCGAATTCAGATGAATAATCAAGAATATCGTCATCTTCATCGAACTCGTCGTAAATAGAAAATTTTTGTTTAGAACTTTTGTCACGCGATCCGGCGTGTTTGTTTTGTTTACGGTCGAATTTGTCTAATTCGGGGAATCGGGTTTTGTTTACTTTCTTTTTCATCACGTCAGCAAACCAATGTAATTAGAATTTAAATCGTTAGAATAAATAAATTTACGCAGGTAAAATAGAAAAAAAATAAATAAAACGAATCAATCGTTTATTATTTTTACCAAATTGAGTTTTTATACGAAAGTGTTTGTAATATGTTATCGATTAATAGATTAAAAAATATTGTTCTAATACTTGTCTGTGCTACTTTGTGGGTAAATGCGCAGGCGCAGGACACGAAACGTTCAGATAAATTATTTGAAGAGGCCCGAAAGTATTATGTTGAGGATAATTATAAGGCAGCTATCGAAACATCGAATAAACTTTTACAGAAAGATCCGGAATATGCCAATGCCTATCTTTTATTAGCTGAAATATACAAGGACATTGATTCCACTCGCCTGGAAATAAAACATCTGACCAAAGCCGTGGAGTTGGATGACAATCCGTTGATTGATTTCCGATTGGGCGAATCATTTTATAAACTGGGCATGTATTCCGAGGCACTCAGTTTCTACGAAAAATATAAGGAGAACAAGAATATTCCGGAAAAGCGACAATTTCTTTTAGCGTGTAAAATTGCCAGTTGTCGGTTTGCCATAAACAGCATTGAAAATCCGGTAGCTTTTGAACCCACCAATTTGGGCGACGAAATAAATACACCGAACGATGAGTACTGGCCAACACCGTCGCTAGATGGAAAACATTTGGTTTTTACCCGTTTAATGAAAGACGGAGGCCGGCCACAGGAAGATTTTTTTATGGCTGAGATTGATTCGTTTAATTGGGATAATGCTGTGCCAATAAGTGAGGTAAACACCAGCGATAATGAGGGGGCACAAACCTTATCGGCCGATGCAAAAATATTGTTCTTTACGGCTTGTAATCGAGCGGATGGATTGGGAAGTTGCGATATCTATTTTTCTCGTTTAGTTGAAGGAAAATGGACTGAGCCGCAAAATGCAGGTGCTCCGTTAAACACTTCATCGTGGGAAGGGCAACCGTCTCTTTCATCGGATAACAGATACCTTTATTTCTCGAGTAATCGAAATGGCGGAAAAGGACAAAAAGATATCTGGCGAATTGCGTTTAATGGTTTTTCCGACAATGGAAAACCGGAATGGGGTAAACCGGAAAACATGGAGGCACTGAATACTTCAGGTGATGAGATATCGCCGTTTATACATGCCAACAACCATAATTTTTACTTCGCCTCCGATACGCATGTTGGTATGGGCGGACTCGATTTGTTTACAGCCGAAATAAACGACAACGGACAGGTGGAGAATTTGCAAAACATGGGTTATCCAATAAATACCTATCAGGATGATATGGGGTTGACAATCAGTTCGATAGGCGATGTTGCATATTTTTCGTCAGCAAGAGAATCGGATAACGGGCTTGACATTTTTTCTTTTAATCTCGATCGTGGTTTGCAGCCGCGTCCGGTAACTTATATAAAGGCAAAAGTTACCAATAAAGCAACAGCGCAGCCTATTATGGCTGAAATAGAGTTGGTAAACCTAAATTCAGCAGTAACCGAACCTCGCATCGAAAAAGCTGATGAAAAAGGACAGATTATGCTGGCTCTGCCTGTTGGGCGTAATTATGCATTTAATGTTTCGGAAGATGGATTTATGTTCTACTCTCATTCAATGCGTCTTGCCGATGAAAACTCTTTGACTGATCCGTTTATTCTTAACATTGAATTGGAACCAATAGAGGTTGGCGCAGAAATGGATTTGTACAACATTTATTATGAAACCGATTCGTTTGCCATTCTTGCCGAATCGGAACCGGAACTTCAGAAGCTGGTCGATTTTCTTAAGACTAACAACGGGTTGAAAGTGGAAATTCAGGGACATACCGATAGCTCGGGTAACACGGAAAGTAACCTTGAACTTTCAAAATTAAGAGCAAAATCTGTGGTGGATTACCTGGTTGAAAATGGTATTTCAACCGGTCGTTTACAATCAGAAGGTTATGGCGATACAAAACCCGTAGCAAGCAATGAAACAGTTGAAGGTCGTAGACTAAATCGTAGAACGACCATTAAAATTATTGCAAAATAGTATATCGAAAAGTCGGTAGAGAAAAAGCTTATTCTTTTGCCGCAAAACCGATTAAAATGCTCAGATAGAAATTTCGTGGATTTCCCGGATAATAATAACGTGGAGGATTTCCTCCAAAAGAAGGTGCATTAACGGCAAGCATTGAAGCGTAATGAATATCAAAAATATTCTGGATGCCGCCGCGCAAATCGAGTTTAATATTACCCTTTCTTGCTTTATATTGTATTTCGGTATTTGTAAGGCCAAAAGCATCTGAAAACGATGAGTTGGCATCATCTACAGGCATCTTGCCGTTATAGTGGTGCCGCATATTAACAGATAGGTTTTTCAGCGGAACTAAACTTCCACCAATACTATATATCTCTTTGGCAGTACCGGGAAGCAATTTTCCTGAATAGTCGATACCCAGGTTGTCAAAATCTTTAAAATGATAGTTTGCCAGCGTGGCACTACCATAAATGGTTAAAAGGGCTTCTTTGTTGTGTGTTATGGTTACCCACGTGAATTCTGCTTCAAATCCGGGATGCAACGATTGTCCGGCATTTACACCAATATATGCATCTTCGCCGGTACGATGCGCAACCAGTAAGTTGTTTACATAAATGCGGTAATAACTTGCTGAAAGTTTAAAGCGGTTGGTAAATTGTGCCCTGAATCCTGTTTCAAAACTCCAGCCCGATTCCGGTTTTATATCTTCATTTATCGTGCCTTCCGGCATTAATGTTTCTTCAAATGTTGGTGTAGAAAATCCATGACTAATATTGCTAAATATGGAATATTCTTCGCCTAACAAAACGTTGACTCCAAAACGAGGTGAGAACACGGGTTTATAATTTCGCTTACCCGACTGGTCGCCATTCTCAGGAAAATGATCGGTGTATTTAAAGCGGGTAATGTTTCCGTTTAAACCGGTTGAAATAAATACCCGGTTTTTGATATTCGATTCGAGCTGAACAAAAAGATTTTCGTATTGTCTTTTCTCGTTATTATCTGATAGTAAGTAGTTATCATCATTGCTAAATGTTTGCCAGTCGTAGGTTTCGCGAAACATTTCAATTCCGGAAGTCATAACCAAACGAAGGTCATCGCTTGTAACCACTTTTTGCATATAGGCTCGCCAACCAATGTAATCAGATGATTCTTCGAGCCGGTTAAAAGGGCGTAACTCGTCGAGTTTACGAAAGCTTCCAAAAATACCTGCCGATATTTTGCCTTCACTAAGCGTAAAACGATTGAAGGATGCACCAAACTGCGCATTGGTATATTCTTCGTATCCCTTAATGCCGGCCCAGTTCGCTGCAGCACTCTGCGGATTATTCTGATAGGTTTCCCAATCGAGAGAACTTGGAATATAACCTTTCATTTTGGTGGCTTTTGCCAGAACTTGCAGGTTCGATTTCTCGGAGAAATTATAAATGGAATTGATTAGAAAATTACCCCGTTTTGTGGAATTATTTTCACGATAACCATCACTCGATAATAATGATCCAAGCGCGTAAATATTCAACTTATCATTATTCACGCCTGCACTTAACGTATTTTTGTAGGTACCAAACGAAGCAACTGTCGATTCGTTTTGTACAAAATCTTTTACTACTGTTTTGGGGTGAAAAAGAAGTACTCCAGCCAACCCGGCTCCATATAAACTTGATGAGGGCCCTTTTATAATTTCCAAACGCTGAATAGAGCTGTTTTCAAGATCTTCTAAAATGGTTTCGCCGTCGCCAGTTGTAAGCGGAATCTCACCAAAATAGGCCTTTATTTTATTGGTGCCGTATGGTGTGCGTGATCCAATTCCCCGAATGGTTAAACGATTGGTATTGAATGTTCCGTGGTGCATTAAAATGCCGGGAACTCGATTTAAGGCATCAATGGGAGTAAGGGCATCGCCCGATTCAAGTTGCTGCGGAAGAATAAGATTTACAGGGGCAGGAGTGTTGAAAACATTGTATGGCGAGCGAAAAGCAGTAATGGTTATTTCTTCTATTTTATCACGTAATAGAGTAGTGTCTTGTTGTTCAATTGGCATTTGGGCATATAAAATCCTTGAAGACAATAATCCCATTAGAAAAAGAAATAATAGAAATGTTCGCCAAACTGTTTTCATTACCGGCTGTTTTCTGTTTATCAAAGTTAATGAAAAGTAGGGAATAATTTTGGGTAAGCACAGAGGAGCAAAATCTGTTTTTGCAGTATTATTTTATGTGTTTTGCAATTGTTGCCAACAGATCGTTTTTGTTTAAAGGTTTTACCATGTAATCATTGAATCCTTTTGCAATAGCTTTTTGTTTGTCGCCCGGAAAAGCATATGCTGTTTGAGCTATTATAATTACATGTTTGTTAAACTTTCTTATTTCGTCAGCAGCCATGTAACCATTTATATCCGGGATTTTTATATCAAGAAGAACCAAGTCAATATCCGGGTTGTTTCGCACTTTTTCTACGGCTTCCACACCTCCGGTAGCTAATAATAATTCGGAGCAGTGTTTTTTTAACAACATGTTTAAATACAGGGCATTTACTTTATCGTCTTCTACAATTAATACCTTAAATTTTGAAGGTAGCATGCTTAACTTTGATTCAATTACATCAATTGCCTTTTTGTTTTTCGTTTCCTGGTTTAAGTTAGCATTTTTGTCCTTCCATGGCAGGTTCACAAAAAAGGTTGTACCTTTTCCTTCTACAGATTCAAACCATATTTTACCATCAAGTATATCTACATAAGATTTAGCTATTGCCAGTCCCAGCCCAGAGCCTTCAAGTGCCCTTTTATCCTGAATGTCTCCTTGAATAAACCTTTCGAAAATGGCCTGTTTCCGGTCTTCAGGGATTCCAATACCGGTATCTTTTACATAGCAAAAGAAAAAATTATCCTTCTTTTCAAATAAAACTTCGATAGAACCTGAAAATGTATATTTTAATGCGTTACGAACAAGGTTTGTAATTATTGAACTGAATTTTGTTGCATCGGTTATGAATGTTTCCTGGTTAGCGGTTAAACGATTTGTTACTTTCAGGTCAATTGTTTTTTTCGCAGCTTGAGGATAAAAGAAATTGTAAAATGATTCTAATTCTTCACGCAAATTAATGGTTGTAAAATGTACCTCAATTTGCCCTGCATCAATCTTTGAGATATCAATAATATCATTAATGGTGTTTAGCATGCGCTCACCACTTTTCTGAATAATCTCGATAAATTGTTGGTGTTCTTCAAATGATAGTCCCGGTTTTTTCAACAGGTCAGTAAAACCCATTATCCCATTCATAGGCGTTCTTATTTCGTGGCTCATGTTTGCCAGAAATGCTGATTTTAATCGTTCTGATTCTTCAGCCTTTTCTTTAGACAGAGATAATTGTTCAAGAAGATTTTTGAGTTCGTGGTTTTTTTTCTCCAGCGACTCTTTCTGACGTTTTATTTCTTCAAGCTGATCAACGAGCTGAGGATAATAGCTTTTTTTATGCGAGTTTTCTCCCAGTCCGATAATTTTATCTCGTATGTCTGATCTTCTTCTACCAGGCATATTCAAGTATTTTCTCAATATCTGCTATCTCAGCATCTTTCGGGTTAGTAACAATACACGAATCGTTATAAGCTTTTTGAGCTAGTTCTCTGAAATCCGCTTTTTTAAGGCCAATTTGTTTTAGCCCCGGTTGAATACCACAAATGTGTTTGAATTCCTGTAATGCTTCAATAAGAAGTGCCTTGCTTGAAGCAGGATTTGAACTATCTAAGTTTATTCCAAATGCATTTCCAATATCGACATATTTATTGGTAGCAGATTCGAAATTGAAATCAATAACATGATCTAAAAGGATGGCATTACACATGCCGTGAGGTGCATCCTTTAGGCCTCCTAATGCATGGGCCATGGCATGTACAAGTCCAAGGCTGGCATTTGAGAAAGCAATTCCGGCCAATAAGCTTGCCAGCATCATTTTATTTCGGTATTCAAGGTTTAATGGCGATTTTATTGTTAGTGGAAGATATTGTTTTACAAGCTTTATGGCTTCCAATGCATTCATATCAGTTATGACTGAACTGGCCGTAGAAACATAAGCTTCAATGGCGTGCACCAAGGCATCTATACCAGTGGCAGCTGTCAGCTCTTTATCCATTGTTAAGGTTGTTTCTGCGTCAATTAGGGAGGTGTCGGGGACAACCGTTTTACTTATTATTGCCAATTTTGTTTTTAGTTCGGTATCTAAAATTATGGCAAACTGCGAAATGTCGGCCGATGTTCCGGCAGTTGTAGGAATACACACCAAAGGAGGCATAGGGGCCAAAATCTTATCGACGCCTTCAAAGCTTTTAATATGATGGTGGTTGGTGCTAACAATCCCAATTCCTTTGGCAGCATCTGTAGGACTTCCTCCTCCAATTGCAAGAATAACGTTACAGTCTTCTTTACGATATACATCCGCACCTTCCATTACTTCATAATCCCGCGGATTTGGCGATATATTATCATAAATGCAGTAGGAAATATTATCAGCCTTTAATTGTTTCTCAACGTTTGAAACCAGCTTTGTTTTTTTTAGTCCTCTATCCGTAACAACCAGAACTTTTTTTGGATTAAAAAATTTAATATATCGATTGGCTAGGTTAGTAGCACCATCTCCCAATATAAACTCAGGGACGAGACATTTACGAAGTGGTACAATCATATTTATATGATAAAATTACTTCATAAATATGCAAAATATTTGATTTAATTGCAAGTGCAAATAAAATGATACATAGGCTTTTGTGCCTTTGACAGATTTAAAGAAATATCCCCTTTAAACTGCTATCTGGTAATTGCTGTGTTAAGATTATTCTGATTTTGTTTCTTGAAGGAATTAAACTGAATGGAGTAATTTATACGGTAACTTTGATTAGCCTGGCTAAAGAGGCATCGTGTATTTTAACTCCTAATCCAGGTATTTCAGGGATGCTAATAATGCCTTTTGCGTTGTATTTTATGCCACCGTCCACAGGATCTTCCTCCATCATCAACGGTGTATCAAAATCGTAATAAACAATGTTGTCAGACGAAAGTGCAAAATGCGCCGAAGCCGTAAATCCTAAACGTGTTTCAAGAAAACCACCGACCTGAATTTTCATCTTCGCAGCTTTTGCCTCTTTTACAATTTTTAGGGCTTTAAAAATACCACCCGATTTACTAAGTTTAATATTAATCAGGTCGCAGGCGTTTAAAGCAATTAAGCGTTTTGCATCGTGATGATCGCAGCAGGTTTCATCAGCCATTATCGGAATAGGGCTGAACCGCCTGATATCCGGTAATTCCATATAATCCCAGCGTGCAATAGGTTCTTCACAATGTTGAATTTTATATGGTGTAAGAGCTTTTAGTATATCCAGTGCCTCATCGCTTTTCCATCCCTGGTTAGCGTCTAATCGAATAGGGACTTTGGGGCCAATTGCTTCACGAATTTTTTTAATGCTTGCAATATCCTGTTTTTTCGAGTGCCCCAATTTTACTTTTACAATCTCGAAGCCATTATCGACGATGGTTTTTGCATCGGCAGCCATTTTTTCCGGATTGGTTAAACTAACGGTATAGTCAGTTTGCATTTCCTTCGTATTGTTACCGCCAAGAAACTTGTAAAGTGGTAGACCTGCCTTTTTCGCAGATATGTCATACAACGCCATGTCAAATGCGCTTTTTATGCTTGAATTTCCATAAATAAGTTTGTCCATGGCCATGGTGCATAATTCAATGTCTTCCGGATTCTTTCCTTTCAGAATTTTTGCCAGGTATTGCCCTACAATAAAGCATGTTTCCATACTTTCACCATTAATCGTCATAAAAGGGCTACATTCGCCAAAGCCAGTAATGCCCTGGTTTGTGTGAATTGCAACTATAATGTTCTGAGCATAATGCATCGGTCCCAATGAGATGATGAAAGGTTCCTTTAATTTAATAGGAGACTGATAGATGTCAATCTTGTCGATAATAAGGTTCATTAAAAGTGCAGTTTTTTGCAAAGTTGATAAATCTTTTTAATGAATTTGTATGACAAATAATAAAATATTGGTGTTTAACAGAAGAATTAAGATTGGAGTTCATTAATCAATGAATTATAAAAATACGATGTCTGGCCAGAGTAAAGGACATAAAAAAAGCCCGTCAGAATAACTGACGGGCAGGTAGTTTTGGACTATAGATTTTTTTAATCTAAACTTGTTAAGAAAGCGTCTCGTTCTTTTAGGAATTCCGATAAACGCTCAATCGGATCACGCGTTATTGCCACTCTTCCCGAGCGAATAAACTGCATTACCTTAAATTGATTTAATTCTTCGAATAAGGCCTGAGTATCTTCTTTGTGACCTGTTTTTTCAATTACCACATAATCTTTGGTAATCTCAAGAATACGTGCTCCGGCTTTACGAACAATCTTTTCAATGGTATCGCTCTCATAAATTGGATCGATAGGAACTTTGTACAACGCAATTTCCTGAAAGATCATTTCATCATTGGTATGGTAAAAAGCCTTTAATACATCAATTTGCTTTTCGATTTGGCTTACCAGTTTGATGGCCATTGCCTGGGTGCAGTGCACTACAATGGTAAATTTGAAAATACCCTGTAAGGCAGACTCCGATACAGTAAGACTATCGATATTTGTCTTTCTTCGCGTGAAAACGTTAGTGATTCTGGTTAACAGACCAATATGGTTTTCAGAGTAAACTGTTATGATATATTCTTGTCTCATTTTGTTAACTTTTGTAGTGATTCAATTAGCGAATGTTTTAAGGCTCTAAAATTACATCAGATACGGAAGCCCCGGTTGGAACCATTGGGAATACATTATCTTCTTTTTCAATTTTTACCTCAAGCAAATAAGGACCATCGTGATCGATCATTTTCTGAATGCTGTCTTCCAGGTTTTCACGCTTATCAACGGTATGTCCATCAATTCCAAATCCTTTTGCAATCATAATGAAGTCAGGATTGTGCAATTCGGTAAATGAATAGCGTTTTTCAAAAAATAATTGCTGCCACTGTCTTACCATTCCCAGGAAGTTATTATTCAGCAACATAATTTTTACCGGCAGTTTGTTTTGTGCAATGGTGCCCAGTTCCTGAATGGTCATTTGAAAACCTCCGTCCCCAATCATGGCAACAACAGTACGACCTGGAGCTCCAAGTTGTGCACCCATCGAAGCCGGTAACCCAAATCCCATGGTTCCTAAACCTCCTGAAGTTACATTGCTTCGCGAATTTTTAAATTTAAAATAACGCTGGGCGATCATTTGGTGCTGACCAACATCAGTAACCAAAATGGCTTCGTGATTGGTTTTTTCTGAAGCTATTCGAACAGCTTCGCCCATTGTCAATCCTGGTTTTGTGGGATGTAAGTCTTTCTGAATAACTTTTTCGTTTTCTATTGCATCACATTTTTTAAATTCTTCCAACCATGAATCGTGATTATTTTCTTTCACGTTATCAATAAGCATTTTTAGTGCCTTTTTTGCATCGCCTAAAACGCTTACGTCTGTTTTAATGATTTTATCAACTTCTGCGGGGTCAATTTCAAGATGAACTATCTTCGCTTTTTTGGCGTATTCGCTAACTTTTCCGGTAACACGGTCATCAAAACGCATTCCAACAGCAATGATCAAATCGGCCTCGTTGGTTAATTTGTTTGGTCCGTAATTTCCGTGCATACCAAGCATACCAACGTTTAAAGGATGTTGAGTTGGAAGCGCAGAAAGCCCCATAAGTGTCCAGGCTGCAGGAATACCGGTCTTTTCAATAAAAGCTTTGAGCTCTTCTTCTGCACGGCCTATAATAATTCCATGGCCAAACAAGATCAGTGGTTTTTTTGCTTCATCGATTAACTCAGCTGCAGCTTTTACCTGATGCGGATCAACCTGTGTTTCCGGCACGTAACTTCTGATTTTTGTACATTTTTCGTATTCAAAATCAAGCTCTCCGAATTGTGCATCTTTTGTAACATCGATTAAAACCGGACCCGGACGACCTGTTGTTGCAATATAAAAAGCCTGTGCAATTGCTGTGGGAATTTCTTCCGGTGTAGTTACCTGGTAGTTCCATTTTGTAACTGGAATCGACATACCTACAACATCTGATTCCTGAAAAGCATCTGTTCCGAGCAGTGGTTCAGCTACTTGTCCGGTAATACAAACAAGAGGTGTTGAGTCAATCATTGCGTCGGCTATACCGGTCATCAGGTTAGTGGCACCCGGACCGGAAGTAGCAAAACAAATTCCTGGTTTTCCACTGACGCGGGCATAACCCTGTGCTCCGTGAATTGCGCCTTGTTCGTGGCGTGTCAATACGTGTTTTACCTCTTTGTCAAAATCATACAACGCATCATAAACGGGCATAATAGCGCCGCCGGGATAACCAAAAATGGTATCCACCCCTTCTTCCATAAGCGACAGAATTAATGCTTGTGAACCGGTAACTTTTTTTGCTGTCATATTTGTTTGTTTTTGTGCCGGTATCTGCTCACCGGCTTTTTGTTATTCTATGTCTTTGTTTTTAGTGTCTTTTAAAACGTTAGTCGATCAATCTTACTGCTCCCATATCTGCTGATGATACGAGGCTTGCGTAAGCCTTTAATGCTTTCGATACATTACGTTTGCGCGATGCCGGTTTCCAGGCTTTTTCGCCTTTTGCATCTTCTTCTTCACGTCGCATTTGTAATTCTTCATCGGAAATAACCAGGTTAATCGAGCGTTCAGTAATATCGATTTCAATTTTATCGTTGTTTCGAATCAAAGCAATTGCACCGCCTCCCGCAGCTTCAGGAGAAACGTGCCCGATTGATAATCCTGATGTTCCACCTGAAAATCTTCCGTCAGTAATTAGTGCGCAGTGTTTATCCAGTTGCATCGATTTAAGGTACGAAGTAGGGTAAAGCATTTCCTGCATTCCAGGGCCTCCTTTTGGTCCTTCGTAACGAATAACGATTACATCTCCTTTTTGAACGTCGTCGCCAAGAATACCGTTAACCGCATCATCCTGCGAATCGAAAACTTTTGCTGTTCCTGTAAATTTGAAAATTGATGAATCAACACCTGCAGTTTTAACAATACATCCTTTTTCAGCGATGTTGCCGAAAAGAACAGCTAATCCGCCGTCTTTGTTATAGGCATTTTCAAAATCGCGGATACAGCCATTGGCACGGTCGTCGTCCAATTCTTTGTAGGTGCTTTGCTGAGATCCCATAACCAGGTTTCTTCCTCCGCCCGGAGCCGATTTAAACCGGTTTATAGCATCTTCGGTAACAGTATCTCTTTTTATATCGTATTCGGCAATGGCTTCTCCCAAAGTTCTTCCGTCGATACGGGAAACATTGGTTTCCATTAAACCTCCTTTTTCCAATTCGCCCAAAATGCCAAGAATTCCGCCGGCACGGTTAACATCCTGGATATGATAATGACCGTTAGGCGCAACTTTACACAGGTTCGGAGTAATGCGCGAAAGCTGGTCAATATCTTGCATTGTGAAGCTAACTTCGGCTTCGTGTGCAATAGCCAACAGGTGCAGAACCGTGTTGGTTGATCCACCCATAGCAATATCAAGTTTCATGGCATTCAAAAAGGCATCGCGTGAAGCAATACTTCTCGGAAGTACCGAATCGTTTCCTTCGAAATAATATGCTTTAGTGGCTGCAATAATTTTTTCAGCAGCTTCTTCGAAAAGCTTTTTCCTGTTTGCATGCGTTGCCACAATTGTTCCGTTTCCTGGCAGTGCCAGTCCAATGGCTTCGGCAAGGCAGTTCATTGAGTTCGCAGTAAACATACCCGAGCACGATCCGCAGGTAGGGCATGCATTTTCTTCTACTTGTTTTACATACGAATCATCAATTTTTGTATCGGCAGCCATCACCATTGCGTCAACAAGGTCGAGGTATTTATCGTCAACTTCACCGGCTTCCATCGGGCCGCCTGATACAAAAACAGCCGGGATGTTCAGTCGCATGGCTGCCATTAACATTCCGGGAGTAATTTTGTCACAATTAGAAATACAAACCATTGCGTCAACCTTGTGGGCGTTACACATATATTCTACGCTGTCGGCAATTACATCGCGCGACGGCAGCGAATAAAGCATCCCGTCGTGGCCCATGGCAATACCATCGTCAATGGCAATGGTGTTGAACTCGGCCGCAAAATAACCGGCTTTTTCAATTAATCCTTTTACATACTGACCAATTTCGTGCAAGTGTACATGCCCCGGAACAAATTGAGTAAACGAGTTTACTATTGCGATCACCGGTCTTCCGAAGTGTTCTTCTTTCATTCCGTTTGCTCTCCAGAGGCTACGTGCGCCTGCCATTCGTCGGCCTTGAGTTGTAGTATTACTACGCAATGTATTTTGCATACTTCTTTGTCTTTTACTATCTGTTTTACATTAAAAAAGCCTTTCTCTGTTTCGAGAAAGGCTTATAAATATCTTTAGTATCTATACAAATTAATGGCCTTTCTCAGTAATTCCAAGAATGACAACGAGTAGGACAATAATATTGATAGATAAAATTCTCATAATCTTTTGTAATGATGAAGCAAATGTAAAAATTAAAATTTATTCTCAAAACGAATTGAAATTAAAATCTCCGAATTTGAATGAATTTTAAAGATATTTCAAGATTTACTTCTGGATTGTAATTGTTTTGATCGAAAATCTGTCAATTTTCCCCGGATATTTAGAAGGCATTTTCTCAATGATTTTATTAATTTCAGGCTTTGCAACAATCGCAAAATTAAAACTAACAATGAGCCTAAGATTCCAATCTATATACTTTGTCGGGTTACTGTTTTTATTCTCCTGTGTATCAAAGCCAAAAGGGGAAATTTTGAAAAATGGCGAGCCGGTAAAGATATATCCTGACTATACAGAAGTAACAATACCATTTAACATTGCTCCTCTGAATTTTTTAGTTGAAGCAGAAGGTGATGCCTACTATTTGTTTATTTCAGGAGAAAAGGGGGAAGCTTTAACTGTTTCATCACGAGATGGAGAATTTCGCCTCTCGGAAAAGAAATGGCACAAACTTTTAGCTGAAAATGCAGGTGCAAGAATTCGTTATCAGATTTTTGTTGAAAAAGATGGCAAGTGGATTGAATATCCTGCGTTTAACAATACAGTTTCTGACGAAAAAGTTGATCCGTTTTTGTACTATCGTTTGTTGTATCCGGGGTACGAAAGCTGGACGGAAATAAGTATTGTAAAACGTAGTCTGGAAAGCTTCAAGGAAAAAGCAGTAATTGAAAACAATGTGGTGGGGCAGAATTGCGTGAATTGTCATGCATTTAATAATCAGAATGCTGATGATTTTATGTTCCACATGCGTGGTAATTTAGGAGGAACATATTTTGTTGAAAATGGTGATTTGCAAAAAATTAACCTGAAAATCAAGGAGATGCAAAATGGTGCTGTGTATCCGCGCTGGCATCCATCGGGGAAATATGTGGCATTCTCTTCCAATAAGGTGGTTCAGCAGTTTCATTCTATGGAAAACAAAAAGATTGAAGTTTCTGATTTGAATTCTTCATTGGTAATGTACGATGTTGATAAAAATGAAATTATGCAGGTACCTGTTGATCCTGTTAAAAAATATATGGATACATACCCTGAATGGTCGCCTGATGGCCGGTTCCTATATTTCTGCCGTGCTGCTCAAATTGCTGAGAATTACGATTATCGGGATATCAAATATGATTTGTACCGGGTGGCATTCGATCCTGTGCAGCAAAAATTCTCAGAACCCGAAATGGTATTCGATGCTGCAGCTTTGGGCAAGAGTGTTTCCTTTCCACGGGTTTCGCCAGACGGAAATGTTTTGATTTTTACTTTGCATGACTATGGTTGTTTCTCGATATGGCATAAAGAGGCCGATCTATATTCGATGGATATGAAAAGTTTACAAGTTGAAAAATGCGGGAACAATAGTGATTTTACCGAAAGTTACCACAGCTGGTCGACGAATAGTAAATGGCTTGTATTTAGCAGTAAACGCGGCGATGGATTAAGTGCCCGCCCGTATATCTCTTTTGTTGATGAAAATGGCGTTACAAGCAAACCTTTTGTTCTGCCACAGGAAGATCCCGGATTTTACAGGGATTTTGTAAAAACGTTTAATATTCCTGAGTTTGCCAAAACTGATGTTGATTTGACTCCGGGAGAAATACGAAGAGCTGCAAACCAGGAAGGTGTTCAGGCAAAATGGACTAAAAACTGAAAGGAACCCAATGAACGATTCAATTAATAAACCAAAACTGCTCGTAATAATTTTGCCGTATCTGCTTCTATTTTTGTTGGGTACGTTTTATCTGTTTCATTTTACCAGTTACATTTTTTATTCACAGGAAAAATCATCGTTGTTTTTACTCACCTTTTCTTATTTGCAGGAACACCTAAATCAGCCCGGAGTATTTTTGATCTATCTTGGAGAATTGCAAAAGGCGTTTTACTACTATCCTTTGTTGGGGAGTGTTCTGGTTGCACTTGAGATTTGTATAATTATATTCATCCTGCAAAAGATTGGTTTTGTGTTAACCCGGCGCAGCTATTACTTTATTCCATTTTTAGTTGGAGGCACTCTTTTTTATTTACAAACAGATTATCAATATCAGGCATTTAATAACCTCGGTTTTCTTGTTCAACTTTTGTTATTTCTGTGGTTTACAAAAACTTCAAAAGAATTTTTTAAATGGCTTCAAGTCATTTTGTTTCCCGCGTATTATTTTCTTTTTGGTGGATATGCAGTGTTATTGCTCGGTTTAGTTACGATTTATTTTATTCAAAACAGACATTGGTTAAAACTATTGATTGGCTGGGTGTTAGCAATCATATTCTTTTTCATTGGAGAGGAATTCCTGTTTTTTCAAACAACGGAAAGTCTGGTTCGTTATCCGTATTCACCGGAACAGATAGGTGGTCAGATAAAAATGTTTCTTGCAGTTGTTGGATTAGTTGTAATCTTCCCTTTGCTTATCCGAATTCAACTCGGCAAACTTTCCGCGCAGCAAATTAGAAAAGTTGAAGTAAATGCATTTTTTCCCTTTGTAGTGCTGATTGATCTTGCGCTGATTGTAATGCCACGAATTGATAAAAAGAAGCTGCATTATTTCCATGTTGAGAAATTGTTTCACCAGCAGAAGTATAGCGAACTGATCGATTACAATTTGCGTTTTCCTACAACTAACTCGTTAACCGCTTTTTTAACGAATGTGGCTCTGGCTGAGACTGGTCAGTTAAGTACTTCCTTGTTGCTTTTCCCTCAAAGTGCGGGAGGAAACAGCCTGTTTTTAAAGTGGGAAATGGTAAACAATGTTTTGGAACGCGGCGGTTATTTTTACTATGCTGTTGGGATGATTAATGAAGCGCAACGTTGGGCGTACGAGTACATGGTAATGAAAGGGAATTCACCGGAGGTAATGAAAATACTGATCAAAACCGAACTGATAAAAGGAAACTACAAAGTTGCGGAGAAATATATTTCAATGTTGGAGAGCTCGTTGTTTTACAGGAATGAAGCGAAAGCATTTCGGGCATTGTTGTATAACGATAAGGCAATTATAGTGCATCACGAGCTTGGGAAAAAGAGAGCACTGGATACAAAGTCCGATTTTTTTGTGCAGTCAGACAATCCACTGCTTAACCTCGATTATATTATTGAGACTGATTCGTTGAATATTCCTGCACTTGAATATAAACTTGCCTGGTTGATGCTTCGAAAAGACGTGCCTGCGCTTGTTGCGATGCTGCCGGCTATGGAGAAAGCCGGGTATAAAAAAATACCTGCCAATGTGGAGGAAGCTGTTGCCAGCTATACTATGCTGAAACTTGGAGAATTGCCCGAAACACAATACCTGGCCGTTAGCGAGAATACCAAAAGACAGTTCGGAGAGTTTTATCGTATTTTTGTTGAAAACAGCAGTGATCAGCAACGAGCTCAAAAAGCACTTGCCCGCTATTCGAATACCTACTGGTACTATGTTTTTTTTAAATAGAAAATATTTTTCTTTCAATTCGGATAGTTAACTTTCTTTTATTTAACGTCTTTATCAATAGTAGATTGATAAAATTTTGCTCTGCGCTAAACTGCGTGGGCACTTTATTGGTCACAGTCACTTAAACTAATTAAACCGTCATGAAAAATATATCAATTCTCCTATTTAGTGTTTTGGCTTTTAATTTGGCCGGAACTGCACAGGAAAGACTGTTGCAAGGACGAGTTACTACCTTTGACAGTATTCCGCTGATGAAAGCTGTAATAGAGGTGGCTAGTTCCGACAAACAGGCTTTGTCTGATACGCTGGGGTATTTTCAGGTATTTTGTCAAAATGAAGATAAGATTGTGGTTTCGGCACGGGGGTTTGGAAAACAAAAAGTCAAGGTTGAAGGAAACAATAAATTTATCCTCGTTAATTTGAAATTGAAAAAGGGCGATTATAACAAGGAACTCGCAATTGGTCAGGGGCATGTAAAGGAAAGTGAAAAACTCTTTGCCATGTCTTCTCTGGATAATGAAGAGGTTGATTATTCAAGGTATCCAACTTTAGAACGTGCAATTGCCGGGCGTTTTTCCGGCGTAACCGTTAGAAATGGGGAAGTAATTGTTAGAGGCAACGAAACTTTTGGAGCCGGTAACGGTGCACTCATTGTTATTGACGGAGTTGCCCGGGGTTATTCCATTGCCGGAATTCCACCTTACAATGTAAAGAAAATTACCATTTTAAAAGATGCTTCGGCAGCAGCTTATGGTTCGCAGGGGGCAAATGGAGTAGTATTGATTGAAACCAAGCGGGGTGGCGATAATTAAAACATTAAAATTAAAATAGACAATCATGGTTAAACAATTCTTTTTAACGCTGCTGTTTTTAACGGTGGCATTATCGGGTTTTTCGCAGCCCGAAAAATTTGACAATATACTTTATGGTGTGGCATATTACCATGAGTATATGCCTTCTGAGCGGCTGGATGAAGATATCCGGATGATGAAAGAAGCCGGGATTTCAGTTGTGCGTGTTGGCGAATCAACCTGGAGTTTGTACGAGCAACGCGAAGGTGAATTCGATTTTTCGTATATGAAACGGATAATCGATAAAATGTATGACGCCGGTATAAAAGTAATTCTTGGTACACCAACGTATTCCATTCCCTCCTGGTTGTGGTACAAACATCCCGAAGTTTTACTTGATTACCAGAAAGGAGAAAAAGCTTACTACGGAATCAGGCAAAATATGGACATTACCAATCCTACCTATTTGTTTTACTGTGAACGGGTTATTCGAAAAATGATGGAGAACCTGGCGCAACATCCGGGAGTGATTGGATTTCAGGTGGATAACGAAGCCACTTCGCGCGGAGTGAATAATTACGATTTTAATGTGGCTTTTGTTAATCATCTGAAAAATAAATTCAAAACTCCGGAAAACCTGAATAAAATTTGGGGCCTTAATTACTGGGGAATGACCATTGACAGCTGGGAAGAACTGGCACCGCGCGATGGAATTACAAACACCGCATACAAATTGGAGTGGGAGCGTTTTAACCGCAAGGCGGTAGCCGATTTTTTAAAGTGGCAATCGGCCATAGTGCAGGAGTACAAAAGCGACGACCAGTTTATAATGCACTGTTTTATGCCATCGGTGCAGGATATCGACCAGCACGAAAGCGCCAAATTGATGGATATGATGGCAGTTAATGTATATCATGGTCAGCAAGAAGACCTTACCGGAAATGAAATTGCTTTTGCCGGCGATTACTTCCGCTCGGTGAAAAATGGCAAAAACTACCTGATAACCGAGACCAATGCGCAAACCATCGGTTGGAACTCCCGCATTCAGCAGCCGCCTTATCCGGGGCAGATGCGACAAAATGTGTATGCACATCTTGGTTCAGGTGCAAATATGGTAGAGTACTGGCATTGGCACTCAATTCACTACGGACAGGAAACCTATTGGAAAGGTGTTTTATCGCACGACCTGAAACCCAACCGGGCGTATGCAGAAGTATCAAAAACAGCTCATGAGCTGGAACGGATCGGTAAAAAACTGGTTAACCTGAAAAAGGAAAACAAGGTGGCGATTTTGTTTAGTCACGATTCAAATGATGCGTTGAATTTTATGCCATTCGATCAGGGTGGATCGGCATGGGGACCAACTGAAAACGATTATTACCGAAATACGCTGGTGGGGCAGTTTCATAAAATTCTGTACCAGAATAATGTCGGGGTCGATTTTATTTTTCCTGAAGATGCTGCATTTGAAAACTACGACCTGGTAATTGTTCCATCGCTGTACATTGCTACTGATGCGTTGCTGAATAAAATCAAAAGCTATGTTGCCAATGGTGGCCACGTCATAATGCAGTTTAAAAGTGGTTTCGCCGACGAGAATTCGATGGTACGTCCAATGTTGGCGCCCGGCCCCTTAAAAGATGTTTGTGGTTTTTACTACCAGGAGTTTTCAAACATTAAGAGTCTTGAATTGAAAGACGATCCTTTTAACGTTGGCGATAAGGAAAACAAAGTTCATACCTGGGCCGAGTATCTTTTGTTGGAAACTGCAAAACCACTTGCTTTTTACGATCATAAATATTTTCAGGAGTATCCGGCAATTACGATTAATGAATATGGCGACGGAACTTTATTATACGAAGGCTGCATGGTTTCTGATGCAATCCAGGAAAAGATCATTCAGCAGAGTCTTGATCTTGCAGAAGTTCAGGGCGTAGATCAGAAATTACACTGGCCGGTAATTGCCAAATCAGGTGTAAATGAAATGGGGAATTCCATTCATTACTATTACAACTATTCGTCGGATGCAAAATCGTTTACTTACGAACATGGAAACGGGACGGAGCTGATAACTGATGAGCCGATAAACAATGGAGAAGAGCTTTATATTGCCCCATGGGATGTGTTGATCGTTGAAGAGTAAAGATTTACTTTTATATAATTACTGAAAAGGAATGGTAATGTAATTGCCATTCCTTTTTTGTTATCCGCACTTGGCTGTTTTTGTTCTCCAACAATTACTTCCCAACGACCAACTTAGAGCTTTTGCAAGTCAACAATTGCTTCTCCATGACCAATTTGGAGCTTTCGCGCATCAACAAAAAAAGGCCGACTCAAAAGAGCCGGCCTTTAAATCTAACCAAACTATTATTAGTATCCAGGATTCTGGATTAATAGACTGTTCTTGTTCATTTCATCGCGCTTAATCGGGAAGAAGTAACACTTGTCATCCCAGGCACGTTCTTCGTATACCCACGGTTCGTATGTTGGTTGTGTTGCGGTAGCGCCATCTTCCCAGCCATAGAATACGTCAACAGCGTAGGTATCGCCATAAGCTTCATCGCCAATTAACCAGCGGCGTACATCGAAGAAACGATGTTCTTCATACATCAACTCAACTCTTCTTTCGTTGCGATAACGAGCTTTTAACTCTTCGCCGGTTTCAGTAATGTCGGGCATTCCTGCACGCTGACGAATCATATTGATGTATTTTTTAGCTTCATCATCTTCGCCGAGTTCAATACACGCTTCGGCGTAATTCAGGTACACTTCACCCAAACGCATGTAGCGCCATGGTACTTCCTGCTTTGTAAACTGTGCATCAATATCTTTAACAATACCTTTTCGCAGATAGTAGCCGGTACGTCCACCGTTCCAGTCTTCAATCGGTCCCTGGCGGGTATCTAATCCGTGACGAAGATCGTCCGGATCTGAACTCAATTGCCATTTTCCGGTTTGAATTATACCGATCGGATCGATATTGGCTACGTCGGTAGGACGGGCTCTCCATCGTGCTCCATCATATAATACATTTGCATAGAAACGTGGATCACGACGCTGTCCATCAAATATTCCGTAAGGGTCGGCCTTTTGTTCCGGATTATCCCAGTCAAAAGCGGTTCCGTCCTCCATTTCAAATGCATCAACCAAATTACCTACAGGAGTGTTGTTCCCCCAGTTGTGATACCCATTTGGTCCGTTGTGAATTCCCGGGTGATAGTTGTCCCAGTTTTCATCGGTTTTGGCCAAATAGTACCTCAGGAAAATATCTTCGCTTTCTCCTTTTGAAGTGAAATAAGCGGTATAGTTTGCAGTCGCCTCTTCGGCATTAGCCGGATTTGGATATGCAAGACTGTATTCGCCCATGTCGATAACAGCTTTTGCTGCATTTTTAGCGGCTGTCCATCGGTCAGTCTGGCTGCCACCGGTATAACCAATTAACTCAACATTTGAGTAGCCATTAGCATTATAGCCATTATGCAGATCGCTTGCTGCATACAATAAAACTCTGGCTTTTAATGCAAGTGCAGCACCTTTTGTTGCACGTCCTTTGTTGTCGCCATCATAGCTTACCGGCAATAAAGCGGCCGCTGCATCCAAATCGCTTACAATAAAGTCGATACATTCGGCATATGTATTACGTGCTACTTCAAATTCATCGGAAAGGCTGTAGGGTTCTTTAATTATTGGAACACCGCCGTATAACGCAGTCAGATAATGATAATAATAAGCTCTCCAGAAATAAGTTTCTCCGGTTAGTCTGTCTTTCATATCCTGATCATCCATCACCACCTCATCAATTTTACTGAAAAAGATATTAGTGGCACGTATTGCTTTGTACATCGGTCCCCACAAACGCTGAATGGTTGCAGTTCCAAACCAATCTACTTCCCAGCCCGGAATGTCGTCGGTTGTAAGCAAGCTTTTATTAAAGTTACTTACTCCCCAGTCAGGTGTAAAGTGTCCTTCATCTACATAAGAGGCCTGCATATCAATATCCCATGAGTGTCCAACTTCTCGATAGAAATTGTTTACAAAGGTTTCAATCAGGGCCGGATCGCTCCACACATCTACTTCGGAATATTCATCCAAAGGTTTTTTATCAAGAAAATCTTGATTACAGGATGTAACTACAAGAAGTAATAATCCTAAAATATATGTTATTTTCTTCATAATTCTACTTTTTAAAAGGTTACGGTTACACCAGCATTAATCGTTCTGTTTTGCGGATAAGACTGGCCTGATGCACTGTCTCCCTCAGGGTCGAATACATCAAAACTATCGAAGACGAACAGGTTGGCACCGTTGAAGTACAAACGCAATGCATCAACTCCTAAAAGTGAGCATACATTCGGACTGAAATTATAACCTAATTCAAGGTTTTTCAGGCGAACATAATCGGTTGAACGCAGGAAATAAGTGTTGTTATTATTTCTCCAGTATTCTTCATTACGGTTCCAAGCTCTTGGTGTGCTTCCGTCCGGATTGTCCGGAGTCCAGCGGTCTTCGGCATAAAACTGAAGGAAGTTACCAATCTCTCCCGATTCTGTGTCGATATACTGAACTGCTCCGAATGCTCCCTGAAATAACATTGCAAGGTCGAAGTTTTTATATGCCAGGTTAGCGGTAACACCACCCTGGAAACGAGGTATGTTATTTTTGTCGATCCGTACACGGTCGAGTCCATCAATTGCGCCATCGTCGTTAACATCAACAAATTTTACATCGCCCGGGCGAGCGCCTGCCCAGTGTGGGTAAGCATCAACCTCTGCCTGTGTATGGAAAATTCCGTCAGTTTCATAATACAGATCAGTATCCATCGGTTTTCCGGTTGATTTTTGGTAGTCAGGAATTCCCGGTGTTTCATCCCAGAATTCGATCCGGTTTTTCTGATATCCACCGTTTATTCCAACCTGGTAACTAAAATCGCCAATATTGTCGCGATACGATACGTTAAATTCGAAACCCTGGTTAACAACCTCACCAATGTTCTCACGTGGTAATGATAAACCTGTTGATTCCGGCACAGACGCATTTCTCCACCAAAGAATATCTTCACGGAAGTTATGGAAGTAGTCAGCTTCGAAGTAGAGTTTGCCATCCAGCATCTGACCATCGATACCAATGTTTTTCTGTGTTGCAATTTCCCAGGTTACTGCCGGGTTCGGAATACGACTTTCGGTTAATACCTTGCTTTCAACTGATTCGTTGAAGATATAGGTCCAGCCATCGGAGTTGAATCCGTATGACGACATAAACTGGAATGGGTCGATACGATCGTTACCGGTTTGTCCGATAGACGCACGCAATTTAAAGTTTTCAATAAATCCTAAGTTTTCTTTCCAGAAATTTTCTTCCGAAATACGCCATCCTAACGAAATACCGGGGAAGAAACCAAAGCGGCTGTCTTCCGGGAAAATGTATGAACCATCGTAACGCCATACAAATTCCGCGAGGTATTTGTCTTTTAAACGATAGTTAACCCTTCCAAAATAGTTCAGACGTGCAGTTTCACTTGCCGATCCTGAATTGTCTTTTTCCAGGTCGCCTCCGGCAAACATCTGGTCAATTTGGTCGGTAACAAAATAACGACGGTAGGCCCAGAAATTCATTTCATCACCTTTAAACCGTTCGATACCGGCTAAAAATTTCAGGCTATGGTCATCGCCAATGGTTGTTTCATAATTCAACAAACCGTTTAAAGTAATATTTTGCTGGTCGCGGAATTCCTGACGCAAACGAGGATCATCAAAACCTCTTTTCCCTTTTATCAATGCAGGTTTGCCGTCATCACCGTATGTCTCGTAATCCCACGAATATAAATACCAGCCCTTTTGGAATACCTTGTCTTTGCGCATCCGCTTGTCGATAGCGGCGTTGGCTGTTAATGTTAAGCCTTTTACCCAAGGAATTTCGATATCAAGTTTCATATTGCTATCAAATATGTAGCGGGTGTCTTTATTGTAACCGGTTTCGTCGGTAACAATAACAACCGGATTGTCGCCATATTCAATATCCGGTCCCGGAGTACCATCGGGCCAATAAGCTGGCAAGTTTGGTTTTCCACGCATTAACATACGGAAAATAGCACCTGCAGAACGAGTTGGAAAATTCCTGTTCTCTTGGCGTCCTGAAACATCAACGGCAAAATTGATGTGTTCACTTACTTTTCCATCTAAGTTGGCACGGAAGTCGTATTGATTATAACTTGTTGCCGAATTTTCGTAAATACCATCCTGGTGATTGGCACCCATTGAAACATAATAGCGCATTTCCTGCGAACCTCCACTGATAGAAATGTTTCCATAGGTTTGAGGTGACCATGTTTTAAATGTTGCATCGTACCAGTCGGTATTTGGATGAGTCCATGGTGCTGAGCCATCGCGGTACTTCTGAAGATCATCTTCCGTGTAAATCGGATCGCGATCGCGATAGATGTTTATTTCGTTGATCATTTCAGCATAAGTAGCCGCATCAGCCATATCAGGAACACGTGTTGGTTGGTTAAATCCCTGGTTCATGTTAATTGTAATGGTAGGTTTACCAATTTTACCACGTTTAGTAGTGATGAGGATTACACCGTTTGCTGCCTGTGCACCGTAAATTGCTGCCGATGCATCTTTCAGTATTGATACACTTTCAATGTCGGCCGGATCGATACGGTTCATGTCGCGGCCGGTAATACCATCTACAACAACAAGCGGAGTGTTGTCGTTTAATGTGTTCGATCCACGAATCAGAAGGTCAGATCCATCGTAACCGGGTTCTCCCGAACGGTTCAATGCAATTAAACCGGGAGTTCTACCAACCAGGTTGTTCGAGATGTTGAGTGCCGGTGATTTTTTCAGATCTTCACCTTTCACTCCTGCAACCGAACCCGTAATGGTAGCTTTTTTCTCGGTACCGTAACCAATTGCCACTACTTCTTCCAAACCAATGGCTTCGGCTTCCATTGTTACATTAATGGTTGTTTTGTTTCCGATAATCACTTCCTCGGCGCGCATACCAACAAACGAGAAGATAAGAACTTGTGCATCAGCAGGTACTTCCAAAGAGTATTCTCCATCAGGATTGGTTACAATACCAATGGTTGTTCCCTTTACAATTACTGATACTCCGGGAAGTGGAAGACCATCAGTGTCGATAACCTTACCGTTGATAGTATTGCCTTGCTGGGCTTCCGAATCAATGGCTTCAGTCTCTTTTTCTGCAGGATAAACAATTACCTGGCGGTCTACAACTTTGTAGTCGAGGTTGTGTTGTGGTAAAATTTCATCTAAAATTTCTTCAACACGTGCATCTTCGGTTGATACCGAAACTTTTTGGTTGTCGTTTACAACGTCGTTGTTGTAAACAAATTTAAACTCACTTTGGTCAGTGATAGTTTGAAATACTTCTTTCAGGCTGGCCTTCTTCATCTTTAAATCGAATTTAACCGATTCAGAGTAAGTGCTGGCCTGTACACTAATTACAAACGCCAGTAACAATGCCATGGTGGCAGTTGTTACCCGGCGAAGCTTTTGCAGCATTCCCGATGAACGGGATAGCTTAACATTAATGCATTTTTCCATACAATAATAGTTTAGTTTGTTAAACAATAAAATTTAGTTCATTCCTTTCTTCTTTTAACTGAGTTGATCAGACTCAGATGAAGAATTTCGCTTTTTAATTCATCCTTTTTTGTTTTTTATTTTTTCGATTCTATAATTATTCCGTTGTTATTTATTCGGTAATTAAACGTTTTTGCCGAACTCAGTAAGTCGAGTATTCTTTCTAGCGATTCTTCTTCAAATTCTCCTGTGTATTTCAGGTTTCCGCTAACCGAATCAGCAATAAAAATCCGGGTCTGAAAATGGCGTTCCAGCTTTTTTGAAATACTGAACAGGTCTTCATCGTAAAACCTAAGAATACCATCGCGCCACTGTGCGGGTTTGCCAAGATCGGTATGTATAAGTTTCAGGCTACCGGTATGCATATTAAAGTAAGCCCGGTCGCCAGGATTTAAAATTGCCGTATTATTATTGGCGTTAGGTTGCAGCTGTACTTTTCCTTCAAAAAGCGATATTTCATGAATTTCATCGGTAGGATAGGCTACTACATTAAAGTGAGTACCCAAAACCTGAGTTTTAAGGTTTGGGGTTTCAACAATAAATGGTTTTTCTTTGTCGGGTGCTACTTCAAAATAGGCCTCTCCAAACAAGGTAACCTCTCTTTTGTCTCCGATAAATGGTTCGCTTGCAATTAACAGCGATGATGAGTTTAGCCAAACTTTTGTTCCGTCGCTTAACGTTAAGGTCTTAATTTCTTTTGCATGGCAGCTGTATTCATTTAATGTTGGAGCTTGCCTTTTCTCAATTATGTAGTTGATTGAAAAGACCAGCGATACCATAAATAATATTGAGGCCGCAATTCCAATCCATTTCCATGTGCTGGATTTTGCACTATCTTGATATGTGAATCCGAGCTTTTTTTCAGTTTGCTGTATTATAGAGTGGTTTTTTGTTTTTGGGAAATATTTCTTCCAAAAGATGTTAATGCTGGAATAGCTTTTTGCTATGGATTTATTTTTGTCGAGCTCATTGATGAGAATCCGCTCTTCATCCTCATTAATCGTCTCTGTTAATTTCTTAACAATGAGCTCGTATGTATTGTCTTTTTTGGTCATTTATCGTCTTTCTACCTAAAAAGACGTGCATATATTATTCTATACCTAATGTTACAATAAAAAAATGTGGATTATTGAGATAATAATAGAAAAGTAGAACCAGAAAAGTTATTTACTGGACCATTTAAAAGGTGAAGGAAAACAAGCTGGCTTGTTTTAATGGCGAACTCTTTGCTTTCTTTTTCTTTTCGATGCCTAATGCGCCGGATATTTTTTTTAGGGCGGTGACCAGATGGTTGTTGACCGTTTTTTCCGAAATAGCCATTATTTCAGCAATTTCGCGATGTTTGAATCCATTTATTTTAGCAAGAGTAAATGCTTCCCGGCATTTTGGCGGAAGTTCCTCAATTGCTGCATAAATCTTTCTTAGCATGTCTTTTTCAATGGATTCATCGTTTTTACTTTCAACAACTGGAAATAAAAAATCATTGTACTCGTCGATAAATACAATTTTATCGTTTTTCATTTTTCTGAGATGTGACAAGCAACTATTCTTGACAGCAATAAATAGGTAGGATCTGATATTTTGAATATTGGGAAGTTCAGATCTTTTATGCCATATTTTTACATAAACATCACTGATCAGTTCTTCTGCAACCTCCTGATTGCGTACAAAACTTAATGCGTATTGAAGTAATTCATCGGAAGTTACTTCCATAAGATATTGGAAGCGCCTGGTGTTTCCTCCGGCAATTGACAGTTTCGTTCTTTGATCGTTCAGCATTTAGTCCCAGCTAGTTGTATAAACTCAAAATTAAATGAGTTATACTTTAGTTTAGTTTAATAAAAATAAAGGTAGTAAACCTGAACGTAAAAAAAAATATATTTTAAAAAAATGACTTGTTTATTTTATCTCTATTGTTCTGTATTTCCCGTATATAGTGGCTTTTGGATGCATTATGAGTGTTTGGTACTGGTAGGTATTTTTTTCGTTTTTAACACGCATCCTGAACATAAATGTCTTGTCACGAATTTCCACTGTTTCTGATTTTTGCCATTTGTTGGAATTGAAATCGTTAGTAGAGCCTGAATAAGGCCGATATTGGAAACAGGCTTCTAAATTTTCACTATCATCTTGATTTACTAATTCGCCTTTAAATTGAATATAGGTAGCTCCACCTGAACGAATAATCTCAGCCCCGATGGTTTTTATCACAGGCGGATCAAATGCCGGTTCTGCATTTGTAATTTTTAAGACCAGTGGATTGCTCCACTCATGATTGTTGTAGATTCGTTGCGCACGCACACATGATATGTGTAAACCATCTTCCTGTTGTTCAAAATAGGTTTGGGCATCAGTTTCCGGCATGTATTCTACGAGTTTGTCTGATTGCCCTAATACAGAAACAGAAGTATTTGCAGTGCTGTTTACCGAGCGCAAAACAAATTCGCGTCGTTCACCACGAGGCCATTCGGGTTGCTTAGTTAATATTGCATAAAGCGTCTTTTCTTCAGGTTTCCAGGTAAACCAAATATTTTCTTCGTTCGGAATAATCCATGGAGAAGTTGCTTCAATTGCTTCGCCATTCACAAAGTTCCATGCTGCTATTTCGCGTAATCGAGCTTCTTGCTCTTCCGGAAGCTCTCCATTTGGCTTTGGGCCAACATTTAGCAGTTGGTTGCCGCCTTTAGCTCTTGTTTCAATTAATATTTCCAACAGACGTTCGCCCGATTTGTAATTTTCGTTGGTCGGTTTATATGCCCATTGTGTTCCCATGGTGAGGCAAGCTTCCCACGGATCGGTAAGTGTAGTGCCGGGTATAGTTTGCTCCGGTGTATTCATGGCACCACGTGTGACCACAACATCAGGATGTAGTTCCCAAACCACTTGTTTACACTTTTCAACCAACGGACCTTCTCCTCCATCATAAAACAATATATCGATATCGCCGTATTTTGCCATCAACTCAATGGTTTGAAGTTCGTTTAACTCCAGGTATTTTTTCATAAGGTGATGAGGAATATCGTTAATATTGGTGCGACGTACTTCCAATCCATTTTCGTGCAGGAAATTAAAGTCTTCAGGCGAAAAATAAATTCCTACCGCCAGTCCTGCGTTTCGAACAGCTTGTACATATTCATCAAGAATATCCTTTCCGTAGGGTGTGTTTGTGATATTGAAATCGGTGGTTTCGGTGTCCCACATGCAAAAACCGGAGTGGTGTTTTGCTGTAAAAACAACGTATTTCATTCCGGCAAGCTTGGCCAGTGTTGCTAATTCATTTGCATCAAAATTATTCGGGTTAAACGTTTTCGGAAGTTCATTAATATAGCGATCAAGGTAATCATTCGATGCACCAACCATCGAGTGGCTAATCACAATTCCCAACTGGCTGTCGAAACTAAAATGAATAAACATTCCAAATCCCAAATCGCGGAACCATTCAACTCTTTCAGGTTTGTTTAAGTTTAATACATCAGCGTCGGAGTTTTGCGGAATTTGTGCCTTTAATACAATAGAAAATGTCAGGATTAAAAATGTAATGTACAACTTTGTCATGGCGAAAAAGATTGATGTTTTAAAGACGTTTAAAGTACTAAAAAATTATTGTGACGCAAGCTTTTCAGAGGTGGGTTTTCATTCCGAAATGCAATGGTTTATTAATCAGTATGCTAGCAATTAGCTGTATTTTGAAGCGTGTTAAAAAGCATATCACAGAATAGTTACCTTTAAAATACTACATTTGTAATACATAGGACAATTTATAGAAATGTACCTGTTTACTTAAATTAAATTTGATGGACGAAGTCTTTAGGAAAATTGGTAGTAAACTCACATTGAGTCAGAAAATTGAGCGTAGGCTTGAAGCTGCCATTCGTGAAAAAAAACTTCCTGTAGGATCGAAATTACCAACAGAAAGGGAATTGTGTGAATCGTTTGGTGTTAGCCGAACAGCCTTGCGCGAAGCATTGCGTAGGCTAAGTGCCCGCGGACTTATTGAAATTACAAAAGGTAGCGGAATGACAGTGACCGGTCTGCAAATTGGTGATGCAATTAAAAACCTGAATTTGTATTACGACATGCAGTTCGACCATAACCTGATTGCGCAAATTATTGAAGTTCGTAGGTTGTTCGAGCCTGAAATTGCAAGTTTGGCTGCCAGGCAGCGTACACAAAATGATTTAAGCGATATTCAGGAAAATATTGAAGCTTTTAAGGCCTGCAACCCTGATAATATTCAAATGGAGGCCGATTTGGACAATAAATTCCACCTGCTAATTGCCAAGGCTACGCATAATCCGATTGTTCAGATTTCGATGGAGCCCATCTATTCTTTGTTGCCACGAATGCGAAACCTGATTTATGCAAATGTGGAAGGTGAGAAGGATATTACGCTCGAATATCACCTGAAAATTTTTGATGTGATAAACAAACAAAAAGGTAACGATGCAGCAGAGTTAATGAAAGTTCATTTGCACCGCACCATGGAGATTTATCAGAAATATTTACACAATTCCTACTAATAATCAAAAATGACGTTTTTACGAAAATCATTTTTTATTTTTTTGCTTATTGTGGTTTGTTCCTGTCAAAATAGAAACAAGGAGTTGTTCGATTTTCAAACATATTTATCGCAAGGAAAATTCAGTGAAGCTGAAAGTATTTTGAAAGAAAAGATGCTTGAGGTTTCGGCTAATGAGCAATTTCAAATTCAATTGGAAACGATCAACCGTCTTCGAAAAGAATTTCCATATACACGTGTTGAGGTAAAAGAGCAACTGCGCGAATACTTTCCTGATATAACAGACGAGGATTTGGATAATTGGGAGCAGGCGAGACAGTTGGAAATGCGCATTATAGATGGCGAGAAACGCTATTTTTCAAGAGCAGTCAGTAATTTCTTTCGGTTAAACGAGGCTGCCGGAAAGATTAAGGAAGAAATATCCGGCAAAACATATGATGGTGTTGAGGATTTTCAGCAAACTGTTATTCCGCAATGGTTCGAAAAGACGATTGAACCTCAAAAGCCCTTTAAGCAGCAACGTATAAAAGTAAATTATACAATTACGCTTGATGCCAATGCCGTGCCGGATGGCGAACTGGTAAAATGTTGGTTGCCTTATCCGCGAGCCGGTTCGCAGCGTTTGTCACATGTTGAATTTCTGGAAGCTAGTCAGGAGGATTATACAATTGCTCCGAACGAAACTTTACAACGTACAGTATATATGGAGAAGCAAGCCGTTCAGGATGAGAAAACGGTTTTTAGAATCTCCTATATTTTTGAAACCGCGGCACAGTGGTTTAATATCCAACCCGAAGATGTGCAACCGTATGATAAAACTTCGGAGCTTTACAAAAAGTATACTGCCGAGCGTTTACCGCACATTGTGTTTAACGACCAGATAAAATCATTGGCAGGCAACATTGTGGGCGAAGAAAAAAATCCGGTAAAACAAGTCGAACTTATCTATTATTGGATAAACAATAATATCCTCTGGGCAGGAGCGCTCGAATATTCTGTTATGCCTTGTATTCCTTGTTACGTACTCGAAAATATGCATGGCGATTGCGGTATGCAAACCTTCTTGTTTTTAAGCATGGCCCGCAGCCTCGGAATTCCCTGCAAATGGCAAAGTGGCTGGTATTTGTTACCGCAAACCAAAAATCTGCACGATTGGGCCGAGGTATATTACGAAGGAGTTGGTTGGGTGCCGGTTGATCCGTCGTTTAAACTGATCGATTCAGACGATATGCGTATAAAAGAGTTTTACATGAACGGGCTGGATTGTTACCGCCTGGTGGTAAACGATGATTATGCCCGCGAACTGGTGCCACCTAAAAAGTTTTACAGAAGTGAACCTTTTGATTTTCAGCGTGGAGAGCTGGAGTGGGAGGGTGGTAACCTGTATTTCGATACCTGGGACTACCATCTTGAGTTCGAATATTTGCCGGTTACCCAAAACTAATCGTATATTGACGTTAAGTCTGAATTTTTCACGGGGTGATTCTCTGGAAAACCACTTTAAAATTTATATTTGTAATATGTAATACAAATCATGTAGCGCAATGAAATGTACTCAAATTATTTTTCTAGTTTTTTTGATTATGACATCTTGTACTCACCCACAACATCCGGAAATTCAACAACAAGTTGATCAGTTGATTGATCAGCAAATTAAAGATAAGCGTTTAGCTTACTGTAATGTAGAACTTGTTGCGGAAGATGATGGATTGGAAATTAGCGGAGCTACCGTATCGAAAAGTGCTTTTGATGCTTTGAAAACATTAGCAGATGAAAACGGCATTAATTTTTCCGTTAATTTTTTTCCGGATGAAACTTACAAAGAAAATCCGTGGGCTATTGTAACGCTTTCGGTTTGCAATATCCGCAGCATTGCAAGGCATTCAGCCGAAATGTTGACACAATCGATAATGGGAACACCTGTCAAGGTGTATCATGAAGAAGATGGCTGGTATTTGGTTCAAACTCCCGATCGTTATTTTGGCTGGGTTGACGGTGCCGGTATAGCACCAAAAACCAATGCTGAACTAGCGGAGTGGAAAAGCTTCAAGAAAGTACTATATAAAAAACAATATGGTTTTGCTTATAGCGGTCCGGAAGCAAATTCAAACGTTGAGACTGATTTGGTTTTGGACAATTTGTTAAGTGTTGTTGACGAAGCCGGAGAATTTTATAAAATACTACTGGCTGATGGTCGCGAGGCATTTGTAAAGAAAGATGAATGTGTTGACCTGGATATTTGGTACAACAAAAGTGTAGCTGCAGAAGATGTATTGAAAACGGCCGGAAAATTTATGGGTGTTCCTTATTTGTGGGGCGGCACTTCGGCAAAAATGGTTGATTGCAGCGGATTTGTTAAATCGGCTTATTACAATCATGGAGTAATTCTGCAACGCGATGCTTCGCAACAAACATTATACGGAGAGTTGATTGATACGCAAAATGGCTACGAAACATTAGAGCCCGGTGACCTGGTATTTTTTGGACGAAAAGCCACTGCCGACCAGAAAGAAAGAGTGACACATGTTGGCTTGTGTTTGGGCAATCAGGAGTTTATCCATGCATCAGGGAAAGTGCGCATCAATAGTCTCGACGGTAACAGCGAAAAGTACACGGAACATTACGAAAAAGGTTTTGTACGCACGCGTCGTATCATAAACAACATCGATGGAAACGGAATTGAGTGGGTAGTTGACAATGCCTTTTTCAAACAGGTTTTGCCGGAATAATATCAAAAGTTTTGCAGATGAAATTACATTTTAAACCTTTTGAACTTCAGTTAAAACACACGTTTACACTAGCCACGAGTTCGCGCACAACCACACCTGTTATGTTGGTGGAATTGGAACACGACGGGTTGATTGGATATGGAGAAGCTTCGATGCCGCCTTACTTAGGCGAATCACACGAAACAGTCGCCCGCTTTCTGAAAAAAGTTGATTTATCGGGTTTTAATGATCCGTTCCGTATGGAAGAAGTTCTGCAATATGTAGATCAACTGGAGCCGGGGAACCGGGCAGCAAAAGCCTGTATCGATATTGCTTTGCACGACATGGTGGGTAAAATACTAGGCCAGCCCTGGTATAAAATATGGGGACTAAAACCGGAAGACACACCTTATACCACCTATACAATTGGCATTGATACGCGCGATGTGATAATTGAAAAAACCAAAGAAGCTGCCGAGTTTAAAATGCTGAAGGTTAAAATGGGGCGCGATAATGACAAAGAACTGATTGAAACCATTCGGTCGGTTACCGACGTGCCATTATGTGTTGACGTAAACCAAGGCTGGACAGACAAATACAAAGCCCTCGAAATGATCCATTATATGGATGAACAGGGAATCGTATTTGTTGAGCAGCCCATGCCAAAAGAACAGGTTGATGATATGGCATGGCTAACGGAACATAGTCCGCTGCCAACGATTGCTGACGAAGCTTTTCAGCGTATTCACGATATCCCGAAATTTAAAGATGTATATTCCGGGATAAACATTAAGCTGATGAAAAGTACCGGGATGCGTGAAGCTAAAAAAATGGTTGATGTTGCTCGTGCACTCGATATGAAAGTAATGTTGGGGTGTATGACAGAAACCTCTTGTGCAATATCGGCAGCATCGCAATTGTCGCCGCTTTGCGACTGGGCTGATTTAGATGGAGCATTGTTGATTAGCAATGATATTTTTGATGGCATGAAAATAATCGACGGGAAAGTTACTTTAACTGATTTGCCTGGAATAGGTGCGAAAAAACTTTGATTTTTAGTGGCATTGCATCATAAAAAAAGAACCGCTAAACTGATTGTTCAGCAAACGGTTCTTCTATCTTTCGCATAGTATAAGATCTACATTTCTGCAGATATTTATATTTTATTTTCTGTAATTTTCGATTACCTCTCTAACTGATCCGTGTAAAAGTAATAGTCGTTGGGCTTCATCAAATTCAATACCCAGTTCGTCTACAATCATTTTCGATCCGCGTTCAACCAGCTTTTTATTCGTAAGCTGCATGTCAACCATTTTGTTTCCTTTTACACGTCCCAGTTTTATCATCAACGAGGTTGTGATCATATTCAGCACCATTTTTTGAGCTGTTCCGGCTTTCATTCGTGTGCTTCCGGTAACAAACTCTGGGCCAACAATTGGTTCTATTGCAATTTTGGCAACTTTTGCAATCTCCGAATCAGGGTTGCAGGTAATACAAGCGGTAAGCAATCCGTTGTTGTTACCATCTTTCAGGGCGCCAATAACGTATGGAGTGCCTCCTGAAGCTGCAATTCCAACTATGGTATCCTTTTCGTTAACCTGAAATTTCTGGAGATCTTCCCATCCGCCATGAATATTGTCTTCTGCAGCTTCAACAGCTTTGCGAATGGCGCGGTCGCCGCCGGCAATAAGGCCAATTACAACGCCATCGGGCATACCGTAAGTTGGTGGTATTTCCGATGCATCCAGAATTCCCAAACGTCCACTGGTTCCGGCGCCTAAATAAAACAGGCGGCCACCTGCTTTTATCCGTTCAACAAGTTGAGTAACCAGTTTTTCAATTTGTGGAATTTCTTTTTGTACGGCAACATGTATTTTTGCATCCTCGTTGTTTATTCCGGTTAACAGTTCTTCAACTGTCATTTTATCGAGGTTGTCGTATAGTGATGATGATTCTGTGATCCTCATTTTAATAATTGCTATGATATTTTTTTAGCCCTTCAATCGGCTTGTCAATAATGTTTCCTATTTTAATATTTCTGTTAAATGCGACTTCTTTTAACAGGTCTGAATAGTGATAGGCAATGCTACCAACGAAATTTACACTGTAGTTTTTGTAGTCGTTATAGCGCTCAATATTTTTGTAAAAGAAATCGGTAAAACTTCTTTTTATTAGGTTTTGCACGTAAATATGATTTCTGTTAATGCCAAGAAATGCAGAAAATTTAGCCAAGTAGCGACTGGGATATTCCTGCCGATAAACAGCATTTAAAACATCTGCCAATTCCAGGTGTAGTTCGCTTTCCATTTTTTGTTTCAGGTCTTCAGGAATGGCGCGTTTGAAATAGTCGTTTATAAAAAGTTTTCCGAGGTAGGCACCGCTTCCTTCGTCTCCCAAAATAAAACCAAGCGTAGGCACTTTATCAATAATCTCCGATCCGTTGTACAGGCAAGAGTTGGTTCCTGTTCCCAATATACAGGCAATGCCCGATGATTTTCCCAATAAAGCACGTGCTGCACCCAATATATCGTCTTCAACAAACACCAACGCGTTTGGGAATAACTGTTTAAGTGCATCGGCAACAATATAATCGGTTTTGCCTTTAATACAACCGGCCCCGTAGAAAAATACCTTGCTTACTTCTGCTTTCTCAACAGTTTCAAATGTAGTGGATAGTGTGGCGTAAATTTCTTCGGTTTGTTGAAAGAATGGATTGATCCCCGAAGAGTTGATGCTGAATTCATTTTCAGAACTTAAAAATAACCAATCGGTTTTTGATGAGCCACTATCTGCTATTACGATCATTCTGATGGTATTGATTTTAGTTTCAGAAATTTTCTGATGCAAATCTACAAAATCTTTTTGAATTTGTAATATGTAATACAAATTTTGCCTACATTTGTTCCCACAATCTTAGTCGGAAAAAATTATGAAGAACTTAAACCTGGCTAAATTAAAAATCCTAAATTTTTACAAGAATGTGGTGTGCTGCCTGTTTTTCTTGTTATTTCTTATCTTTTCTACTTCGGTTGCAGCACAGCAAACGGATAGCCTGAAATTACAGTTAAATGGGTTGTTCAATCAGAAAAGCAGTGCCAGCTTTTATGGCGGAAATGAAAATTACCAAAACGGAAAAAAAGTATCACTTGATACGGCTTATTTTTCATCAGCTAACGACACGCTGAATTTGTTTTTTAATAAAGCATTGGCCGAAATGCCTCTTCGGGAAAGTAGTCTATCGGTAGTGCAAGACTCCATCAGAGCGGTCTTGCCCGATTCTTTACAAAATATTCCTTTAAAAATATGGGCTAATCAATTGACATTATCGGAACTGGTGCCCAATTATTACAGAAACGAAATTGCTGAGAATAAAAACAGGCTAACACCCGAAGTGCGACATCGAAAAAATGTGGTTCAAAAAATACGCCCTTATTTGATTTCGGAAGGTTTGGATGGAGCAAATATTGCTTTGTGGAACAGCCATGGCTGGTATTACGAACCTGCCCGCGACCGTTGGGAATGGCAGCGGGCACGTTTGTTTACCAATCTCGAAGATATTTCACCAAGTTCGTTCGTAATTCCATTTATTATTCCGATGCTGGAAAATGCCGGTGCCAATGTTTTTAATGCGCGCGAACGCGACTGGCAGATTCACGAAGTGCTTGTTGACAATGACCAATCGACAGGGAAAAGCAAATTCAAAAAACCGCGAAAACGCAACGATAAGGATAAAGGATTTGTTTATTCTGAATTCATACAGGGAACAACAAATCCTTTTCAGGAAGGGTCTGCAATTCAGTTTGATAGTAGAAATAAACCCAATATTGCTACTTATATCCCTGATTTTCCGGAGGCTGGAGAATACGGCGTTTATGTGTCGTATGCTAAAGGTGATGGGCCGGTGACTTATCGTGTAACGCATTCGGGTGGTGTAAGTGATTTTCTGGTTGACCAACGCATGGGTTACGGAACCTGGATTTATCTCGATAAATTTTATTTCAATGCAGGAAAGGATAAAACGGCCGCTAAAGTAGAGTTGATCGCCCCGGAAGGCGAGGGAAAAACATTTTCGGCTGATGCTGTACGTTTTGGCGGAGGAATGGGAAATATTGCGCGCAATGGAAGAGCAGGCGGATTAGCGCGTTATTTTGAAGGTGCCCGTTACAACCTGCAATATTCCGGTGCGCCCGACACGCTGGTGTGGAACCTGCACAAAGGCGAAGACGATTACAAAGACGATTATATGAGTCGTGGTGAGTGGGTAAACTGGCTGATGGGAGCACCATTTGGCCCGACCAAAAACCGAATGGCTCCGGGATTGGAGATTCCCATCGATCTGGCTTTTGCATTTCATACCGATGCCGGAATTTTGCCCGACAATAAAATTGTTGGAACGCTCGGCATCTATTCAACCGACCGGGATACTTCTGTTTTCCCCGATGGACAATCGAAATATGCCTCGCGCGATTTGACCGATCTGATACAAACGCAGATTGTAAGCGATATGAATGCCGTTTATAAAAGCAACTGGACGCGCCGCGGAATGTGGAACTCGCAATACAGCGAAGCTTATCGTCCGCAGGTGCCGACGATGTTGCTGGAGTTACTGTCGCACCAAAATCTGGAGGATGCAAAATATGTGCTGAACCCTAAATTTCGGTTTGATGTTTCGCGTGCTATTTATAAAGGAATGTTGCGTTTTATAACGTCACAAAACGGGCAGGATTATGTGGTGCAACCTTTGCCGGTTGATCATTTAAACGCCAGGTTCACCAACGGAAATACCGTGAAATTAGCATGGAAACCCGTAATGGATGAGCTGGAGCCAACAGCTGTTCCTGAAAAATATATGGTGTATAAACGAGTTGGCGACAATGGTTTTGATAACGGAACCCTGGTAACGGAACCCGAAATTACTTTGACCGATCTGGAGCCCGGTAAAGTTTACGGAATTCAGGTAACTGCCGTTAATGCCGGTGGCGAAAGTTTTCCTTCAGAAACAGCAGCAGTGGGAATTGCCGAAAATAGCAAAGGACAGGTTTTAATTGTAAATGGTTTCGACCGCATTGATGGCCCGGCCATTTTTGAAACCGATTCGTTAGCCGGCGTTTGGCGTTTTCTCGATCATGGAGTGGCTTATGGTTACGATGTGTCAACCACCGGCGATCAGTACGATTTTGAGCGCAAATCTGTTTGGTTGGATGATGACAGCCCTGGATTCGGCGCGAGTTATGCCGATCTGGAAACAATCATTTTCAGAGGCAATACCTTTGATTTTTCATTGGTTCACGGCAAGAGTTTACTGCGAAATGATTATAGTTTTGTAACATCGAGCGATGAAGCCGTGGAGAACGGTTTGGCAGATTTAAACAATTACAAATTGGTTGATTTGCTCTACGGCGAAGAAAAACAGACTTTGTTACCCGGAAAAGATTCAGTTCCTTATTTTGAAATCTACACCGAAAAAATGCTAAATGCGCTTTCGGAATACGCGGAAAATGGCGGAAACATATTCATGTCGGGAGCGTATGTAGGATCTGAAATCGCAAAAGAAAAATCGCAAAAGGAACGGCTCGGAAATCTACTCGGGTTTAAATGGCGAACAGATCATGCGGTAAAAAACGGGCAATTTTATTCCGTGAATTCAAATAGTAACTTTACAGGAACGTTCAACACCGATTACGTTTTGGAGCACTACCCGGTTGAAGCACCCGATGGAATAGAAGCGTTTGATAAAAACGGAAAAACGATTTTCCGATACGCAGAAAACGGAATTAGTGCAGGCGTTTTTTATGAAAGCAAACACAAATCGCTGGTGCTGGGCTTTCCGTTTGAGAGTGTAAAAGGGCAGAATGAGCGTGATGCCTTAATGCACGAAATACTGAGAATGTTAAATGATTAAGAAAAAACAATTTATAATGACTAAAATTAACTGTTTCGTACCCGCCGCAGCCTGGTCGCAAGTAGCGGAAATGATTGGAGAATTACAGGCCAATCCTTCAGTAAATAAAATATTTTTACCCGAAAATGTGGCCAAAGAAGCCGGCGAAAAGGCAGAAGCTTTTTCCTTTGATTCATTAACGACAACAACAACGGTAAAACAAATGGCTGCTTTGGCAGAAGGCGTGGATTACGTTTTGTTGCATACAAAAGTAACGGCTGTACAACTGGGGCAATTTGCCATCAAGCGTTTGGTGGACACCGCAGAATTAACCGGCGCCGTTAAAGTGTATTCGGATTATTACGAGGTGAAAGAAGGCAAACTGGCAACGCATCCGGTTATCGATTACCAGCTGGGTAGTTTGCGCGACGACTTTAATTTTGGTCCGCTGGTATTGTACAAAGCCGATGCATTTCAGGCGGCTGCACAAAATATGACACAGGATTTTGAACACGCCGGAATGTATTACCTGCGTTTAAAAGTGGCGCAGCAGGGCGAATTGTTCCGTATTCCTGAGTTCTTATATACCATCGATGAGACCGACAACCGCAAAAGCGGCCAAAAAATATTTGACTATGTAGATCCGAAAAACCGTCAGGTGCAGGTTGAAATGGAACAGGCTGCCACCGAACATTTAAAAGATGTGGGCGCTTGGTTAAGTTCTGATTTTACGCCGGTGGAACTGGATGAAAAGGCTTTTGCGAAAAAAGCTTCGGTAATTATTCCGGTGCGCAATCGCGAGAAAACTATTGCTGATGCTATCGAATCGGTATTGATGCAAAAAACGGATTTCGATTTTAACCTGATCGTTATTGATAATCACTCCACTGATAAAACCACTTCAATTATTCAATCTTTTGCTGAAAAAGATGAGCGTGTGGTACACATTATTCCGGTGCGCAAAGACCTTGGAATTGGCGGATGCTGGAACCTTGGAGTTCACGATTCGCGTTGCGGAATGATTGCCATGCAACTCGATAGCGACGATATATACAAAGACGAAAACACGCTGCAAAAAGTGGTTGATGTTTTTGAAGCAGAAAAATGTGCCATGGTGGTGGGAACCTATCAGCTGGTGAATTTCGATTTGGAAGAAATTCCACCAGGAATTATCGACCACAAAGAATGGACACCTGACAACGGTAAAAACAATGCCTTGCGAATTAATGGTTTGGGAGCACCGCGTGCGTTCTACACACCGGTATTGCGCGATGTGAAAATTCCAAATACCAGCTACGGTGAAGATTATGCAGTTGGTTTGGCCATTTCACGAAATTACCAGATTGGCCGTATTTACGAGAATTTGTACCTGTGCCGCCGCTGGGACGATAACTCGGATGCCGCGTTGGATATTGTAAAAATGAATGCGCATAATACGTACAAAGACAGGATTCGTACTATCGAGTTAAAAGCCCGTCAAAGAAAGAACAGAGGTTAATATTTAAGTTTCACGCAAAGGAAGAAAGAAGCGCAAAGTGCGCTAAGTTTTATTTCGAATCTTCAATCTTTGTGGTCTTTGCGATAATCTTAGCGAACTCTGCGTGAACAAAAAAATGAAATCAATTGCAACAGAAATAAAACAACTGCTTGCCGATCAGAAAACGGAATGGGAACTGGCAGGAAAGAACTTCGCCGGACTGGAAAATGTGCAGGTGCGCGAATTTCAGTTCGACGGATTTACGGTAAAAGTACAGTTTAACCCCGGACGAATTGTTTCGTCGGCAGCCAAAGTGGATAAAAAGTCGATTGAAGCGCGTCCGTGTTTTTTGTGTGCGGCAAACCGACCGGCCGTGCAGCGCGGCGTAACTTTTGGCGATTATGAGGTATTGGTCAATCCATTCCCGATTTTTCCGGAGCATTTTACAATCCCCGCCTTTGCGCACACGCCTCAGCAAATAGAAGGAAACTTTGGTGACATGCTTGATCTGGCACAGGCAATGGAAGGTTTTACCGTGTTTTACAACGGCCCCAAATGTGGAGCTTCAGCACCCGATCATTTTCATTTTCAGGCCGGAAACACAGGTTTTATGCCGCTTGATGAGGAAACAGCCGCATTAAAGCGAGAATATGGTGACGAGTGGGAAAAGAACAAGGTGAATTTTTGCGCCATAAAAGACGGACTTCGAAATTTTTTGGTGTTGGAAGCGGCCGATAAAATGGCCTTGATTAATGCTTTTTCACACATTTATAATGAGCTGGAAGCTTCACAAAGCGATGAGGAACCAATGCTGAATATTCTTACCCAATATATCGGTGGAGGCTGGCGGGTTTTGGTTTTTCCACGTGCGCTGCATCGTCCGTCGCAGTATTTTGCTGAAGGCGAAGAAAATATTCTGATCAGTCCGGCCTCGGTTGATATGGGCGGCGTTTTGATTACTCCACAGGAAAAGGATTTTTTTAAGATCAGAAAAACCGACATTGAAAGTATTCTAAGACAGGTTTTGTTGCCTGTTGACCAATTTGATAAACTAACTACAAAACTTAAGCAATGAACAGGCCAAATATTCATGTAGGCATAATGAGTGCCGATAAAATCGATTTTAAATTTCACGGCGAATACCAGTTGGTGGGGACAAAACATACTTTTTCGGGAGATGGATCAGTATGTTTCGAAAATGGAATCCTTCAGCTTGCCGACTCCAAAATCAGTGGCGATAAATTGTATTTTATGCCGCTCGACAAGGGGAACTCGGAGTTTGAATTAAAAGATGTTACCATCGGTGTAAATTTTCACTGGGAGCAAAAGGAAGATCAGAAATTTCAGGGAGCACTGAAGTTTATCATCGAAGAGGATAAAATTACGGCAGTAAATATTTTGTCGATCGAGGATTACCTGATCAGTGTAATTTCATCGGAGATGAGTGCGAAAAGTTCGCTCGATTTGCTGAAAGCGCACGCCATTATTTCGCGTAGCTGGTTAATTGCCCAAACCGAAAAGCAGGATAAACTTACCGATGCCGGAGAAACATATGAAAGCACTTTTGAAGCCGATGGTGAATATCTAAAGTGGTACGACCGCGAAGATCATACGAATTTTCATGTTTGTGCCGACGATCATTGCCAGCGCTACCAGGGAACTACACGTTCGCATAATCCGAATGTGGTAAAGGCGGTGAACGAAACGGCCGGCGTGGTACTTTCCTATAACGGCGCGATTTGCGATGCACGTTTCTCAAAGTGTTGCGGCGGAATTGCTGAGCTATTTGAGAATTGCTGGGAGCCTGTAAATCACCCGTATTTAACGGCGGTAATTGATAATCCGGCAGCTCCAAAAGGTTTTGAAACCGATCTAACCATTGAAGAAAATGCCGTTCCGTGGTTAAAAAATGCACCGGAAGCGTTTTGTAATACCGACGATGAAGAGGTGCTAAAACAGGTGCTGAATGAATACGACTGGACCGCTAAAGATTTTTACCGCTGGACGGTGGAATACAAACAGGATGAACTTTCTGCATTGATACTGAAACGCTCGGGGCATGACTTCGGAAAGATCCTGGATATGATTCCGGTGGAACGCGGTGCGTCAGGGCGCCTGATAAAACTGAAAATAGTTGGTTCGAAAAAGACGATAACCGTTGGAAAAGAGCTGGAAATACGCAGATGGCTGAGTGAGTCGCATTTATACAGCTCGGCATTTTTGGTTGAGAAAGAGGATGTGGTTGATGGCGTGCCCGGCAAAATTGTTTTGCACGGAGCTGGTTGGGGGCATGGCGTTGGACTGTGCCAGATTGGAGCGGCCGTAATGGGCCACAAAGGTTATAAGTACGACGAAATTCTGAATCACTATTTTAAAAATATTAAGCTCGAAAAACGATACTAGCATGATTAAACAAGCTGTCCTTTTATTCGTATTTGTGTTGGCTGCGGCAGGTGTTTTTGCACAGCAGAAAGTTATTCGCATCAATCAGTTGGGCTATTTGCCACAGTCGGTTAAGGTGGCTGTTTTTCTTTCAACAGAAGCGGAAAACGCCGGACAGTTTCAGGTGTTTGATGCCTTAACCGATAAGCTGGTTTACGAGGCGAAAGTAAAGCAAGTTGATGGCTCCGATTGGGGAATGAAGACCGCTTTTCGTCTTGATTTTTCAGCTGTAGAAAACAGTGGCGGTTATTACCTGAAATTAGGCGAAACCCGTTCTCCGGCTTTTCAAATTGCTTCGGATGTGTACGAAGGAACAGCCGATTTTTTGTTAAACTACATGCGCCAGCAACGTTGTGGCTACAATCCGTATTTGCAGGATTCATGTCATTTGCACGATGGAATAATTGTGGATCATCCAACAAAAACAGGACAGAAAATTGATGTGACCGGAGGTTGGCACGATGCCTCGGATTACCTGCAATACCTTACAACATCGGCCAATGCTACTTACCAGCTGTTGTATGCCTACGAGCAAAATCCGGCGGTGTTTAACGATGAATACCGGGAGAATGGGGAGTCGGGAGCCAATGGAATTCCTGATATTCTGGATGAAGCAAAATGGGGCCTCGACTGGCTGGTGAAAATGAATCCCTCGGCAGACGAAATGTACAACCAGATTGCCGACGACAGAGATCACCGCGGTTATCGTTTGCCCAATAAAGACACGGTAAGTTACGGTTTGGAAGGAGCATACCGGCCTGTGTATTTTATTACTGGAAATCCTCAAGGGCTGGCTGAGCATAAAAATCGTACTACCGGCGTTTCGTCGAGCGCTGCAAAATATGCATCATCATTTGCGTTGGGATCGCTGATGATGAAAGATTATTACCCGGAATTTGCCGAACAAATAGACGCTAAAGCTGCCGAAGCCTATACTTTTGCATTGAGCGATTTAGGGGCGTGTCAAACAGCGTGTAATGTGTCGCCGTATTTTTACGAAGAAGCCAATTATGTGGACGACCTTGAACTTGCGGCCACAACTTTATATCAGTTAACCGGTGATGATTATTACTTTACTGAGGCCAAAAAATGGGGTAGTGTTGAAAATGTTACACCGTGGATGTCAACAGGGTTTGCGCGCCATTACCAGTTTTATCCATTTGTGAACCTGGGGCATGTAAAGCTGGCCGAGAAGGATGAAACTTTTGCCACTTATCTGAAACAGGGATTAACGCATCTTTACGATCGGGGAAAGGACGATCCTTTTTTGAATGGCATACCGTTTATCTGGTGCTCGAATAACCTGGTGGCAGCAGCGATTACACAGGCCCGTGCTTACGAAGAAATTACCGGCGACCGATCGTTCGCCGAAATGGAAGCTGCCTTGCGCGACTGGCTTTTTGGCTGTAACCCGTGGGGAACGAGCATGATCTGTGGGTTGCCGGCAGGTGGCGATAATCCACAATTACCGCATTCCGCCATTACTAAAATTTTGGGTGAAACAACATTTGGTGGTTTGGTGGATGGTCCGGTTTCCAACACGCTTTTCTCCAGCCTGATTGGGATTCACATTCGGCAACCCGATCCGTTTGAAGTGTTTAATAAAGGTAAAGCGGTTTACCACGATGATATGGGCGATTATCCATCCAACGAACCAACCATGGACGGAACGGCAAGTTTGAGTTACTATTTGTCGGCGATGGAAAAAATGGGAGCCAATCAGCAACAGGATTCCAAAAAAGATGAACAGGGCGCTATTCGTTATTTCAATACAAACGAAAAAAATATTTACCTGGTATTTTCGGCGCATGATAAAGCTGAAGGCGCAGCGCATATCTTAAAGACACTCGATAAAAAGAACAGTAAAGCATCCTTCTTTTTTACCGGCGACTTTTTACGCGACAAACAATTTCAATCTACCATAAAAAAAATAATCAAAAGCGGCCATTATTTGGGTGCACATTCCGATAAACACCTGTTGTATTGCGACTGGACAAAACCAGATTCGTTGCTGGTTGACCGTACTACTTTCGAGCAGGATTTAAAAGAAAACTACAAGGCTTTGCAGGAATTTGGGATCAGTAGTGAAGATGCAGGCTGGTTTCTGCCACCTTATGAGTGGTACAATTCCGCCATTGTAAACTGGACTTCAGCAATGGGATTGACGACTATTAATTTTTCGCCCGGAATACGGAGTAACGCCGATTATACGACGCCCGATATGGCGAATTATATGTCTTCTGATAAAATCTTTAAAAGTGTTTTAAAGGTAGAGGAGGAGCAGGGATTAAACGGTGCAATTATGCTCATTCATCCCGGAACGGAGGAAAAAAGAACGGATAAATTTTATCTTCGTTTGGAAGAACTGATTGAAACATTGCAGACAAAAGGATACAATTTTAAACGATTACCATAATTCAACAAATAAACCGATCAACCAGCATGGCTAAAACAAAAACTCAACGCAATCCGTGGTTTTGGATTCCCACACTTTATTTTGCAGAAGGATTACCTTACGTAATTGTAATGACCCTTTCGGTGATTATGTATAAACGCCTGGGCATATCAAACACCGATATCGCTTTATACACCAGCTGGCTGTATTTGCCGTGGGTTATAAAACCGCTGTGGAGCCCGATTGTGGATTTGCTGAAAACCAAACGTTTTTGGATTGTAATCATGCAGTTGGTGGTTGGCGTAGGCCTGGCCGGAGTGGCGTTTACCATTCCTGTCAGTAATTTCTTTCAATATACGCTGGCGTTTTTCTGGTTGCTGGCTTTTAGTTCGGCCACCCACGATATTGCTGCCGATGGTTTTTATATGCTCGGATTGTCGCAGGGCGACCAGTCGTTTTTTGTGGGCATCAGAAGCACGTTTTATCGTTTTGCCATGCTTACGGGGCAGGGGCTTTTGGTTATTCTTGCCGGAGCTTTAGAAACGGCAACCGGCTTGGAGCCGCTGGAGGTAAATGTAACCGCGCAGAATATTCCTGTTGAGGAAATTTCGTTTAATCCTGAAAGCTATCAGCAGTTGCACGAATCGGGGGATATTTATTTTGTGTCGGAGAACGAGGTGAAAGTGCCCATTGGTTTGGTTTCAAAAGAACAGGCTGCTGACATTAAAAGCAAGGTGGATGAATGGAACATCAGCAATAATTTTTATGCCAGTGAAACGCCGGTAGCAACAAAAGATGCCGGCTGGTGGACACGAAACGTGTCAACACCGTTAAAGGAAACGCTCAAGGAAAAATTCAATAAAGAAACGGTTGATCTGAGCTCGGAAGTTGGTAACCTGGCCATCATTCCTATTCAGCTTTCAACAAAACCAAAGGCCGGCGAAGAGGTGGTGCTGAATTTTGGCTACGAAAAAGGCGATGCCAGTATAAAACTGGTACAGACTTACCGGTATGTGTTTAACGAAACGAATTGCGACAAACCTGCTTTTGCCGTTGTGCAACTCGATCCGAAACTAAAAAAAGCCACACAGGCTACTTTTGTTGGGCGCTCGGGAAATATACGTTTTTCATGGTTGGTGGTTATGGCCTGTATTGCCGTTTTGTTTGTGGTCTTTTCGCTGTATCACCGTTTTGCATTGCCGCACCCGGCTAGCGATGTAGCCAACAAAACCGAAGGCAAAAGTGTGTTGGGCGAGTTTTTCGAAACCTTTGCTGCCTTTTTCCGCAAAAAAGAAATTGTGTCGATAATGTTGTTTTTGTTGTTGTACCGCCTGGCCGAATCGCAGCTGGTGAAAATGGCCTCGCCGTTTTTGCTCGATGCTCGCGAAGCCGGTGGACTGGGACTTACAACCGGCGATTTGGGTTTGGTTTACGGAACTGCCGGAATGATCGCATTAACTGTTGGTGGTATTTTAGGTGGAATTGTAGCCTCGCGCAAGGGACTGAAACACTGGCTTTGGTGGATGGCGCTGGCCATTAACCTGCCCAACCTTTGTTATTTGTTGCTGTCGTTGTTTAACCCCACATCGTTGTGGTGGATTTCGGCAGCTGTGGTGATTGAGCAGTTTGGCTACGGTTTCGGATTTACGGCTTATATGCTCTTCTCTATCTATGTTTCGGAGGGAAAACACAAAACCGCACACTACGCCATTACCACCGGTTTTATGGCGCTGGGAATGATGATTCCGGGAATGCTAAGCGGTTGGCTGCAGGAAATCATCGGTTACCAAAGTTTCTTTGTTTGGGTGATGATCTGCACCATCCCGATCTTTTTAGTGCTGCCTTTTGTAAAGGTTGATGCTAAGTTTGGGATTAAAGAAAAGGAATAAGTTATATTGTTGCGCTGTAAAAAGAAACCCAATGCAAAATGAATTAAGAAATTTGTGGAGCCGATTATTTAAGTTCAACTGGAAATTCGGACTATTCTTATTGCTGATAATTTGTATTCCCCGTTTTATTTTAGTGCTTAAAGCTAACGAGACAGGTAATTATAGCCTGATTGGTTTAGTAATGTTTGTATCCGCAATTATACCTTTTGTATTTCTCAATAGGCAAGGTTTGAGAAAGATTGGAATAAGGAGACCCAAAAAATTTCAGATTCTATTCTTGGCATTGATTTCCGGTGTTGTATTTAGTTTTCTACTGCATTATTTAGGCGTGGGTTTATTTGGCAATACTTATGAGAATTGGTATGAATATATTGGCAAATCCTATAATATTCCGCACGGTATTTCAGCCCAGGACAAAAAGCTAATGTTTATAATCATGGCAATTACCGGAATGAGCTTCAGTCCTATTGGAGAAGAATTGTTTTTTCGTGGAATAGTCCATGGTAGTTTTGCAAAATCGATTGGTGATAAGAAGGCGTCTGTTATTGATAGTTTGGCTTTTGCCTTAACGCACATTTCACATTTTGGCTTGGTGTTTATTAACGGGAAATGGGATTTTTATCTTATTCCAGCTTTGATTTGGGTAATCTGCATGTTTGTGGTGAGTGTACTTTTTTTTCAAATGAAAAAGCTCACAAATTCCATTTGGGGAGCGGTATTGTGTCATTCCGGATTTAATCTTGGAATGATTTATTGTATATTTTATTTGTTATAGATGCTGTTTTCTTGAAACTTTGTCAGCCCCCAAAGCCCGTTTTACGACAAATCCGCCGATAACAATTCTTGGAAAGCTTTTTGATAAACTTTAGTCTTTGTAACTTTGATAAGCTATGAACGACAAGGATTTGAAAATAAAATACGATACTATTTGTCAGCATCTCGCTGAGCGAAAATTAAAACCAGCTTTTGATCTGCTTGAAAACCTGATTCAGGAAGGCGGCCTGCTCATTCATCTCGACGAATGGCGCAACCTGGAGCAGAACTACAGCTACATGTTAAAATATACGGTTGAAGGCATTCAGGATCCTGAACGCCAAAAAGTATACAGGAAGCTGATTGTCTCGGTTTTTGAGCTGTGTGACAAAATTTATGATGAGCTAAGGATGAAATTATCTTCGACAGTTACCTACGAGAAAAAACGTGGTTTTAATACCGCTCTTCAATTTGATGCACTTTTAGAGGAACTGGAAGATTTTTATCTGCAGGAACAGCTGGTTTCACTGGTTGACGATGCCGAGGTGCAACGATCGTCGAAGCGGATTAGTGCGCGTGATCATCAGCAAAAAATGGTGACTTTGTTCTATTTCGTATGGTTTCAGAACGAATTAAACAACGAGCATCGTTTATTTCTCAAAGCCTTTTTAAACAGCGAGTTAATTGAAAAATCGTATAAGTCGTTTATTGTTTCAGCCTTGCTTATAAGTTTGTTACGTTACTTCGATGAGGCCAAGTTTTCGTTGCTTTTTGATGCTTATGAGCATGAAGCAGTGGAGGTAAATCAGCGCGCTATTGTTGGTTTGCTCATCGCTTTTTACCATTACGACAGTCGCTTGTCGTATTACCCGGCAATAAGCGGCCGACTGAAACTGCTGAATGAAAATCCTGATTTCAAACAAAATCTGGAGCAGGTTATTATTCAACTCATCAGAAGTAAGGAGACGGAAAAAATTCAGAAAAAGATCACTGACGAGATTTTGCCGGAGATGATAAAGATAAGTCCGAATTTGAAGGACAAAATCAATCTCGACAGCCTGATGGACGATTCGCTTGGAGATGATGAAAATCCCGAGTGGGAAAAGATATTTGAGGATTCGCCGGGATTGATGAATAAAATGGAGGAGTTTTCGGAGCTGCAAATGGAGGGCGCCGATGTGTTTATGAGCTCGTTTGCTATGCTGAAAATGTTCCCGTTTTTCAGCGAATTTGCCAACTGGTTTATGCCGTTCTTTACCAAAAATCCGGAGATTGATTTTGTGGTCAATCGCGCCGATTCGGTTACCGATCAGTTTCTGAAAGCAATTGCGGCGGCTCCGGTTTTATGTAATTCCGATAAATATTCGTTCTGCTTTAGTTTGCAAAATATTCCGGCCGAAAACCGCGAGTTTATGGCTGAAGGGTTAAAAGCTGAAATGCAGCAGTTTGATGAATTGAAAAATGATGAGGTGCTGACTGATCCGGGTAAAAAGGCGGCCTTCATTTCAAATCTTTATATCCAGGATTTGTACCGCTTTTTTAAATTGCATCCGCGCAAAAACGATTTTGAAGACATTTTTAACTGGCGTTTCGATTTTCACAATAAGCAGACATTGGGCGAGACACTAAAAGAAGATGCCGGCATTGTGCGGAATATTGCCGAATACTATTTCTCGAAAAATTATTACAACGAAGCCGCCGAAGTATTTAATTACCTGCTAAGTGAGGAAAAAAGCGGGGAGTTGTACCAAAAACTGGGGTATTGCTACCAAAAACTGGGCGATTTTGAACTTGCCTTGAAAGCTTACAAAAGTGCCGAGCTGTTTGAGTTGAATAAAAAGTGGAACCTCAATAAAATTGCATTGTGTTACCGCAATCTGAAACAACCTAAAAAAGCGCTGGAATATTACCGCGAGGTGGAAGTGTTGGATGAAGATAATTTGAATGTTCAGTTGAATATTGGCCATTGTTTGCTGGAGCTGGATCGTTTTGAAGAGGCTTTAAAAACTTATTTTAAAGTAGAATACCTGATGCCGGAAAACAAAAAAGTTTGGAAACCAATTGGCTGGTGTTCGCTGATTGCTGGTAAATTTGAGCAGGCGGAAAAATACTTCAAAAAATTGATTGACGACAGCCCGAACAAACATGACCTGATGAATATGGGGCATGTGCAGTGGTGTTTGGGAAAACGAAAAGAGGCGCTTGATTATTACAAACAGTCGATTGTAAAAACAGAATTTACCGAGCGTGAGTTTTTCGAGGTCTTCCACGAAGACCTGCATTATTTAACCGCGTTGGGAATTGATAAAGATGATGTCCCGATTATGTTGGATCAGTTGCGGTATTTTGTGGAAGAATAGCGGGAGATATCGAAAGATGATTAAGGAATGTTGATTTTAGATTTAAGAAAAAGACCGTTCGTGTTTTTCAATCGCCAATCAGCATTCGTTAATCGAAATTCATCATTCAATTCAGTTCATCCATTTCTTTATAGCCTCAATATTCATCTCATTAACAATGTTCTTGGCTTCAGATGTATATAAAAATTCGAGCTCCTTGGCAAAGTATGCCGTTACTTTATCGCGAACCATTTTCATGGTGGCATTCAGCATTTTGTTTTCGGTAGTAAAGGCTTCCGGTAAAATTGATACTGTTGCCGGTAGCCAGCGTTCAGGGAATTCTCCCTCGAACCTTCCACCTTTTTTGTATTCGTTAATTTCTTTCTGAATGATTTCGATTGCAGCTTTTGCAGCTTCATCGCTTCCTTTTTCGATGCCACGATTTTTCAACTCACGGTTTATGGCTTCCATGTCGGGTACAACCATTCCGGAGGTGTATGCATTTTGATTGTTGAAAAGCATTACCTGCTGGATGTATGGCGACTGATCAACCAGTGCTTCCTCAATTCCTTCAGGACTGTATTTCTCACCATCGTTACCAATTAGCAGGCTTTTAAAGCGGCCAAGTACATAAAGGAAGTCGTCTTTTCCCATGTATCCCATATCACCGGTATGCAACCAGCCATCTTTCAGACTTTCAGCAGTGGCAGCTGGATTGTTCCAGTAACCTTTCATTACATTGTCGCCTTTCACAACAATCTCGCCTTTTTCTCCTGCTGGAAGTTCGTTGCCTTTGTCGTCAAGAATTTTTATTTCCAGGTCTTTAACCAGTTTGCCCGACGAGCCAAAAACAACATCATGCGGTACGTTCGATGAAATTACGGGAGCAGCCTCGGTAAGGCCATATCCCTGGCAGATTGGCAGTCCAACAGCATAAAAGAAGCGTTGTAATTCTACATCGAGTAGGGCGCCACCACCAATAAAAAACTGCAGGTTACCACCAAAACCGTCTCGCACTTTGGAAAAAAGAATTTGGTCGAACAACCAATAAAGCGGTTTTAAAAAGAATCTCCAGCCTTTTCCTCGGTTGTTTCCGTATCCGTTATGTGCATATGCCACTTTTAATGCAAACTGAAAAACTTTATACAGGAACTCGCCTTTTTTACGAATTCCGGCCTCTATATTTTTTCTAAATGTTTTTGAATAGGCAGGCACGCTCATCATCAGTGATGGCTTTATTTCCTGTATGTTTTTGGGGATATTCCGGAGTGTTTCCATTGGTGAGTTACCAATTTCTACCGATGCAATACTTGCGCCTTTGTACATAAACACATACAAACAGGTGGTGTGTGCAAATGCGTGATCCCATGGTAAAATAGCCAGTGTTATCCATTCGGATTGCATATCGAGCAGCGAGTTGGATTGCACAACATTTGCCGCATAATTCAGGTGTGTAAGCATAATTCCTTTTGGGTCGGCTGTTGTTCCTGAAGTGTAAGAAATGTTGGCTACATCATTGGGTTGAATTGCTTTCCAAACCTGTTCTGTCAGCTCCGTATTTTCCTTCCTGTATTTTGCTCCGGCTGCTAATAATTCCTTGTAATCAACATCGTTTTCTCCTTGATTCTCTTTGCCATCTATGTATACTACTTTCTCCAGTTCCGGCAGCTCATTACGAATCGCCTCAACTTTTTCAGCATGTAATTTCGATACAAAAATGTATTTGCTTCCACTATGTTTGATACGGAATGCCAACTCGTTGTTTTGCAAGCGAATTGAAAGCGGTACATTAATGCCACCGGCGTAAAGCATTCCCAATTCGCTAATAATCCAGTCGTTACGGCCATCGGCAATTAAGGCTGCACGGTCGCCTTTTTTTAAACCAAGTTCAATCAGTCCTGCGGCCAGATCCAACACTTTCTCGCGGGTTTGTTTGTAAGTGGTAGGCTGGTATTCTCCTTTTGTTTTTTCCCAGAGATAAGGATTGTCAGGGTAATTGGCAACAGCGGTTTCAAAAAGTTCAACAATGGTTTTCATAGGTGTAGAATTACATTTATTAACTCGAACAGGATTTTTTCATTTAGTTAGAATTCAAAAGTAAAAAAAATCCTGTAAGTAGATTTGTTAATTTAGGCCATAAAAAAATGCCCTTTCGGGCATTTCCTTTATTCTGTTATAAATTTGTAGATCGTTTTTTCATCATATACCTCGCCAGGTTTTAAAAGCGTAGTTGGAAAGTTAGCATGATGCACAGAATCTGGATAATGCTGTGTCTCAAGCGCAATTCCTGAAAAGCTGCCAAATTTTTTCTTGCCGTCAATAATAAGCTCCGGAATCCAATATCCGGTATAAACCTGCATTCCCGGTTGAGTGGTATACACCTCCACTTTTCGTCCGCTTTTTGCCTCACTTAATGTACCTGCCAAAATCAAATCTCCATCTTCATTCCCAAAAACAAAGTTATCGTCGTAGCCCATTTCAAGCCCTTCAGAGTTTATTTTCTTTGCTGATGTAAAGTCGAAAGCAGTGCCTACAACCGGAATTATTTTTCCTGTAGGAATTTGTTCTACCATTTCGGTCATTTTGGTAGCGTTAAGCTCTAACTCGTGGTTTAGAATATTTTCTTTCTGGCCGGTTAAGTTAAAATAACTGTGGTTGGTAAGGTTTACTACCGTTGTCTTGTCTGTTTCGGCATAATACTGTATGGCCAGATCGTTATAAGCGTTTAGAGTATATATACATGTTACTTTTAGGTTGCCCGGATAATTCTCTTCTCCGTCGGCACTGAGGTAAGTTAATTTGATACCTACTTCTTCCGGCGACTCAATAATTTCGGCGTCGAATAATTTTTTATCAAATCCTTCCAATCCTCCATGCAGATGGTTCGGGCCGTTATTAACAGCCATTTCGTAGGTTTTGCCTTCAATTTCGAGATGACCGTTTGCAATGCGGTTGCCAAATCTGCCAATCAGGGCTCCAAAATATGGATAACTTCCGAGGTAATCATCGCTAAAGTAAGTTTCCAGTTTTTCAAATCCGCATACAATATTTTCAATCGTTCCATTTTTGTTGGGCATGTCAATTGCCGTAATAATGGCACCGTAATTCGTTATTGCAACACTAATTTCATCGTTTGTGAGGGTAAAAAGATGCGCTTCGCGGCCATCCTTTAGTTTTCCAAATGGTTTTGCAGTTATTTTCACTTGTATCTAATATTTACTATTTGGTATTCAAAGTTATTATAAGGAGCGAGTATTTGTATTTTTAACGGTTAAAAAAATAGCAGTTTTATAGTTTTGTAACATTTATACTCAGCTACTTGCTAATAATCATTGTTAATCTGTTTCTGCTAAATTCCTCCGATTCCTGAATCAGGATCGCAAAAATGCAAAAAACAAAAATTTAACTGGTTGGTACTGGTAGTGTTTTAAAACATTCTTTTATGATAAAATTTATTACATTTGAGGAAACTAAACCAAATGGCCAGAAAAAAAGTAATATCACTCAATCCTAAATCAGCTGTTCCTAAATATCGTCAGATCATCGAATCTGTATATTCTGCAATAGAACGCAAATCGTTAAAGAAAGGCGATAAAGTTCCATCCATTAACCAGGTATGTGCCGAATTTAATCTAAGCAGGGATACGGTTATGTTCGCTTTTAACGAATTAAAATCAAAAGGAATTTTGAAAAGCCAACCCGGCAAAGGCTATTACATTGCCAGCACTGAAATTCAATTGGAAGAGCGTGTTTTTGTGTTGTTTGATGAACTAAATGCTTTTAAAGAGGACTTGTATAACTCGTTGATAAATTCACTCAAGGGAAAGGCAACTGTTGAGGTTTATTTTCATCATTTCAATTATAAGGTTTTTAAAAATCTGATAACTGAAAGTATTGGTAACTATACATCGTATCTGATTATGCCTGCAACTTTTGACAATACCAGTCATTTATTATCAAAATTACCGCAGGATAAAGTATATATAATCGATAGGTTAAAACCAGATTTAGAGCAATATCCGGTTGTTTACCAGGATTTTGAACAGGATTTTTACGATGCTTTGGTTGAAGGAAAGGAGATGATTCAGAAATACCGCAAACTGGTTTTTGTAAATCCGGGAGGAAAAGAGCCGGCAGAACGCTCGAAAGGATTTAAGCGTTTTTGCGAAGAAAATGATTTTAGGTACGAGATTGTAAAATCGTTAAATGGAGTAAAACCATCGTTATGGGAAGCTTATTTCCTGATTTCTGACCGCGACCTGGTTGAAATGGTAAAAATTGCCAAATACTGCAAGTTTAAGCTGGGCAAAAAATTTGGTATAGTTTCATTTAACGACACCATGTTAAAAGAAGTGGTTTCGGGTGGTATTACAACCATTTCAACTGATTTTACCGAAATGGGAAAAACACTTGCAGATATGGTTGTAACACGCGACAAATCGCAGATTCGGAACAAAGCGCAGATGATTGTTAGGAATAGTTTATAAATGTTAAATCTGTTGTGCAACATCTTTTTAAAGAGTCTGTAGCTGGCTTTAAAAACTATATTTGTACCCACCAGTACCTACCAGTTTGAAAATAGAAATTAAAGTATATAAATCAATAACAGATTATGACTAAGATTAGCACATTAAATGAAAAAATTAACGGAGGAGATAATCCGTTATTCAAAGAGTTATATGGCAGTGATGTTGCCGAATTAAAAGTTCAGGCAGATCGTTATGCTGAGCTGATGGGAGAATTTGAAAAAACATTTGGAGCCGATGATGTTTCGTTGTTCAGTTCTCCCGGACGTACAGAAATTGGCGGAAACCACACCGACCACAACTATGGCCGCGTGTTAGCAGGTGCAGTAAACCTCGATAATATTGCAGTTGCAGCCAAAAACGGAACAAATACAGTTCGTATTAAATCTGCCGGTTATCCTGAATTTCAGGTTGAACTCAGTAATTTTCAACCTGATGAGGCCGAGTTTTATACCTCAACTTCGCTGGTGAAAGGTATTGCTGCGAAAATGAAAGAGAACGGATACGAAATCGGTGGTTTCGATGCATGTATCGAAGGTCGTGTGCCAAAAGGTTCGGGCTTAAGTTCTTCTGCATCGTTCGAAGTATTGATTGGTGCAATTTTTAGCGAGCTTTTCAACGATGGGAAAATGGACGCCGTTGAAAATGCAATCATCGGTCAGTGGAGCGAAAACAACTATTTCGGAAAACCATGTGGATTGATGGATCAAACAGCTTGTTCGGTTGGTGGTTTAATTACAATTGACTTTAAAGATCCGGCCAATCCGATTGTAAAAGAAGTGGATTTTGATTTCGTTTCAACAGGATTTTCTTTGGTAATAACTGATGTTGGTGGTGGTCATGACGATCCTGCTTCTCAGGCAGAGTATGCATCGCTTCCTACCGAAATGAAATCGGTTGCAGCCGAATTGGGTGCAGAGGTACTTCGCGAAGTTACTTTGGAACAGATTGTTGAAAAAATTCCTGAGATAAGAAAGAAAACCGGCGATCGAGCATTGCTTCGTGCCTATCACTTCCAGGGCGACAATGCACGTGTTGTAAAACAGGTTGAGGCGCTGGAAAACAACGACTTTAAAGCTTTCCTTGATATGGTTGTTGAATCGGGATACAGTTCATATATGTACAACCAGAACATTTATGATATTGTACACAAAGACGAACAGGTAGTTTCACTTGGTCTTGCATTAAGCGAAATGGTGTTGAAAGGAAGCGGCGCATGGCGTGTTCACGGTGGCGGTTTCGGAGGTACAATCCAGGCTTTTGTTCCGCAAGATAAATTGGATAAATATGTTGAAGTTTTAGAACATGTTTATGGAGAAGGTACTTGTCATAAATTGTTTATCCGCTCTAAAGGTTCGGTAAAACTTGACTTATAGACTACGCAGTAATACCAGTAGTGACAAAAGATAGTGCGAAAAAAAACTTCTTAATTGTTCACTATTTCAATTGATATTTTAACTTTGAGGCCGAATATTTGACTTATCCCGATTCCAGAGTCGGGATAAGTTAGTTTTTCGACCTAAATTATAACTGACATAATTATTCAGATGAGCTTTAATATAGAAGACCATCCTCATAAAAGATATAACCCGTTAAATGGCGATTGGATTCTTGTGTCGCCTCACCGGGCGAAAAGACCATGGCAGGGACAGGTTGAAAAACCGGTTGTTGAAGAACGACCAAAATATGATCCGAATTGTTACCTCTGCGCAGGTAACGAAAGAGCCGGAGGAAAAGTTAACCCTGATTACAAGGGAACCTTTGTTTTTACCAACGATTTTAGTGCATTGCTAACCGATACTCCAGATGGAGGTATTAATGACGGCGAGCTGTTTCAGGCACAGAGCGAAAGTGGTATTTGTAAGGTAATTTGCTTTAGCGAAGATCACAGTCTTACGATTCCGGAAATGGAAGTTGCCGATATTCGTAAAGTAGTTGATTTGTGGTGCGAGCAATATACCGAACTGGGTGAAAATCCAACTATCAATTACGTTCAGATATTTGAGAACAAAGGCGCAATTATGGGATGTTCAAATCCGCACCCTCACGGACAGATTTGGTCATCAAAAGGAATTCCTACCGAACCGGCAAAAGAGTGCAAAACACAGAAAGCATATTTCGACAAACATGGCCGCACCATGTTGCTCGACTATGTAAATGCCGAATTGGAAAAGAAAGAACGTTTGCTCGACGAAAATGATTCGTTTGTGGCTCTCATTCCCTTTTGGGCAGTTTGGCCGTTCGAGGCGATGATAGTTAGCAAGCGGCCTGTACAGAATATTATGGAATTAACTGACGATGAGCGAACCGACTTGGCAGATATCTACAAAAAACTAACCGTTATGTACGATAATCTGTTTGAAACATCGTTTGCTTATTCTGCAGGTTTGCACCAGGCGCCAACCGATGGAGAAGACCATCCGGAATGGCATTTACATATGCATTTTTACCCGCCATTATTACGTTCAGCAACGGTTAAAAAATTTATGGTTGGTTACGAAATGCTTGGAACTCCACAGCGTGATATTACGGCAGAAGGTGCTGCTAAAAGATTACGGGATTTACCAAAGACTCATTTCAAAAAGAATTAATTATTAATTACTTAAATCAATAAAATTATTATGGAAGCTAAAAAACAAAATTACACAGTACCTATTATCATGATGATTCTGCTGTTTGGTATGATTGCATTCGTTACCAACCTGGCAGCTCCAATGGGTGTTGTGCTTAAGTCGCAGTTCGGTGCAAGTAATTTCCAGGGAATGCTGGGTAATGCCGCAAACTTTATTGCCTATGCCGTTATGGGAATTCCGGGAGGACTACTTCTTCAAAGAGTTGGTTACAAAAAGACTGCATTAATTGCTATTGCAGTTGGATTTATAGGTGTTGGAATCCAATATTTGTCAGGACATGCAAGTGAATCATCAGCATTTACTGTTTACCTGATTGGTGCATTTGTTGCAGGTTTTTCAATGACTTTATTAAACACTGTTGTAAATCCAATGTTGAATACACTTGGTGGCGAAGGAAACAAAGGAAACCAGTTAATTCAGGTTGGAGGTTCATTCAACTCGGTAATGGCTACTTTTACTCCTGCCTTTGTAGGTATTCTAATCGGTTCTCAGGTAGCTAGTGCACGAATTACTGACATTTTCCCTGTGATGTACATCGCATTGGGTATTTTTGCTTTGGCTTTCTTTGTTCTTTTAGCAGTTAATATTCCTGAGCCACATGTTAGTGCAGCTTCGGAACCAATGAAAAGCTTAATGTCGGGTGCTATGCAATTCCGTCATTTCATTTTTGGAGCTATCGGTATTTTTGTTTATGTAGGTGTTGAAGTTGGAGTACCTGGAACACTTATTTTCTGGTTGACAGATCCAAGTGCTTCTATCGGAATTGATGCCGGTACAGCTGGTTCAGTAGCCGGAACATACTGGTTACTTATGCTTGTTGGCCGTTTGGTAGGAGCATCAATTGGAAGCAAGGTTTCAAGTAAAACGATGTTAACAGTTGCTTCATTTGTAGGTATGATATTAGTTCTTTTAGCAATTATCTTGTCGCCATCTACAGTAGTAAGTATGCCTGTATTCCAGGCTCAGGGTAGTTCATTGGCATTTGTATTTGCACAAGTTCCTATCAATGCCATGTTCCTCGTTTTGCTGGGATTATGTACATCAATTATGTGGGGTGGTATATTTAACCTTGCCGTTGAAGGTTTGGGTAAATATGTTGCTGCTGCTTCAGGTATTTTTATGACACTTGTAGTAGGTGGAGGATTGCTTCCATTAGTACAAAATGCTGTTGCCGACGGTATCGGATTCCAGCCTTCGTACTGGGTACCGTTCATAGGATTGGCTTACCTGTTCTTCTATGCAACAATTGGTAGTAAAGTAACTAAACGTGCCGAAAGCGTTAAACTATAGAGAAAATTAAAATCCGACTTGTTCGGGATTTAAATATCAATTCGGGATTATCCCGGGGAGCCATCCGTCAGCTGACGGATGGCTTTTTTATGCTATAAATAAATCAGCAACCGGATTGTTATGTGTTGCATGCACTTTTTTTTATTTTAGCACTACTTAATCACTACTATGTACGACATTATTGGAGATGTTCATGGTTATGCTTCCCTTTTAAAAAAGCTTCTGCTTGAAATGGGCTACAGTAAAACAAATGGAAGTTACTCGCATCCTAAACGTAAGGCTGTTTTTGTTGGCGATTTTATAAATCGAGGACCAGAGATAAGAAAAACAATTCGGATTATAAGAAACATGGTTGAAAATGGCCATGCGTATGCCATTTTAGGTAACCACGAGTTAAACGCGATTATTTATCACATCAAAGACAAACAGGGCAAGTCAATTATTTCAAAACCGAGCAAGTACTTTTTGTCACTTTTCAAAACCATAAATGAATACTCATCCGGTTCGTTAGAATGGCGCGAACAGTTAAAATGGTTGCGTACTTTACCATTATATCTTGATTTTGGCGAAATTCGGGTAGTTCATGCATGTTGGTCGGATGAGGCAGTTCAAACCGCGGATACCTTATACGAAAATGGGAAAATAAAGAAAAAAGTTTTCAGGAAGTTAACAAAGAAATCGGGATCAAGCGTTGCAAAATGTTTATGGTTGCTTACCAAAGGCGTCAATCTTAAAATGCCTTCCGATCTAAGAGTGATGAACAATAAGGGAGTATCTCCGCGATCGATTAGGATTAGATGGTGGGACGATCTAAAAGGATTTACTTTTAAGAATGCATCTTTCGAGAGTAAGTTCTCCATGCCATTATATACCATTCCTGAAGAAATATTACCTGTAACATTTCCATATCCTGAAAATGCCCCGATTGTCTTTTTCGGACACTACTGTCGTGGAGCCGGTCCGCACATTATAAAACCTAACGTTTGCTGTGTTGATTCGTGTGTTACGGGTACAAAATCACTTTTAGCTTACCGATGGAGTGGCGAAAAGGAACTAATTATGAATCATTTAGTAAAAGTATAGAGCTTCGGTTGTGTGTATTTGCCTGACTGTCAGGTGTATGTGTAAAAAATCAAAAAAATATTTTTTTGTATTGCAGGTAAAAAAAGAAAGTATATATTTGCATCACCTTTGCAAAGGGTACCAAGCCCTGAAAAAAGGTAAAAAGTTCTAAAAAAACGGTGGCGTAGTTCAGTTGGTTAGAATGCCGGCCTGTCACGCCGGAGGTCGCGAGTTCGAGTCTCGTCGTCACCGCTTATTTTTTTATAAAAAAGTTTAGAACATCAATTTATTGGTGGCGTAGTTCAGTTGGTTAGAATGCCGGCCTGTCACGCCGGAGGTCGCGAGTTCGAGTCTCGTCGTCACCGCTTAGTCAATCAGACAAAAGATAGACAAATGATGAAAAGGAGTGTAACACAGAGGGTTACGCTCCTTTTTTATTTCATGTAATGCCATCAAAAGGACAAATAAATTCCAAAAAACGACAAAGAAAGGTTACCAAAAGGTTACACATTTTTGCGAAGTGTTTTCTGTAACCATTTCCGCTATAAGTCTCTGATATGTCGCATTTTGACTTCGCGCAACTAGCTTAATTAGTATAGTTTTCATCTTAAAATTAAGCATTATGAAGAGTACATTTAAGATTTTGTTTTATGCCCGTAAAAATTACGTTACCAAAGACGGGGATGTTGGAATTATGGTTCGCATTTCATTAAATGGTCAAAGAACGCAGTTTAGTACGAAATTACTAGTTCCCCTTGATTTGTGGGATACAGCCGCTAACCGGCTATCAGGGAAGTCTCACCAGGCTAGACTAATTAATGATACCCTAGATGGAATCAGGACATCGATTAACACACATTATCGTGAACTGGAGAAAAAGGAGTCAGTCGTAACAGTCGAAAAAATTAAAAATGCCTTTTTAGGACTTACCGGAGACAATCAACGACTCCTCGCGGTTTTTGAGGAACACAATAAGCAAATAGAGAAACTTATTGGTATAAGTAAAAGCAAGGATACGGTTCAAAAGTATTGGAGAACTTACACGCGCTTAAAAGCATATATTGATCTTCAATATAAATTAGAAGATATTCCTCTCGTCGATATTAATTACAATTTCATTGTTGGCTATGATAATTTTTTGCGTGCAGAATGTTCGTTAGGTGTAAATTCTGCTGCAAAGATGATGCAGATGTTTAAGCATATTATGATAATGGCTAAAAACAATGGTTGGGTATATACAGATCCATTTGCAAATTATAAAATCCGATTAGAAAAAGTGGACCGCGGGTTCTTATTGAAAGAGGAGCTTGAAAGGATTATGGAAAAGAAATTCTCGATAAAACGTCTGGAGCAAGTTAGGGATGTTTTTGTTTTTGCCTGTTTTACAGGACTCGCTTTTGTAGATGTTTATAAATTAAGAGAACGCCATATAACGACTTCTTTCGATCAGAAATTATGGATTATGAAGAAGCGACAGAAAACCAATATTGAATCACGTATTCTTTTGCTTGATGTTCTTAAAATGATTCTGGATAAATATAAAGGGAAATTGGAAAAAAGGAAAGTGTTGCCAACACTTTCTAATCAGAAGATGAATGCATATTTAAAGGAGATTGCAGATTTATGCGGTATTAAAAAGAATTTAACTTTTCACGTCGCCAGACATACTTTTGCTACTACGATTACTCTAGCTAAAGGAGTCCCAATTGAAACAGTTAGCAAAATGTTGGGTCACACAAATATTAAAACCACACAAATATATGCCCGGATAACGGATGAAAAGATCGGTAATGACATGACATTGCTTTCTCATAAATTGGCAGAAATGGGAAACAGGATGGCAATCTAAATGAATGAATAATGGAACTACAATTAATACAACAAAAGATATACGATATCAGAGGTTGCCGGGTAATGCTTGACTTTGACCTTGCTAGTCTATATGATGTTGAGACTAGAACATTAAAACAAGCGGTCAGAAGGAACCTATCAAGATTTCCGAATGACTTTATGTTTCAGCTCAAAAAGGATGAATGGACGGAGCTTATCACAATTTGTGATAAGCTCCCAAAATCTGTGAAGTATAGTCCGGCTTTGCCAATGGCATTTACCGAACAGGGAGTAGCAATGTTATCGAGTGTGCTGCGTTCGCCAATAGCTATCGAAATTAATATTTCAATTATGCGAGCTTTCGTATTGATGCGAGAAATGGCACTTGGTTATGATGAGCTGTTAAAAAGAATTGAACAGTTGGAAATAAGTACGAATGCTCAATTTTCAGAAATTTACCAAGCTTTAACAGAACTTATGAAAAAGCCTGAAAAGGTTGAACGAAATCCGATTGGATATCGACAAATTGGAGGAACAAAAAAATGATATTCAATTTATTAATGAAAACTATTGGTTCTTATAGTATTAAGCATCTTGAGAAAAGAGATGCTTTTTTATTGAATAATTTCTTGGCGATTATTCAGATTAAAGAATGTAGGTTTTATTGGTTATATTCGGGTTTCCAAAATTATAACTTATCCTACAAATGAAACTGCCGAAGTCCGTATCTAAACTATTTCAAAACTCGAATAAAGCCAGCATTATTCTTATGTCTTTTGCAATCTATATTTTGTTTCATACTTTTTTTGAAGAGGTTATCAATAAACACCTCGTTGAAACAATAATTAGTAAACTTGAAACTGGAACTTCTAATGACCTTATGTTTTTAAGTTTTGCTGTAATTATAATAATAAGCACAGTAAATAGAGTTTCCATTAATTATTTTTTGTCAAAACAAACTATCCTGTTGAACTTAGCCTTATTGCTTGTTTTTTTGTATTATCGAATTAGTCTTTCTTACTGGGAGTTTACCTCATTTAAAACTATTGGCTTTCTAAAATATATTGATGTGGTTCTACTCTTTTTTTGTAGTAACATTTTGGTGGCCATATTTCATAAAAAGCGGGAATATCAAACCATTCCTAATAAGGGCTTTTGTTTTGACAATCCTATCGAGAATGAGGAATCAGATAAGCTTAATAGAAATTCAGTCGCAATAATAATTGCAGAAAAAATAAAAAATACAGCAAATAAAAGTTCTTCATTTGCAATTGGTGTTAATTCCGAATGGGGATGGGGAAAGACTTCTTTTCTTAATTTGATTAAAAACAACCTGAAAGAAAAAAATCAGGTGGTTTTACACTTCAATCCATGGTTAAATAATGATGAAAAAGCAATAGTTGCTTCGTTTTTTGACATTTTAAGTTCTAGGCTAAAACAGTATGATAAGAATCTATCTCACGATCTTATTGAATATGGGAGAACTATTAATTCTATCTATCCAAATAAAGGGCTGGAAACCTTAAATAAGGCATTCAGCGTATTCCAAGATTCAAAAGATTTAAGAGAGCGCTATGAAAATATTAATGAGTCAATTAAAGCTTCAGGTTTACAGATAATTATTTTTATTGATGACCTGGATAGATTATTTGAAAACGAAGTATCAGAGGTTTTAAAGTTGATCCGGAATACTGCAAATTTTTCCAACACTGTATTTGTGGTAGCCTATGACAGAAACTATTTAATTTCAGCTCTTAAAAGAACAAATGATTATCATCCTGAATTCTACCTTGAAAAGATATTTCAATTTGAGCTTGCACTTCCTGCTTTCGACCGAGATGTTATTGTCAATAAATTAGAAGAGTTATTAAATCCTCATTTGGTAGATTCAGATAAGGAGGAATTAAAAAAGGTTTTAAAAAGAGCTAAAGACCCTAATTCAATATTTGATGGAAACACGTTTAACCTGGACTTATTAATTAATCTACGCGATGTAAATCGATTTGTAAATTCTTTCATTACATCTTATGAAGCGTTGCGGGGGGAGGTTGTTCTTGAGGATTTGTTAAATACAGAATTGTTAAAAGTAAAATATCTTGGAGTCTATCAATTGATTTCCAATAAATACGACCGATTTCTTGAAGCAGAATATCTAAAAGACCACAACTATTTAACATTAAAAAAGAAAAGGGATGAGCAAGATAATGTACTAGATGAGACGGTTCTGAAAGATTACCTTGATGTAAACCATAAAGAAGTTGGTATTCAAGAGAGTCAAATAGAAAATGCTATCGCCTATGTATACAATATATTCCCATCACACAGTATTTATTCTTCGGTAACTCCTCAACTATTGTCCATTTCAAATCCTATTAGCATTAATCGGTACTTTCATTATAACCTGTTGAAATCTGACCTTTCAGAGATTGAATTTTCAAACTCCCGAAATAAAACAAAAGTGGATTTTGTTGCTGATATTAAAGGCTGGCTCGATGATGGATTTGAAAATGAAGTATCTCGAAGGTTAAACGACATTAATTTCTTTGCTAATAGTAAAGACTATGAAAAGATAATGGCAGCAATCTTCTTTTATTCAAACTATACTCCCGCAAATCGAGAAAGTGGCTTAACTTTCGATTATCAAAACTTATTGAATAAATTGGATTATAAAAAAGTAAAGAATTTTTATGCCGAAAATGAGTTACAGCAATTTGTATGTAAACTTTTTAAGAATGAGGAAAGTCCATATCTGTATATTTCAGGTTTTCTTGACTATATCTTCGAATATGAAGGAATAACGGAATGGAAATTTATAATTCCAAGAGCCGACTTAATAAAACTCAAAATAGGTTTTTTTAAAAAGTATTGTGAAAATGCAAGTACTTTTGATAGAAACGTTTTTTATCTATTTCATTATTGCAGATATAAAGAATATCAAGCTGTCGGAGGTAGTACCTATCAGTCATTTTGGGTTTTACCGCAAGAAGCAAAAGATATTTTTAAAGATACTGCAAATCGATTATTGCAAAGTTTTTTTAAAAATATTATTTCAACTAATCCAAGGCTTATTGGTGGTAAACAATTATTCTCACTAGTCAAATCATTGGAAATGGCATGGGATGATTGGGGTAATTTTGAATCTTTTATCTATGATTTGGAAGAAACTGAAGAGTTAGCCGAGTTTAAATCCTTTTATGAAAAGTGTAAGAACGTGAATTTTAACAATTACGTTGAATTTAAATTCGATAAGATTGATTTAACCGATGCTCTTCTATTTAATAATTAGGTGAGAAAGAAACTACTTCTTTATCAAATACCCCAAGCCCGGATCGTTTTTAATTCTTTCCAATTCATACACTACAATCTGCGCCGTTTCACTTTTGATGCGTGAATAATTGTAATTAATTTCCTGCTGAAGCTGGCTTTTCCCGTCTTTATCGGTAAAGTTTGTAATAACCGGAATAGGTTTATAATTTTTTGTTTCTCTGGCCACTTTCTCGTTGTCAACTGCAATTTCTGCATGGAAAATCTTTTGCTCAATACGTTCGTCAAAGTTATCCGAAACGGCACCTACAAAAGTTCCTTGTGTAAGGTTGCTGATTTTTGAAGCCGGAATTAAGGTATCCATTTGCGTATTTATGGAAGTGGATTTATCCTGCCGGTTAATGGTCATCGACTGGCGTTTTTGAAGGACTTTTCCAAATCGTTCCGATAAGGTTTTAGCAGTCTCTCCAACCACCTGGCCGCTAAAAATATTTCCCACGGTATTCATCACTACTTTTGCTTCTTTGTCTCCATAATCCCGGTTTAGCTGCGAAAAATCCTGAAATCCCAGACAAACCGCAACTTTATTGCTTCGTGCTGTCGCAATCAAGTTATCCAATCCGCGGAAATATATGGTCGGTAGCTCATCTATAATTACGGAGCTCTTTAACTGTCCCTTTTTATTGATGAGTTTTACGATGCGGGAATTATATAATCCCAGTGCTGCAGAGTATATGTTCTGACGGTCGGGATTATTGCCAACACAAAGAATCTTTGGTTCTTTCGGATTATTAATATCTAAAGTAAAATCGTTTCCAGACATCACCCAATAAAGTTGTGGAGATATCATTCGTGATAGTGGAATTTTGGCACTGGCAATCTGCCCTTGCAGCTGATCCTGTGCACCACCTTCCCAGGCATCCATGAATGGCGAAAGGTAATTTTCCAATTCTGGATAAGAAGTCAGAATAGTAAAAATATCGGCATACTTTTTATTCAGGAATTCCACTGCATGGGGAAAAGTGCAATACTTTCCATTTTTATAAATCTTCAAATACCAGATAATAGCAGCCAAAAGGATAATTGGCGATTCAACAAAGAAGTCACCTTGTTTCTGAATCCAGGTTTTGTTTAGGTTCAGCATGATCGTATAAGCCGATTCATAAGCATCGGCAATATCAGTCATAAATTCAGGGGCAATGGGGTTACAACGGTGACTGCGTTCCGGGTCATCAAAATTTATTACATAAAATTTCGGAGGTACGTCGTATCTGTGTATGTTTTTCAATAGCGTATTGTAAGCAATCACGCTCAGGTCGTCAAACTTAAAATCGTAAATGTACATGCTAAAACCCTTTTGAATTTGCTGCCGGATGTAGTTATTTACAATGGCATAAGATTTTCCGCTTCCAGGAGTCCCCAAGACAATACTTGCCCGAAAAGGATTCACCACATTGATCCAGCCATCGTAGTTCGTTCCCTTATGTTTAAACCGCGTGGGGAGGTTTACAGAGTATTCATTCTCCATTAATTGCATTTCCTGCATGAATGATTCGTTTTCGTCATTAAAAACATCATGCATCAGGTTATTTTTTAACAAGCGACTCATCCATAATCCCGATTTCAAAAGAAGAATATACCCCATTGACACCGATAAAATGTAAAGAATACTTTTTGTTATTAACGAGGTTTGAAGCTTCAGTATAAAACCATTAACGAAATAGAGACCTAATCCGAAAATGAGAAATATCAGAATCTTGGTCCAGGTCACCTTCTCTGTTTTTACACCCCGTATTCCCAAGCAGGAAATCGCCAGCAAAACAAAACTGGCCAACTTCGACCAAAACGGCGAAGAGAAAATTCCGGTATATTTCTGAAAATTCAGCAGAATTTTATCGATGATGCCAACTGTTGCATGAAACTCAACAAGGATCTCGTAACAAAACCAGTAAATATGAAATATTAGAATTAGGATACTCACTGCCCTGATTAGCTCAATTATTTTGGCAAGGGCTCTTACATCGTCTTCGTTTTGCATAGCTTAGTTTTTTCGTTTCTTTCTTTTCTTTCGTTTCATTCTTCTAATGAAAGCTTCCTCCTGGTAGTCCTCGCCAAGAGCCTCAATAGCGAACAATCCAACCAGATTCTCGATGCCTGAGGCTCTTTTGTCAGGAAATTCTGAATGGCCTTGATCTGGTGACTTGGTTTGTTCATTCGTTTTTTTTTCTAGGCCAAAACGTTCATTAAAAACATTGGCAGAAAATTCTTTACCCAAGCGTGAACCGTTAAACACAAACTGTTGCTTGTGATCGATAAAGGTTGCTCCGTAAATGCGCCCGGAATCATTCTCCCGAAACAGCACCGATATACCTTGTTTAAATAATTGGTCCTCGAAGTCATTTCTATTCTCACTCTTATAAGATACCTTGGAAATTACTTCCTTAGGCCGCTCTTTTAGCTTTTTATTTCTGATCTGTTCTTTTGCCTTTTCAATTTGAGCAAGTAAAGCTTCATGCCCCGTAGATTTGCCAAATTTTGATGACTTGATTGGATTCCCAAATACCTCTCCTTTATTGTCCAATGCCGCATAAACAATCCCATGAAAAGCTTTCCCGTTCTTTTCTCCTCTTACTTCAGTCGCTTGAACATTATAGAATGAAAGCAAGGCCTTGTATTCATTAAACGATTGAAAGTTCCACGTCCTCGATATTGGACGAACTACATTGGCAATTTGCTGTTTTAGATTTCCCTTTTCGAATTCAACTGGTTTTAAGCTGTAAGCTCCTTTCTTTTGTTTTTCATCGGCAGGTGTTAATCCAAAATTCTGCTCCAGTTCCCGACAAATACGCATGGATAGTCGATGTTGAAAATTGTCCCTAATCATTTTTCCTGTCTCGTCAATTTTTACTGAAACAATATGCAAATGATGGCGGTCAATGTCTTCATGCTTGTAAACGATGTAGGGTTGATTTCCATAGCCCAGTTTTTCCATGTATTGTTCAGCCATCTGAGAGAATTGTTCATCGTTTAGCTTATCCTTTGGATCTGGATTTAATGAAATATGAATAACCGGATTTTCGGTTCGTTTATTGGCACTCAAATACGGTTCAAAAGAACGCGTGCATAAGCCAATGGAATACTTTCCATCGAGAGGTTCAATCATTTTGTTGACCAATAAAACAGAAGCAGCATCCTTTTTTAGCTTATCCTGATTGTACGCCAATGAACTATAAATAGAACTTCCTGAGCTTATTTTTGCAACCATCTTTTTTCAAATTCTTTGGTTAATTCCAGTATTTTCTGGTTTATCGCAACCAATTGAAATGTTGCTTTCTGTAGTTGTGCAAGAAAAGCCAGTGCCTTTTTCTCCGAAAAGTTGTTTTTTATTGCTTTGGTAACCTGGTTGTAATTCACGCCAATAGCCCTGAATTGCGAATAAAAGGAGGTTAGACGCATATAATAATCCATAGATCCCTTATCGATTTTTACCACTTTAACGGGCTTGTCAAAAATGCAGGCAGTAATAAAATGCGCTTTAACTTCCATTCCCGATGCCTCGAAAAGAGCAAGAAATCGTGCATTGTCAACATCATTTAAGCTTATTGCATAACGATGTATACACGGATCTTTTTTTGGTTTCCGGCCTCCTTTGTGTTTGTTCTTTCTTCTTTCTGTTTCCATTTAATTGTTTCTAAAGCATTAATCATTACCTGAATTCTTATAAAAATCACACGACTTCGGAGTGATGATTTTCCCCAACGGGGCAAGTGGTTTCGGGTAACCCGAAACGTTTTGAGTAACTCAAAACACAACTTGCCGTGTGCCAGTGCACACCTTGTAGCGTTACCATAAAAGTTATTGGGCAGAGCCGTTGTGTCAATCATGTTTTTACTCTTAAAAATTGTTGGAAACAAAGGTAAAATGGGTGTTTTGAATTCTAATTATACCCAAATAAGTCAAATACTGCCAGAGAAGGCCAAGTACTTCCAGCCCTTTTAAAAGCACGGTTTTAACAGCTTTTTATTTGTTCATTTGATTGGGAAAATAAAGGATTATTTAATGGTTGGTGTGAACAGAGATATGTTAGGCGAAATAAATAAAATGATAATGAAATAAGTCGCAAACGAAATATTTAAAAACTGATTTTGGCAATGAATTGAATAGTTAAATAATACAACAACAAAGAACTTAGGAGTTTCAATATTTCAATGTTGAAACGTTGCAACACTTCATTAATTAAACATTGCAACACAAACTCATTTACACAGCTCATTAATCGATTAATGATTCAGACATTATCCTATTCGATTGAATAACTATAGAAATAATTTACTAATCAAAAAAACAAAGGTCATGGAAAAAGAAACATTATTTATTGCATTTAGCACACAGAAAGGAGGTGTTGGGAAAACAGCTTTTACCGTTTTAATGTCGAGTTATCTGCACTATGTAAAAGGCCTGGAAATTGCAGTGGTGGATTGTGATTATCCGCAGCACAGTATTGCTGAAATGCGGCAGCGCGATATGGAACAGGTGATGAAGGATAACTATTACAAACAATTGGCCTACAAACAATTTACCGCGCTGAAACGAAAGGCTTACCAGGTTGAAAAAAGTATGCCTGAAGATGCTATTGATGTAGCTGAAAATCTGATCGACGGTGCTACGGTTCAGCCCGATATAATATTTTTCGATCTCCCGGGAACTTTAAACAGCAAAGGTGTGGTGAAAACACTGGGCGGAATGGATTATATCTTTTCGCCGGTAAGTGCCGACCGTGTGGTTATGGAAAGTACGCTGAAATTTGCCACTATGCTGAATGAGAATCTGATAAGCGTTGGGAAGAGCGATATCAAAGGTTTGTACCTGATTTGGAATATGGTTGATGGAAGAGAGAAAAACGAACTTTATGATGTATATGAAAATGTAATCGGCGAGTTGGGCCTAAATATTCTGAAAACATTTGTGCCCGATTCAAAACGATTTCGCAGGGAGTTGACTTCCGGACACAAACCTGTATTTCGCTCAACACTTTTCCCAGCACATAACAGCCTTCAAAAGGGAAGCAACCTGATTGCGCTGGCTGATGAAATCTTCGAAATCATTAAACAGTAAAGGCATGGCAAGAAAGAAATATAATCCGGACGAAATAGATGAAGAATTTATCATCTCCACGATTCAGAATGATAAACCGGAGGCCGGAAAGACAAAGGAGAAAAAGCCAACAACTGTTGCAAAAAAGAAACAGACAAATCAGGCTTATGATGAGCTTTTCCTTTCAGATTCCAAAACGAAAGCGCGTTTCGGAAAGAATGTTCCCATCCGTCAGGAATACCACAAATGGATCCAGCAAATCATCCGAGTGATCGGCAAGGACGAGATTTCGATTTATAATTACATCGATAATGTGCTGACACATCATTTTGACGAATTTCAGGCCGAAATCGTCAAACGATATAACGAAAACAATGAAGGCATTTTTTAATCCAAACCGGAAGTTATGATTGAATTTGTTGTAATAGTTGGGATAATCATTCTGCTACGTATTTTCTTTAAGGATTGGAGGCGTTCTTCGGCACCTGTTGCCAATGAAGAAAAAAAAAGCTATTTATCAGATGATAGCGGAATTATCGGAAAAAGCACCTTTGTTTTGAATACGGAAAGAGAGCGTCAATCCGCTTCAAATTCCACCGGTAAGCTGGATATTGAAGTCGCTCTGGATTATGAGGAAGTTGAGCTCGATGAAGAATTGGAAGAGCTTGGTATTGCGAATGGAACTTCGATGGATATAACTTTTGAAGAAATGATGGAGGTAGTTACCGAGGTGGAAAATGAGCAACCGAAAAAGCCATCTCAAACCGGAAAGTTACTTCACGATAATGAAAAAACCGATTGGGTAGAGCAACTGGCAGCAACCTCCGAAAGCTATCAAAAACGTATTTCAGGGTTAATTGATTTGCATTTGGGTCGGTTGGGGCATGGTGATGATCCTGTTTCTGGTAATGAGGTTGGTGGGGTTGATATTGGGGAGTATTTGGTCTAGACTAAAACTCAAAGCCAAATAGTGTGCCAGTAGAATCTTTATCATGCAGCTTCAGAACAATATCCTCTTCTGCAAATTTTATTGGCATATCATTATTTCCTACAGGTAAATCTGATTTTATTGCTGATAATATATATTGAAGATTCAGTTGCTTTGTCAGTTCGTCAACTAATAACAATAAACGAGTTTTAATACCATTATCCTGTTGTGAAAGTACATCGTCATGGTACACAAAACGATAATAAGATTCTGGATTGTAGGTTGATAGGATTGATAAATCAAAAGCAACACACAATAGTTTCATATACGTATTGCCCTCGTCTTTAGCCGTATCCTGGAAAAACCGGCCAAACTGACCACCTGATTCCGGGCTAATGTGACCACCGTTTCCGGAGCAAACTGACCACCTCATTCCGATTTAAAGTGACCACCCCTCTCCGGGGCAAAGTGACCACCTGAAACGAAGAGGCTTTTTCATGTTTTTGAAGGCCTAATTTCGTGTACAAATAAATGCACGAGATATGGCAAATAAACTAATAAACATGAGTAAAGTAAGAAAAGTAATCCAACTGCACTGCCAGGGAAAAAGCAAGTTATTTATCAGCAACTACCTTTCGTTGTCGCGCAATACGGTAAAAAAATACATTGCGTTGTACCAAATGCTAAACCTGTCACCCGAGGCTATAAAGCAGAAAAGCGATGTTGAACTGGAAACACTGTTTATCAGCAATAAAGAACCCGAGTTGTCACCAAAACTAAAAGACCTGTATGCGTTCTTTCCTCACATGGAGCGTGAGTTGAAAAAGGTTGGGGTAACCAAACTTTCAATGTGGCAGCAGTACATCGCCAAACATCCCGACGGGTATAAAAGCTCACAATTTTGCGAGTATTACAAACGCTGGGGTAAAAAGGTTAACCCGGTAATGCACATGACACACAAGGCAGGCGACAAGATGTTTGTGGACTATGCCGGCAAGACATTGGAAATCGTTGACCCCGAAACAGGAGAAGTGCAAGAACTACAATTTTTTGTGGCCATACTCGGAGCCAGCCAATATACCTACGCCGAGGTATCGCCAAGTCAGAAAAAAGAAGATTTTATCGCATCAATAGAAAATGCGCAGCACTACTTCCGGGGAGTTCCTGCCGCCATAGTACCCGACAACCTGCGTTCGGCAGTAACCAAAAGCAGTCGTTACGAGCCCACCATAAACGAAACATTGCTGGATTTTGCTGAACATTATGAAACGACCATACTTCCGGCAAGAGCCTATAAACCCCGCGACAAATCATTGGCCGAAGGAGCTGTTAAAATACTTTATCAACGTATTTACCCCATTATAAAACAAGAAGAGTTTACCATCATCAAAAGTATGAACTGCCGTGTTTGGGAACTGTTAAAGCAGCACAACAACAAGAAACTCACCGGGCGGCCATACTCGCGTTACCAGTCGTTTAAAGAAGATGAGCAGGAAAAACTATCATCCCTTCCCGTTACCCGTTTCGAGATAAAACAACAATCTTTTGCAACAGTAATGATGAACGGGCATGTGCTTTTGGGCAAAGACAAACATTACTACAGTGTCCCGTTTCAGTATATCCGTAAAAAAGTAAAGCTGTTGTTTACAAGCAGCAGTGTTGAGATCTATTACAAATACAACCGGATTGCATCTCACCGAAGAAACCTGAAGCCTTATCACTACACAACTGAAAAACAGCACCTGGCAAGCACCCACCAGTTTGTTACCGACTGGACACCACAACGTTTTATCGACTGGGCAACTTCCATCGACCCAAGTGTTGAAGAACTGATTTGCAGGATACTGGAACAAAAACAACATCCCGAACAGGCTTACAAAAGCTGTATGGGCGTACTTTCCTTTGTAAAGAAAGTAGGAAAACAGCGGCTTATCAATGCCTGTAAGCGTGCCCTCGAATACGATATATCAAATTACCGGATAATCCAGCGAATACTCGAAAACGGTCTGGATTCAATTGAAGAAGAGCAAAATGAGCAAATACTTCCCGAGCATCAAAACATCAGGGGAAAACATTACTACAACTAAAAACAGGTTTATATGAATGAAACTACTTTAACGAAAATGAAGCAGATAAAGCTCTATGGAATGCATGGAGCTTTTCGTACTGCTATTGAAACAGGCAAAACAAACGATTACACTTTAGATCAGTTTGTATCGATGCTGGTTGATGCCGAATGGGACGACCGACAGAACCGCAAGATTGAAAGGGGGATTAAAAACGCCCGGTTCCATTACAAAGCATCAATCGAAAACATTATTTACGATGAAATGAGGAACATTGACCGGAACAGTATTCTACGGCTGGCAGAATGCGATTATATCGAAAAATGTGAAAATATACTGATTACAGGAAGCACCGGTGTAGGGAAAAGCTACCTGGCAACAGCTTTGGGCTACCAGGCTTGTATCGAGGGGTACAGGGTGATGTATTTTAATGCCAATAAAATGTTTGCGAAACTAAAAATGGCGAAAGCCGATGGTTCTTACCTGAAAGAACTGGCTAAAATAGAGCGCCAACACCTGGTTATTATCGACGATTTTGGGCTGCAACCGCTTGATAACCCCAACCGGCTTGCTTTGCTTGAGATTATTGAAGACAGGCAAAATATAGGTTCTTTGATTGTAACCTCACAAATACCTATTGCTGGCTGGTATTCTGTTATCGGAGAAAAAACCATTGCCGATGCTATACTCGACCGGTTAATCCATCAATCCAACAGGATAGAACTAAGAGGTGAATCAATGAGAAGAAAACGTAAAAAAGAAGAGTAATTATTTTTGTTAAATTTGATTCAAAATAACACTGAAAATGTTCTTTTCGTTTTGGGAAAATCGGGGGTGGTCAATTTACTCCGGCGCAGGTGGTCAACTTAAATCGTAGAAGGGTGGTCAGTTTAAGCGGATTTTCCAGATATATTAAAGATGTTTTTTGTATCTACCATCGTTTCAAAGTAATATTTATTAGCAGATAGCTGTCAGTCAACTTACTCTAGAGAGGTGGTGTGCTATCATTTTATAATACAAGAATCTCAAATTGTAAAGCTTTATGAAAAGGAATTTTTTCTAAACTCTCTTGGTGCCATCAGCTTTATTTTGATAATACATTTAATGTATTTAATATAAAAAATTGAAGAGCGTAAAGGAGAACCATATACAAAAGGTGAAGAATAGAGATCGGGGTATGAATTGCAATGGAGTAGTAAACAATAATGAAATAGCGACGATATAATCATATAGTACAAAAGCAGTTAATTGTCCAAAGTAAAAGAACAGAAGTGGTGAGAATTATTAACTATAATTCTCATTGAGCTAAAGTAACATTCTTTATCTCTACAAAATTTCTTATCATTGCAAACAACTAATCTATCTGAACTTTGTAAGAAAGGATAGTTGAGCCTGATCAAATCTGAAGCTTGTGAGTAATAAAACCGATAAAAAAATATGGGACGACTTCCGGAATGGAGACGATTACGCACTCTCTCACATCTACTATCAGTATATACAGGATTTATTTCGATATGGTAAAAAATTTTTTGACGACGATGAGTTGATCAAAGATATGATTCAAGCTTTATTTTTTGATTTAATAAGAACGAGAAAAAGCCTTGGATCAACTGATAATATACGCTTTTACCTGATTTCTTCTTTTCGAAATAAATTAGCTTTGGTTGCTAAAAAAGGCAAATTTTTTGAACGTCCAACCGAAGCAAATATGATGAAAGCAGATATCGTTTATTCCATAGAAAAGGAAATGATAGAAGAAGAGCAGCTTTCAGAAAATAGACGCCTGGTGCAGGACGCTTTAAAAGAATTGTCTCCAAAGCAACGAGAGATCCTTTACTACAAATATACCTGCGACTTTTCGTACGAACAGATTTGTGAAGTTATGTCCTTGAGATATGATTCTGCAAGGAAGCAGGTTTTCCGTGCATTACGGTCGTTGCGAAAAGCACTCGGAGACAATGGTAGTGTTCTGTTATTGTTTGCTTTTTCTTCTCAAAAAAATATTTTTTCAAAAAATAATTGATTTTTCTGTCCACAAAATTTTCCAATCACTCTTTCTATTTATAAACGGGGAAATACTTGTTAACCAAGTAGTATTTCTATTCCGTGTTTTAATTAGAGAAAGACAAAATGGACAGTAAATATTTAAATTATACGCTGGAAGAACTGCTTGAAGACAAACAATTTGTTGCCTGGGTATTGAAAGGGCATAAAAACAAAGAGTGGAGTTCTTTCATAAATAATCATTCTGAAATACAGGGCCGAGCGAATAGAGCCCGGGAAATTCTTCATCTTCTAAAAGATACGTATGATATTCTGGACGAAGAGGATGTGTTACAGATGTGGCAAAACATTGACCAATTCAATAAATTACATAAAAATAAGTCACGTACAATTAAGATTCGCAAGACATTTGCTGCTGCTGCGTCAGTACTTATAATTGTCTCGATAGGTATTCTGGGATATTCGTATTTAAATAATAGAAATACCGAATATCAATTTACCTCTTCAAATATTGACGATAATCAGGAAGATGCACGTTTGGTTTTGTCCGATGGCGAACAAATTGCGCTGAAAAAGGAGAAATCAACCATTGCTTTAAATAATGATAAAGAACTCATTATTGATAATGAAAATACAATCGACTTATCTGACAAGGCTACATCCAATACAAGCAAAGTTCAAATGAACGAAGTAATTGTTCCATTTGGAAGACGCTCGGAATTAATGCTTGCCGATGGAACACAAGTATGGTTAAATGCAGGCAGCCGGCTGGCTTTCCCTACAAAGTTTACAAACGAAACACGCGAAGTCTACCTACAGGGAGAAGCCTGTTTTAAGGTTACAAAAAACGAACACCAACCTTTTATTGTTAATGCCAACGAGCTTGGTGTAAAAGTATTGGGTACACATTTTAATGTTGCTGCATATCCTGATGATGAAACTATTGAAACGGTTTTGGTGGAAGGAAGTGTGGCATTAACCAAAAAGAAATCATTCGGATTAGTTTCAAAAAGTATTGTGCTACAACCTAACCAGAAAGCAACATTCGACAAGGATGAAAAGGAAATTATTGTACGCGATGAACCCGATGCCGATGTTTACCTGGCCTGGACCGAGGGCTGGTTTGAGTTTAAAAAACAAAGTCTGGAAAAGGTTTTTACGAAATTGGAAAGGTACTATGATATCCATATTAGTGTGCCGGAAGAATTTCCTTCTGAAGAAATAATTACAGGAAAACTTGACTTAAAAGACTCATTGGCTGTAGTAATGGAAGCTTTGTCAGATGTTGCCAAATTGGATTACACCATTGTAAATAATCAGGTGACTATTGAAAGGAAAAGATGATGATTAACAGATAGCAAAAAAGCGAAAACCGGTTAGCGGGCAGGCTTTCCGGTTTTCAAAACTAAATTAAATAAAAGTATTTAATCTAAACATTTCAAAATTATGAAAAAAAAGCGAACTGTGCTTTGCTTTCCCAGAGGAAGCATGGCCAAAATTTTTTTGAAAATGAAACTACTAACTATTTTGTTGCTTTCGGTTGTGGCAGTTTCGGCTGCTAATAACACCTATTCGCAACAAACCAAATTTAATCTTAAACTTGCTGAAGTCAGTGTTCAAACGGTTTTTGATGAGATTGAAAAGAACAGTGAATTTATTTTACTGTACGACGAGAACGATGTTGATGTTAACAGAAAAGTTAATGTTACAGTAGAAAATGAAACGGTTGAAAGTATCCTGAATCAAGTTTTTAATGGAACTAAAAACGTATACAAAATCTACGACCGTCAGATTGTAATCTTGGAAGATGAGAATGTAAAGCTTTCGATAAAAAAAGATTCAACACCCGAATCGGAACAACAAAAGAAAACTATTACCGGAAAAGTAAGCGACAAAAACGGAGAACCACTTCCCGGAGTTACTGTAATTGTTAAAGGAACAACTATTGGGATCACTACCGATTTTGATGGGAATTACACTCTTGAAGTGCCGGCTGATGCTCAGGTTTTATCTTTTTCATTTGTTGGAATGACTACCCAGGAAATAGAAATTGGTGGACAAACACAGATAAGTATTGTGCTTGAAGAAGAAAACGTAGGTTTGGATGAAGTAGTAGTTGTGGGTTACGGTACACAAAAGAAAAGTAATATTACCGGAGCCATTGCAAGTGTAAAATCAGAAGATTTTGCAAACCGATCAACTACAAATGCAGCATCAGCCATTCAGGGAAAAGTTGCAGGCGTTCAAATTGTAAATAACTCAGGTTCGCCAGGTGCTTCTTCAACTGTCCGAATTCGTGGATATTCATCAAACGGAACTTCCGATCCGCTTTACATTGTTGATGGATTAAAAGTGCCAAATATCGACTACTTAGATTCTGACAATATCGAAAGTATGGAAATACTGAAGGATGCAGCATCGGCCGCTATTTATGGTGCTGAGGCTGGTAACGGAGTTGTACTTATTACTACAAAAACTGGTAAAAAGGGGAGAGGTGAAATAAGTTTCGATTCACAATATTCCATTTCAAGTTTGGCAAAAAAACAGGATGTTTTAAATGCCGATGATTTTATAACCTACATGTTGGAAGTAAGCCCGACAAATGCTGAAAGATTGGATATGTATTATTACAACGATCCAAGTGCTTATGTGAACAACAAATTGGCCGACACCGATTGGCAGGATGAAGTTTACGAGAGTGGTTTGCGTCAGCAATACAATGTAAGTTTTCAGGGCGGTAATGATAATGGTTCTTTATATGTGTCATTAGGTTACCTTGATCACGATGGTATTGTAATCGGTAATAACGATGAGTACAGTCGGATTACCGGCCAGTTTAACGGAAATTATCACGTTAAGGAATGGCTGGAAGTTGGTGCAACCAATTCAATCGAAACATCAAAAAAGAGAAGTATTGGAGAAAATGCCGTGTTATGGGGAACACCTATAAGTATGGTTAATTTGGTGGATCCGTTAACGCCGGTTGAGTATGCAAAAGGAGTAACAGGTGCATCTCTTCAGGTTCAGGATGCTGTTGCAGCAGGTTATTATCCAATAATTAATTCGGAAACCGGTAACTACTATGGCGTGTCATCTTTCAATACTTCTAATCCTAATCCAATTGCAGCACTACAATTAGATAACTCTCAAACCGATGCGTTTCGAATTAACGGAACCCTGTTTGGTAATTTAAAACCATTCAAAAATTTTGTATTTACTTCGCGTTTAGGATATCGTTTCGGAAATTCGGAGTATAACCGTTATATACCTGAAAACTGGACAGCGCCTACATCGAATGCTATTAACCCGCGTTTAGAAGTTAGCCAGACAACAAACCGTTATTACCAGTGGGAAAATTTTGTCAATTATAGTTTCGATATTCAGGAGAGCACAATTTCACTTTTAGGAGGTATGTCATATATCGAAAACAAAACCAGCTTCATGTCATCGGTTACCGATGGATTGGAAAGTACGGCAGAAAACTATCGTTATCTTGATTATTCAACTACAACTGCTAATGACAGGATATTGGGTAGACAGTCAGAAAGTGTTCAAATCGCGTATTTTGGAAGGTTAACATGGGATTACGCGAATAAGTATAATGTTCAGGTTAATTTCAGGGCCGATTCATACGATGCTGCTTACCTGGATTTGGACCACAACTGGGGTTATTTTCCTTCTGTATCTGCAGGATGGACAGTTACCAATGAAAACTTTATGAATGATATAAACCGCGATTTTCTGTCTTCACTGAAATTACGCGCTTCATATGGTAAAAACGGTAGTATTAGTAACCTGGGAGGTTATATGTATGCTGCCACGCTTAATTCAAGTCCAACACTATATGCAGGTCAATTTGTAGTTGAAAATTATAAAACCTGGATGAATGATCAATTGTACACCGGTTTGCGTCCAAGTTCTTATCTGGCAAATCCAAATTTGCGTTGGGAAGAATCCAAGCAATTAAACCTGGGTTTGGATGTGCGTTTCTTTAGTGATAGGTTGAGTCTGACAGCCGATTACTTTACTAAAAACACGGATGGTTTGTTGATACAGTCTTCAGCGCTTTTAACAACAGGTACCAGTTTTGTATTCCAAAATGTAGGGGTTGTTAATAACCAGGGATTTGAACTGGATATGGAGTGGAAAGACGTGATTAAAAATGATTTTAAATACAGTGTTAAGGCCAATATTGCAACAGTAAAAAATAACGTTGATGAATATAAAGGAGAAGGCGTAAGAATTGCCGGTAGCTCATTGGCACATAGCGATATTGCTATTTCTTACTTTGAGGAGGGGTATCCGTTGTGGTATTTGCGCGGTTACAAAATTGCCGGAATTAACCAGGAAGATGGTAGCCCTATCTATGAAGATATTACTGATGATGGTGTAATTACTGATGCTGACCGTACAAACATTGGGAATGGTATCCCTGATTTTACCTATGGTGCAACGATTTCCATGTCGTACAAAAATTTCGATTTCTTATTATATGGAACCGGTGCTTACGGACAGGAATTAATGTATGGAACATCAAGAGTTCTTCAGGAAATTTCAAACCGTCCGCAGTTTTTATTCGACAACCGCTGGACACCTGAAAACACCATTGCCAAACAGCCTGCACCTTATTACCACACCGATCAGCGATTTTTAAATTCCGATGCATTTGTATTTGATGGTTCTTATTTCAAGATTAAACAAATACAGTTGGGATATAATGTTCCCGCGTCTTTGTTAAATAAGATTCAAATCTCAGCATTAAGAGCTTATGTGTCATTGGATGACTTCTTCACTTTTACGAAATACCCCGGTAATGATCCGGAGGTACGTCCGTTAACTGCAAGTGCACTTGCTATTGATTTGGGAGGCTATCCAATTGCAAAAACAGTGATGTTTGGTGTTAATGTAACTTTCTAATTGAACCTTAAATTTTACAATAATGAAGAATTATATAAAACTAATACTGATTTTCTTGTTAGCAGGTTTTGTTTCCTGCAACGAAGAAGCGTTGGATATTCCGCTGCGAGGTGTGCAGGAAGTAGACCGGACCTATCAAAATGCAGATGACGAAACTGTACTATCTTTTATTGCTGCAATTCACTATAAAATTCATGGCGACTCTTTCTCTGATGGGAATCTGGGTACAACTGTATCGGCTTTGAGTTTAAGACGCCATTTGGGAATGATGGGTGGAGAGTTTGCCGAATATTTTCAATATTTGGGAACCTCTGAAACATCCGTTTATACTTTAACATGGTCGTATTACTATACCATAATTTATTGGTGTAATATGATAATTGAGCAATTCCCCTATAATAATGTTGCTTCAGAGGAAGTAATAACTCGGGCTATTGCTGAAGCAAGGGCAATCCGTTCAATAATGATGATGAATTTGGTACAGCTTTATGGTAATCCGCCCTTAGCCGACCATATTATGACAGGAGAAGAAGGCAATACACCTGCCGAAGAATCGTGGGCATTTATTGAAAGTGAACTATTGGAGGTAGCAGAAAAACTACCATCAAAGAATGGTATTGACGGACAGAGTGCAATAGGCAGTCGCTTAAGCAAAGAAGCTGTTTACGCCTATTTGGGTAAAGCTTACCTGTGGCAGGAGAAATTTTCCGATGCAGCTCAAACACTCCATAATAAAGTTATTGCAACCGGGTTATATGGTTTGGTTGAGGATTTTTCGGAACTCAACCGCTATACATCCGACTTTAGCCCCGAATATTTATGGGAGTATGATATTACCGATGCTTCAGGATATGAATTATCGCAGGCTGGTTTGTTTGATGCAGTAAATTATAATTGGGCTCCGAATGCATTGTTTATACCTGATGGCCTATATAATGAAGGAGGTTTTGGTCAGGTTGCTTATCCATCCGATGCTTTTGGTGTATTTATGGATGAGCATGAAACCTCTGGGGCAACAAAATCAGCACGTTATCGTGCGTCAATAGCCAGTTATGATGAAGTATTGGACGAGTCTCTATTTTCATATTCTGATGGAGAGAAAGGGATGAAATCAGTAGGAGCACCAGACTGTGAAGGATATTTCAGGCTTAAACTTTCTCCACGAATGGAGAACGTTATGGGGCCTGAAGGCTGGAGTTTTGATTATCTGCACAACAATATTTGTTACATGCGTTATGCCGAAGTGCTGCTAAATTATGCCGAAGCTGTTGCTATGGGGGGAAGTGAAGGAGCTTTAAGTGGATTGGAAGCTTTGAATATGGTACGAAGCAGAGCCGGACTCCCTGTTGCACCGTCACTTGATATGAACAACGAGGAATACGGTGTTAAGGCTGAAAGAAGAGCTGAGTTATTTTATGAGAGCAGTCGATTTATTGACCTGGTACGTTGGGGGGATGCACCGAATGTTTTGGCTGACTGTGGTAAATACACTCCGGAATTTTATGGTTATATAAATGGTAATAACACTGCTCCTCAGGACAAGGATCAATGGAGAACTATCAAAACAGCAACCATTGGTGAAGGATTTAAATCCAACAAACACGAGTTGTTCCCGATACCGGCGGTTGATTTAAACAACAATACAAACCTGGTTCAAAATCCGGGGTGGTAAACTTAATTCAAACTAAAGATTATAATTATGAACAAATATAAATTTCTTTTAGTCTTTGCAGTCTTTATTTCAGGCTTGCTTATGTTTAGCTCCTGCGAAGATGATATGGAAGAATTAATTATTCCTGAGATAAATCCAAGCGAAACCCAATTCGATGTCGACTATAAAGAAGGCGAAGTAAGTATCGAATTAAACTCAAACGTAATTGTTTATACAACAATTGATAGTGAAGATAAAGATTGGTTGAGTTATCATTACCAGGATTCTTGCAAGACACTTGTTTTAAATTATTTTGAAAACGATACAACAGCTGACCGAATTGGTCATGCCTTACTAACATATGGTGACTCAACCATTGATGTAACCATTAACCAGGAGGGAAATCCCAATGCGATTAGTGGTAAAAAGGTGGTTGATATTGGCTACGAGATTACTACCGTTGATTATGGTGGAACTGCAGTAACTTTATTCATTGTTGCTGCCGAAGAAACTGCAAATATACCAGTTGGAGCAATGGTCGAAATTCAGTGTTCAGGCGATGACGGTACTATCATGTTAATTGGTACTGAACCGATGATAACAGGTATTCCATCAAACGGCAAATTCAACTTTGTTTGGACGGTGGAAATGGCGGCAGGCGATGGTTTTATGGCCCGTTTGGTTGGTGGTTTCGATCCGGTTTCTATGAAAGCCATGTACAGTCAAAAAAGCCACCTTTTTGAAACAATGACCGTTGATTATGGTGGAACGGCAGTAAACTTATTAGAAATAAGCGCTGAAGAAGCTGCAAATATCCCGGTTGGGGCAACAGTAACTATACAGTGTACAAGCGATGAAGGAACAATAATGCTAATCGGAACTGATCCTGAGATTTCAGGTAGTCCGGTTAACGGTAAATTTTCATTTACCTGGACAGCAACAATGGCTGCCGGAGAAGGTTTGCTTGCACGGATAGATGGTGGTTTTGATCCCGAAGTTATCTATTCCATTTCATTTAAAACCGAACTTACCTACGAAATTACAACAGTAGATTATGGAGGAACACCGGTTACATTGTTTATTGTTGCAGCTGAACAAACTGCAAATATACCTATTGGCGCATCAGTTGTTATTGAGTGTTCAGCCGATGAAGGAACCATAATGTTAATTGGTACCGAGCCAATGATTATTGGAAGTCCGTTGAATGGTGCATATGTATTTACCTGGACTGCGGAATTGGCTGCAGGAGATGGTTTTATGGCCCGCCTCGATGGTGGAGTAGATCCGATTGGAATGTATTGTAGAAATTGATTTAACGCATATAGTTTAGTTAGTTAGTTTAGTTAGAATTACCATCCATCTCTCATTTTTCAAATGCAAAGTTGATGGATGGTAATCTTTTTTAAATCGTAAACCAATAAAATCAGTGTGATCCATGTAATTCGTGGTCAAAATCCTATAATATGAAACAAACCATTACCATTCTGTTTTTACTCCTGACTTTTTCCGGTTTTACGAGTGAAAATTTAAAAACGTCTAAAAGCAAACTGGTACTTAACAACCTGAAATGTATTGCAACGGTTGATGAAAGGTACCAATCAGTTAATGTGGAAATGTGTGAGGTAGTTGGCGGCGATTTTTGGATTCCTTATCATCTAATAGATAATGAACGTGTAAAATCGGAAGGGCTTGCAGCGTTAAAAAGGTCAATTCCCCCAATAAATCTTTACGAAAAAAAATTGCGCGACCTTGCATCGGCACTTGGCCCAATGTATATTCGGGTTAGCGGAACCTGGGCCAATTCTACTTACTTTCAGGATGATGATGATGCCAAACTGACCGCTGCTCCTGCTGGCTATGAAAATGTATTAACCAGGGCAGAATGGAAAGGTGTGATCGATTTCTGTGAGGCAGTTGATGCCAAACTGGTAACATCGTTTGCCATTAGCGATGGCATCCGCGATAACGAAGGGAAATGGACGCCAGCTCAGATCGAACCTTTAATCAACTACACAAAATCTATAGGTGGCGAAATTGCAGCAGCCGAAATGTTTAACGAGCCTTCGCATGCAAGCTACGGGGCGGCACCCGAAGGTTACGATGCTGCGTATTACGCAAGGGATTTTGAAGCTTTTAAATGTTTTGTTGATTCACTGTATCCCGAGATTAAACTTATGGGACCTGGTTCCACAGGCGAGGGGGGTGTGTTGCCCGGGCATCGTTCAATGGAAACCGATGAGGTTTTTGCTACCAGTCCCAAACCTGAATTCGATATTTTTTCTTACCATTATTACGGCGGTGTTTCAAAAAGATGTCGCGGTGATCTCACACCCGAAAATGCACTCACCGAAGCTTGGTTAAGCCGAACTGAACTGGGTTTGAAATATTATGAAGATGCTCGCAACAAATACCTGCCCAAAGCACCAATTTGGTTAACAGAAACTGCCGAAGCATCATGTGGAGGAAATCCCTGGGCAGCAACTTATGTAGATTGTTTTCGTTACCTGGAGCAATTGGGACGACTGGCAAAAAAGAATGTACAGGTGGTTATGCATAATACGCTTTGTGCCAGCGAATATGCCTTGATCGACCAGGATACACACGATCCCAGACCCAATTACTGGGCAGCTTTACTCTGGAATAAATTAATGGGCACCAAAGTATTTGAATCCAAATCCTCAATTGATGGATTGGATATTTTTATTCATAACCTAAAAGGAACTTCAGCTGGAAAAGCAGTAATGGTAGTAAATCCAACTGAAATGGAAACTACCGTTGAAATACCAATACAGGCACAACAATACCTCTTAACCGCCGATGATATTTTGTCGAAAACGGTAAGGTTAAATGGTAAAATAATGGAATTAAACTCCGACGATACCTTGCCTGAAGTTAAAGGAGAAAATAAAAAAGCGGGAGAAATTATAATACCGGCCAGGAGTATAATGTTTCTGGCTATTCATAATAAATAAAACGTAAATATGAAACGATGTAAATACATAATATTTCTATTTGCAATCTTTTTATCTCCAAACCTATTAAAAGCAAGTGAACCCAAAAAACCACGTGTAATTGTTATGACCGATGGCGAAATAGACGACCGCAGTTCTATGGTACGTTTTTTATTTTATACCAACGAACTGGATGTTGAGGCCATTATTCAAACCAACTCTGTACACCAGCATTTTGGTAGGAGTGCAGACAAATGGCTCGAAATACAGTTGGATGCTTACGAGCAGGTGTATCCCAATTTAAAAGTTCACGACCCGGAATATCCTACTGCTGATTTTTTAAGAAGTATTGCTTATGTTGGCGATGAAGATACAACGCACCTCGTAGTGCATAACGATTCGTACAAACGAGTACCCGGAATGGAACCTGAAATCGATCCTGCCAATTGGGCAGACACTCCCGGATCAGAAAGAATTGTAGAAGTCCTTCTGAAAGATGATTCGCGCCCCGTTTATTTTACAACCTGGGGCGGTTCAAATACATTAGCGCGGGCGTTATATAAATTACAAACCGATTATCCCGAACAATACGATGAAGCGGTTTCGAAAGTAATTCTTTACAGTATCTGGTACCAGGATGGTGCGGGAAGTTACATCGAGAAGTATCATCCCAAAGCAACCATCCTTTTGTCGCATTATTTTTATAAAACCTGGGCTTATGGAAGTCAAACTTTTACTTTCCCATTTATTCAACAGGTTCAGAATAATTACGGGCCACTCGGTGCGCTTTACCCGCAGCCCTATGTAAGCGAGGGCGATTCGCCATCGTTTTTGTACGTGCTGCAAAATGGATTGCGAAGTCACGAGAATCCCACTTACGGAGGTTGGGGAGGCCGTTTTTACAAAGTAGAAGGGTACGAAAACCTTTACCGCGATGCCGGTGAAGGCGATTATTGGCGATGGGTTGAGTATGCCAATCGCGATTTCCAGGCGAGGTTATCGTGGAGTATTACCGAAAAATACGAGGATGCAAACCATTATCCAACAATTAAGATGATTGGAAGCCGCGATCAAACGAGTCGCTCGGGCGAAACGGTTACCATCGAAACTGAAATTAGCGATAGTGATTCAATTCAACTGTCGGAACTGGTGCGCTTTTACCCCTTTCTTACCGATACAGAGGAGGAACAGAGCGATGAGGAACTGGCAGAAAGTGTATCGGGCTGGTTGCCGGTTGATATTGTGTGGCAGCAATTCAACGAAGCCGGAACCTACAACGGCATAGTGCAGTTTGATATTTTTGATAAAGAGAAAATTCAATTTACTGCACCTGATGTATGCAAACCCGAAACCATTCACATTATTCTTCAGGTAACCGACCGTGGAAAACCGCGCCTTACTGCCTTTAAGCGAATGATTATAACAGTATTACCAAAATAAAACATAAATTATGAGAATAATCAAAACCACTATTTTTTTGTTTGCAGTATTGCTTTTTGCAAACTGTGCAGACAATCAGAAAAACCTTGTTGAAACCGAATTTCAGTTTGAAACAGCAGACACCCTGTTTAGCCAGCCTTTTGTTGATGTTGATGAATGGCGTGATGTACCTGTTAAACATCGTTATGTGCACGGTGGTTTTGAAGGTACCGAAACTCGTTTTTCCTTCTACTTCCCTCCAAAGGAACAATACGAAGGCCGATTTTTCCAATATATAACACCATTTCCTGATAACGAAAATATATCTCAGGGTGCAACAGGAGAAAATGATAAAATTGGTTTCTCAGTAGCTAGCGGAGCGTATTTTATTGAAACAAACGGGGGAGGTAAAACCGATATGTCTAACCCTATGGCAAATGATCCAACCATAGGGGCTTACCGCGCCAATGCCGCTTCGGCTCAGTTTTCAAGAGTTGTGGCTCAAAAGTTATTCGGAGGTGAGCGTCCGTATGGTTATTCATTCGGAGGTAGCGGCGGTGCTTACCGTACCGTTGGAGGAATTGAAAATACATCTGGTGTTTGGGACGGGTGTGTGCCTTACGTATTGGGTTCACCGGTGGCCATTCCAAACGTATTTACCGTTCGCATGCACGCCATGCGGATTTTAAAAGACAAGTTCCCGCAAATTGTTGATGCCCTTGAACCCGGTGGCAGTGGAGATATGTATGCAGGATTAAATGAAGAAGAAAAAGCGGCACTCAAAGAGGTAACAAGAATGGGATTTCCACCGAAGGCATGGTATGGTTATAAAGAAATGGGAATTCATGGATTCCTTGTTCTTTACCCTGGAGTTGTTATGGCTGACCAAAATTACTTTACTGAAGACTTTTGGAATAAACCCGGTTATTTAGGATACGACAATCCTCAATCCTTTGATGGTTTTCGTATTCAAAAGAAGAGTAAAATAAAAGCATTAATCGCGTATGAAGAGTCTGTTGAGCTTGGGATTAGTGAAGCAATGTCGGATGCGGATAGAGGAAGCGCGGATAATTCCTGGAAAAATACAGGCGACAAAGGGGAAAAACCAGAAGCTTTTCAATTGGAGGATATTATGCCTGAATTACAGTTTCTTGGAGGTGATTTAATGATTCTGACAGGTGAAGCTGCTGGGGCTTCTATTCAAATTACAAAAATTGTAGATGATAAAGTGGGATTAGCTCCAACAGTTCCATTAGATATTTTATCCAAAATAAAACCTGGGGATGAAGTTCAGCTGGACAACTCTAACTTCCTGGCAGTTCAAACTTATCACCGTCACCAGGATCCCGGAAGTCAATACCCCGTTTGGAACCAGTTCCGCGATGAGAACGGAAATCCAATCTATCCACAACGTCCAATGATAATTGGGCCAATGTTTACCATGGGTGCAGCAGGAGCTTTACCAACCGGAAAGTTTGAAGGTAAAATGATTCTCCTCGGTTCGTTGTGGGATAGAGAAGCTTATCCATGGCAATGCGACTGGTACCGTCAGCGTGTTACCGAGAATTTGGGAGATAAAACAGATGATAATTTCAGACTGCGATATACTGAGCATGCGTTACATGGCGATGCAGCTTCACAGCTTGATGATGCAACACACGCAGTCAGTTACATTGGTGTACTGCAACAATCGTTGCGCGACCTGAGTGCCTGGGTGGAGAAAGGGATTGAGCCTGCAGCTAACACTAATTATAAAATAGTTGATGGTCAGGTTGTAGTTCCAGCCACTGCCGAAAAAAGAAAAGGAATTCAGCCGATAGTAAATGTAAGCATTAATGGTCGTAAACGTACCGATATTTCAGCCGGTGAAACGGTAACTTTTAATGCTGTTGTTGAAATCCCCAAAGGAATGGGTAAGCTGGTTGAAGCAGCTTGGGATTTTGATGGTTCAGGAGAATACAAAGATGTTGTTGATTTATCTAAAGCCAAAATATCAGCCGACGGCTCGCGTGTGGAAATAATATCGAAGCATACCTTTTCAGAAAGTGGAACACATTTCCCGGTACTTAGGGTGGCCTCGGAAAGAAATGGTAACGCAGAAACACCTTTCGCCCGGATTCAGAACCTGGATAGAGTGCGGGTAGTCGTTAATTAATAAATAGAAGACCAGGATGAAAAGGAAATTGAACTTAAACATGGTTTATTTACTGATACTTCTTCTGTTTGTTAGTAGTACAGTTCCATTATATGCTCAGGATACAGAAAAAAATCGCTTGATTGTTTTGACGGATTTTGATTATACAGAGCCGGATGATGCCCAATCTTTTATCAGACTATTGCTTTACTCAAACCAGATTGATATTCAGGGAATAATTGCAACGACTAATAATGAGCAACGGGATGAAATATACCCCGATTACATTCGGAAAATAGTTAGGGAATACAATAAAGTACAGCCAAATTTGTCAAAACATGAAAGTGGATTTCCAAATGCCGCTGATTTGCTAAACGTTGTAAAAAAAGGATTACCACAATATGGAATGGAAGGAGTTGGAGAAGGTAAAGACTCCGAGGGTTCCGATTGGATTATTGTGAAACTGGAAGAACAGGATGAGAGGCCTTTGTGGATCAATGTGTGGGGAGGTTCCACCGTTTTAGCTCAGGCTTTATGGAAAATCAAAGAAACCAAAAGTGCGAAGGAAGCAGAAAGGTTAATTGGCAAATTGCGCGTTTATGCCATATCCGATCAGGATGATTCGGGGGCCTGGATCCGTAAAAATTTCCCTGATCTATTTTATATTGTCAGTCCAGGTCCTTATGAAGATGGTTCATGGGGTGGTATTATGAGTGTTATACCAAGATTAAACAACGATGTAATTTCTAATTTCTGGTTTGCCGAAAATGTTCAGCAAGGTCACGGGGCTTTAGGAACAATTTATCCGAATGTGGTTTTTGGCGTTGAAGGCGATACGCCGTCCTTTCTGTATTTGGTTAACAACGGATTAAATTCTCCCGAACATCCCAATTGGGGAAGTTGGGGAGGACGTTATGAATTATACACTCCTGATAACGATACAACTGTTGAATGGAGAATTCCAATTGTCCCGGAAACCAGGCCTATCTGGACAAATGCAGAAGATTC